>NZ_JALKIG010000032.1 GCF_023051165.1 Veillonella sp. KGMB01456
ATCGGTATTCACTATGGATTTTTTATATGTTCAATTTCAGTTTACAATTAACCAATTTTAAAGAATGTTAAGTAGTTGTAAGTAGGTTGTAAGTAGTTTTTAGTAGGTTGCAAGTAGTTGTAAGTAGGTTGTAAGTAGTTGCAAGTAGGTTGTAAGTAAAAAATACATACTGAAAAATAATATCAATTTATTAAAGTGGTAAGGAGTAATCATGCCCCAATTAATCTTCAAAGGTGTTATACCTGACGTTGTTCAAAAGTTAAGTATTGCTTTGCCTAAACAGCTGGCTGAATTGTCTGATACACCGGTAGACTATTTTACCTTAGAATGTCCGGAAACAAAGTATTTTCGTGATGGTAAAATCCATGACATGTATCCTTTAGTGGAAGTGTTACAGTATGATCGTGGTGTTGCTATGGAAAAACAGATGGCACAGTGCATTGCTGATGCGGTGAAGGCCGAAGGCTATACTATGTGTGAAGTGTATTTTATACATATCGGCAAAGACGATTATTATGAATTTTAAGAGATAATTAAGAAGCCTCGCAGAATTTTGTTCTGTGAGGCTTCTCTTTGTGTAATACTTCTTAACTCTTCTTCACCACCGAAATAATGGTTACACCCTTACCGTAACTATGGGAAGCAATAACCTGATTCCTTGCATCAGATATACTGGTAGCCGTTACTGTTGTGGCATTGACACTGCCCCGCGAGGTTGGGCTGGTACTTTTATATCTAAATTTTACTTCATAGCGTCCACTCATACGTTAACATCTTCCTTTCATAAAAATACAGTAACATAGTAAGTCTGAAAAACACATTTATAGTAAAAAACAGTGACAAACCCTATAAATCCATTATATATGTAAATATGTATAATAGCAACGGATAGTATACATAATTGATATTCATTCACAAATTGCGTATTAATTATACAGAATACTCATAAGACGAGCCATTTAATAAATATTTGAGTAATTTTTACAGAAACTAATCAAGAAAAACCGATAAAAATCATAACAATAAGTTGAATTTAAGAATGTTTTTATGGGGTGGATATTACACCTTATTTTTATGAAAATATGAGTAATACTTCGTAAATATTATAAAATAGTAATTAATATAATATAATACAAAAATATTAAGTGAAAATATTCTGATTAATATTATAATTTATGTATGTTTACTATTAATTGTTTGATTATAAATAATTGAACACTCAGAAAGTACACTCTATGCAATACAATCATGATGATTAGTTGTCATTTTAGGTATGCTATGCTATCATACATACATAAGATGTCTTTTCTGAACGGATACTTGGGGGCAGGTTTTAGAAAAGGACGAAAAGTGTTGTTTTTAGGTTTTACAGGTTTTACTATTAAGGAGTAAAGGTATGTTAGATGAAAGAACAGTAGTCCAAAAGGACATACCGGTTCAGGAGGAATTACCGGTATATGGCGAACAAACAACAATTCGCGAAAGTATTACTAAAACATTAGATGCCTCCAAATGGAACAAAGAAGATACGACTTGGATGTTAGGTTTATTCGGTACAGCCATCGGCGCCGGCGTATTATTCTTGCCAATCAACGCAGGTATCGGCGGCATCTGGCCATTATTGATGATTACCTTATTTGCATTCCCGGTAACATTCTTGGCTCACCGTGCATTAGCGCGCTTTGTTATGTCCGCTTCTTCACCTGATAAAGGTATCATCGGTGCGGTTGAAGAATTCTGGGGGCCTACGGCAGCTCGTGTATTCAATGTAGTTTATTTTGTTGGTATTTATACAATCTTGTTATTATATTCCGTAGCGATTACCAACACGACTGACAGCTTACTACAGAATCAGCTCGGTATTGCCGGCGTTGATCGTGCTTTAATTACGGTAGCTGTAATTGTTGGTTTATTGGCCATCGTTCGTATGGGTCAGGATATTATCGTACGTATTATGAGTTACTTGGTATATCCGTTTATTGCCACTTTATTGGTTATCGGTTTATACCTCATTCCTGAATGGAATACCGCTATTTTAACCTACCAGCCTGAAGGCGGTAGCAGCAGTGCTATGCTCATGACTTTGTGGATGACATTCCCGGTTCTTGTATTCTCGTTCAACCATTTCCCTATTATTTCTGCTTTCGTTATGAAAGAACGTCAGGAATACGGTGATGAACATGTAGATAAAAAATGTCATGATATTCAAAAATACGCTGTATTATTGATGTTCGGCGTTGTAATGTTCTTCGTTTACAGCTGCGTATTCGCCTTATCTCCGGCTGATTTACAGGCTGCTAAAGATCAGAACATCTCCATTTTATCCTACTTAGCTAACCACTTTAATACACCATTCATCGCTTGGTTGGCTCCAATCATCGCCTTCGTTGCGATTACTAAATCCTTCTTGGGTCACTATGTAGGTGCTTATGAAGGTTTACGCGACATCGTTATTGATTTAGGCCATGTTAACAAAAAAGAATTAAATGCTAAAACGGTTGACCGCATTATCTTGGCATTCATGCTCATTACTTGCTGCTTGATTGCTTACATTAACCCAAGCATTTTAGGTATTATCGAAACATTGAGTGGTCCGGCTATCGCCTTCATTCTCTTGTTAATGCCTATGGTTGCTATTTTCAAAGTACCAAAAATGCAGAAATACCGCAGCGTAACAAACTACTTTGTAATCGTAATCGGTATCATCACTGTAGCCGCTATGTTCTACGGTCTTATCCAGTAATTGGATTAAAAAGTTCATAATTAGGTTTGTAAGCCACCATCTGAGTCATTCTCAAATGGTGGCTTCTTTTATTGTGGTCCTGTACTGACAATATTTGTAAAAAAGTCAATCGGCTAATTATGGCTTATTTTGTCAACTATTTACTAGCTACAGGCGTTATGGTATAGTAGAATTAGTTTTTAAAAAAAGATATAGGGAAAAGGAATAGTATAAATTGACTCATCAATGAAGGCATTGATAAGTGAGAATTAGAGGAGGGATTTCCATGGTTGGACCGAATGAAGTAACAAATCAACAAGCAGGAAATATAGTAGCCAACGATGCAGCGGCGAAGGCTCGCCACCATGCGTACTTGGAAGATGCTGATTATACATTAGAGGAAGCCTTAGCGGAAGCTAAGCGTTGCTTAAATTGCGCGAAGCCTTTGTGCCGTACCGGTTGTCCGATTGAAAATGAGATTCCGCGCTTTATTCAAGCCATTGCGCGCGGCAATTTTGGGGAAGCCAATGATATTATCGGCGAACGCAGTAATTTACCGGCCGTTTGCGGTCGAGTTTGCCCTCGTGAAAAGCAGTGCGAAGGCCATTGTATTTTGAATCGTGCCAATAAGCCAATCAATATCGGTAAATTAGAACGTTTTGCGGCGGATTTTGAAAGCTTACACGGCTTACGTCGTATGAAACCAATCATTAAGGATCAGGGCAAAATCGGGATTATCGGTTCCGGTCCTGCGGGCCTTACCGTAGCCAGTGATATGGCCAAACTTGGTTATGAAGTTACGATTTTTGAAAAACAGGATGAACCGGGCGGTATTTTGCTCTATGGTATTCCGGCATTCCGCTTGAGTAAAGAAGTGGTACATCGTGAAATTAATCGCCTTAAAGCGCTTGGTGTTAAATTCGAATGTAACACGGTTATCGGACCGGATAAAACAATCGATTCCTTATTTGAAGAAGGCTATGACGCTATCTTCATCGCAACCGGTACCCATGTACCGATGGAACTTCCTATGCGCGGCGATGAAAAACCGGGTGTTTTACAAGCCATGGCTTTGTTGACAGCCGTTCAATTGCATCAAAACGGTCGTGTCGGTGATGATGCCATTCCGGTTCAAAAGGGTGACCGCGTTGTTGTAATCGGTGCCGGTAATGTGGCTATGGACGCAGCTCGTACTTGCGTGCGTTTAGGTGCTGAATCGGTTACGGTAGCGTATCGTCGCGGCGAAGAAAACATGAGTGCCAATCCGTCTGAATACGAAGAAGCGAAAGAAGAAAATATTCGCTTCAAGTTCTACGCGGCTCCGTCCAGTGTAGAAGGGGACGTTGTGGTAGAAGGTTTACGTTGTGAAATTCAAGAACCACAGGAAGACGGATCCATCCAGCCAACCGGTCACTATGAAGTGATTCCGGCCGATAAGATTATCATCGCCATCGGTCATAAACCGAATGCACGCTTAGTCGGCCCGGGCAACGGGATTGAAGTTAACAAGGACGGCTATGTAGTAACGCGTGAAATGCCGTACGGTATGACGAGCCGTAAAGGCGTTTTTGCCGGCGGTGACGTAGTACATAAACCGGCTACCGTAGTACTCGCTATGCGCGCCGCTAAAAAAGTTGTAGAAGGCATGGTTAACTACTGCGAAGCCAAACGCTACTTGGGCGACCTTTAATTAGCTTTGATTAGAGAGTGATTTGGCACGAATAAAATCAAATATCAAATATAATGAAAGCTCCAACATTGGGATTCTGATGTTGGAGCTTTTTAAGTATTGTTAATAAGTGTATATGTTGTTTTTTGTTTTTATACCGGAGCCTGATTAGCTTTACAAGTCAGCTCTCGAGCTACTAGTTTTATAACAGCTATGGCTTTTAGCATAGCCGGTTTATATTCCCATTGGTTTTTACCGGTGTAATGCGCCATGATGAGATTTAAGGCGGCTTCTTTTTCAGCCATATCTTCTACCAAAGAAGCATCGGCCGTACCGATAATGCTGAAATAGGCTGAAGAATAATCGCAAGCTATCTCACCGGGTAGTAATTCTTGGCCGCCGTCCATTTCAAAAGCAGCATAACCGGTGCGTTTAATTAAGTCGATTTTACGCCCCATAGGGGCACTGTGACAATAAAAGACATGCTGGCCGTTTTCAAAAGAATGGGCAAAATGAAGCGGTACTATGTAAATTTCATCCTCATCGCGTAAGCCTAAACGAATGGCACGACAGCGCGCAATGAGTTCGTTAATTGTGTTTTCATCAGTAATCTGACGATCGTGACGACGCATGGGCATCTCCTACCTTTATATAAATTGAGAGTTTACTTTAAAATTAAATTTGGTTAATAGATTGTAGTCCTTTAATAATACGATTGGCGGCTTCGCGCACTGTATCCGGATGGGCTGCCAAGTTGAAGCGTACAAAACCCGGTGTGGCTGGAGCAAAGTTAGGACTTGTGTTTACGCCGACGCGGCACTGTTTAATCATGAAGTTATCCAGTTCTTCAGGAGCCACATAGGCTTTAAAATCAACCCAGGCCAGATACGTCGCTTCCAGCGGTGTAAATACTAATTTAGGAGCCGCTTCGAGCAAGGTGTTTTTCAAAATATCGTAGTTGTCTTTAATTACAGCCAACAGTCCGGTTAACCAAGCATCGCCCGTCTGATAAGCTGTTTCTGTAGCCAGTAAATCCAGCACCGGGAGCTGTGTATGGTCGATGGTGGCTACATAGGCATCAAATTGTTTGCGATGAGCTTCATTCGGAATAATGGTATGCGCTACCGGTAAAGAGGCTAAGTTGAAAGTTTTGGACGCACTGGTAATGGTGATAATGGAATCTTTGAAGCGGCCGTCTTGTACGGCTAAGGCCGGAATAAACGGATCCGGTCCAAAAATAAAATCCTCATGGATTTCATCACTTACGATGAGTATATTATTTTCTTCACAAAGGGTGAAGAGTTTAACCATTTCTTCTTCCGACCAAATACGACTCACCGGATTATGGGGATTGCAGAGGATGAAAACTTTAATATTGTGTTCTTTAATCTTTGCTTCCACATCGTCAAAGTCGATATAATAGCGGCCTGTTTCGTCTTGTTGCAGTTCACTGCAGATTGGTGTGCGGCCTGTATCCTGAGGTGTGCTGTAGAACGGATAATACACCGGTGAAAGAATAAGGATATTATCTTTTGGCTTAGTGAAGGCATGCAAAATCCAGAATAAGGTCGTTATCGTGCCGCTTGTAAAGCGGAGCCAGTTTTTCTTAGGCGTATAGCCGTGATGGCGTGTGAGCCAATCGATAAAGGTTTGATGATAGGTAGGGCTGATTAAAGAATAGCCGAAAGCACCATGTTTAACGCGTTCCGTAAGAGCATCAATAACCGTTTCGGGTGCCTTAAAATCCATATCAGCCACCCACATAGGGATGACGTCATCGGTGCGGAAACGTTGTTTTAAACCGTCCCATTTAACACTATTAGAGCCCCTTCGATCGAGGGCGTAGCGACTTAAAAATTCTTCTTTGGTCATGGTTTGACTCATTATTACACCTCCTGTAACAGTGTATGTATATTTAAAATTTTATATATTAGTAATTAATGGTTAATTGTAAACTGAAATTGAACATATAAAAAATCCATAGTGAATACCGATTTGTGTTATGATTAAGGTGTCTAATCTAAAATCTTTTACACGAGGTATCGATATCACTATGGACTCTATTAATCATAACACATCATTACGTACAAACAAACACTTATCTTATGAAGAACGCTTTTTTATTGAAAAACAATTACAAGCAGGTGTATCAAAAACAGCGATTGCTAATGTATTAGGCCGTTCTCGTACAACGATTCAAAGTGAGATACAGCGCGGTTCTGTAGAACAAATTAAAGCCGGTAAACGAGTTTTAATGTACTTGGCAGATTATGGACAACTTAACTATGAGAAAACCCGTCAGGGCTCCTTCAACACTCGTAAAGCCGGTATTATTTCCCCGTTTCTTACGTGGGTAGAAGAGCAGGTATTAGTCCATAAATGGTCACTTGATGCTGCTGTAGGCTACGCCTTGCGTAAGTGCTTGTTTGTACGTAATGAAATGGTGTCTACCAAAACTTTATATAACTATCTACATGAAGGTCTTCTCCGTATTAAGCCTATGGATTTACCGTTAGTATTACGTCGTTCTACGCGTAAATCTAATACGCGTAAACACAAGAAAAACCTTGGTAAATCTATTGATCTACGCGATGAGTCTATTCTGACTCGTGAAGAGTTTGGTCATTGGGAACTTGATACTGTCCGTGGCATTAAAGATAAGCATGATGAAGTGATTATTTCCCTATTGGAACGTAAAACACGGGCTTATGTAACATTGCGTTCTCCGTCAGCTAAAGCAGCTGATATTAAAAATACGCTAGAGAGCTGGTTACTAAGCTTCAGTACTCATGACTCACTACAGCAACTCTGCAAGACAATTACGGCCGATAATGGCCTTGAATTTGCATCTATTGCTGAGTTAGAAACAGAGTATTTACAAGTGTTTTTTGCTCATCCGTATGCAGCTTGGGAGCGTGGTTCTAATGAACGGCACAACGGTTTATTACGCCGTATTATTCCCAAAGGAACTGCCATTCGTGATGTTTCAGAAGCAACACTTCGACGTGCTACCGATTGGTGTAATGCACTGCCACGCAAAATTCTGAACTACCGGACACCACAAGAAGCCTTCATTGAAGAAGTTAATAAGTTACTGGGTTTTTAAAAGTGTTCAATTTCATATTGCAATTTACTATTAGTAATTAATTTCATTATAACAAAATATAGTTTCACTTACAAAAATAGCCATACTAACCTTTTAAAGTTAAGTATGGCCGTTTTTGTAATTGTTTTTAATAGTTTATTTTGTTGTCATTAAAGACTCTATAGAGTTCAAATGCTCTAATAATTGGTCCATAGATTTGAAAGTGCCGTTGGCGTATTCTAAGACTTTAGTGGCATTTGGTGAATATGTGTTGATTGCTTTAAATAATTCTGTCCAATTGATAGAACTGGTACCGATAGGCTGATGTTCGTCTTTTTTTTCATTATTATCATGTAAATGATAAGCAATAATCTTTTTGTTTAAAGTTTGAATTACATAAGGTAAATTCCATTGATTAACATTAGCATGGCCTACATCAATCAATGAAACAATGTTAGGAAACTTAGTAAAGAGTTCAATATACTCGGATTCATTGAATAGATTATTTGTTAATAAACCTACATTTTCTACGGCTAGACGAGGCCCGGCAATATTTTGAGCCAATTTATCAAGTTCTTGAAGACGTTCGATAACTAAGTTTTGTATATCTTTTCTATTTCCTGACCATTGTTCATTTGTATGGACAACGATAAATTCAGCATTAATTTCTTTGCCGAAAGTAATATCTTTTTCATAGCGGCTTAAATATTGAGTATCATCCGGATTGGCCAAATTGACGGTTACACAAGGTCCGTGCAAAGATATAGGTCGTGATTGAATATTAAATTGTGGCAATAAAGAACGCCAATATTCAACCGGTCCAAATTCTACAAAAAACTCCATACCAAAATTTTGAGGTAAATTTCTAAGTGCATTTTTTTCAAATGCAGGAAATAGTAAATCGCTAATCGCAATAGTATTCATGTTTCCTCCTAGTGGCTTTGTTTTGAATTTAAATTAATGCCGGTTTCGCTATCAAAGAAACAAGCGTCGTTCCAATTAAAATTAATGCCCAATGAATCACCGATATTAATTTTATTTTCTAATCCTGAAAATTGAATAAATCCTTTAATCATATCATTCACTTGAAATAAACAGTTTTGAATATTACCTATATTTTCAATATATTGGCATTCTCCATGTAACATAGCTCGTTCTACCGGAACAAGGCGTAATTTTTCCGGACGAATACCTACGGTAAGTGCCGGCGTTGTAAGTTTTTCTTTTACATATGGCGGTAACTCCAATGTAGAAGACCCGATGGTTACTTGACCGTTATTAGTTATTAAAGGCCATAGATTCATAGCTGGCGTACCAATAAATGAGGCTACGAATAAATTAGCCGGATTATCATATACAATTTCTGGTCTGTCGAATTGTTGTAAGACGCCTTCGTGTAAAATGGCGATTCTTTGACCGATAGTCATGGCTTCTACTTGATCATGAGTAACATAAATCATAGTAGAGTTACAGCTTTCATGGATTTTAATAAGTTCTTGGCGGGCATGTTGACGAAGTTGTGCATCCAGATTTGCTAATGGTTCGTCTAGTAAAAAATACGGCGATTGTTTTACGATGGCACGACATAAGGCAACCCTTTGTTTTTGACCGCCCGATAGAGATTGAATCAGGCGATTTTCGTAGCCTTTTAAATTTAACATTTCGATAGCAGCTTTAGCCCGTTCTTTGATTTCAGACTCAGGTAGATTTTGTAGTTTTAGACCGAATACAATATTATCCCATACATTGAAATGAGGGAATAAAGCGTAGTTTTGAAAGACCATGGCTATATTACGATCTCCCGCAGGTACATCATTGATTAGAGTTTCTCCCATATATAATTCGCCATCACTAATGTCTTCTAAACCGGCAATCATACGAAGAGTCGTACTTTTACCAGAACCGGAAGGTCCCAACAAGACCACTCGTTCCCCTTCTTTAATTTCAAAGCTTAATTGTTTAATGATTTCTTTTTCGTGGTAGGTTTTACTTACTTTATTAAAAACTATATTGTGCATTATCCTTTAACTCCTGATTGAATAAATGTGTTGAGAATATATTTTTGGCAAATGATGAATAAAATAAAAGGTAGAATACTGGTAAGTACGGCAAGTGCCATAGCCAGGCCCCATTCACTGCCGCCTTCGGCACTAATAAACATTGGTAATGCTAAAGCTAAGGTATATTCTGTTTTACTTTTTAAAATAAGCAATGGCCAAAAATATTCATTCCAAGCATTGATAAAGAACATAATACTAATGGAGATTACTGATGGTCTTACTAAGGGGAGAATAATGTGCCATAAGATATATAGCGGTGAAGCTCCTTCTAAAATGGCACATTCGTAAATACTTTTTGGAATACTGCGCATAGTTTGGCGCATTAAGTAAATACCCATGCCATCTACAATTTCTACGAGAATAACACCGTAAGGTGTGTCTAGAAGTCCCAATGAAGAGATCAATAAATAATTAGGCATGATTAACACAGACATAGGAATAAAAAAGGTCAGAACCATGGAATTGAATAGTAATTCTCTGCCTTTAAATCGATAGTAAACAAATCCGAATCCTGCTAATAAGCTGGTTATGATCTTAAAAATAGTAACCGTAATGGCAATAAAAAAGGTATTACCGGTAAATTGGAAAATAGGGAATCGGTCCAATACTGTAAAATAGTTGGATAATGTTGGATTTTCCGGTAGCGGATTCAAAGGGTACTGAAAGATTTGATTTAAATCTTTTAAAGAAGCCGATACTAGAAATACAATAGGCCATAAGCAAATGAGCAGCGAAACTATAAGGATGATATGGCCGATAAGTTCTTTTTTTAGATTAATTTTCATAGTATACCTTCTTATCTAATACTTTATTACGCCACCAAGCAAATATAACGAATAATAACATCGTTAACACAGCATACGCCGCCGATTTGCCGACTTGATAGAATACGAAAGCATATTGGTAAATAACGTATACGAGGTTTGCACTGCCTTGATTAGGTCCGCCTTGAGTTAATATATTGACCGGAATCATGACGTACTGTAAGCCGAATACCACGGTAATAACAAAGACGTAGATTGCTGACGAAGATGTTTGGGGAATTATAATTTTACGTAAAATGACCCAATCCGAGGCTCCTTCTAAACGAGCTGCTTCAATCATTTCTTTGGAAACGGACATCATGGCAGCCAACATAAGAATAAAGTTATAGCCAAATACTTTCCAAGCAATAATCATGCTAATAGAGAAAATAACTAAAATTGGTTCTTTCAGCCAACGAGGAGAATCAAGACCAAATATTTGTAAAATGGCATCAATAGGTCCCGCTAATGGATTATATATCCATAAGAACAGAATACTTGCAACGGATAGACTAAAAAGCGAAGGCATAAAGAAAAATACTTTGTATAGATTTTTCCCGTATTTAAGAACATAAGCTAAGATATAAGAATAAATATAAGGTAATACAAAGTTAAAAATTAAAAGAAATAGGACAAATAAAACTGTATTTACAATTACAGAATAAAATTCTGCCGTTTGAACGATATCTGTATAATTTGAAATTCCAACAAACTTAATCTTAGAACTTACCATATTCCATGAGAAGAAACTAAGAACTACATTGACGAGTAAAGGCCAATAATAAAAGATTGAAAAGAAGAATGCAGCCGGCAAGAACAGTAAGTAGCCTGATTTTGAAAGACGATTCATATTAAAACTCCTTCTAAGCACAATTAGAATCAATAGACAAAAATAAAATCTAAGGTCTACTGATTCTAATGGCATTAATTTTACAATATGAAAATTTTTTGAAATATTACTTCAGTAAATCGTTAATTTTTAAAGCTGCTTCGTGTAACGCTTCAGATGCAGTTTTACTACCGTTAAGGATAACATCTCGGGCATCAATTAACACTTGTTCTGCTTGTAAGCCATTTTGTCCCGGGAAGCTAACCCAAGGTGTTACATTAGGAAGCATTTCCATGGCTTTTTTTATATTTTCGTTTTCATCAATTAGTTTTTTGTATGGACCTTCTTGTGCCATATTTTTACGTGGCGGTAAGTAACCGGTACCAGTATCCCATTTCGTTAAGTTTTCAGCACTTTCCAAGTATTTTACAAATTCAACAGCGGCTTTTTGTTTAGCTTTATCTTTGCTGAGAATCATGAGGAAGTTACCGCCGGCAGGCACTTTAACTGGTTTGTTGCCAAAGGCAGGGAAGGTTGTAGTCATTACTTTGAAGTTAGAAGATTTTTCAAAATTAGCACGTTTGCCGATGGTAGTTGCTACCATAGCTAATTTACCGGAAGTAAAGCTTTGGAAACCTTCTTCATTAGTTGCGTGTAAGCCTGTGCCGTTTTTAACCATATCGGCAATTACTTGATAAGCATGAGCAGCTTCAGGGGTATCAAAACCGGCCTGCCATTTACCGTCTTTATGAGTTAACATGGTGCCGCCATTGGATTCAACGAGTGCTTGATTGGTCCAAGTATCGGCATATTCTTGCATAAAGAATGCCGGATTACCTGTTTTTTCTTTAATTTGTTTAGCATATTCTGCTACTTCTTCCCATGTTTTCGGTGGTTTATTAGGATCTAAACCGGCAGCTTTAAAGATATCCGGATTATAGTATAAAACCGGTAAGGATAAGGAGTAAGGAACACCGACTTGATCGCCGTTATCTGTTTGTGCTAAGCGAGCAATATTAGGTTCAAAGGTATCTTTTATAAAATTAGGATCACCTGCATCAGCGAAAATTTTATCAATATTTTCCGTTTCAAAGTTTTCGTGTGCATAGTTTAAGAAGTTCCAACCCATTTGCACTACGTCTGGTGTTTGGCCAGATGCTAAAGCAGCCTGTAAGTTTTGAGTTAAGCCTTTGTACATATCCGGATTAAATTTCTCAGTGACTTTAATATTAGGATGTGTTTTGTTAAAATCGGCAACCAATTCACGAACTGTTTGTCCACCAAAACTATCGGATGCGACATGCCAATATTCAATTTCTACTACTTTGTCATTTGCTGAACCACTGTTTGAAGTTGAGTTGCCACAACCTGCAAGTACGAGCAAGGCCAGCATACAAAACAGGCCGGATAAAATGGCTTTTAATCTCATGATTTCCTCCTACCTTGAATAAGGTTTTAATA
The DNA here is from genome assembly GCF_023051165.1 of Veillonella sp. KGMB01456. Taxonomy (GTDB): domain Bacteria; phylum Bacillota; class Negativicutes; order Veillonellales; family Veillonellaceae; genus Veillonella_A. Next base: position 12,630 of record NZ_JALKIG010000032.1, read on the forward strand.
TACTAGATTACAATTTAGTGCACCACATATTTTTCATTAAATCATAATAGTGTAAACATTCAAGATGAAAAATGTAAAATTTAATAAAAATTTTTCAAGGTTTTGTAAGATTTTTGTAGGAGATAAAAAAACTGCCACATCCTTTCGGACATGACAGTTTTCATGATTAGATTTGTAAGATTTTATTTATGTTCTTCTTCGTTAATGCGTTGGATTTCGAGCGCTTCTTCACGATTGAACTTAGTCGATAATACAAGATTTACGAAGTAAGCAATTGTGAGGATAAAGACACCTAAACCAAGCCATTCAGCAGTATTTGCAAAGTCTTTGCCAACCATGCTGAGTGGATCTTCGCCACCGCCGGAAGTTACGGAGATAACGATGATAACCGCAATAATTACACCGATTAAGCTTTCGCCTACGATCATACCGGAAGCGAAGAGAACGCCGCGACGGTTACATTGTTCAACATCGGCATCAGCCAATTCACCGCTACGTTCTTTAGCACGTTTTACTAAGTATTTGCCAACGAAATAGCTCATTAAAGAACCGATAACGAGCGGCATTTCGAGGGAAGGCGGTAAATAGATACCCATCCCGATAGCCAATGGCGGTAAGGATAAAGTAGCTGTTGTGCTCTTTAATACTAAGTTAACGATAATACCGATAATACCGATGCCCACACCGATAAGGATGTAATCCCAATCAAGATTGGAGCTGAAGATACCTTGCGCAATTGTTGTCATCAAAGTAGCTTGCGGTGCCGACAAGGCAGCGGATGGATCCATTTCGGCACGAGGTAACGCACCGGTGAAACCATAAGCTTCGTATAAAAGGTTAAGAACCGGAGCGATAGCGATGGCGCCGGCTACGGAACCGATAAGTAAAGCTACCTGCTGTTTCCAAGGTGTAGCACCTACGAGTTGACCGGTTTTGAGGTCTTGTAAGTTATCGTTGGAAATAGCGGCAATACAAACAACCACACTGGTCATGAATAAGGCCATAGCAGTAGCGAATTTTACGCCTGCTTCAGTAGCGAATAAGTCATTGGCAGATGCAATGGCGAATACTACGAGGGACGAAATGATGATACCCAAAATACCGATACCGGAGATTGGGCTGGCGGATGTACCGATAAGACCGGCCATGTAACCGCAGGCAGCAGCTACGAAGAAGCCGATGCAAAGAGCGATAACGATACCGCAGATAACGAATGTCCACATAAGAGCAGGACTGATGTCAACGGCACTTACGAAGGAGTAGAAACAAACAACGAGGCCAACTAAAATAAGCAAGAATACAAGTGCGATAGTAGAAGGCTTCATATCTGTATCCATACGATGAGTTTCACGTTCTTCGCCGGACATTTTCATATTTTGAACGGAAATACGCATACCTTCAACAATTGGTTTTGCCAAGGTAATGAGGGTCCAAATAGCGGCAATACCGATACATCCGGCACCGATAAAACGAACCTTTTCTTTCCAAACGGCCATAGCGAAGGATTCTACCGACTTAGCATCGCCCATAGGCAATACATTGGTCAAGTAAGGCACGAAACCGCCCCAAGCGATAATCATACCAACCAAGATAGCGATACCACTGGAGATACCGATAAGGAAACCGGCACCGAGTAAGGCAGTGGAGAAGCCGAGAGGGAACTGAGTAACCCCGCGGCCAACACCGAACCAGAAGCTCATTTCACCGGCCAAGTAATGGAAGCCGTTGGTGAAAAGACTGATGATACCGGCAAAAATACCGCCGCTTACGATTTCTTTCATACCGCTGGCGCTTTGTTTAGCGCTGTCGCCATGATTCTGACTGCCTACTTTAAGAATTTCAGCAGCAGCACGGCCTTCCGGATATGGAAGATCGCTGTTTACTACCATGGCACGACGAAGCGGAATCGTAAATAATACACCTAAACAACCGCCGCAGGCACAAAGTAATAAAGTTTGCATGTAAGGGAAGCCTTGCCAATAGCCTAGCATCAAGAGGCCCGGCAAAACGAAAATAACAGCCGATAAAGTACCGGCAGCCGATGCTTGGGTTTGAACCATGTTGTTTTCAAGAACGTTGGAGTCTTTGAAAAAACGAAGGATAGCCATGGAAATTACAGCGGCTGGAATGGAGCTGGAGAAGGTTAAGCCAACTTTTAAGCCCAAGTAAACGTTTGACGCGGTAAAAATAATAGTAATGAGTACGCCTAATAGCATACCGCGGAACGTCAATTCCGGCAGATGTAAGTCATGACTCATAAAATCATGCTTCATACTAACCCTCCTTGAGAGAATAAAAAATAGAACACTTAATAATCCTACAAGACGATTGTACAAAAACTGTGGACAAAAATCAATCTCAAATTTAACTCTATATTGTATACATCATAAATCATCATGAAAAAATGCAGAATATCACGATTTTTTCACCGTTTTTTGCTATATTATAAATATATAGTGTTTTTTGGCATGATTTAATGTATTAAAGTACATTAGCCATAAAGGGGAATGAAGGAGGAATTTTTTATGAAACAGAAATGGCAAAAATATATAATGGCCGCTGTATTCGGATCCATCGCTTTGGGCGGTTTTGGCGGCGTTAATGCTGCTGACGTGGCCGTTGTAAAAGTGGATTCCGAACCGGCTGCTGCTGTAGTCGATGACAACGGCGATATTGTGGCAGTACAGACGCCGACCGAAGCACATAACAATACGACCGGCGTTATGACTAAACGTGTATCTTCGGATATTTCGCCGGCTTCCAATAAAGCTATGTGGGAAGCATCCGATGAACTGTCGCGTGAAGCGGATTTGGTGAAAGTTCCGGAAGCGAATGCGTATTATCAGCGTTTATCCGTAGCCGTTCAACCAATCGCTATCAGTGGTGACCGCATCCATGTTACCTATCCGACAGTAACATCCGTCAGCCCGGTGGTAACAAAGGAAATTAACAGTCGAATCACCAAATACGTACAAACATTGCAAAAGAATTTGGAAAAAAACAATCTTAAAGCGGATGTAAAAGAAAATCTGTACATGACATATGATGTTAAAGCCAATGACAAAGGGATCTTCAGTGTATTGCTTAAATCGTATACCATTGGTGACCAAGCTGCTAACGGTTTGAATACAGTAAAAGCGTTCACCTTTAACAGCACCAGTGGCAAAGTGTTGACCTTGCATGACTTTGGCGGCGTTAAATTAGATGAATTAAATCAGGCTATTGCCAATGATGAAGATTTAAAGCCACAGTTTTTCCCTGAAAACAGAACGGTCGACAAAGTTCCTTCCGATTTCTATGCTACGGAAGACCATGAAATTTTTGTTATCTTCCAGCAGGGCACCGTAGGACCTATGTCTTCCGGTACGATTTATGTACCAATGGGTAAATTGAAATACTAAGCCAAACTTAATATGACAGCTTAGCCGGTAAACAGAATAAACAGAAAAAAATGTACGCAGTTCCGATTTTGGACTGCGTACATTTTTTGTTATAGCCAATAAGCTATTAATGTTTATTTTATTTTCTTAAAACAGATAACCGTTATATTGTAACGATATATTTTAACAATATATTTTAACATTACATATTAATGCTTACACATTGAAGCGGAAGTAGGTTACATCGCCATCTTTCATGACATAGTCTTTACCTTCGAGGCGAACAAGACCTTTTTCTTTGGCCGCATTCTGGCTGCCGCAAGCTACAAGGTCGTCAAACGCTACGATTTCCGCACGGATAAAGCCTTTTTCAATGTCGGAGTGAATTTTGCCGGCTGCTTGAGGGGCTTTCGTACCTTCTACGATAGTCCAAGCGCGGGCTTCCATTTCACCGGCAGTGAAGAAGTTGATAAGGCCCAATAAGGAATAGCTGGCTTTAATTAACTTAGTTAAACCGCTTTCGGTAAGACCGAGTTCTTCAAGGAATGCCGCCGCTTCTTCATCGGATAATTCGGCGATTTCCGATTCGATACGAGCGGATACAACTACGACGCCGGAACCTTCGTTGGCCGCATATTCTTCTACTTTCTTTACATATTCGTTAGCTTCGTAATCAGAAATTTCATCTTCCGATACATTGGCTACATATAAGGATTTCTTAGCCGTTAACAAGGTTAACTCTTTAAGAATTTCCAACTCTTCTTCGTCGAGACCTTGGGCACGTATCGGAATGGCTTCGCCGAGACCTTCGATGACTTTTTCCAAAATCGGAAGTTCGATGCGAGCATCTTTGTCACCGCTCTTGGCGATTTTTTCAATACGCTGTTTACGTTTTTCAACGGAATCAAGGTCGGCCAAGCAAAGTTCCGTGTTGATGATTTCAATATCACGAATCGGATCGATGGAACCGGCTACGTGAGTGATGTTAGGGTCATCAAAACAACGTACAACCTGGGCGATAGCGTCAACCTGGCGGATGTGGCTAAGGAATTTATTGCCCAAACCTTCGCCTTTGGAAGCACCGGCTACGAGACCGGCAATGTCAACGAAACGCATAGCAGCCGGAATAATTTTTTTAGATTTAAACATAACGGCCAATTGATTGATGCGGTCATCCGGCACGTCAACCACACCTACGTTAGGTTCGATTGTACAGAACGGATAGTTGGCCGCTTCGGCACCGGCCTTGGTAATAGCGTTAAACAGCGTACTTTTGCCCACATTAGGAAGGCCTACAATACCTACTTCAAGATTTGTACTCATTTCATTCTCCTCACTCATCAGTTAAGTCTGCTATAGGTGATTATGGGAACCACCGACGTCTATGTTAGTTATAAATTACTATGTTAACAATTTATTATAACATAGAAACTGCGCGGATGCACTGTTAACCGTTTTTACGTTTATTGGTAAAGGTGTGGATACTGATAAAACCGGTGATGATAATGAAGGTAATAAGGGCAAAAATCTGTGGCCATAAATACTCGACACCTATTCCTTTTAGCATGATGCCGCGGATGATGGTCAAGTAGAAGGTCATGGGCATGATGGCGCCAAGGTATTGAAAAATGGCATCCATGGCCACACGGGGGAACATAAAACCGGATAACAAAATGCTCGGCATATATACCAAGATCGACATCTGCATGGCTTGGAGCTGGGTTTTGGCCACGGTGGAAACGAGGATTCCCAGCATCAATGAGGCGATGAGGAAGATGGTCGTTGTCATAAAGAGGACGAAAAAACTGCCTTGAAACGGCACATCAAATAGCAGAATCCCTGCTACCAAAGCGATACCCGCCTGAGCGTAGCCGATGATTACATAGGGAATTACTTTGCCGATGATGATTTCATAGTCTTTGAGCGGCGTTACCATTAACTGTTCCAAGGTACCCACCTCCTGCTCGCGCACGATAGCCATGGCCGTAATACTTACCAAGGTCGTGGTAATCATGAGGCTGATAATGCCCGGCACAATGTTATAGGCGGTTATGAAATCCGGGTTGAACCAGGGGTTGATTTTAACTTCAATGGCATTACCAGATGGCATCGCTTGGCCGGTAGCCAGCAAGCGTTGTGACGTAATACTTAGGGACCGCTGTTGTCCTAAGAGTTGTGCCGTGCTGATGGCGCTGTTGGCTATGGTATTGTCACTGGCGTCGACGATGAGTTGCATTTCCGCGGTGCGCCCGTGTTTAATATCCTCACTGAAGGTTGGCGGAAAGGTGAGGGCCGCTACGGCCTTACCGGAATAAATGCTGTCTAACATGGCCTGGTTGCTATCTACATATTCAACGACATCATAGTAGGAGGTGCCCACGAAGGCATTAATAAGCTCGCGGCTTTCTTCGCTTCTTGATTGGTCATAAATAACCGTCGGTACATGTTTTACATCCGTATTGATGGCGTAGCCGAAAATAATGAGCTGCATTAAGGGCATTAAAATCAGCATAAATAAGGTGGCTTTATCCCGTTTCATCTGGTGAAACTCTTTTATCAGTATAGCCCAAATTCGTTGCATATCATTGACTCCTAGCTTGTTTCATATAATAAATAAAGGCATCTTCCAAATTATGAGCACCCGGTGTGGTTTCTTTTAATACTTTAGGGCGACCTTCGATAATTTTAGATCCTTTATCCATAAAGAGAATGCGGTCACATTGTTCCGCTTCGTCCATGAAGTGGGTGGTTACTAATATCGTGGTGCCTCGGTCGGATAATTTATTGATGACGTCCCAGAATTGACGACGTGTCAACGGATCGACACCACTGGTCGGCTCATCCAGGTACACGATGGCCGGTTTATGTAAAATGGCGGCTCCTAAAGAGGCTCGTTGGCGCCAGCCGGTCGGTAATTCACGGACTAAGCGGTTCTTAATGTCGTGTAATTCAAGTTCGTTGATGACGGTATCGATGCGTTCGGCTAATTCAGCCTTTTTTAAGCCGTAGACGCGACCGTAAAAGGTGAGGTTTTCCATGACTGTTAAATCGGCATAGAGACTGAATTTTTGAGACATGTAACCGATGCTTGATTTTATGAGTGACACATGCTTTGTCACATCCGTATTGAGTACTTCGATTTGGCCGGTCGTAGGGGTCAAGGTGCCGCAGAGCATGCGAATAGTCGTGGATTTACCGCAGCCGTTGGAGCCGAGCAACCCGAAGATTTCCCCTTCTTTAATAGTAATATTAAGCTTGTTGACGGCTGTAAAATCACCGAATCGGCGCACCAGGTCTTGCGTTTGAATAACGATTGGTTTATCGGTGAGTCGCTCAAAGTCATGGTGCACTGCATAATCGGCGGTAAGTTCGTTGTTTTTATTGACGAGGCGAATATATACTTCGTCCAGTGTTTGGTTTGCTTTTACATTGGTCTGAGCTCGTAGTTCTTGTGGCGTGCCGAGGGCTAAGATTTGACCGGCTTCAAAAAAAGCAATCTGCGTGCAGTAGTCTGCTTCGTCCATGAAAGGCGTAGCGACTACCACGGTGGTACCGTCTTGGTTGATTTTTTTGATTAAAGTCCATAATTCGCGGCGTGATAAGGGGTCGACACCGGTTGAAGGTTCATCCAAAATGAGTAGTTTTGGTGTGTTTAAGAGCGCTACGGCTAAAGCTAATTTCTGCTTCATGCCGCCGGATAAATCATTGGCCATGCGGTCTTTAAATTGGCCAAGGCCTACATATTCGGCGAGAGTATCACATTTACTGTGCAGATCATCCTTACTGAGTCCGTATAGACGACCATACAACTCGAGGTTTTCGTACACACTTAGATTGGGATATAAGGCGAAGAGCTGCGATACATAGCCGATAGTGTGCTTTATGTCGCGCGGCGAGGCACCATTAATAGTTATAGTGCCTTCGTTTGGGACGATTAGTCCGCAAAGCATGCGAAGGAGCGATGATTTGCCGGCACCGTCGGCACCAACGAGGCCAAACATTTCACCGTCCGGAATGGTCAGGTTGATACCCTTAAGGGCGTGCACATCGCCGTAATGTTTGTGGACATTTTGAATGCTAATCATGGAATCACCACATCCACGGGCATACCCGGTTTAAGAATTTCCTCACCATTTTTTACTTTAATACGCACTTTATATACTAAATTTGAGCGTTCCGTTTTAGTGATACTTTGACGCGGCGTATATTCCGCTTCGGGGCTGATGCGTTCAATATAGCCTTCAAAGATTTGGTTTGGTAAGCCGTCTACTTTGATTTGTGCTTTGTCGCCTACTTTAATGAGAGCCAATTGCTCGGTCGACACGTAGATATGGACCCACGCATCCTGCATATCGGCGATGGTTAAAACAGGTGCGCCGGCTTTCACATATTCACCTTTATTGTAGTTCTTGGTTAAAACAAGGCCGTTAACCGGGCTTTTCATAATTAAATCTTCCACGCGGCTTTGGGCAGAGGCTACATTAGCGTTTAACGCTTCTACCTGAGCCTGGGCAGCGGCAATCTGTTGGCTGCGGGTGCCCTGTAATAATTCTTGGTAATCGGCCGTCGCTTTGGTGAGGTTCTGCTGGGCTACCTCATAGGCTTGTTGTTTTTGATCGCGTACTTGGGCGGACACAGCATCTTCGGCATATAAGGCGTCATAGCGATTAAATTCACGTAGCGCTTGGTCACGTGTAACGGTCGCGGAGTCGACCAAGGCTTTGTATGCTTTGATTTGATCTTCACGAGCACCGGCTTGTAAATCCGCTAAGTTGGCGGCTCCTTGAGCGAGCGATGCTTTAGCGGCATCAAGGGCTGTGTTGGTGGTTGGTTCAGATAAGGTAAATAGTGTTTCACCGGCGGTGATGCGGCTGCCGAGATCTACATCAAGACCTGAAATATAACCGCTGCTGCGCGGAGTAATATCGTATTGGTGAACTTCGATGGTACCTACCGTGTTCACCTTGCCGGTAGTTGTGCGGGGGTAGAAGTAGTAGATGGTGATGCCGATTAAAAGAATCAGCACCAGGCCGATGGGGATATATTTCTTTTTCATAGGGGGCTCCTTAGCTAAGTAGTAAAAAAGATATCACTTGATATTAGAGTTCTGGCTTACATTTTATGCTTCGATTCAATCTCGCATTCCGGGAAATAGGTATCAAAAAAGAAATGCAATGATGCTTTGGTTTCTTCCGGCGAAATGAAGACATCTTTCATTGTCTTAACGCCTTCATTAATAGAGGCGCTGTAAATAACCGGAAAGACCAAAATGGAGATTAAGTGGCTGAAGGTAAATTTAGTCATATTACGTATGGCTTCATCGGAGGCATCCGGTTGTTGCTCTTTAATGAGGAGGGCTACATGACTCATTATTTTGGCAACCCCTTGGGTTCGTAAGAATTTAAGATAGGTCATCTGGGTTGGGAAGGTTTGCTTTGATGAAAAGAGATAGAAAATAAACTTCTTATGCTTGGCTAAATGCTGTTGATATTGCAATAAAAAATCGAATAAACGCTTGCGCGGCGGCGTTTTTTCGTCTTCGAGGAGTTTAAAAAACTCTTTGGCACGGATTAGAATTTGGTTGATGACCTCATTAAAGAGGTTTTCTTTATTTTTAAAATGGTAATTAACGAGTGCCACGTTGACGTCTGCTTCGGCGGCAATCATGCGTACCGTGATGCTGCTGATATCGTCATTATTGAGCATTAAGCGATAGGTTGTGTTGATGATTTTATCTTTCGTTGATTCTGCCATAATTATGTCCTTTATATAGATTAGAAAAATAAGAATTGTAATATAGTTTGCTGTTTTATTTTAAAATTTAAACATTGTTTAATTTACAATTTAATTTTAAACGCTGTTTAAATTAAAATCAAGGGGCAGATGAAATAAATATTAGGAAGATCAATTTTAGATAATCAGTCATTGAGGGGGAAAGCAAGAAGTAATTTAAAAAAGCAAATAAAAAAGCAACTTAAAGATGTTATCTCTAAGTTGCTTTAAAGAGGAATTTTTAGTTGTTAATATTACTCAGTATTTACGAATTACAATCTTTTGGTGCAATTCTATCTCCCATATACGTTTTGCCCCAGTCACACATGGACTCGATAATAGGGGATAAAGTGAGGCCGAATTCCGTTAAGCTGTATTCTGTTTTAGGTGGGACTACGGGATAGACTTTGCGTTCGATAACGCCCGCATCTTCCAGTTCACGCAGCTGCTGGGTTAACATTTTTGGCGTTGCCTGAGGAATGACACGCTGTAATTCACTATAACGATGAGTACGTTCCAATAAATGCCATAAGATGATGCATTTATATTTGCCGCCTAACAGGCTTAGAGCCGCTTCAACGGGGCATTGAAACATAGAATTTTTGGTAGCCATGATAATCCCTTCCTAAAAATATAATTTATTATTTACCGGCTTTTGCTTTTAATAAAGTAGCCGCTAAGCCACGGAGCCAGTCCTGATGGCCGATATTCATTGGATCTGTTGGGTCTTCGTGTAAAGCCACGGCGGGTTTGCCGATTTGAGATTCTTGAGTCAAAATACGCACACGATTTTCCGATAAATCTTCAATGAGCCAAGCATGGATTACATCAAGACGCGTTTCGGCGTCGCCTTCAGCCCAGCCATGCCAAGCTAAACGGCCCGGTTGATCACCTTTTGGCGCTTCAAATTCGGTAATTTCTGCTTCGATAGGGAAACCGAAGGTTTTAAAACGAAAACGCGTATTTTCAGCAAGCTTGGTACCTTTAGTATTGTCAAACTCCACATCGGCCACATTTTTATAATAAGTTGGCCAAATGGCGGTATCGATTAAATTGTCAAAAGCTTCGGCAGCCGTAACTCCTTGGATAATCACTTCGTTGGAAGCAAAGTTGTCGGTTGTACCCGGTAAATATTCGTGTGGCCAATTAATTTCATGTAACATAATATATCTCCTTTTATTGTAACATAGTCTTGGTTATTTATTTTGCAGTATTAAATGTTAGTATTCGGTAATGAATCCTAATTTATTAATGTATTTGTAAATTTTGAAAACAATTCTTATCAGCTGATGGATTCATTATATGCTAAATATGATTCGAAAGGAAGAATGCACTTTAAAGTGCTATAGTACCCAAAAAGATAGTATAGAGGTTTTAAAGTAGTGTACTACTGAGTTAAACGTTTAGTTAATACACAAAAAAAGACCGTAACGATAACAGAAAATCTGTTTTCGTTACAGCCTCTTAGTATATAGGTTATTCTATTGTTGGTATTAATATATTGTTACGAATTATAAAGAATGAGCGCGCAATTCTTCAGCACTGTGGGTAGAAATCCAAGCCGGTGGAATATCGAACACAGTGTAAGCACCGGTGCCGCCGTGTTTAGCTAAGCGATAAATACCGCGTGCATAGGCCGTCAATACAGAGCCGGTGAATTCAGGATTGCTGTCGAGTTTTAAGGAATATTCTACAACGTGACGGGTACCTTCGGTGCTTTCACCGCTGCGAAGTACGAAACCGCCGTGTGGAATGCCTTTATGGTTTTTGTCGAGTTCTTCTTGGGAGATGAAATGAACGATGGTTTCATAACCAACGAAGTAGTTTTCCATAGTTTTGATTTCGTTTTCGATTTTATCTTTGTCAGCCCCTTCAGCGGCGACTACATAGCATTCACGAAGGTGACCGGACTGAGCCGTCACTTCAGGAGTTTGACCCTGACGAATCTGTTCCAAATATTCTTCGCGAGGTACAGTATACTGACGAGCATCCACTACGCCATCCAAACGACGAATGGCGTCGGAGTGACCCTGGCTGACACCGCGGCCCCAGAAGGTGTAGGATTTACCCTGTGGCAAAATGCTTTCGGCAAAAACGCGTTGCAAGGAGAACATGCCCGGATCCCAACCGCAAGAAATTAATGCCGCATTGCCGCCTTCTTTAGCTGCTTTGTTAACATTTTCAAAATGTTCCGGAATGCGTGCATGGGTATCGAAGCTGTCGATAACGGTGAAATGTTTAGCCACCATCGGAGTCTGTTCGATTAAGTCTGTAGCGGAACCGCCGCAAAGAACCATAACGTCGATTTTGCCCTTGAAGCTTTCCAATTCACTCATAGCGTAGCTTGGCACGCCGCTCACTGTTTCTAAACCGTTACGACGAGAAAAAACACCAACTAATTCCATGTCCGGCTGTAATTTTACAGCCGCTTCTACGCCACGGCCCAAGTTGCCGTAGCCTACAATGCCTACTCTGATTTTCATAGGTCAAACCTCCTACATATATAATAATATTGTAATCATTGCAATCTTTTTGATATACACTCTTATTTAAGTATACTCTGTGTAGAGTTCGGTGTATAGTTAAAAATGTCATTTTCTATAGAAAATTAGAATAGTATAAACAGCAAATAGTAATTATTGGAAATTTTGGGCTTTTTTTCATAAAAAATTTGCCTTTTTATTAGAATTAGTATATAATTGAAAAGCTTATTGATGGTAAGCGCTTCCTACCCCTATGGAAGATAGGGGCATATGTCCAAAAGAGGAGGTGATTTTGTATGAACAAATACGAAGTCATGGTGATTGTGAAACCAGCCGAAGAAGAGACAACCAACGCGGTTATTGAAAAAGTAGAAGCTTTGATTGCTCGTGTAGGCGGCACAGTAGAAAAGGTAGATCGTTGGGGCAAGCGTCGTCTTGCTTACGCAGTGAAAAAATTCACTGACGGTTTCTACGTATTGGTTAACTTTGAAGCAGATCCTGCAGAAATCAAAGAAATCGATCGTGTATTAAAAATCAACGATGATGTCCTTAAACACCTAATTGTTAAACACGGCAAGTAAGCTCTGGGAGGTTTACTATGAACTCAGTACAGATCTTAGGTAATTTAGCTCGTGACCCTGAAGTGCGCTTTACTAAAACCGGTAGAGCCGTAGCATCATTTACAGTGGCTGCGACAAACACATATTTTGATTCCACTACCAATGAACAGAAGGAACAAACCGCCTTCATTAACTGTGTAGCTTGGGGTAAATTAGGGGAAGCAGCTGGTAACCTACGTAAAGGGAGCCGTTGTTTCGTTGAAGGTCGTTTGAATACCCGTTCTTATGAAACTCAGGATGGGCAAAAACGCTATGTAACTG
>NZ_JALKIG010000033.1 GCF_023051165.1 Veillonella sp. KGMB01456
GAAGTTAAGAAGTTAGTGGATTTACAAAGTGTTCAATTTGATATTGCAATTTAGCAAAGATAAAACATTATAACAGGGTATAAAATTATTTTTCAAAAATAACTATTGCAAATTTAAAAGTATAGGCGTATTATTAGATGTCAGCTGAAATTTGAAATAAAATTCGGCTGGTGTTTAAGGATAAAAGTAAGCTACTATTTTGACTAAAAATAGTAGCTTAGTCTTTTGCAATGAAATAATAAAATAGCAAGCAATAATTAGAAAGTTAGCCTGCATTTTTTTAATATAAGTTGCAAGAGTAAGCAATAATTAGAAAGTTAACCTGCGTTTTCAAAAATATAAGTTGCAAGAGTTTCATAGGAGTTAAAAGCGTAATGTTACGTTTAACAGGTAAAGTGTTTGGTGTAGTCGCTATTTTAGTTGTGTTTGCGACTTTGGTGTTTTATTTTACCGCACCGGTGTATACACTGCGAGGGATTCCCGTTTTAAACTATCATCAAGTGAATGATGAAAAATTTTCCCCATTGACAATGAAAACTTCGGATTTCAGAAATCAAATGGCATATTTACAAGAGCAAGGTTATCATGCGATTACTATGGAAGAATTATACGGCTATTTGCAGAATAATTTGCCATTGCCAAGTAAACCGGTCGTAATCACATTTGATGACGGCTATGTAGACAACTATACCGAAGCAATGCCGATTTTAAAAGAATACGGCATGAAGGCCACTTTGTTTATGATTGGCGACTCCATTGGCGCTCCCGGATTCTTATCGGCGGAGCAGCTGAAAGAAATGGAAGCAAGCCATATATTTGAAGTTGAATCTCATACCTATTCGCATAAAGATTTGCGCAAGCTCTCCAGCGATGCGGTGGCTGATGAATTTAGCCATTCTAAAACATTATTAGAAACTACACTAGGCCATCCGGTGCAATACATCGCCTATCCGTGCGGCTTTACTAACCCGCAAGTAGACGCTTTGGCTCAGGCAGCAGGCTATCGCTTGGCATTTACCGTTGATACAGGGAATGTAAGAAGCGGTGAAAACCGCTTTAACCTGGACCGCGTACCCGTATTTGAAGGAGACAACCCACTCCTAAGCATGCAACTACGCCTCCACTACGTAGAAATCATCGGCGGCCTGTGGTCACTCCGTGACTTCCTGCTCGCCCATAACCATCCAACCTTGGCATCAATAGTGCCACTTTTCTAAGTAAAAAGAAGGTTCCACACCGGAAGCCTGACTGTTTCACAGTAAAAGGCGTTCCTTGCTTGGAACCTTCTTTTTTTGTGTGAGTCTGACTCAGAGCCTCACCACCTCCACGAAATCATGATGTGAACTGAATTAGAGTGCCACCGGGCGCTGAATAGAGGAGATACGCAGGTGTTTGCTTTCGGGCGGTAAGCCTTAAATTGAGATGTTTACAATAGAAAGTGTCCATGTAAGAGTAGATTGGAGTTTTCTTTTGGCAAAATTGATTTTAAATTGAGATGATATAAAAAATAGAGAGGATCCTTGTAGGAAGTTCTATAGTCTTTTCTTTTGGCAGATAAAAGCTTTGAATTGAGATGATATAAAAGAAATAGAGAGGACTCGTGTAAGAAAAGTTTTACAAGCGAAGCGCAGTCACTTTTCGGCACGAGTCCTCTCTATTTATATTAAGTGTTTTAGATTTTATCTGCCAAAAGCGCAGTCACTTTTCGGCAGGAATCCTCTCTATTTTATTCGCAAATTAATTATTTATTTTGCCAAAAGAAAATATCTAATACATGGACACCTTCTATTTTTAAATAATTATTTTAAGCTTACCGCCCAAGCAAACACTAAATATGCTCATTTAGCGCCGGCGTCTCTAAGAACGTCACATCAGGATTTCGTTCCACAACCCATCCCATTTGCCACTCATTACTTATCAAAATAACGGTTCGCGCCCGATTATCTTTAACAGCCATGGCATTATCAAGACCTTTAAGCTGCTTAATATCCACATCTTCTTTTACCCAACGGGCTACGCTGTAAGGGAGGGAATCAGTAATCGGTTCAACACCGTATTCATTGCGTAAACGATACTGTAATACTTCAAACTGAAGCATACCAACGGCGCCGACGATGAAGGAGTCCATGGAATGAGGCTGTTCAAAAATCTGTACCGCACCTTCCTGGGCCAATTGAGTCATCCCTTTTTGGAATTGTTTACGTTTCATCGTATCTTTCGGGCTGACGCGGGCAAAGAATTCCGGTGGGAACACAGGGAAGTCGCCGAAGGTTACTTTGTGATTAGGAGCACAAAGGGTATCACCTACGCCCATAGTACCGGCATCAAAAACACCGATAATGTCGCCGGGATAGGCTTCGTCGATAATCGTGCGTTCCGTAGCCAAGAACTGTTGCGGCTGCGCCAGGCGAATACTTTTATTCGATTGACGATGCAATACGGACATGCCTTTTTCAAACTTACCGGAGCAAATACGCATGAACACGATGCGATCGTGATGGTTAGGGTTCATATTGGCTTGGATTTTGAAAACAAAGGCGGAGAAGTCTTCGGAAGTGGCTTCTACGGTTTCTTCAATGGCTTGGCGAGGAGTCGGGGAGGGGGCTAAGTCGAGGAATTTTTCTAAAAACGGTTTAACCCCGAAGTTGGTCATAGCGGAACCGAAGAACATTGGCGTTAATTCACCGGCACGAACACGGTCGAAATCGAATTCGTCGCCTGCTACGTCGAGGAGTTCAATATCATCAATCAAGGACTGATGCACTTCTTCGCCCAATAACTCACGAAATGCCGGATCGTCTACCGATTCTTTGGTAGATGCCAATTTTTGTTGACCATGTGTTTCGTCTTTGGCAAAAAGGTCAACCGTGTGAGTTTCTCGGTCGTAAATCCCCTGATATTCTCCGTTGATGCCAACTGGCCAGTTCATAGGAACGGCGCGAATGCCCAAGGAGTTTTCAATTTCTTCCATCAAATCAAAGGGATTACGGCCGAAATGGTCAATTTTGTTGACGAAGGTGAAAATAGGAATACCGCGCTCTTTACATACAGCAAAGAGTTTTTTTGTCTGCGCTTCCACACCTTTCGCTACGTCGATAAGCATGACTGCACTGTCTGCGGCCATTAAGGTACGGTAAGTATCTTCCGAGAAGTCTTGGTGACCGGGGGTGTCCAAGATATTGACGCGGCAGCCGTCATAATCGAATTGAAGCACGGAACTTGTTACCGAGATACCACGTTGTTTTTCGATTTCCATCCAGTCGGATACGGCATATTTTTGAGTTTTACGAGACTTTACGGACCCGGCTAAGTGAATAGCACCACCGTAAAGGAGCAGTTTTTCAGTTAATGTAGTTTTACCGGCATCCGGATGCGAAATGATGGCAAACGTGCGTCGGCGTTTAACTTCTTCTAAGAATGTCATGTTGTCACCTCATACAAATTATCTATCCTTAAAATTATATACTAATGACGGGCGTTTTGTCATTAAATTCATTTTATTAAATTTAAGATAGTCACAGGGATGACGGTTTAGGCGTGGAGCAGGCGTGGGCCATTATCATGGAGTGCATATTTGGTGACTAGAAGCACCATTGGGGCGTATCCGCACCACCGGTATGAGTGGGTTCCTTTTATGAACGCCCGGTTTAGTGTATAATAGAACAGACAAAGGAGGGCCTATGAGATTATTTATTGCCGAAAAGCCCAGTATGGGGCGAGAAATAAGTAAATATTTACCGGAGCAGAAGAATGTGCAAAAGCGCGACGGTTTTATTGTGCAAGGCGATGATGTAGTCACTTGGGCCTTTGGACATGTGTTGGAACAGGCTCAGCCGGGGGACTATAATGAACGCTATAAGCGTTGGAATGCCGCCGATTTGCCCATAGTGCCGGACGAATGGCAATTGCTGGTGACGAAGAGCAGTGCTAAGCAGTTTCAGACTATTAAAAAGCTTATCGAAGATGCGGATACAATTGTTAACGCCGGTGACCCGGATCGCGAAGGACAGCTCCTTATTGATGAGATTTTAGTGTACGTAAATAATAAGAAACCTGTGCAGCGTATTTTGTTGAATGCGCTGGATGAAAAGTCGATTCGCGCAGCTCTCAATGACTTGCGTGATAATAAGGATTTTTATAATTTACAACAATCTGCTTTGGCCAGAGCCCGCGCCGATTGGCTCGTAGGCATGAATTTATCCCGTGCTTATACCTTACAGCAACGCAGGCAGGGGAATAAAGTTACCTTTCCGATTGGCCGTGTAAAAACCCCGACCCTGGCCTTGGTGGTTCGCCGTGAACGGGAATTGGAAAATTTCGTGCCCGTTGATTACTTTACCTTAAAAGTTTTATACAAACATCCGAACGGCAGTTTCTGGGCCACGTGGCAGCCTAAAGACGATCAAATCGGCCTCGACCCGGAAGGGCGTTTAATAAAAAAAGCGGTAGCCGAAGAATTGGCTAAGCGCTTGATGGATGGTAAGACGGGCGTCATTTCCAAACGGGAGAAGACGAAGAAAAAAGAAGCCCAGCGTCTGCCTTTATCGTTGTCGGCATTGCAGGTTGCAGCAGGGAAGGCTTATGGTTATGACCCGCAGCAGGTGCTCGATACGGCGCAGAAATTATATGAAAAGAAATTGACTACTTACCCGCGTTCGGATTGTGATTATTTACCGACAAATCAATTTGAAGATCGCCATGCAATCATACAGAATTTAAGTAAAAACAGCGGCGTTATCGGTGAATGGGCTCAAGGTGCTGATTTAACCATTAAATCACGGGCGTGGAACGATAAGAAAATCACCGCTCACCATGCCATTATTCCAACGACGGTGGCTTGTAACATGGCTACGTTGCCGGACATGGAGAGAAATATTTATTTTCTCATCGCCCAGTCCTATATTACGCAGTTTTATCCGGAACATGAATACGAGCAAACTCGTTTAACGGTGACCCAATGTGATGAGGAATTTGTCGCTCATGGTCGCGTTATTTTGGTAGTAGGCTGGAAGGCTTTATATCAAAAAGCTAAAAAGGACGATTCAGCAACGGATGACGGCAATGATGGGGATGATTCGGTCGGTGATGAAGAGGCGGATTCGCAGGAAGCAAGTAAAAAACGCAAACAGCCTATTGAAGAGAGTGGTGAACTGCCGAATGTGAAAAAAGGCGATTCTGTTGATGTAGATAATATGGCTATTGATGCGAAGCAGACCAAACCGCCGAGCCGTTTTACGGCAGCCACTTTATTGCAGGCTATGAAAGAAATTCACAAGTATGTGAAAAATGAGGATTTGAAAAAGCAATTGAAGGCCGTATCCGGTATCGGTACGGAAGCAACCAGGGCTACCATCATTGATGAATTGATTACACGTAAGTTTATGTCTGCAAAAGGCAAAAAGAAAGTAATTCAACCTACATCTTTGGGGTATACCTTGGTGGATGCTTTACCGGAGGAAATGCTCTATCCCGATGAAACAGCTCTTTGGGAAGAACGCTTGGCGGCTATTAGCGAAGGCCGGGATACGTTGGATTCTTTTTTGATTGATCAGATTGAATTCTTAAAAAGTTTGATTAACAAGGCCAATAGCGGCATGAATATGGATGGTCTCGATACAGACGGTTTTAATATTGTCAGCACCGTGCGTACGGTGAAACGCCCATCAGGCGGAACCGGTAATGCTATCAATCGAGGCGGTGCAGCCTTGTCGGAAGAAGAACTCAGTAAGCTCGAAGCTTGTCCGCGTTGCGGCAAGGGAAAATTAAGACTTAGAAACGGTAAATTCGGGGAATTTTACGGTTGTACCGATTATCCAAAATGTAATTTTACTAAGCCTGTCTCGACAAACCCTTCAAATGCCGGTAAAGTTCAAGGCGGACCTTTAAACGGAAATGGGACCGGAAATTCGACCGGCTTCGGCCGAGGAAGTGTGGATTCTATTGACCCACAGGTGGCGGAAGCTTTGGCGGCGGCTAAGGAAAAGGGGACCTTGCAATATAAATGCCCGCGTTGCGGTGAAGGCTATTTAGTAGCCATTGTGCGTAATGGTAATACAAGTTGGACCTGTGCTAATCAACCTAAGTGTCGCACTACCGTGGCTGATGTAGACGGGAAACCGGTTGTTTTTAAATAAGGCAGTTTGCACATAATTTAAAGTAAATCAAATATATAATAAAAAAGGACTATTCTTATAGGAACATGCTATTCAAAGTACGAACAGCGTGTCTATGAGAGTAGTCCTTAATTTATACGTGCTTGTAAGTGCTTATAGTGAAAGGCACTGTATTATTAAATCGGGTTATAGGACATTAAATCCTATTAGCGAGAACGACGGCGTCTTGTGTTAACCCCTTTATGGCCTGTTGCCTTATGTCGTTTCGCTTTAGTTGCCTGATAGGATGATTTAATAGTCGGTTTTTTGGATGACGTTGTTTTTTTAGGTGCTTGGGCACGGCCTTTGGTTTTTACTTGACCGTCGGTCGTGTATTTTGTCAATGTTGCTTCAATGGCTCGTTCGATACGGCGAAGCCATGTTTCGTCCGCTTGTGTCGCATAGGTAATGGCAATGCCGTTGGTACCGGCACGACCGGTACGGCCGATACGGTGAATGTAGTAATCTACATCGTGCGGCACATCGTAGTTATATACATGACTGATGCCTTCAATGTCGATACCGCGGGCCGCAATGTCGGTAGCTACCAAGATTTGCGTACGGGCACGGGCAAAATCACGCAGAATTTGCGTGCGGCGACCTTGTGTTAAATCACCGTGTAATTCGCCGATGTTAAAACCGGCTGCCGTTAATTCGTAGGAGAGCTTAATGGCGCCTTCTTTTTTATTACAGAAAACAATGGCTAAATACGGATTGTCTTCTCTTAGTTGAGCCATTAAACGGTCCAACTTTTCTTCCGGTTTTACCATGATAACCTTTTGTTCAATGGTATCTAAGGTTACGTTATTGCCTTTAACCGTTACGGACATTGGTTTTTTCATGTAAGTTTTGGCAAGGCTGCGGATGCGATCCGGCACGGTAGCGGAGAAGAGTAACAATTGACGGTTGGCGTTAGTTTTTTCAATAAGGGATTCTACATCCGGTAAAAAGCCCATGTGAAGCATCTGGTCCGCCTCGTCGAGAACTACGCGGCGCACCGTATCGAGGTGAAGGGAACCGCGCGTGGCGTGGTCTAATAAACGCCCCGGCGTGCCGAGGATTACATGAGGACGACGGCCTAATTGTTGTAGCTGCCCTTCAATAGTGCGGCCGCCGATGAGGGGAAGAATATCAACGCCCAAAATATCGCCGATAGCCTTGGCTTCGTCGGCAATTTGTTTTACCAATTCGCGGGTTGGGGCAATAATAAGTGCTTGTTCTTGGAACACTTCGATATTGATGCGCTGCAAAACAGGAATTAAAAATGCCAGCGTTTTGCCTGTACCGGTTTGCGCCATAGCGATTAAGTCGTTGCCTTTGAAAGCAGGGGGAATGGCTTGTTCCTGAATCGGAGTAGGCTCCTTAATACCTTGTTTGGCCAGGGAGTCTATGAGTTCGGGCACAACGCCGAGAGTTTGAAATGATTTCATATATATCTCCTTATCTTTAATTTGTAATACTTTGAGTGATGATTCCCGGAGGGGAATAGGGAACTTCGTCAATTAGCTGTTAACGTTGATTTTGTAAAATAAATGGGATTCATTGGTATTAAATTAGCTAAATCTATTTTTATTATATCATACATAGATGATTTATATAAAAGAATCGATATATTTAGGACAATTTGAACTTAAGGGCATACTTTTTTTGCGAAATATATATTTTAATAATTCATTGAGAATAGTTATTTAATTGATAATCTTTTGATAATATTTGAAGTTTAATTATAATTGAGAATAAAAGAGAAGACGTTTCAAATGAGAATGAGAATGGCGAGGCTATTATTCATGAGAAAATACTGAAAAGATGAGCAGTGATAATGAAAATTGAAGATTGTCTATCTACATTCATAAGATTCGATATTGAAAATAGTTATTGATTTCCTCAGTGACTATGTTATAATTTAATTGTAATTTTATTTCAGTTTCAGTGCAGTTCTTAAGCAAATTTTGGAAGATGAGTTTGTTTGGTTCGGCCACAAGGAGGTGTAGATAGTGATAAAATCATTGGCGTCGATGAAAACCGGCGAAGCGGGCACAATTAAACAGTTGCGCGGTTCCGGTAACATCAAACACCGTCTCGTTGACATGGGCCTCGTTCCGGGGACTTTCGTGCGTGTTATGAAATTCGCACCTTTGGGTGATCCCATTGAAATTAAAGTAAAGAACTTTGATTTAGCGTTGCGTGTCAGCGAAGCAGAAACTATTGATATTGAAGTGAGTCAGGAGGCCTAGAATGAGTGACCAAAATACCACGTCTATCCGAATTGCTCTGGCCGGTAATCCGAACTGTGGTAAAACTACAATTTTTAATAATATTACCGGTGCCAAACAGCATGTTGGTAACTATCCCGGTGTAACGGTAGAAAAGAAAGAAGGGGAATGTACTTTCAGCGGTAAAGATTTACTCTTTATTGACTTGCCGGGTACATACAGCTTAACAGCTCGCTCCCTTGATGAATTAGTAGCGCGTAACGTAATTATCAATGATGAACCGGATGTTCTCGTTAACGTTATTGATGCATCTAATTTGGAACGTAACTTATATTTAGCGGCTCAATTGTTGGAATTGGAACGTCCGTTGGTTATGGCGCTTAATATGTCCGATGTGGCCAAAGAAATGGGTGTTCACATTGACATTAAAAAATTGAGTGAATTGACCGGTGCGACTATCGTAGAAACAGTTGGTCGCAATAATGTAGGTACGACCGAATTATTACAAGCTGTTATCGATGTAGCCAAAGAAGCGAAAAAACCAAGTGCGACTATTGATTATGGTCCTGAACTTGAACCGGCTATTAGAGATATTGTTAATGAACTTGAGAAAGCAGATACTATTACTTATCCATTGCGTTGGGTGGCTATTAAATTATTGGAAGCCGATCCTGATGTAATTAAAAAAGTAAAAGCCTTTGAACGTACCGAAGCGGTTTTGGCAAAAGCAGAACAGTGGCGCGAAGAGCTTAAAGACAAAGTTGATTTAGAAATTATTTTCCAAGAATTCCGTCACAGCTTTGCCGTTGCTACTTATAATAATGCTATAAAAGGTACGCCTAAGGAAATCGAAACCCGTTCCGACCGTATCGATAAAGTGCTTACCCACCGTATTTGGGGCTTACCGATTTTCGTATTTGTAATGTGGCTCTTATTTAATCTCGTAAATACAATCGGTGCTTATCCGCAAGGCTGGATTGAAGACGCTTTCACAGCCCTTGGCGATTGGGCCGGTGCGGTAATTCCGGAAGGCCAATTGAATTCCTTGGTGGTTGACGGTATCATCGCCGGTGTTGGTGCGGTAATGAGTTTCGTTCCACTTATCGTACTCTTGTTCTTGGGCATTGCGTTCCTTGAAGATACCGGTTACATGGCGCGTGCGGCATTCGTAATGGACCGTATCATGCGTGCCTGCGGTTTACACGGGAAATCCTTTATTCCCCTCCTTATGGGTTATGGTTGTAGTATTCCTACTATTATGGGTGCTCGTATCTTGGATAATAACCGCGATCGAATGATTACGATTCTTGTTTCCCAGTTCATGACCTGTAGTGCTCGTTTGCCGGTATACACTTTGTTCATCGGGGCATTCTTCCCGGTAGCACAACGTGGTAACGTATTGGCTGCCATTTATTTTGCCGGCATCGTATTGGCTATTGTAATGGCTAAAATTTTCCGCAAATTCTTATTCCCGGGCGAATCCGAACCATTCGTAATGGAATTACCGCCATACCATATGCCAACTCTTAAGAGCGTGTTAATGCATATGTGGGAACGTGCTTTCTTATATCTTAAAAAAGCAGGTACTTTCATTTTAGCAGCGTCCGTATTGATTTGGTTCTTGGCATCCTATCCGCAAGATGTGCCAATGTCTCAAGACTTTGACGCCGCTCGCGATCAGGTAACCCAAGAATACGAAGCGCGTGATAATGCAATCTTGCTTCAGTACGGTATTGCTACGGATGAACAAAAAGCACCGGTTATGGCTATGGTTGACGAAATGACAGCTATTCAGACAGAACAAGACGAAGCTGCCGCTGAAGAAGGGGAAGAAGAAATCGGCGATGAAGGTCTTAACGGTGAAGCCGCTGCGACTGACGAAGCCGCTACAGCTGAAGATGCAAATGCTGCACCTGAAGTTCCTGATTACTTCCATGACCTTCAAGTAGCCAATGCTGATGCATTCCCGGTTGCTTGGGCTATTTACCTTAATAACCAAGAAAAAGACGAAGCTATCGGCGAACTCGACCAAAAAGAATCTACTGAAAAATTGGAAGGATCTTATGTAGCCTCCATCGGTAAATTCATTGAACCGGTTATGAGACCGCTTGGTTTCGACTGGAAGATGAGCGTATCCTTGGTTACAGCTCTCGCTGCTAAAGAAGTTATGGTAAGTACCTTGGGTACACTCTACTCTATTGCGGCTGATGAAGATAATGAACAGCCATTGCAAGTTTACTTACGTCAGGACCCTTCATTCACACCACTCGTTGCAGTTGGTTTGATGATGTTCGTTCTTATTTATCCGCCATGTTTTGCGGCTATGGCCGTATTCAAACGTGAAGCCGGCGGTTGGGGCTGGTTAACTTTCTTCGTTGTTTATTCAACGGCCCTTGCTTGGGTAGCAGCCTTTATCGTCTACAATGGCGGTCGTTTACTTGGTTTCCATTGATTGAAAAAAACAGTTATTTATTAAATGATTCAAAACTGAAATGCGTTTTTCTGTTAAGTTATTAGCTTGTTCCCATGAAAATCTAAATGAGAATTGACTACTGATAATCGTTGAGAATATAACGCCAATCAATGTTTTTCTCAAATTTTTTTACAAATCACTATTGATTATTGATTAAGGATGGTGTATGATAATGGAGAACCTAATAGTATATCTTATCGGATTAATCGCTGTATTATTTGTTGCTCGCAAGGCGTATAAGACCTTAAGCGGCAAGAGCGGCTGCAGTTGCGGTTGCGGTGGTAGCGGTAACGGCAAGAAGAAAGAAATTTCTTCCTCCGGTTGTGGGGGCAACAAATAGGATTTCATAAGGGTAATGACTGACGAATACAGTGTATTCGATGGATTTACGGCAAAAGTAGCCAAGGTTCGGGTAGACCTTGGCTATTTTTATAAAGCAATAGGCGCTTATTTTATTCTTGTAAGGAACACTTTGGTGCCTTACATCTTGTAGAGGAAAGGTGAGATTTATATGTTCAACGTAAACAAAGAAAAAGTAAAATCCGCTAATTTATTCGCAGCCGGTTTGGCTCTTGGTACTGTAGGTCTTAAAATGTTGACCAGCAAAGATGCTAAGAAAGTGTATGCCAATGTTGTAGCTGCAGGTCTTCGCGCTAAAGAAAGCGTAATGCAGACTGCTGAAAAAGTACAGGCTTCCAGCGGCAGCATTTTGGCTGATGCTCAGGAAATCAACGAAAATCGCCGTAAAGAAGAAGCTTTGTTTGAAGAAGAACAAGGCGAAGAAAAGGGTGAATAATTAATATGTTGAAGTTTTCGGTTATTCAAAGATTATCGAAACGTCTTCATGTTACTATTTCCGGTCACTTATTCGATGATGCCGAAGCCGCTTATGTTGAAACGACTTTAATGCAGAATCCGGCGATTGAAAAAGCTCAGTTTTTTACGCGTTCACGTGACCTTATTATCCACCATACAGGGGATGAAATAGCTGTTCGTGATGCATTACTGGCACTTAACGATTTGAATTTCGAAGATGCACCGGCATTGACGGAATACTCACCGCGACTTGTCAATAAACAATACAAAGAGTCCATGATCAGTCAGACTCTTATGTATTTAGGTAAAAAGTTATTGTTACCGGCACCAATCAATATGGTATGGTCTTGGTTTAATGCTTTAAAATTTGCGAAAAAAGCGGTAACTATGTTATGGCATCGCAAATTAACTGTAGAAGTATTGGATGGCGTAGCGATTACCGTATCCTTGTTACGCGGTGACGTATCCACGGCAGGCGCCGTAATGTACCTCTTGGGTATTGGCGAAACCTTGGAAGAATGGACACTCCGTAAGTCCGTCCTCAATTTGGCCGAAAGTATGTCCCTCAATGTGGATAAAGTTTGGGTTAAAGTGGATGGCGTTGAAGTGAGTCGGCCTGTATCCGAAGTTGTCGAAGGCGACCTCGTGGTACTTCGTCAAGGTGAAGTGGTGCCATTGGACGGTGTAGTAGTAGAAGGCGTTGTCCTTGTGAACGAAAGTTCCATGACCGGTGAACCGGAACCGGTTCGCCGTGATGAAAATACTTCGGTATATGCAGGTACTGTCGTAGAAGAAGGCCATTGTGTAATCGAAGTTCGCGGTAATTCCAAATCATCGCGTTATGAACAAATTGTGGCTCTTATCGAAGAATCGGAACAGATGAAATCCGGTATGGAACAGAAGGCGTTCCACATGGCCGATAAATTAGTGCCAATCAGTTTTGCCGGCACTATCTTAACGTATTTGTTGACCCGTAATACGATGAAGGCCTTATCGTTCTTGATGGTTGACTTCTCTTGCGCTTTAAAATTAAGCATTCCGTTGGCGGTATTATCAGCCATGGAAGAAGCGTCGAAGCGTGGTATCACCGTTAAAGGCGGTAAATATTTGGAACAAATTGCCGCTGCTGATGTGGTTGTTTTTGATAAAACAGGTACATTGACTAAAGCAGAACCGGTATTTGAACAGATTATTACCTTTGAAGATCATGATCCGGATGATATGCTCATGCTTGCTGCTTGCTTGGAAGAACATTTTCCTCATTCTATGGCAAAAGCCGTGGTTAATGCAGCGGAACAGCATAATTTGCCTCATAAGGAAAAACACTCCTCTAAGGTTGAATATATCGTAGCTCACGGCATTGCCTCCAAAGTGGGCAATCGCAAATGCCGAATCGGTAGTGCGCACTTTATTTTTGACGATGAAAAAGTTGTTATTCCGGAAGGGGAACAGGAAAAATTCGACAATTTGCCGGATTCCTCCTCTCATTTATACTTAGCCATCAGTGGTCGTTTGGCTGCCGTTCTTTGCATTAAAGATCCGGTGCGTGAAGAAGCAAAACAAGTTGTTAAAGAACTTCACGAATTGGGTATTAAGAAAGTCGTTATGATGACCGGTGACAGCAAACGCAATGCAGAACGGGTTGCACGTGAAATCGGCATCGACGAAGTGCATGCGGAAGTATTGCCGGGCGATAAAGCGGCTTATGTGAAGAAAGCTAAAGAAGAAGGGTATACGGTTATGATGGTTGGCGACGGCATCAATGATTCGCCGGCCTTGTCGGAAGCCCATGTAGGCGTTGCGATGAATGAAGGGGCACCGATTGCCCAGAAAATCGCCAATGTTACGGTTTCCTCCGATAATCTTTCCAGTCTTGTAGACTTACGTCGCATTGCTATGCAATTGATGGATCGTATTCAATTTAATTACAACTCCATTGTCGGTGTTAACGGCGCTTTGGTAGGTCTTGGTTTATTCCAGGTATTGACACCAAGCACGACGGCATGGATGCATAATCTGTTTACGTTAGGTATTGGTTTACGCAGTATGACGCCATTGTTACCGGCTAAATCTGAAGAGGATGATTCGGTAATTGAAACGACGGCTCGTGTTGTAGCGTAAGCGGAACTAAGGTATTTATAAACAGTATTAAGGCGGTGTTCTTCGGAGCACCGCCTTTTGCGGTTGAGTTTTAAGGCGTCCTATAGTAAAATTATACTGTTAAGATAAGGATGTAGGAGGTTTTTAGTATGAAAGTCCTTGCGGATATTTTGGGACGCACGCTATATATGAGTTTTTTCATCATATTAGTACCCTTAGGTGCCTACACTATTCATAACGGGTCCAGTGCTATGGTGGCACTTGTCAGTTATTTGGTGTTGTCATTATTGGTGCCGGTGGCGTATTTATCTTCGAAGCGAAGTGGTTTCGGTCCGGAAGAAAAGCGCGTGGGCCGTATTTTCTATATATTGGGTTGGGTCATCGTTCAACTGGCCACGTATCAGACCTTTTTTGTAGGCGATTTTTCATTCCTTTGGGGCTTGCCAAGCTTTGGTCGTGATATAGCCTTTGTAATTGTTATGTATATTCAGGTTTCGCTTTCATTGACGGCCGGTTATATACTAAATTCACTCGTAAGAGGGAGGGCCGCTAAATGATAAAAAATGTTTTGCGCATGTTTGTTTTAAATCTTGCCATCGTATTGCCGGTGACAATGATTATATTGGCGTTGCAAGGTGTTTCATTGGGTATGGTAGCTTTCTTGGTACTTTCATTCTTGACGCCTATGGTGCTGCGCCGTCAAGATAAGTTGCAACAATTTTTGACCTATCCGTGGCGTAACAGTTTGTATGCGTATAGTTGGATTTGGTGCTTAACCTTTTTCTTCCTAGGTGACAGTGTCATTCCTTATGCTATTGCTTCCGGCAGCATGGGTATGATTATGCTTGGCTGGATTGTGGTATTTACGGTTTGTCTATTGGCCATGACTATTGTGGCCGTTATTTTGACACTTTTTGCGGACCGGCCACGGTTTAATCGCTGGTTCGATGATTCCTTGGATATGGCGGTCTATTCCTTGCCGGTACCGATGCTTTTATTAGGGGATGTGTTATTTTTAAATGTGCCCGATCCAATATTGGCAGCGCAACTCAGTCCGCAAGTATTTACCTTTTTACAACTTTGGCTCTATGGTTTTGTTATTTGGACCATGGGTGTTATTGCCATTTATTTGCATCCGCGAATGGGGCAAAAACAAGGCCTTCGTTTGGCTCGTATTATGGTAACCGCCTTGGTATGGCTCGCCATCAACGGCCACTTGATGTATGGTTGGAAGCCGGACTTCTTTATGGAATTGTTATACTTCCTGATGCCGGTATTCCAAGGCAATTGGTTGGTGTACATTACCCCGGGCTTGCTTGAATTCATTGTACTTGGTATGTCTGTTGGTTTAGGCATACTTTTAGAAGATTTTATTTTGAAAAGACAGGCAAAATAGCCTTTACGGCACATCATGTAATATGTCGTACTATGTACTATATGGTATAATAGTTTTTGTGCAATTTTAAGCAACTGCTTTTTTGAAAAATGAGGTTTTAGAATTAAATATGTATTCGACTTATATCCGAATAGGAATGAGAACGGAGGATTTTTTACATGGAAAAAGATAATATGGATACGAAAAGTCCGTATCCGTGTCAGCGATTTAGCTTGCGACAATTGACTGTTATCGGTTTGTTGTCCGCGTTAACCGTAGTACTGGGTGTCAGCGGGTTAGGATTTATTCCGATTCCACCGATTTATGCGACTATTTTGCATATTCCGACTTTAATCGGCGCACTTTTAGAAGGCCCAAAAATCGGTATGGTTATCGGTTTCATTTTCGGGTCTTACAGTTTGGTTCAAAACATGGTACAGCCAAACATTATGTCTTTCGTATTTTTAAACCCGATAATTTCCATATTACCACGTATGTTAATCGGACCTATTGCGTATTATGTGTATCGCTATTTGCCGATTCAAAGACCGGTGTGGCGTGTTATGCTTGCCTTATTCGTAGGCACAATCGTGCATACCGTAATGGTAATGGGCTTGATTTACCTTATCTATGCAGAACCTTATGCAGCAGCTAAAGGGATTCCTGTAGACCATGTGGCAAATATTGTAATCGGGGTAGCCGTATTCCACGGACCGCTTGAAGCATTGGCGGCTGTGGTAGTAGGTACGCCGGTAGTCATGGCGCTCAGGGCTAAACTTAAAACAGATAAATAATATGTTAAACCATTAGCCCCGACGTCATGTCGGGGCTTTTTGAATGTATATATTGATATATGAATAGATATTGATGAAAGAGAGGCGATGAAATGAATATTCAAATGAATTGGCGCAAATGGCGTCTCACAGCTGTGTTGACTATCATTTTGGTAGCGGGCGCCGCCATACTGGGAGGCTGTAGTTTGGGAGATAGCACCGGTAATGACGGTAAAGGGGGCTTACCCGTAGTGGCAACGGTATATCCGGCCTATGATATAGCGAAACAAGTAGGCGGGGATAAAGTGAAGGTAACTTTATTGGTGCCGCCGGGAACAGAACCTCATGATTGGGAACCGACCGTGAAAGATCTGAAAGCAGTCGGTCAGGCAAAAGTATTTATTTACAACGGCGCCGGTTTGGAACCGAGTGAAAAATTATTGGCTCCTGATATCCTAAAAGAGGCTAAACCGGTGGAACTGGCTAAGTCGGTTGACGTTATGCCGATTAAAACCGTAGACCTTGACAAGGAAGCGGAAGCTGACCATGATCACGACCATCATACCGATGCAGCGCATCATGACAATGACGGCCATGACCATCATCATGGTACGGTGGATCCTCATATCTGGCTCAATCTAATGAATGTGGTAAAAGAAGTGGACGCTGTAGTGGCCGCTTTTAGTGAAGCTGATCCGGCCAACAAAGATTATTATGAAGCTAACGGCAAAGCCTATAAAGAAAAATTGACAGCTTTGGATGCACAGTATGAGGCATTTGCTCAAACTGTTCCAAGTAAAGAGTTGGTCGTAACTCATGAGGCATTCGGTTATTTGGCCAATCGTTATGGTTTTACCCAATTGGGCATCATGGGGGTAGCGCCGGATGCGGAACCGACACCGGAACGGATGGCGTCGATTATCAGTTTTGTAAAAGCTCATAAAGTAAAGGCTATCTTCAGTGAGGAACTGGTTAATCCGAAATTAGCGGAAGCTATTGCCAAGGAAACGGGCGCTAAGGTGTATATGTTAAATCCGGTAGAAGGCTTAACGGAAGAACAAATGAAAGCAGGGGCCACCTATTTATCCATCATGGAAGATAATTTGAAGGTATTGAAAACCGCGTTAGGCGCCCAATAATATGCATTTTATAAGAATGTTAAAGGCAGCTTGAGGCAGTTTATAATACTTTTTTGAGGCTGAAAAGGAAAGAGAATTATCAACGTATTTCTCAATCACATAGGGGATATTGATATTTCGCATTAAGAGAACTATTGCCGATTATCGCGTTACTATGTTAAAATAAATGTAACGTATAGTAGTATTTTGAGGAGGTTGAACACCATGGCAAAACGAATTCGTACAATCAACACTGAATCTTTACAGAAAACTGCTAAAACCGGTGGCTGCGGCGAATGCCAGACTTCTTGCCAGTCCGCTTGCAAAACAAGCTGCACTGTAGGCAACCAGGTTTGCAAACAGAAATAAGATTTTTTATCTGTTTTGATACGTCAATGACCCAATAAGATCCAATCATTATGTATTAGTGATTGGGTCTTATTTTATTTTCATAATTTAAAGTAATTCAAGCTGTATTAAAACAACTTAAGTTATATTTAAAACAATTCAAGAAATATTAAAATACCCCAAGCTATATTCAAAATAACCCAAGGTATGCAAAATTAATAAATCAGAATTTTTGAAAGGTCTTGTATGTCATTATTTCATATATGGTAGAACCTTTTTTTTAAGCTAAAAGTAGATAAATGATGTATAATATAAAGGTAGTAGTAACTATTAAATATATGGAGGTACCATGTTAGAATTAAAACCAATGATTCACAAATTCAAGATGAAGGATAAGTATTTCTGTCTTGATGTTAATAGCGGTATTATTCACGTGATTGACGAATTTACCGATAAAGTGCTCGATATTTATGACGGCACGAATCGTGAAGCGGTTCATCAGGCTTTTGACGGGGTTGAATCACCGGAAGAAATCAATGAATTATTAGACGAATTGGACTCTTTGATTAAAGATGAAATGCTCTATGCACCAATGTCTGAAGATTTCAAATTGGTGGCAGCTGAAAAACCAATCGTTAAAGCCTTATGCCTTAACATTGCTCACGACTGCAACTTGGCTTGCCGTTACTGCTTTGCCAGTCAGGGCGATTACGGCGGGGTAAAACGTGAACTCATGAGTTTTGATGTGGCCAAACGTGCCGTTGATTTCTTAATCTCTATGAGTGGTCCTCGTCAACATTTGGAAATAGATTTCTTTGGCGGCGAACCATTGATGAACTGGGAAGTCGTTAAACAAACCATCGAGTATGCTGAAAAAGTAGGCGCTGAGCACAATAAGATTTTCAAAATGACCATGACCACTAACGGTGTGTTGTTGACTCAGGAGAAAATCGATTACCTCAACGAACATAAATTGAGCATGGTGTTATCCATCGACGGCCGTGAAGAAGTGCATAATCACATGCGTCCGAGCGCCGGCGGTACGGATACATATAAAACCGTTGCCAAAAACTTGATTAACGCGGTTAAACAGCGTCATGGTCTTGAATACTATGCACGCGGTACCTATACGCATAATAATCTCGATTTCACGAAAGACGTTATTGCCATGTCCGACCTCGGTTTTGAACATTTATCCATGGAACCGGTAGTCGGTAAAGAAGGGGACTATGTACTTCGTGAAGAAGATTTACCGGCTTTGATGAAAGAATACGAAAAGCTTGCCGATTTGTATTTGGAACGTCAAAAGGAAGGTTGGGGTGAGAAGTTCAATTTCTTCCACTTCCGTATGGACTTATATCGCGGCCCATGTATGGCTAAACGCTTGCGCGGTTGCGGTGCCGGTCATGAATACATGGCCATCGTACCGAACGGTGATATTTACCCATGCCATCAGTTTGTCGGTCGTGACGGCTATGTATTGGGGAATGTGTACGAAGGTCTTAAGAACTTTGATATTCCTCGTGAATTCCGCAATACTCATGTATTTACGAAGCCGACATGTGCCGCTTGTTGGGCTAAATTCTTCTGCTCCGGCGGTTGCCATGCCAATAATGAAACCTTTACAGGGACTATTCACGAACCATATGCTTTAGGTTGTGAATTGCAGAAAAAACGCATTGAATGCGCCATTATGATCCAGGCTGAGCTTGATGAATTGCGAGAACAAGGAATTGTGCCGAAGGAGGATCCGGCCTTCCAGGAACGCAAACAGCACAATTGGATGTAAAACTAAATACCGTATAACAAGTAAGCAAATAGTATATAATAAAGGAACTATTTATGAAGCGACAAGGTATACGATTTACAGGGATAGTACAGGGGGTCGGTTTTCGGCCCCTGATTGCGGTTGTAGCACGAGAATTGGGATTAACGGGTTTTGTTTATAATGACGATGCCGGTGTTTATGTAGAAGTGCAGGGCACGGAGAAAGCCTTGGCAAAATTTGTTGATGCTGTAAAAGAGCGCAAAGGACCTATAGCACGGATTGACTCGGTTAAGGCATATGAGATTCCTTTAAAAGAGGACAGCTTATTTGTCATTGCCCCTTCGCCGGCGGGTAAACAACCGGCTACGTTTATCGGCGCTGATACGGCGCCGTGCAAAGCGTGCCGAAGGGAATTGCATGATCCGATGAACCGCCGTTTTCACTACGGCTTTATTAACTGTACTCATTGCGGACCTCGGTACACCATTGTGGAAACAGTGCCTTATGACCGTAAGTTTACATCAATGAAGGAGTTTGCCCTTTGTCCGGCTTGTAAGAACGAATATGAGTCGGAAGACAATCGCCGTTATCATGCGGAACCGAATGCGTGCCCCGTATGCGGGCCGCAGTACACTTTGTATGAGGTAAATATTGAGAAATTGGAGCCCACCTCAAAGGATTTGGATCCACTCACTTTGGGCCGTGACTACGTCATGACCGGTCACATCATTGCCTTTAAAGGGGTAGGCGGTTATCACTTGGTATGTGACGCCACGAATGAGAAGGCCATTATGACTCTTCGAGAGCGCAAACAACGGCCGCATAAACCCTTAGCGGTTATGGTGGATTCGTTGGCAACGGCGAAAGAAATTGCCCATATTACGCCGGAAGAAGAAGCACTCTTACAATCGCCGGCGCGACCTATTGTATTAGTGCCGCAACGAAGCGATGCTAAAGTGGCGTGGCAGGCGGTAGCGCCTAATAATCACTATGTGGGGATTATGCTTCCTTATGCGCCGGTCCATGAAGTTTGGCTTCCGGCCGGTGCTGTTTGGGTTATGACCAGCGGCAATCGTAGCGGTGAGCCGGTGATTTTTAAAGATGAGGAAGCAATCAGTCAGTTAAAACATGTGGCGGATTATTTTCTCGTCCATAATCGACGTATTGTGGCCTCCGTGGATGATTCCGTGGTACAGGTTGTTAAGGGTGAAACCTTACAAGTACGACGCAGTCGCGGTTACGTACCGACATCGTTTAAAGTTCGCTTGCCGAATGAAGGCAAAAAGACGATTCTCGCCATGGGGGGCGATTTAAAAAATGCCTTTGCCATGAACCGTGATGAAGCGGTACTTATGGGACCTCATATCGGTGATTTGGCGAATATGGCGATGAATGACAGTCTTGTCTGGACGATTGACCGGTATAAAGATTTATTCGGCCTTACGCCGGAAGCGGTAGTGGCCGATTATCATCCGCAGTATTTCTCTTCGCAATATGGTAAAACTTATAGTGAAGAGCATAATGTTCCGTATATTCAGGTGCAACATCACCATGCTCATGTAGCGGCGGTTATGGCTGAATACGGGCTGGATTCGGAGCCCGTGTTGGGTATCTGTTTCGATGGCACCGGCTATGGTCTTGATGGCACTATATGGGGCGGTGAGTTTTTACTCTGCCAAGGTCATTCCATGCAGCGTTTGGCTCATATACATACGGCCCCGTTACCGGGCGGTGAAGCGGCCGTCAAAGAACCGTGGCGTCAGGCGCTTTGGTATGTAAGCGATAAATTCGGCGATGATACACCGGCTTGGCTTGAGCCATGGTTTAATCAATTGCCGGATAATTGGGAATTGTTGGATTTTATGATGAAAAACAATATGCCTATGGTTGACGCCAGCAGTGCAGGCCGTTTATTCGATGCCGTGGGTTGCTTGTTAGGCCTTGGTAACGAGCATACCTTTGACGGGCAAATTGCCATGAGCCTCGAACAATTAGCCTATGGTGAGCGTGGCAAAATTAAGGAATTTATTTTTGACGGCAAAATCCTTGATTTTAAACCGCTGGTTCAGGATATTATCGGTCATTTGGGCGACGGTATTTCTAAACGCGTCTTGGCGGCGTCATTCCATCGCACCTTAGCCTATGGCATTACGGAAACGATGGAGCATTTGTGCACCCAATATAATATTAAGCAAGTTATTCTTTGCGGCGGTGTTTTTCAAAATAGACGCCTTATCGAAGAAATGATGAGTATAAATCACGATCAAGTTATGCTGTTGCCGCGTCAAGTGCCGCCTAATGACGGTGGTTTGGCGTTGGGACAATTATGGCTGGGTCACCAAAAGTTGGCTGACCTATAAGCTTGTTCTGAAAAACGTGAATAAAATCGTGAATAAAACCGTGAGATATATAGAGTCATATATTTTGTCGGCAGCAAGCAGTTTTGATCAAAGAAGTTATTAAAACTCCGTTTGAAAGTTAGGAGGAAATACTATGTGTTTAGCAGTACCTGCTCAATTAATAAAAGTAAATGAATTCATCGGCACGATTGAGCTTACGGGAGTAACTAGGGATGTCAATCTCATGTTGGTACCGGAAGCCAAGGTTGGCGATTACGTACTGGTTCATGCCGGTTGCGCTGTCCAAATCGTAGATGAAGAAGAGGCTAATGCAACAATGGAAGCCTTTAAGGAGTTGGAAGAACTTGAAGAAAATTACTTTGCAGGAAAAAACGCAGGTCGCTAATGAACTGTTGGAAGAAATAAAAGCACTCCATACGCCGGGCGAACAAGTTCGGTTCATGGAAGTGTGCGGTACGCATACGGTGGCAATTTTCCGCGAAGGGATTCGTCAGTTGTTGCCGGACGGTATCGAGCTCGTCAGCGGCCCGGGCTGTCCCGTATGTGTAACCGACCAGGTATATATGGATAAAGCGTTGGCCTATGCGGCCATGGATGATGTCATTGTGGCTACGTTTGGTGATATGTTAAAAGTACCGGGCACGCACAGCAATCTGTGGGAAGCGAAGAGTGCCGGTGCCCATATCCACATTATCTACAGTCCTTTGGAAATTATTGAACTCGGTAAAGCCAATCCGGATAAAAAAATCGTATTCTTGGCTATCGGTTTTGAAACGACTATTGCCGTCATTGCGGCGGCCGTTAAGGCAGTGGCTATGTCCGGTCTTAAGAATGTGTTCTTCTTGGTATCCCATAAGTTGGTGCCGCCGGCTCTGCGGGCTTTAGCTAATCAAAAAGAAGGCCACCTGGACGGCTTTATTTTACCCGGTCATGTGAGTGTTATTATCGGTGAAGAACCATATAGCTTTATTCCGACGGAATGCCATATGCCGTCCTGTATTGCCGGTTTTGATGGTCTCGAAATCTTGGCGGCGGTGCGCGATTTATTGGCGCAGCGCAAGAGCGGTCAGTACTATGTGGGCAATCAATATAAGTCGGTGGTCGCTAAAAAAGGGAATCCCGTAGCGGTGAAGCTTATGGATGAACTCTATGAAGTGATTGATGATACCTGGCGCGGTATCGGTGTGATTCCTAAGTCCGGTTTGCGCTTAAAAGGTGAATATGCCGCCTTTGATGCGGAACGCATGATTCCACTGGGCCCGATTGAAAGTGGCGGTGTGCCGAAAAGCTGTCAATGCGGCCGTGTGTTGCAGGGCTTAATTCGTCCCGATGAATGCGGTTTATTCGGTAAGTTATGTACGGCCGACCATCCCGTAGGTGCCTGCATGGTATCCGTAGAAGGCAGCTGCGCGGCTTGGTATAAATACGGTCGTGCCAGCGGCGGTATGACTTGGGAAGAATAAAAGCCGACTAAGGAGTAATTTATGGATGAAACAATACGTTTGGTTCATGGTAATGGCGGCCGATTCAGCCATGAACTGATGGAAAAATATATTATGCCTCATTTTAAAAATGAAGCATTGGCAAAATTACATGACGGTGCTCAATTTGAAGTGCCCGCCGGGCGCATGGCGTTTACCACCGATTCCTACGTGGTTACACCACAGTTTTTTCCCGGTGGCAACATCGGTAAATTATCTGTATGCGGTACTGTTAACGATTTGGCCATGAATGGGGCTAAACCGCTATATCTCAGCTGCGGTCTTATTCTGGAAGAAGGGTTGTCGGTGAAAACCTTGGATTCCGTTTTGGCGACTATGGCCGATATGGCCAAAGAAGCGGGCGTTTCCATTGTGACCGGCGATACAAAGGTTGTTGAAAAAGGCGCTGAAGACGGTCTTTATATTAATACCGCCGGCGTGGGTATGATTCCTGAAGGAATTAATATTGACCCCGAACGTGTTAAGCCGGGCATGAAGATTATCGTATCCGGTTCGCTGGGTGATCATGCCATTGCTGTAATGGGCAGTCGCTACGAATTGGCTCTGCCACCGACGATTAAAACCGACTGTGCACCGCTTAATCATATGGTTATGGCCGTACTTGAGGCAGTGGGAAATAAAGTGGCTGTTATGCGCGACCCTACGCGCGGTGGTCTCGCTACAACGCTGTATGAAATTGCCGGTCAGGCGAATGTGGGGATTCGTGTAGATGAACATGCCTTGCCGATTCATGATGAAGTACAGTCAGTGTGCAGTATTTTGGGTTACGATCCATTGTATTTAGCTAATGAAGGTAAAGCCGTATTTGTTGTGGAAGCGGATGTGGCCGATACAGTGCTTGAAATCTTGCGTGCTAATGAATATGGCCGTGAGGCTGCTTGTATCGGTGAGGTGCTTAGCAGTAACGCCGGTAAGGTTGGTCTTAAAACAGCGCTTGGCGGGGTTCGCTTGCTTGATCAGTTGGGCGAGGATCAAGTGCCGAGAATTTGTTAAAGGACTCTAATATTTTTATAGATAAAATTTAATAGGTATATGCTAAAGCAGTTATAAAATTTTTATTTTATAACTGCTTTTTTGATTGTACGCCGAATAGGCATGACAAAACCCCCAGTTAAACTGGGGGTCGGTAAAA
>NZ_JALKIG010000034.1 GCF_023051165.1 Veillonella sp. KGMB01456
CACCGGTTTCCGGTGGCAGTTTTTTCATGCTGCTAACCAATATTTAGCATGTTTTTCCATAGGTGTTAAAACACCGAGCTTTCTTTGTAATCGTTTAGTATTGTAATATTCAATATAGTTTTCAATCATTTTAACCAAAGACTCTTTATCTGTGAAGTGACGCCCATAGTATCGTTCGCGTTTTAAGATACCCCAAAACCCTTCCATAGGGCCATTATCAATACATTTTCCTACTCTAGACATACTATGCTTCATTCCTGCCGCAATTAACTTTGCATGGAACATTCGACTAGTATATTGGTATCCTCTGTCACTATGGAATAATGGATGTGCATCTGGATTAGAAGTTACGGCATGGGTAAAGGTATCAAATACCAATATATTGTCATTTCTGTCTCGGATTGCAAATGAAACAATTCTACGATCATATAAATCAAGAATTGCACTAAGGTATACTTTATGAACTTCATTGCCCAAGTAATATTTAAATTCAGTAACATCTGTAAGCCATTTTTCATTAGGGGCTGTAGCAGTAAAGTCTCTATTAAGAATGTTTTCTGCTACATATTGTGGTCTTGCCGCATGTCGAGTGCATCCCTTATTGCAATACTTAATGGTAGATTTAATATTTTGTATCCGGCAAATTCGTAGTACTCGCTTATCATTAACCTGTATGTCATAGTAGCGATCCAAGTCATCTCGAATTCTACGGTATCCCTTATCGGGACTTTCTGAGTGAATGGCCTCTATCTTTTCCGCAATCATTATGTTTTCTCGCTCTTTTATAGGCGTTTGTCTATGTAACCATTTGTAATAAGCAGCTCTAGTTACGTTACCTAGTTTACATAAAGCTGAAATGGCATAGTGATGCTCTTCGTGTTCTTCTTTTATCGCCAAATAAATATGAAAATATTTTACTTGGCTTAGCCCCGCCTCCTCTCTATTTCGTCTAATTTTTTTAAGAAAGATGCCTCCATTTCAGCCCTCATTCGGCGAGCACGTTCCATCTTAAGTTCAGTGCGTAATCGTTCTACTTCAGTAAGACTATCTAGTGCTTTTCTTTTTCCGCGATTATCTTGTAATGCGTCTAGCCCACCGGATTCATATTTTACTGTATAACTGCGAGCCTGTTGGTAAGAAATATTGTATTTTGCTGCTGTTTCTGTGTAATTATGGTTGTGAGATATGCAATACTGTACTATTTCAACACGCTCATCGAATGTTGTTTTTCGGCCTTTTGTCATGGTAAAACATCCTCCTGTTCCGGATGTTTTTAATTCTTCATGACTATTATACCTCTTAATCCAATCTCGTAGTTGCATGTTTGACCGTAATCCAAATCTTTGGCTAATAGAATTCAAGGATCCTTCTCCGCTTAGATAAGCTATTACGGCTTCTATTTTTTCTTTAGCAGAATAATGCTTATTTTTTACATGTGTAAATGCATCGAGCCCATTGCTTTTATAACTGATAATCCAAGCCCTAACGGTAGTCCAATCAATTCCTAACCTCTTAGCAGCTGTGGACATGGACTCTTTTCCTTCAAGGATATTTTCTACGGTTTTTATTTTTTCTTCTGCACAGATTTTTGACTTGGGCATAAAAATACTCCCTTTCAAGTAACACAAGATTTTATTATTTCTTGTGTCTACCTAAAAGGGAGCATATCAGGGGTCAGCCAGTGATAATAGAGTGGTTGTCAGATTACTCAAAGCCCTCTTTAGAGGGCAATCACTAGAGAAAGACCCTTATAGGGTCAGAGCAAACCACCCGTTCTACGGGTGGTTATGATTTATGTAAAATGTTATAATAAAAGGAAATATAAACGGATAAATTAATTTTTTCTACTTATTTATTTTGTGTATTATAAAAATCAAGTTGAGTCGTTAGTTATTGAGGTGTAGTATGAAAAGTGTGAGAAAAGCCGTTATTCCGGCAGCAGGATTTGGTACTCGTTTTTTACCGGCAACAAAGGCGCAGCCAAAAGAAATGTTGCCTATTGTGGATACTCCGGCCATTCAATATATTATTGAAGAAGCGGTTGATTCCGGTATTGAAGAAATTCTTATTATTACGGGACGAAATAAACGGGCTATTGAAGATCACTTTGATACGAGTGTTGAATTGGAACAG
Organism: Veillonella sp. KGMB01456; assembly: GCF_023051165.1. GTDB lineage: Bacteria > Bacillota > Negativicutes > Veillonellales > Veillonellaceae > Veillonella_A. The sequence goes on from NZ_JALKIG010000034.1 coordinate 2,134, forward strand.
TTATTACAACAGCAGAGGAAAAAGAAACAGTTGGCCATGGTACGCCGCTTGGCTGATATTCGTGTGCATTTTATTCGCCAAAAAGCACCGCGTGGCTTGGGGGATGCCGTATTATGTGCTAAAGCCTTTTGTGCCGGTGAACCATTTGCCGTTTTGTTGGGTGACGATGTGGTATACAATCCGGAATACCCATGCCTAAAACAGTTAATTGATACATATAATACCTATGGCGGAACCGTGTTGGGAGTACAACGAGTGCCGGAGAATATGGTTAGTTCTTATGGAATCGTGGCGGGGACTCCGATTACTGATACCGTATATAAAGTAGAAGGTTTAGTAGAAAAACCACAAAAAGAGTTAGCACCGTCAAATATTGCGGTTTTGGGACGCTATATATTGTCACCAAAAATCTTTGATTGTTTGGAAAATATTCCGGTTGGTGCCGGCAATGAATTACAATTAACCGATGCGATTGCACAGCTGGATGAAGATGTATTTGCTTTAGCTTATGAAGGTAAACGTTATGATATCGGTAACCGATTTGGTTATTTGCAAGCTATGATTGAATATGGACTTCGTAATGAACAAGTTGGGGAAGCATTAACCGAATATTTAAAAACGTTAGATTTAGATAAGTTTTAAATCCTTGTATTAAACAATTAATAACCTATTATTATATAATAAAAAGTTTATTGAAAGGATTTACTGCGATGAAAGATTCAATCCCATTATTAAAACGTAATACCACGTATGTATTGCCTTTATGTTTGTTTATTATTGATTATTTTATGATTGTTTCAGGCCTTTCGCTTTCCTTTGAAGCAAGAAAAATGTGGATGTTTCCACCTGTATCTGATACATTTCATATTCGTAGCATATATATTTATTTAATTGCACCGGCATTATTTCTATTCATGATGTTTGTGTGCCATTGTTATGAAATTGCTTTGCCGTATTGGGAACGTGTTAGAAACTTATTTAAGGCCGTTTCTTATAGCGTCTTGCTCACTGTATTTCTTATGTATGCAGCTAATGTGGCAGGTGATGTGTCGCGATTATTTATTATAGGATCTTGGGTATTGACCTTTATAACATTATTATTGGGACGCTATATTTTAGAACGCGTTTTAATAGCTAAGGGCGTTCTTAAAATTCCGGTTATTATTATTGGCGCCGGCAAGACGGCAGAACTTGTCTTACAGTCTTTTGACCGCCATCCGATTATGTGCTATGAAATAGTCGGCTTTATTGATGATAATCCGGTTTGTAAGAATTTAATCGAACAATATCTATTATTGGGTGGTTTTTGCGATATTGATGAAATTGTGGCTAAGACTAAGATTCAGCATGTAATCGTCTGCGCTCCGGGATTGCCACCGGATAAACTAATCACTTTAGTTAATCGGTTGGAAATTTTAATCAAAAATGTATCGTTTGTGCCGGAATTAATCGGGTTACCGGTAGCGAATGTGTCAGTTCAAGGCTTAATGGAAGAAAATATGCTTTTGGTTAATGTAAAAAACAACTTGGCCAGACCATATTATCGATTCTTAAAACGAGTATTTGATACTGTTTTAACCTTAGCCGGGATGATAGTTTTCCTTCCTATTGGACTTATCATAGCTGCCTTTATTTATATATCCGATCCCGGTCCAATTTTATTTGCACATCGACGTGTGGGGCAACATGGCAAGGAGTTTCCTTGTTATAAGTTCCGTTCGATGGTAGTAAATGCTGAAGAAGCCTTGCAGGAATATTTAAAAGATAATCCGGAAGCACAGGAAGAGTGGAATCGAGATTTTAAATTGAAAAACGATCCACGTATTACTAAAATCGGTCACTTTTTACGTAAAACAAGTCTTGATGAATTACCACAGTTGCTCAATGTTTTAAAAGGGGAAATGAGCTTAGTAGGACCAAGGCCGATTGTTCAGGCTGAAGTAGAGAAATATGGTGAATATATACAAGATTTCTACTTAGTGCCACCGGGAATTACCGGTGTTTGGCAAGTTAGCGGCCGTAGTGATACTACTTATGATGAACGTGTTCAGATGGATTCGTGGTATGTACATAATTGGTCAGTTTGGATTGACATTGTATATTTAGTAAAAACCGTAACAGCCGTATTACAACGCAAAGGTGCTTATTAGTAGAGGAGTGATGCGAATGAAGTACGATTATTTAGTAGTTGGTGCAGGTCCTTTCGGTTCTGTATTTGCGCATGAAGCACATAAACGTGGTAAAAAGGTATTAGTTATCGATCGTCGTAATCATATTGGCGGTAATATGTATTGCGAAAATAAGGATGGTATTAATATTCATGTATATGGTGCTCATATCTTCCATACTTCGATGAAACATGTGTGGGATTATGTGAATCAATTTGCCACTTTTAATAACTATGTAAACTCTCCGGTAGCCAACTATAAAGGTGAAATGTACAATCTGCCGTTTAATATGAATACATTTAGTAAAATGTGGGGTATCTCTACTCCAGCTGAAGCTAAAGCTATTATTGAAAAACAGAGAGCCGTAATTACTGATGAACCAAAAAACTTGGAAGAACAGGCTATCAGTTTAGTTGGCACCGATATCTATGAAAAGCTAATCAAAGGTTACACCGAAAAGCAATGGGGGCGACCTTGTACAGAGATTCCGTCGTTTATTATTAAACGCTTGCCGGTTCGCTATACATACGATAATAATTACTTCAATGATCGCTATCAGGGGATTCCTGAAGGTGGTTATACCAAACTAATTGAAAATATGTTAGAAGGTATTGAAGTACGCTTAGGTATCGATTTTATTAAAAATCGTGAAGAGTTAACAGCCTTAGCGGATAAAATTATCTATACAGGACCGATTGATGAATACTATAACTATGAATTTGGTCAATTGGAATATCGTGGTTTGCGTTTTGAAACGGAAAAAATAGAAACAGATAATTATCAGGGCGTAGCAGTAGTTAACTATACAGCAGCTGATGTACCATACACTCGTATAATTGAACATAAACATTTTGAATTTGGCACACAACCTGTTTCTTATGTAACTAAAGAGTATCCTGCTGACTGGAAAGTAGGAGAGGAAGCCTATTATCCTGTCAATAATGAAAAGAACTATGATTTATATGCGAAATATGCTTCAAAAGCTAAAGAAGAAAAAAATGTTATATTCGGTGGTCGTTTAGCTGAATATGTATATTATGATATGGATAAAGTGATTGCAAGTGCATTGCGTTTAGTAGAAAAGGAATTGAAGTAAGTGGCGGAAATAAAAATTTTAGTGGCAGCACATAAATTGTATTGGATGCCAAATGATTCAGTATATATGCCTATACATGTAGGTAGAGAAGGCAAAGCTGATTTAGGGTATGTTGGTGATAATACCGGTGATAATATATCAGCTAAAAATCCTAACTATTGTGAATTAACGGCACTTTATTGGGCATGGAAAAACTTAGAGGCGGATTATGTGGGGTTAGTGCATTATCGTCGCTATTTTACCAATAAAGAAGTTCGCAATATTGAAGAAAAGAAGCAGCAAGTTTTAACTAGCGAACAATGGCAAACTTTATTAGAGCAATATCCGGTTGTAGTTGCCGATAAACGTCGGTATTATATTGAAAGCAATCGTTCGCATTATAACCATGCCCATCATAGTGAAGGGTTAGATGTAACTGAAACTATTATTGCTGAAATGTATCCGGAATATTCAGAAGCTTTTGCAACTGTATGCAATCGCACTTGGGCTCATATGTTCAATATGTTTGTGATGCGTCGTGATTTATACAATCAATATTGTGAATGGCTATTTGCTATATTGTTTGAATTGGAAAAACGAGTAGATATTTCCGACTATAATCCATATGAATCTCGCATCTTTGGATTCGTCAGTGAAATTTTACTCGATGTTTGGATTGAAAAAAATCAGATTAACTATAAAGAGCAAAATGTTTCTTTTATGGAAAAACAAAATTGGCTCAAAAAAGGCGGTAGCTTTTTGAAACGTAAGGTATTTGGAAAGTAAGAAATTAAACACTATTTTAGATTATAGTAACTTGATTATCGTTGTATGCAAGGGAGAAGTATTATATGGAAGTTAATAAACCGTTTTTTAGTGTCATTATGCCAGTTTATAATGCTGTACCTTTTTTGCAAAGGGCGATAGAAAGTATATTGGAACAAACATATACAAATTTTGAATTGATTTTAGTTGATGATCAATCTACAGATAATAGTTATGATATTTGTGAGTCCTATTTAAAAAAAGACAATCGAATTAAACTTTATCAGATGCAGCAAAATGCCGGGGCCGCAGCAGCTAGAAATTATGGCTTATCAAATATTAAAGGAAAATATGTAACATTTTGCGATAGTGATGATTATGTTGATAAAGATTTACTTGCAACAGCATATATTCATTTGAGAGAGTGCGATATAGATTGTTTAAAGTATGGTTGTATTGAAGAATATATTCAAAAAGATACAAAAAATCATTTTTTTAAAGTGCAAAGTTTATTAACTCATGAATATAGAGATCGAAACGAAATTGCCAAGCAAATTTTAAAAATGGAGTTAGTGCCATTATTTGGCTATTTATGGAATGGTTTTTATCGCCGTGAAATAATAGAGGGAAATGGACTTGAACTAAATCCTTCATATCGTGTAAATGAAGATTTTGACTTTAATATCCGCTATTTTGAATATGTTAATATATTCAAATGTATTGACTATACAGGATATCATTATATTAAATTAACAGAGTCTAATAGTTTATCGTCGCAAAAGAACGATGATTACTATAATCTACATATAATGAAAATCGAGCGTTTCTTAGCATTTTTTCATGGTTTTGAAAATATGGATGATGAATCCAAGAGTATGTTGTTTTGGATGTATACTCGGATTGTATATTCTACACTACAACGAGCTATTGAATCAGATGAAAATATTCAAAAGTTATTAACGTCAATTAGAGATAGTAAAATATATAATTATTTTAAGTGTGTTGAGTTTATAAACATTTCTGAGAAACAGAAATTAATGATATTTTTGTTGCGCGATGAAAAAGGAGTTATGTTGTTGTGGCTTGTACGGATGATTGGATTAATAAAAAGACAATTTCCATTTTTATTTGCAAAAATTAAAGGATAATTAAAATGAATCAAGATTTATTGCCGGTAAAAGTTTTACAAATTGGCATGACTCGGAATATAGGTGGTCTTGAAACATATTTAATGCAGCAATTTGACCATTTAGATAGAAATAAAGTAGTTTATGATTTTGTAAATATTACCAATGAATATGATATTGTCTTTGCCGATAAAATAAGAAAAGCCGGATCAAAGATTTTTGGTGTTTGTTCCCGTCATAAGAATCCTTTAAAACATTATTGGCAATGGATAAAACTACTTCGCAAAGAATCAAAAAACTATAAGGCGATTGTACTAAATACTAATAGTTTAGAATATATTTTTCCATTATTTCTAGGAAAAATAATGGGAATTCCGGTGAGAATAATACACTCTCATAATGGTGGTTTTGAAAATAAGATTGGTCAAATTAGACGGGCTTTAATAAGCTTTAATCGAATTCTTATGAAGTGGAGTGTAACTGATTACTTTGCTTGCTCGAATTTAGCTGGGCAGTGGATGTTTGGGAATACACAACCATTTACGGTTATTCATAATGCTATTAATACAAAAGATTTAGTTTTTAATGATAAAGTAAGACAAATCAAACGCTCTGAGTTAAAATTTGATGATGAAGACTTTGTTGTTGGTCATGTGGGTAGATTTGTGTATCAAAAAGATCACGAATTTTTGATTGATGTATTCAATGAAGTGCATAATAAAAGAGTGGAAGCTAAATTATTATTAATAGGTGACTATGTAGGTGATGACACATATTATAAAAAAGCTTTAGAACAAGTAAAAAGATTAAATTTAGAAGAATCAGTTTTATTTTTAGGGATACGACATGATGTGGCTGAATTAATGCAGGCAATGGATTGTTTTGTAATGCCTTCAAGGTTTGAAGGACTTACTGTTGTTGGTGTAGAAGCACAAGCCTGCGGATTGCCTTGTTTTTTTTCAGATAATATAACCAAAGAATTAAAGCTAGTAGATGGCTTGTGTTATTTTATCGATAAGAAATTAGAGAAAAAGACTTGGGCAGATATAATATTAAAGAAGAGTGCTGTTACTAGAAGAGACACTTCGAAAGATTTAAGTTTAGCCGGTTATGATATTGATACAGAAGTTAATAAGATAATGAGTTTTTACTTGAAAGAGAAAAATTAAATGGATCTTGAGAAACTAAAATTAATAATTTCAAAACATGATGTTATATCATTTGATGTGTTTGATACTTTGATAAAAAGAAATCTTGGTAATAATAAAGATGTATTTAGGTTACTAGAATGTAAAGTTAATAAGTTGTTAGGAACATCAAAAAAGATATACGATGCCCGAATTGCGGCTGAGGCTAATGCAAGAAAAAGATGCACTTATCGAGAAGTAAATATTGATGAAATTTATGAAAATTTTGATGATAATTATAGTGAAAATGAGAAAAATTTAATAAAGAAAATGGAGTTAGAAATAGAATTGCTTGTTTGTACAGCGAATCAAGAACTTCAAGAGATTTATAATTATTGCGTGTCCATAGAAAAACCTATTCTCATTATTTCTGATATGTACTTTAGTGCATCAGATATTAATAAAATTTTAGAGAAAAACGATTATTTACATCATAAAATAGTTTACTCTTCGTGTGATGAACGGATTACAAAATGGGAGCAGGGTTTACTATTTAAGAAGGTTTTAGAAAAAGAAAGATTATTACCATCTCAAGTTCTTCATATTGGTAATGACAAAAATGCTGACTTTAAAAAGGCAAAAATGCAAGGATTATCTGCATTTTTGATTGATGAAGGGGAATTATTTCCCACTTATTATGATGAAGAGGGTTTATTTAGTCAGGAAATTTTTACATACAATTGGATAAATCGGTTTATTAATAATAATATGCCGATTAAAGAAAATGATATTTTTAAAATAGGATATGAGGTTTTTGGTCCATTATTATTAGGTTTTACTAAGTGGTTAGCGCAACAAGTAGAGCAAAAAAATTTAAAAAAAGTTTTCTTCTTTTCACGAGATGGATACATTTTGAAAAAAGCTTTTTCTTTATATTGTCCTAACATAGATTCAAAATATTTTTATATTTCAAGAAAGTCTGTAATAAGGCCGATTTTACAATATGATAAATCTTTTGACGATATGGTAAAACATTATAAATCTTGGGATAAATCTTTTACATTAGAATATGTGTTAGATAGATTTTGCATTACAGTTGATGATGTAGTGTTAGACAAATTTAAATTGGCTCGTCAAGATAGATTTAATATTGATACTTTGAAAATTGATCAGCGAGTAGAGTCTTTGTTTGATTTTATTAAAGAACAGATATTCAGTGATTCTAAGGCTCAGGCAATACTTATTCAATCATATTTTCATCAAGAGCAATTTTATGGAAATGTTGGTATTATTGACATGGGAGCCGGCTGTAGCATTGAGTTTGCATTAAAATATTATTTAAAACAAGAGAATTTAGATGTAAATCCTTTTTATTTTTATTTGCATTCTGCAATTGAGGAAAATACAACTAGAAACATATTTTTTGACTCAGGTAATAAAACCAAGCCGTATAAGGTCCTATTGCGTTTTTGTTATATGTTTTTAGAAATATTTCTCACTGCTCCGCATGGGAGCGTTAAAGGTTATCAAGTTATAGATAATAAAGTGGAACCAATATTAGCTGACTTCGAGTATATTGGAGACGGGAAAGTTGACGAAAAATATTATATTCAAGAATTGCAGAGGGGGGCATTGTCATTTTTTGAATCTAGTATGAATCAATTTTTTGATGAAGATATTAGTACTAATATAGCTCTGCAAAACTTTAAAAACTTTGCAATTACACCAACTCTAGAAGATATAAAAATATGGAAAGATTATAGGGTGATTCTTGATGAGTTACGACCATTAATTTTAAGTTCAAAAGCCTCATCTTTTGAAGACTCTATAAATTCTATTAAGAATAGTCCATGGTTGTCTGGGGCTATTATAGAGAAAATTAAAAACCGATATTTGATGAAATTGATTTTTAAATTTTACTATTTGTATAAGAAATATAAATAAATATTATTAAGAGATTGAACTATGAAAATAAATAAGTTGTTTGAAAATATTTTTTCATTGGTAAGTTTAAAAGGTGCAGAATACATATTGAATTTTATATTATTACCTTATTTAGTTCGAGTATTAGGCGTTGAAAAATTTGGTGCGATTGCTTTTATGCAAGGCATAGTTCAATATTGTATTATTATTGTAGATTACGGCTTTAATATGACTGGACCTAGAGATATTGCAAGAGTAATTGAAAAGAAGCAAATTGCAGATATTTTTATTAATATTATGACTTGTAAGGCATTACTTCTTCTTTTAACAGCTTTATTTTCTTTTTTTTCTATTTTGATCATTGATTTTATGGCAATAAAGTTTGATGCTTATTTGTACTGGAGTGTTTTTTTATTAGCATTAGGTAATTTTATTTTCCCTACATGGTTTTTTCAGGGAATTCAACAAATGAGATATATAACAATTGTCAATATAATAGCTAGGTTGGCAACTGTTATTTTGGTTTTTTTGTTTGTTCGAAACCAGGATGATTATTTGTTAGCGGCTTTATTTCAGTCTAGTACATTAATCCTCGCAGGGATACTTTCGTATATAATTATAGTAAGACAATATAGTTTTGTGTTTATAAAGCCAACGTTTAAAGGTGTAATAAAAACTATGAATGATGGTTGGCATATTTTTCTTTCTACTATTGCTATAAACATATATACAACTAGTAATATAGTCTTATTAGGTATTTTTTCTAATGACACTATAGTGGGATATTTTAGTGCGGCTAATAAATTAATAGATAGCATTAAAGGTGTTATGTTTACTGTTAATCAAGCGGTGTATCCTTATGCCAGTAAAAAAATTCAAGAGGGTAAAAATAATTTTTTGAATTTTATAAAACTGTATGGAAAAGTTTATATCGGTGGCTGTTTGATAGGAAGTATATCTTTAATCTTTTTGGCACCTTATGTAGTACAGCTATTATTTGGTGAAGGATATCAGTCAAGTGTAGAAATTTTACAAATATTAGCATTATTACCTATGATAATATCAATAAGTAATGTCTTTGGAATTCAAGTTTTGTTAAATTATGGCTATCAAAAGATCTTTAGCAATATTCTTGTGTTGGGGGCTATTTTAGATATCATATTGATGTTTTGTATAGCTCCTTATTGGCTTGGTGAGGGTGTTGCTATAATAATGGTAATTGTTGAAGGGGTAATTACATTTGCTATTTTGGGATATGTTTTTAAAAATAATGTATTAAAAGAGATTTAATAAAAAATTTAGGAGGTCATGATGCAAAGTGTAAAATTTGGAGTTTTTATTGATACACTAAAAAGTAAGTTTATTTACATCATTCTATTAGCAATTATTTTTTCATTAGGTTTAGTAATTGAAAAAACTTTTTTTACAGACTATGTTATTCAAAGTACACGATTTCATACTGAAAAAACTATAAAAATTGAGTATAATCAGCCATTAATGTTTAATAATTCTCTTGACTATGGTACATTTTTAAAGAGTTATAGTGAAATTGATTTATTTTTGAAACAATCAGAAAATAGATTTGATTATAAAAAAATTAATAGCGATTGGGATAAGCTAACTGAAATTCAGAAGGTTGAATGGTTGCAGAAACATATTCATGTTGTTGATATTCATTCGGGGGTTATTCAGTTTATTTTCACATTAAGTGCAGATGATGCAAAAGATTATGAATATATAAAATTATATGGAACTAAATATTTAGACGAATATATTTCTTTTGCTGAGTCGAGGATTAATCAGATAACCCCACAAAGTCAATTTAAAGAAGTAAGTACATATACATTAGAACCAAAACTATTAGCAAATGATAAAAATATTATAATAATAAAGTATGGAATTATAGGCGCTGTTTTAGGAACTATTATTGGAGTGGTGATAGTATTTTTAATTTCGATAAGGAATGAAAAAAATGGTTGATCCAGGATTTTTGTATATTTTATCTGCATTATTATTGATTTTAACAATAGGTTTAATATACTTTTTTAAAGGGGATGTACTTCAACCTGGTATTTTAATGAGTATGACTATGTTATTAAGCTCTATATTGGCTGCATTAAACATAGATCGTTGGCAATTACAGTTTTCAATGTCAAGTACAATAGTATTATTTATGGCCATTTTATCATTTGCTTGCGGTAATTTAGCTGCTTGTAAGATTGCTTTTTATAGACAACCGATTTCGCCAATTTTGACTGTTAAATATTATAAAGCTAATAAATTAATTTTCTTTTCTTTTTTGATAATGAGTATTTTGGCGATGTTTAGTTTTCGTGAAATTTATCACTTATCTGTATTACTTGGAAATACAGATGGTATATTTAATATTATAAAAACTGTAAGACCAGCAATTGAAGCTGAGCAAGTTATGTTGAGTCGCTGGATGAATTATCGACAATATATTTCTCTAGCGATTGCTTCAGTATATATATATGCATTTTTAAGCAATTTAATATTTTTTAAATGGTCAAATATAAATCTAATTTTACTTGTGCCAGTTTTAGCTTATATTCCTTTTATGATATTTACAACCGGGCGTATGGCAATGATGTCATTTGTTATATTTGTTGTGGTAATTGGAAATTTTCTTTATTTGAAGAAGAATCAATTTAAGCTAGAGGCCGGTATAAAATCAATTATTATTCTTGGCATACTAGGGATTATGGCCATAGCCTTTTTCTTGATAATGGGGTATTTATCTGGAAAGGTTGCTAGTAGTACTAGAACACCTTTTATAATTTTATCGCATTATTTAGGCTTATCTGTTCCAGCTTTTGATGTTATATATCATCAGATACCAGTAGAGAATTCTTTAATTGGTTCTAATTTATTGGTTAGTGTTTATAGGAATCTTAATTTCTTAGGGTTTAACTTACCAGAAGTAGAGATATTTTTGCCGTTTGTTAATTTTGAAGGTATTGATACTAATGTTTATACTGCAGAATGGAGATATATTAAGGCTTTTGGGATAATCGGTATGTTAGGAGTTATGTGGTTATTAGGGGTATTTTATAGTTATTACTATAATTATTTGAAATATAATAATAGTATCAAGATTACATCACTAATAATATATGCGACTATTTCGTATCCATTATTTTTATCGTCAATTGATGAGAGATTTTTTTTAGATTTATTTGGGACTACGATTATTTATATTGGTGTTTGTTTGTGGATTGCTAAAAAGATAATTTTAGATAAGTATTGATTAAAGTTACGTCTGAGGAGTTCTAATGTGAAAGTCCTAGTCACTGGCGGTGCTGGTTTTATTGGCTCAAACTTCATATTTTATATGCTGAAGACCTATCCTTCGTATCGTATTATTTGTGTAGACAAGCTAACCTATGCCGGCAATCTTTCTACATTGACGAGTGTAATGACTAATCCAAACTTCAGATTTGTTAAAGCAGATATTTGTGATAGAAAAGCTATTAATCAGTTGTTTGAAGAAGAAAAACCTGATATGATTGTTAATTTTGCAGCTGAATCACATGTAGATCGATCTATCAATAATCCCGGTATTTTTTTAGAAACAAATATCTTGGGGACAGACGTATTGATGGATGCGTGTCTCAAATACGGCATTAAACGTTATCATCAAGTTTCGACGGATGAGGTATATGGTGATTTGCCATTGGATAGACCGGATTTGCTATTTACGGAAACAACGCCATTACATCCAAGCTCGCCATATAGTAGCTCTAAGGCTGCAGCTGATTTATTGGTATTGTCCTATTTTAGAACCTATGGACTTCCGGTGACGATTTCTCGTTGTTCCAATAACTATGGACCCTATCAATACCCAGAGAAGTTAATTCCGCTTATGATTGTTAATGCTTTAAATAATCAACAGTTACCTGTATATGGTAACGGCCAAAATGTTCGTGATTGGCTTTATGTAGAAGATCATTGCAGAGCTATAGATTTGGTTATTCATAAAGGCCGTGAAGGGGAAGTATATAATATTGGTGGACATAATGAAATGGCTAATATTAATATAGTAAAATTGATTTGCAAAGAGTTAGGTAAATCGGAAGACTTAATTACCTATGTTGCTGATCGTAAAGGACATGATTTGCGCTATGCCATTGATCCGACTAAGATTTATACTGAGTTGGGATGGTTACCGGAAACGAAGTTTGCCAACGGAATCAAAAAAACGATACAATGGTATTTGGATAACCACCAATGGCGGGAAGATATAATTAGTGGAGTATAGTGTATTGAGGGAAGGATGAAATTGTTTTGTATAAGTATTTAAAGTCACCGGTGGCAACAAAAATAGCATTTGTAGGATTATTGGTTGGCATTTTTATTTTGATGTTCAAACTAAATAGCCTGACTGGGTTTGTTGTGAACGATTATTTAAAGTATGCGGCAGCAGTGAAAATTCATTCCGTGGGGGATATGTATCAAGCCTTAGAGAAATACTATCTCACTTGGAGTGGCCGTGTATGGGGCGAATTTTTCTCCTTATTATTTTTAAGCATGCCAAAATCCATATTCAATGTGGCTAACTCGTTCATCTACGTTGTACTGCTATTGCTGGTTTATGCTCACATTACAAAGGCTAAGTATTGGTCTTTGTCAATTCTCATTTATATTAACTTTTCCATTTGGGTATTTTTACCGGCTTTTGGTCAGAATATTTTGTGGTTAACCGGTGCCGGTAATTATTTGTGGACAATTATTATTCCGTTAATTTTCATGTTGTTTTATAGGTTATATGATGGCAACCGTGAAACTTTCAGAAACTATTTCTTGTATATTCTTTTATTTATCTTAGGGATTTTCTCCGGTTGGGCCAATGAAAATTTTTCGGTAGGAATTATTGGATTTATTCTCTGCTATATGTGGCAGTATAAAAAGAAATATAATTTAATTCCTCAATTTAGTATTTGGGGCCTCCTTGGTACTCTAGCAGGTAGTGCAGCAATGTGGTTTGCACCGGGTAATTTTATTCGTTATGAAGCCGAAGGCCATCAAGGAGCATTTCTTAAAGTTATCGGGCGAATCCCACAAAATGCACTAAGATTGATTGATTATGAAAAGACTTTGTTCTTAGTTCTTATATTCGTGATATTGTATTTCTTGTTGAAGAAAACGGATAAACAAAGCTCACTAATTTATCTTGTTGGTACTTTTCTTTGTGCTATTGCCATGTCGGCCGTAGGTGGTTTTGGGTCACGTATCGTCTTTAGTGGTACGATTCTCTTTATTATTGCTACGGGTATATTAATAGCTGACTTTATCAGAAATGAAGCGTATGTAGGTTTTAATAAAACTGCTTTGATTGCAACGTTGAGTGTTATTATGCTTGCATCCTTTGGGAGAGAATATAGATCGGCTGTTGAAAGTACGATAGATTATAATAGACAAGTCGCTGTAAATGAGCAGATTATTCAAACGGCCATATCCCGTGGCGAAAAAGACATTTATGTTAATCCGGTACAGGTTATGAATCGATATAGTGCGGCTCATGGTTTGGAAGATTTAAAACCAAAATCACAAAATGATTTTTGGTTAAATAAGGGTATGGCTGCCTATTATAAAGTAAGAACTATACAAACTAATGGTATAGAAGTAAAATAAAAAATTATATATTAAAATAGAAGGGCTTTTGCTATATACAGTATTAACTGTACTTGTGCGAGGCCCTTTTGTCCTATAAGCATAAAATTTTGATAATAAAAAGAAATAAGAAAAAATAGCATATGGAGAGGAATAATTGATTAAATTGAAGAATAAATAATTAATAAATAATTTATTTTTTATTAGAAATAGGAGTAGAATATGTATTTAATGACAGCTTGTTATCAATGTGATACAACACCGCCTAACATTATTATTAAAGATTTTACACTTAATGATGATGGAGTTTATATTGTAGAATGTTCTAAAGGTCATAAACTTGCAATAATTATGCAAGCTGAAGTTTTTGAAATTTTATTTTTTAATGCAACTTATAACTTGCTGAAGAAAAATTATAGTGCAGCTATATTAAATTATGCCGCAGCACTAGAAAAATATTATGAGTTTTACATTGAAGTTATATGTAGATTTAATCATGAATCAAAGGATGATAAGTGGAATGCAGTACGAAAAAAAAGTGGAGCTCAGTTGGAATTATTTGAAAACGAGTACTTTAATAATGAAGGTAGAAAGCCGTATTTATTAACTGGTGAATTACGGAATCTTAGAAATCGTGTTATCCATCACGGGCACTTTCCAAGCTATGAGGAAGTTAAAGAGTATGGTAAAGGAGTTTTTATTGCCATTAAAGAGGATTTAGATTTTCTTAATAAGAAATATAAAATCATTTTACAGGAAATAATTGTAGAGCATAATATGCAAAAAGCGAAAAAGATACCAGCAGGTTACTCGATTTCTACTACATTAATTGATACTGGCGTATCAATTTCTACTTCACAGAATTGGAATAATATGACCTTTGAGAAAGTAATAGATAATGCAAAATTATATTTAATAATTGAGGATAACGCAGAAAGTATAATGGCTATAACTAATTTAATTAGAGGCGATATTTCATTAGAAGAATGTAAGACGCTTTTCTTGAAAATATTAAATCAATTTATAAAAAAGTAGCACACTAATTTTCAACTAATTATATATTAAGGAATGATGAAGTGAATATTTATGAACTGATTAATCAAGTTAAATTAAATACAGGAAATTTAAGATACTGGCCAATAGTAAACTTAAAGGACGTAGAGTTAGAAAATATTGGAGAGAAAAAAGCTCTTAAGATATTACAAAAGATATGTGGATTATTAATAATTGAAGAAAATAAGAAGCGTAAATTAAATATTTTTTTAGATGAAAGTTTAGTAAGAGTTAATAATTGTTTTCTTGTTAAGTCTGAATTGGAATGTTTAGAAAAATTAAATTTTGACAATTTTTTGCCGTACTTTAGTGCTTATATTTGGGAGTGTATTTGGCTGGATCAAAGAGACTATAAGGCTGCTGATAAAGCACTTGATTATTATCTTATTCATTTAGAGCGTGAAATAAATTTTGATGAATCTGTTTTAGAGGTTTCGACATATGCTATCGCTTTGGCAAAAGAAATAAATAATAGAAAAAAACTCAATACAATATTTAAAATTCTACATAATATTATATTTCATAATGAAAATAATACCTCAATATATATAACACTATCAATTTTAGACATTTTATCAGCAGAACACTTTATTTCATATTACGAGGCATTAGAATTTCTTAATAATAATGTAAGTATAAGAGGTGAAAATGAGCATATTAATGAAAAGATTTTTATTTTAAAAAGAAAATGGGCTAATAAACTAGGTGATTCAAATTTAATCATAAGTATTGAAAAAGACTATGCAGAATATTTTGAAAAATTGTTTAACTTTATTCCAGATAAGGATTATTTTAAGCAAGAGCGATTTTTAATAAACGCAATAGACTCTTATACTCGTTGTAAGAACCGGAAAAAGGCAAATGAACTGAAGCAGAAATTGATGCTGGTACAAATAAACAAAGTGAATAATATGAAAATAATAGAGATAAGTATTGACTCTAACATTTCTCTCAATACGATAGAAGAGGATTTGAAAAAATTAAATTTTATAGAAATAATATTTTATTCCTTAAAGTTTATTAAATATCTAGACTTTGATATAGTAAAAAATATGGTAAAAGACTGTAAATCTTCCGGATTTATAAGTGATACGTTTCCATGTAGTATTATTAATGATAGAGGGCAATCTACTGATATATTTATGCCACTAATGTCTTCTGACTATGAAAATAATAGTACTAATTTGAGAAATCATGTAGATCATATGGTTATGAGATATGCAGATGTTGCTGGTTGTTATTTAAAACATATCTATTCATATATAAAAGATACTTTTATATTTAGTGAATATAGTTTTGATTTTCTAATAAGACATAATGAAATAGTCCCAGCAACTAGGAATAAGATTTTTCGAAATGTGCTGTTTTTAATATTTCAAGGAGAATTGTGTACAGGATATCAAGTTTTAGTTTTACAATTAGAAAACTTATTTCGATATATTGCACAGGAACAATATGGCTTAACATATAAGATTGATAAAGATGGTCGAACTGAAGAATATACGTTATGGGATATATTAAATTATTTAATTAAAAATTCTGAAGACAATAATAAATCAATTTTTTGGCAATTTCAATGCTTACTGTGTCAATCTTTAGGGGGAAATATAAGAAATAATATTGCTCATGGATTAGTTGAAGAATATGATTTTGAAACAGGACGATATTGTTATTTATTGTGTCTGGTGATTCTATTACTAGTAAGATATGCTGATTTTTATAATGAAAATGATTGATTAATTTTATAGTGCAATTTAGCACAAGTTATCTATATTAAGCATGGTAAAAGTAGACGGAGGAATCAAGCGCATTGATTTGGGAGTTGTTTCTTTTTTAGTACACCCAAGAAATAGTAAGATATTGGATTATTTAATCGAGTTATATTATTTAAAGTTAAAACAGTGCCGGTACGTCGATGGGCGTACCGGCACTTGAAATTTATATCTATTAAAAAGTAAATGAGTTTTATTGTTTTATAAATCTAACGCTTCCAACTCTTCATAAGCCCATTCAAAATAGCTTTGACAATCTCGATAGAGGTATGAGCCGTTTTCTAAAGTCATTAATAGTTCTTTAGCGGCTATTTCTTCATAGGCATCCGGTAGCATAGAAGGTATAGCTTCTTCTACGGCATAATCTAATCCATAACTATTTATAAGAGTAAAGACATCACAAAATTGCTTTGAGGCGGCTAGTTTTTTCAGTATATTACGTGATTTAGTATAGTTCCTTGTTGTGTAATAAAGTACCGAGAGCGGTAAGAGCATAGATAAACGCTCGTCTTTTTTATATTGTGCATGTAGTTTTAAAGCGTCATCAAAGCGCTGTAATTTGACATATATATGCATGAGGTCATAGCGTAAGCCTAAATTATCGGAGGTGTTAAAAGTCAACGCTTCCTTCAAAAGCTCTATCGCATCATGTAAGCGGTTAGTATTAATTAAGGCAATCATATAGTTATACATAAGGCGCATAAAAGGGCGTGTTTCTAAAATAAGCCAAAAATCTCCGATGCAATCTTGTGTCATATAGCCTTCTTTAGCGAGGGTATTTTTAGCATCTTCATAGGCTTTACTATATTCTTTAACTAATTCTTCCGGAGATAAATCTTTTAAATTAATTAGTATAGAGGTGGCATCAAAGTTGAGCGGGTCAAGTTCGAGTGCTTTTCGCAAATAACGTAAGCGAATATTAGGGGCCGGTGTTTGCTTAGCCAGCTCGAGATAGTCGTCACTCGTTTGAGCGTTAGCCTTAGTTAGTCGTTTAGTAGGATTATTTATATTGTTTTCGCCGAAATTAGGTGAAATAATATCCATACTTGAAATACCAGTTTCCGGTTGACTGTAATCTGACTTAAAAAAGTTTAAAAGCATTTCCAGTCGTTCATCATTATCTAATTGGGAAATATTTTCTTTGCCAATTGACTTTAAATAGGATTCATAGCGAGACTCTAGGGCAGCTCTTGCGTCATGTGTAGCATATTCCGGAGCAGCTGATTCGGTAGGGGCCTTTGAATTTTTCTTATTTTTTGCCATGATGGACTCCTTTTAGTGAAAAGTATTTATTTAATTATATAATATGTTGGTAATTTAATAAATATTTGGATTTTGCATGGTGATGGAAAATGCTAAGAAAATAAAATATTTCAACGAATTATTTTAGATGAATAGATTATAAATTTTCAATTCATTTTTAATTATGAGTATATGATGATTTTTTCTATCTGTAAATTAAGTTGATTACTGACAACTTATTAAAATAATTATATAATAAGTATACAAATATATGTATTTAGGGGGGTGATTTACATATATGGCAGTTCGGATAAAACATATAGATTTTAAGGGGATTGTGAAAAATTAGGTGTGGAGATAGATGTTTTAAAAACGGGGTGGTATACATGAGGGGTAAAAAGGGAAACAAACGATTATTGCGTGTATTGGTATTGGGAGCTTTATTGAGCACAACTTATATAGGGGGTGCTATGGCAGCGGATTATCCGCTGACCGGTGATACCATTGAAGGTAATTATGACCTTCCGGCAGGAAATATCTTATATAGACTTGACGGTGAACAAAAAGTTACGGCACTATCCGATGTTACTATTAGTTCTCAAAGTACAGAGAATGCTAGTTCTATTATTATATATAGCGGTAAAAGTGAAAACAGCAGTTTAGATTTAGATATGAACGGTCATTCCTTAGCCATAGATGCTAAGTCGGCTGGTATCTATATAACAAAGGATAATACTAATATCAATTTTCACAATGCTGACACTATTGAAAGTACAGTTGATCGTCATAATTTGGTAATTGCTACAAGAGGTAATGGCAGTACTATCAATTATGAAGCCAATAATATTACTTTTAATAAGAGTGAAGTTTTTGAAGATAATCCAATGCTTGTTGTGGGGAATAAGAATACATTATCTATGCACGCCGGCAATGATTTAGTATTTAATAATTATGCAAGGGCCAACACACTCAGTGCATATTATGGTGCTAAGATTCAATTGGAAGCAGATCATAATGTTAACTTTAATCATACCTATAGTGATATTGCGGCTGTCCAGGGACTACCGATTTTGTATTTTGCTAATAATGCTGAGGCAACGATAACAGCAGGTAATGATATTAACTTTAATCGAAATCAGTATGCGTATTTAATTGGTTTGGAATATGGGGGCCACGCAGTTGTAACCGCCGCGGGTAATATTAATTTCCGTGAACAAGTACCGGGTTATATGCCTGTTGTGTCGGCAGAAAATAAGGCAAATATCCAGTTACAGGCACAAGCTATTACAGGTAATACGCAGCAACTGGTGTCAACCACGTATGGTTCGCAGGCACTCTTAAAAGCGAATGAAATTGATTGGGTAGCTGAAGGAAGAGACATGTCTGCCTTTTCAGAGAAATACCCGCATAAGACTAGTATGCTTGTAGCCTATCGCGGGGGTAGTAAGGTTGAATTACAAGCCGATAAGAACATAAATTTAGCTATCGGTGTGCCACATACAATGCTCTATGCAGAAAGTGGTGATATTACTTTAAATGCGGGAGACTCTATTTACTTGCATTCCACGGGAACAACAGATGAGCGCTCTCAGGCAAGCCTTCGCGTTCAGAACGGTAACATTAATTTGACGGCCGGTACAATTACAGTAGAAAATGAAGGGGCCACGGCAGCCTATGCAGATTATTATGGGAATATTAATTTTAATGGTGAAACTCTCATAGACGGTGCCGGTATTGGAGCTAAATCGCTAGGTACCGGGAAAATTAATTTTAATGGCGAAACTTTCATATATGGTGTCGGTATTGGTGCATCGACGGAATCTGATGTAGATCCATGGGCCGAAGATCTTTCAAAGATTAGTTTTAATGACGACGTTGCAATTGATGGGGTTGAAACAGGGGCTGAAGCAAAATATAACAGTGACATTGTTTTTAATAAAGGTCTTGTTATTAATGCTAAAGACAACGCGCTCTATACTGAGTCTGCCGGTCGTATCCAGGCACTTGCTACTGACGTAGATAAGAATGTAAAGGGTAATATGCAAGCCCTTAATGGACAGATTGATATACTCTTTGATACGCCTAGCTCATCGTTTACAGGCACCACGAAAATACAAAACATCGACAAGGTGTATGTCATTGATGACGAAGAAGAGTATGGAGATGATGAAGAGTTAGATAATTATGTAACCTATGATGCCGATGAATCGGATAGTACCGATGATGAGGATAATTGGGGCGATGAAGATGATTGGGAAAATCCATATATCGAAGAAGCGCCGGCTATCAATATAGCGTTACAAAATGGTGCTGTGTGGCGAGTAACCGGTGACAGCTCGTTGACGAAGTTAGAAAATAGCTCCTTTCTTAATATGAGTGATTACACACATACAGGTACGAGTCTTACCGCAAATAATTTATCCGGAAACGGTGACGGGTTGGTTCTTATGGATCTCGACTGGAACAGCAATGGCGGATTAAAAGAAAAAACGGATAACAGCGATTATATTACCGCTACCGAAAGTGCTACCGGTACTTTCACGTTGTTAAGCGAGCGATCACTGATGCATTTAGAAAATATGGAGATAAATGACCGTTTGTATTTTGCTACGCTGACGAATAGTGATGCGGTTTTCACAAGCTGGATTACACAGCGTAATGTAGCAAAAGGCGGCTTATATGATTATATTATCGGCTTAACTTCTGAAACAACGAATGTAACGGATACGAGTGCAACAACTGATACCGATACTACAATCGATACGACAACAGATTTGGATAGTGCCGCGGATATGACTACAGTAACGGCTAGAGCAGCTACAGATACTATAACGGATTGGTTCTTTGGCACCGTAGAGTATACAGAAAGTCCGATTGTTCCGAGTGGTCGTATCAACTCGCAAATTATGTATGATCTTACAACCGAAGTGGATACGTTGAATAAACGCATGGGTGAAGCACGGTACATGAATACCAATGCTGATGCAGACGGTATTTGGGCTCGCACGTCGTATAATCGCTATGGCCGTGACGCTTATTCCGGCCACAGCAATCGTTTTGAAGTAGGCAAAGATTATGTAATATCTCGTGATGATGGCAGTACGATTCATCAAGGGGCATCGTTTACATATCTTCGCAGCAATGCATCGTTCACTGATGGACGGAACGAATATAACCGTTACACCGGATCGTTCTATCATACTTGGTTAGGTAATAATGGCCATTATCTGGATGTGGTAGCTCGTGTCGGCAAATTAAACGGTGATAGTCGTACATTCTTAGTGAATGGCGATGAATCACGGAGCTCCTTTGGTACTTGGTATCAACAGGGCAGTGTAGAATATGGCCGTAACTTCAACCTTAAAAACGGTTGGTATCTTGAACCTCAGGCGCAGTTACAATACACCCATATGAATAGTAAATCGTACATCAGCAATGACGGCATCAATCATCAATTGGACAGCGTGAACAGTTTTATCAGCCGCTTAGGTTTCCGTTTGGGCCGTAATATTGATGATAAAACATCGTGGTACATTAAAGGCGATGTATTCCATGAATTTGCCGGTGACGGCGGTATTACCTTTATATCCGCTGACGGTTTAGAACGCATTGATTACAATCGTGACGGCAAAGAAACTTGGTATGATTTAGGTGTCGGGTTACAGGCTGAATTAAGCCATGATAGAAGTCTCTGGTTCGAATTTGAACGCAAGTTTAGCGGCTCCTATTCAAATGCTTGGGAAATTAACGGCGGTATGTCGTGGAAGTTCTAGGTGATAGACTGTATAGTATAAATTTGAATAAGTGATTTAAGTAATAGTAAGGCCTCCGATGATGTTGAAAAGACATCATGGGAGGCCTTTTTGCTGTCTGAAGTGATATCAATAATTGAAAGTTATTATTATAATAATAAAAAATCGTAAAATTTCAAACTAATTGATTTTTAAAGATAAATTCTCTAGAGCATTTTATAAATCTGTGGTACTATAATTGGAGCATAAGTGTTTTTACGAAATTTTTACTTAAATTTTAAAGAAAATATACAAGGTTCATAGTATAATCAAATGCGACAAATAAATAAGACACAATATTGTTCCTGTG
>NZ_JALKIG010000035.1 GCF_023051165.1 Veillonella sp. KGMB01456
AACTTTTAGCTTAAATTTAAAACTATATTTTGACATGAAAAAACCGACCTCCTTAGAATTAGATTTTTAGGTCTAACTTTAAGGGGGCGGTTCACCTCTCACAGCGAAGAATCCAACATATTAACCAAATAAAAAAACTCTGCCGCTATTTACGACAGAGTTTCTTTTAATGTAAAAACAAAATCAACTATTTAGTTAACTGCCAACGAGCACCGGTTTTTACAACCAAGCCCAAACCGCTGCCACCACAAGGGTCGGCAACATATTGGCAATGCGAAAACGTTTATTTGTGAGCAAGCTGACACCGATTAAGAAAATCATAATCGAGCCCGTCAGCGATATATTGCTAAGTGCCTGATCCGTGAGCCACGGTGCAATAAAGAAGGCCAACAAGGTCACGAGACCTTGCACGATGCCTACCGGAATGGCGGCATAAATACAGCCCTTGCCCATGGTCGTCGTCATAATCATGACGATAATCCCATCCATCATGGCTTTTGCCAAGAGAATCGACGGATCGCCTGTAGCATCCTTAATGGAGCCTATAATCGACATAGCACCGATACAAACCGTAAACGAAGCGGCCAAAAAGCCTTGCGTAAACGTGCCTTCGCCTTCGTTTTTACTTTTCACGCGCAACCACGCGCCAAACTCCTCTAATTTCTTATCCAAATCAATGATTTCACCGATAACCGTCCCGATGATAAAGGTAATAACCATCATCATCAAATTCGTGACAACCAGCGTTTGGCCGTCAAATAGTAGCGACTCCTTCACGGCCCCGGCAAGCCCAATGAAAATAATGCAAGCACTCATGGCTACCATCAAATTGTCTAAAAGACGTTGATTCAAATAATTTCGTGCTGTTAACCCGATAAGCCCCCCAACTATAATGGCTAACATATTAATTAAAGTCCCTAACCCCGGCATTCAATTACCTTCCTTCATTAATAATGTTAAATAGTTGATAGTCTGATTATAACATATATATGACCTGGAATGAGCCGTTACAAATTCTATAGTTTACGGAGCTTTATCGGCAAATTAATTGGTAAATCTTAACAAAATATCCGGCAGCTTACTGAGCGTATTATGTACTAAAATACTGAGGAAATTACTTCGCAGAAATCGCCTTTAATTCACGAGCCAAATTGCTCACTGCTTGATTTACAATATCAGGGTGTGTTGCCAAATTCAAGCGAATGAAGCCCTGCCAGGAATCACCGAACCACTCGCCGTAGTCGACAGCCAATTTACATTTATCTTGAACGAAACTGTGAATGTCTTCAAGCGCCACATACTCGCGTAAATCGATGAATAATAAATAGGTGCCTTCCAAGGAAGTAAGATATACTTTATCAAAATCCTTAAGACCTTCACGGACTGCCAAATAGTTTTCATGGATTACATCTTTAATACCTTCATACCAATCCATGCCACCGCACAAGGCCGCTTCGACCGCCGTCAAACCGAAGATATTCGCATCTACATTGTGGAAAACCTTTACAAAAGCATCCCATTTTTTACGTAATTCTTCGTTTTCAATAATAATCGTCGACACGAAGCAAGATGCCAAGTTAAACGTCTTAGATGCGGCAAAACAGGTAATCAGGTTATCTGCATAGGCACTGTTATCAATTGTAGCCGTCGGAATATGTTTATGATTATCAAAGGTCAAGTCTTGGTGAATTTCATCGGAAACTACGAAGACATTGTGTTTTTTACAGATTTTCAACATGGTCTGCAATTCTTCATAGGTCCAAACATGACCTACCGGATTGTGTGGAGAACACAAGATATACATCTTCACATCATTGTCGACGATTGCTTTTTCAAAAGCCGCCGCATCAAAGGAGAATACCCCTTTTTCGTACGCCATGTCGCAGGCAACCAAACGACGACCGCTATCCTTAATACTGTCAAGAAACGGATAGTAAACCGGCGTCAACGCTAAGATGGCATCGCCCGGCTGAGTTAATAAGTTTACCGACCAGTAAAGCGCCGCCACAACGCCCGGTGTAATACGAATCCATTCTTTTTGAAGTTTATAACCGTGATGTGTATATTCCCAATCCATTACCGCTTCGTAAAAGGATTCCGGCACATAGGAATAGCCGTAAACACCATGCTGAATACGTTCCGTCAAACTTTCGATTACGCATTCCGGCGCTTTAAATTCCGTATCGGCAATCCACATGGGAATCAAATCATCCGCACCGAATGTTTCTTTTAACACATCCCATTTCAGACTAGATGTACCTTTACGTTCTGTATAATATCTTTCAATAAATTCTTTGGCTTTCATGACTAAGTCCTCCCTTATTTTTGTTTAGCGATTAAACTATATGCTAAGCATACCCTATAAAAATTTAGTTGTCAATATTTAGTTTTGTTACTAAACTATTTTTCTTAAAATTAGTAAAATTGGCATTTATAGCCAAAGAGTATATAATATAGTCATTAAACTAAATCTTTACGACGAGGCTTTTTATGAAAAACGAATCATTACCTATAACGCCGGAAGCCGTGGATACAACGAATCCGGACGTAATTAACGAAACATATACCAACTTAAACAATAAATATCACAAGCTCTATCAATTCGTCATGAATTACAGCGAGTATATCTACAGTCGCCATGATTACGCCAATAACAAGGTGCCGCTGACCATGGTAGAAGTGCATACGCTGAGCTACATCGAAGACCATCCGGGCGTTACGGCTACAGAGTTGGTCGCCTATTGGGAGAAAACAAAGGGCGCGATTTCTCAAGTACTATCCAAATTGGAAAAAGCAGGCCTAATCACGAAAGAAACAACGGCCACCAATGCTAAAACCAAGCACCTGTACATTACCGACAAGGGCGTACAAATCAGCCAAACGCACAAGCGCTTTGATATCCAGGATATTCAAGAAACCATGACTAAATTAAACGAGCAATGCTCCGCCGAAGAAATAAACGCATTTTTAAAAGTTATTGCCATCTACAATGATATGTTAAAAAATGAAGCTCAATAAAAAAGTTCGTTAGCCTACATGAGGTTAACGAACTTTTTTATTATACGCTATGCTGTTATTTGTGTTGCAACAAGCCTTTGGCTTTCAAGTAGGCCACAGCCACTTCATTAGCCGTCTTACCGTCCACATCTACTTCATAGTTCATTTTCAGCATTTCATCCGTCGTAATCAGACCGGCCAGCTTATTAAGTACCGGTTCGAGTTCCGGATATTTCTTGAGCGTATCGGCGCGTAATAACGGTGCCCCCTGATATGGTGGGAAAAGACCGCGGTCATCTTCGAGCATTACCAAATCATGCGTGATGATTTCAGGGTCTGTAGAGAACACATCAATAACATCCACATTGCCCTGGTCGATAGCTTCATAGCGAAGACTCGGTTCCATGGTCACCACTTGGAAGTTTAAGCCATAGAGGGACTGCAAGCCTTTATTCCCGTCGGAACGGTCATTAAACTCTAAGGAGAAACCGGCTCTTGCCGTATTTACAACTTTTTGCAAATCGGAAATCGTCTTAAGGCCGTTCGCTTCCGCATAGGAACGTTTGACCGCCAAGGCGTACGTATTCTGATATGCCATCGGCTCCAACAATACCAAATCATCCTGTTTCAAAATGCCTTCTTTAGCTGCTTCATAGACAGTTTTCGGATTGTTCCCGATATTCGTCAGAGGCGGTTGTAACAAGGCCGACGTTACCGTGCCGGTAAACTCAGGATACATATCGATGGAGCCTTTTTTAAGTGCCTCGTACAAGAAACTGGTCTTACCGAAACTTGGCTTAACAACGACTTTAATATCCGTCTGATCTTCAATCAGTTCTTTATACATATTAATCAGTATTTCCGGCTCCGAGCCAAGCTTGCCGGCCGCAATCAAGGTTGGATGACCACCGATGCTGCCAACGCCGCCGATACCGCCCACGTTAATGGTGGAAAGTACCAACAATACCAAGGCGGCCGCGAAGGAAGAGCCAATAACTTTTAAAGATTTTGTTTCTAAGAACTTAATAATCACGCTGAACAATACGGCGAGAAGGGCTGCTGAAATAGCCCCAATGAGAATTAACGCGGAGTTATTGCGGTCAATACCGAGTAAGATAAAGGAACCGAGCCCGCCGGCCCCGATTAAGGCACCCAACGTAGCCGTACCGATTAACATAACCGATGACGTGCGAATCCCGCCGATAATCGACGGCATGGCCAATACCAATTCAAACTTTTTGAGCTTTTCCCAACGATTCATGCCGAACGCATCGGCCGCTTCCTGAAGGAGCGGATCGATACTCTGCAAACCGGTAATCGTGTTCTGCAAAATCGGGAACAAACCGTAAATAACGAGCGCCACAATGGCCGGTACCTTGCCGATACCGAGGAGCGGAATGAAAAGCCCCAATAAAGCCAATGACGGAATCGTCTGTAAAATGCCGGCCACCTGCAAGGTGATTTCCGACACTTTTTTATATTTAACGACGAAGATAGCAAACGGTACGGATAGTAAAATGGCAATAAACAGAGCAATCATGGAGATTTGCACATGTTCAACCAATAATTGTACCCATTCACCTTGTCGTTCAATGAATGTACTATATAATGTGTCCATGATTTACCCCTCGTAGAAAAAACGCTTAACCACTTCATGCGCCGGATGTTCTTTAATCACTTGTGGCGTATCGAGCTGTACAACTTCACCCTTACTCATGACGCAAATCCGCGTACCCAGCTTCACCGCCTCCGCCATATCATGGGTTACGAATACAATCGTCATTTTAAACGTATCATGGAGGCGCTTAATAAGATCCTGCAACTGATTGCGGCTAATCGGGTCGAGTGCACTGAACGGTTCGTCCATGAGGAGGATCGAAGGTCTCGTCACGATGGCCCGCAAAATCCCCACACGTTGCTGTTCACCGCCGGAGAGCTCATGCGGATAGCGGTTCATATATTGTTCCGGGTCGAGCCCCACCATCTCTAAGTAAGAATGAACCGTCTTAACTCGTTCTTCTTTAGGCCAGCCCTTCATTTCCGGGATGATTTCAATATTTTCACACACCGTTAAATTTGGGAATAGAGCGCCGGACTGCAATACATAGCCGATATTTAAGCGCAATTCGCGCAGCTCCGACTGCTGTACATCAACCCCATTAATCGATACCGTGCCTTCGGTCGGCGTCAAAAGACGATTAATCATCTTGAGCGTCGTTGTTTTACCGCTGCCGCTCGTGCCGACGAGAACAAAAAACTCACCGCACTCGATGGTCATGTTGATATTTCTGAGCGCCGCCTTTTCCTTATATAACTTGCTTACATTCTTAAATTCAATCATTCTTTCACCTACCATTCCCGTTATTCAGAAGCCATAAGCTCATAAACTTCAGTAGCTGACTTCTCTTTTACTTCAGTAAATTACTACGTTTTTCTTCAGTCATTTACTCTGTTTTTTCTTTATCAGCTTCTGCCTCACTTACTTTCTCAATTCGTTTAGTCAATGCATCGGTATATTTTTCACTCAATTGCAGCAGAACTTCACGCTCTTCCGGCGTTAATTCGTTCATAGCCTCATATTCAGCTTGCTCCAACGTGTCCAATACCGAAGCCGCATAGGCTTTCCCTGCATCTGTCAACTTTAACAGCTTTGTGCGTCGATCCGCCGTCCCATCTTCAAACAGAAGATACCCTTTATCCTTGAAGGTTTTTATCGTCGCATTCACCACCTGTTTCGTGGAGTACGTCTTGAGCGTAATCCGTTGCTGCGTAATGCCCTCAGGATTATAATAAATCCACATCAAAATCAGCATCGATTTGCTTTGCATACCATGCTTACGCGCATAATTTTCAAAAATAGATATCTGAGTGTCTCGGATTCGGGCATATGCTTTTGTTTGTAGTAAATTTTCAGTCATTCAGTACCACCACCTTGCCAAAACTTTCAGTACTATCCAAATAAGCTTGTGCCTCACGAATCTCGGCCAATGTAAAAACCTTAGCCGGTTCCACCATGTCGGCGATTTTATCAAAAGCCATATCTGTTACAAGTCTTCCCGAATTATCAAGGATGCATTCGTCAAAACCGGCAGCCAGCAGCTGTTCCCGCTTATTCATAGAACGTGTAGAACCATATAACTGGACCTTTGAGTAACGAGCTTTCAAAAGTTTGGCGAAAGCTACACCCACACCACTCGTCGCACCACGCACCAACACAGTATCGCCGTTCTCAACTTTTAGATTCTGCAAGGTACCAAAGGCCGTATGATAGGTCTCCGGTATAGCCGCCATAATCGGCCATGACAAATCTGTGCGGACCGTATAAATTTGCTCATTAGGAAGCAATACATATTCCGCATAAGAACCGTCAAAGTCACGACCCATTTCCCCCATAATGGATACAACCTTCGTCCTCGGTGGTAAACGCTTTTCGTCAGTGCTTTTCTCAATGACACCGACACATTCAATCCCCAAAATCCGCGGGAACCGGACCGATTCCGAATAGCCATTTCTTGTAAAAATTTCGGAACGATTAATACCGAAACCCTTCACCTTAACTAAAGACCAACCCGGTTTAACAGAAGGCATCGGCACATCCTGATACATTAATTTATCTACGCCGCCCACTTCATAAACAACCACCGCTTTCATGGTACCCCTCTTTTCAATCAAAACCTTTTTACGCCTTTATTATAAATCGAAATAAGTCTATAAGTCAAACCTTTTGACTTATCTAGCTATAGATAATATCTTTAACCGGCTAATATATTTATTTTCACAAATTCATAGTTTTAAAAAGCAAAAAAGAATGTACGCCTCGCAAGAGCCCGGATTGCCCTGCCATAGCGTACATTCTTTTAAAGTGATTGAAAGTGTTTTGTGATATTTTGCTTTTTAGGTGTTGTGTCTGAGAGGTTCTGCCCACACAACCGGTTCCAGCACGTCCCCTTACTGAAAACCTTAACGGTTAATTCTGCTTAAAATTTCCTGCATCTGTTTTTCAAGAGCTTCGATGCGTTTAGTTTTAGCTTCATTATCCGCTTTAATAGCTTCATTGTCGGCTTTAACTGCACTGATTTCCGCTTGCTGGCTAGAGATTACGGAGACTAAATCAGTTTTGGAGTAGTTGGAGTATTCACTACCCTTACCGAATTTAATACTCACACCGGCGTTAAACATGTTTTCACCGCCGCCCATGCTGGTGCCTACGGAGAATAACAAATCATTCGTCGGACGATAGAATGCACCGATAGCTACTGCATTAGCCGATTTGTAGTTGCCATACCCGGCCGCAAAATCCCACTTAGCAGTCGGATCATAATCTTGCGGATGTAAAGCAGCTAATGCGGCGGCACCGGCACCGACACGATTAATTCGATTATCCAATTTATTAACTTGGCTGTTCAAGCTGGTTACGTTGTTGGTAATATTGCTTACTTCGTTGGAAATGGAAGTAATATTATTAGTGTTCTGCGTAATCTGAGTCGTATTGGCCGCTACTTGGCTATCCAACGCAGTCAAGTTTTCTCCTGCAGATTTAGATTGTTTAACGTAAGTACCGTCTTTGGCTACACGGGTTTCGTTGTAGACGGTACCGCCGGTTACAATACCGGTATTACCGGCTTCAACTTTGCCGTCAGTTACTACGCTAAGTGTATATTCTGTACCACCATGTTCATTGGCTTTAGTTGTGTAGTCAATATGACTACCTTTGGCGATAGTGTTCTTAGTATCGATAGCCGATGCGATAGTCTCTAGTTTTACACTACCGGTTACTTTAGTACCTGCCGTATCTTCGATAGCTAATTTTAAAATATTACCATCAATTGTCAATGCACTATCAGTTGCTTTTAATTTATCATTGCCATCTGCAGCATTAGCAGCTACTTCTTTTAGCTGAGCCACGTTAACCGCATCAGTTAGTTCTGTACCAGCCGCTACACCTGTAATTTGGCGAGTCAAATTATTAGCTGCATCACCAACAGAAACAGCAGCTAATGTTGATTTCCACGCACTGCTTGAGAGATCTGTACTATCACCTGACGTTGGATCATAACCTACAACACCGGATGCTGTACTTGCTACGGATTGAGCACCTAAAGCAACACCACCGTTTTGAGTTACGTCTGTATTATAGCCAAGCATAACAGCATTTTCTAAATTTGCTTTATGAGTTATAACCGGAGACTTTACAGTAACTGTATATTCAATAGGATCACCTATTTGTTCTTGACCCGAATAAATTGAGAACGGTGTATATGATCTAGTAACCGTTTTTTCCTCAGTCTTCATTGCGCCGAGAATAACATTATTATTACCGCCCTCTAATGAATGATAATCGCCAATAATTACTGAAGATGTTTCTCCGGTTACTGTATTGCCTGTACCTACAACAGATGTATTATTTACATTAACACTAGTGTTTTGATAACCGGCAATAGTATTAAATTTACTTATTGATGATGATTCACCATTCAATGTGTTACCAGTACCTATAATTTGTGATAATCTTGCGTAATCAGAATTATTGCTATTACCTAAGGCAAATACTGAACCGCCATTTTCATTAGCCGCGGCTGATACTAATCCTGAGTAATTATCTGTATAACCTTTAAGAAATTCATTAGACCCTAGAATATAAGTCGACATACCGCCAAGTTCCATTAAAGCGTTTTCAACGCCGCTTTCGGTATCCATTACTGCATTAGTAATATGATTACCATTCCCAAAAATCATAGAGTTATTAGAATTCTCTACCTTATTTAAATTACCCCAAATACTACTCTGATGGCCAGACAGTTCAATATTGTCATTATCAGAAACATTATCAGTAATTAAATTAGATGTCCCATAAATATTAGCCATCATTATGTCATAACCACTTGATGAATTAAAACCGGTAACATTACTCTGCCACCCTAATGCTGTGGCACCATAACCTACGGCAACATTAGAGCCACCCTTATCACGAGCCCCACTTCTTGCACCAAATCCAATTACTACACTCTTATTCTTCTGTTTAATATTTTCATCAGATTTATCTTCTAATGTCATAGATCCAATAATAACACTTTCTTTTGCATCACCAAATTCCTGATTATCACCAATAAGAATTGTTGCGGAAGGATTTGTTGCTGAGTTATTATTACCGATTACGGTTAAACTTTCATACCCTTTCATATAGGTATTATTACCACCAATATCATTATTTTTACCAATAACTACATCTAAAACATTTTTGCTTCGTTCTTCTTGTTCTCCACTAACTGTCCCATTATTTCTGCCTGTAACTGTGTTATTATCTCCTAGCACAACCTGACTTTTACTATTAGTTACAGTATTCCCATTACCAATAACTGTAGAATCGGTTGCCTCTGTTACATTATTTGCTGTTCCATTTTGCCCATTCATTACAATCGGATCTGCAGCAAATACTTGCCCACCTAACAACAAGCTTAATAAAACAGCACTCCCCAAGGATGCCTTAACTACGCGATGACCATTTTTCTTGATTTTCATACCTAAACTCCTCTCAAAGCACGTCCACTAACTAACGTTTTGAAAACAGTGAATTGATTATTACCTATACCAATCAATTCATCACGACTTCATCTATAGTTAAATACTATCATATTTGTGCCCCCCCACAAGACATATAATCATTATTTTATCACTGTTTCTCATAAAACATAAACCGGTGAATAAAAATTATATTTCATACCGCCGTGTTGAAATTTCACACATCTTATATTTTTGCACTATTCATCATATAAAAAAGAAAAAGCTACAGTGTCATTACACCATAGCTTTTTCACAAATTTTATTAATAAGTAAATAATTGGATTTTCACTTTATCCTTTTATAGCCTTGCATTGCGCAATCATTTCACGAGCCACTTCCATAGCGTCGCCTACGATACCGTAGTCGCACACTTTGAAAATAGAGGCTTCCGGATCGTTATTAATGGCCACAATCATATCGGAGCCCGTAATGCCGGCCGTATGCTGAATGGCACCGGAGATGCCGAAGGCCAAGTATAATTTAGGAGCCACTGTCTTACCGGTTTGACCAACTTGACGGCTCAACGGATACCAGCCTTTTTCAACAATCGGACGGGTTACGCCGAGCACACCGCCCAACGCATCGGCCAATTCTTCCAACACTTTGAAGTTTTCAGGGGAACCCATGCCGCGACCTCCGGCCACGATGATTTCCGCTTCTTCGATGTTAACATCGTTCATGTCCACCTTAATCATTTCTACGAAACGATTGCGAATGTCCCCGTCAGTGAGCTGAACTTCGACCTTGTTGATATGACCTTGACGACCTTCCTGGCGTTCCGGCATTTTGAACACATTCGGACGAACGGAGCCCATTTGCGGGCGATGTTCCGGACAGATGATTTCCGCCAAAATGTTACCGCCCAAGGCCGGACGAGTCCATTCTACAAGGCCGTCGGATGTGCTTACGGACAAAATCGTACAGTCCGCTACAACGCCGTTTTTCATACGACCGGAAATACGCGGTGCCAAATCGCGACCGTCGTTAGTAGCACCGATGAGGATAACATTCGGTTTATTCTGAGCAAAGAAATCGGTAATGACTTTAGTGTAGCCGTCAGTCGTGTAGCGTGCCAATAAAGGATGTTCAAATACATGAACGTAATCACTGCCATACTCGATAAGGCTTTGTGCTTCGCCGGCCACTTTGGCGCCGAGAAGCAATGTATGTACATCTTCTTGCAACTGATCCGCTATGAGGCGGGCCTGACCAATTAATTCGTATGTGACTTTGCGCACCTGACCGTCGAAACAGTCAGCAATGACATAGACACCTTTGTATTCTTCAAACACCGTAATTCCTCCTTAGCTATCAGATAAGTTCTTTTTGTTTTAACACATCCATAACGGTTGCTACGGATTCCGAAACGGCACCGGTCAACATGGTTCCGGCGGAGCGCATAGGCGGGCTGTATACTTTGCGTACACGGGTTGGCGAACCTTGAAGGCCCAAACGCTTAGGATCCGTCGTCATATCTTTAACGGTAATCGTCTTCACTTCGTACTGCGTAGCACGAATGGAATTATGGAGGGTCGGATAGCGTGGTTCGTTGAGGGATTTAACGGCCGTTAGGAGCATCGGCATTTCCGTATCCAATACTTCAAAGCCTTCTTCGTGTTCACGTTGGGTCCGTACAATATTATCGTTCACTTCGATGCCGCACACATAGGTAACCTGAGGAATGCCCAGTTCTTCGGCAATCTGCGGACCTACTTGCGCCGTATCACCGTCGATGGCCTGTTTACCGCAGAAAATCATATCAAACGGTTTGCCCTGGTCTTCCTGCACTTTGGATATAGCACAAGCGATGGTGTAGCTGGTAGCGAGCGTATCGGCACCGGCAAAGGCACGGTCCGTAATGAGGTACGCATCATCGGCCCCCATGGAGATACATTCTTTTAACGCCACGGACGCCTGCGGCGGTCCCATGGTAATCACGGAAACGCGGGTTCCCGGATATTTATCTTTAACGGTCAAAGCCGCTTCCAATGCATTCATGTCGAACGGATTGACAATACTTGGCAGGCCGGTACGAATTAAAGTGTTCGTTTCCGGATCGAGCTTGATTTCAGACGTATCCGGCACTTGCTTGATACATACGAGTAATTCCATAGTCAGCCTCCCTATTAGCCTTGACGAAATTCAATACCCTTCGTGTCGTCCGGGTATTCCCATTTAGTTACAATCGTTTTGCCGCATAAAACTCGGCAGGTACCGCATTCTACGCAACCGGCGTAGTCAAATGCAAGCGTACCGTCGTCGTTTAAGGTATATAAACCGGCCGGGCAGGCATTGACGAGTTTCATTTTTTCCTTCATATCCGGATAATCATGAATGATTTCAATGTGCGGATGACCTTCGTTTACGTAATATTTATTGACGCCTAACTTTTCTTCTAAGTTTGTCATAGGGCACGACCTCCTTTAAGGGCATCCATAGCCAAGTTAACAAGGCCTACACCGGTAGCCCGTTTCAATAATTTAGGAACAAGCGGTTTCGCGCCGTCGCCGTTAACGGTAAATACATCGGACATGATGCCGTTGACCATTCCCGGATATTTTTGGAAAATACGCGGATTGTTGAGGAATTCAGGGAAGTGACGATAGGTTTTCAAATCTTTACCTACGAAGCTGTCCTCAATCATAATATCGTAGTAACGTAACGCACCGGCGGAATAATCGCCTAAGCGTTTGGCTTTAATAATCGCATCGGCGGCATACATGCCGGACGCAATGGCAAAATCCATACCGCGCACGGTGTAACCCATGTTGATACAGAAACCGGCCGCATCACCGACGATGATAAAGCCGTCACCGCTCAAGGTGGTCACCATTTTATACCCCGCTTCCGGAACCATGTGACCGCTGCGTTCAAGGAGTTTGCCCCCTTTTAACAAGCGAGCCACTGTCGGATAAGCCATGAATTCGTTCATCATATCTTCGATAGTAGCATCCGATTCACCGATATGTTCAAGACCTACTACGACGCCGATGGATAAGCTGTTTTTATTAGTATAGATAAAACCGCCGCCCATGAGACCGTGCGTAATATCACCCATGAAAAGCCAAGACAAACCGTCATTGCCGTCGAGGCCGAGGCG
The DNA here is from genome assembly GCF_023051165.1 of Veillonella sp. KGMB01456. GTDB lineage: Bacteria > Bacillota > Negativicutes > Veillonellales > Veillonellaceae > Veillonella_A. The sequence continues at coordinate 12,659 of NZ_JALKIG010000035.1, forward strand.
TTCTTCCAACACACCTTTATTAAAGCTATATACTTCTTTAGCACCTACGGCTACTTCGGCAGCCGTAATCGGTGCACGTAAACCGGCTCTTTCAGCCAATAAGGAGTTAACGCCGTCAGCCAATACCACTACGTCAGCACGCAACGTATCTTTACCACAGCGAATGCCTACCACTTTGCCGCCTTCCATGAGAAGATCCGTAACCTGAATGCGGTTAACCACCACGGCACCGGCTTTTTCAGCCTGCTCTACGAGCCATTTATCAAAAACGCCGCGCAATACCACATAGGATTCGTCTTTTGGCTGAGCCGGTTCCGCTTCATATTCAACGGTCGTTGCCTTGCCACCTTCCAAAATGGAGATGCGCTCCTTCGTTACTTTACGTTCTAACGGAGCCGTTTTTCTAAAATCAGGGATTAACTCTTCTAACGAATGCGTATAAATACGACCACCCGTCATGTTTTTCGCGCCCCCATAACTCCCTCGTTCAACCAAGAGCACTTTCACACCCTCTTTGGCCATTCGATAAGCAGCTGCCGCACCTGCTAAGCCACCGCCTACAACGATTGCATCAAATTGTTCCATGCTGTTCTCCTTGTGTAATATACTGTATATTTTATACATTGAAAAACAAAAAACAGTTACGTCCCACGTCGGCCTTTTGCGACCCACTGTAGGTAAACACAGCTTAGAAATTTGCAAAATACCATATCGATATTTTACTTTATACTCACTATTATATATATTCTAAGTGAATTTATAAAATACCTCTTTTGCATTGTAAAATATATTCTATATATTAAAATTAATCAAAACTGACCAAGGACTCAAATTGAATAGATTATTTATGTCAATAGAGTTTTATTTTTAACATGTTGGTGATTAAAAAAGAGAATAACCGTAGATTTTGACGGATATAGGACTATGCGAATAAAATATATGTCGCTCAAAATCAATCAATATTGCTCAAAGTTTAAGATGTATGAGACCAATAAAAAAGCAGCCACACAGTAATGTACTGTATGACTGCTTAGTCTTATTCGCTTATTCTCTTAAATCGACCAGAAAGAATCATGGAAAATAATCTTACGGTACGTTTCAAAACGGAGCCATTTATCATGCCATGCGCCATCATGCTGCAACGCATCATCGGAAGACTCTTCGATGAATTGTTTTACATCGTCGGCAGAGTTAACCTGCACGGCAAAACCGCGACCGTTCACAACCGGCACGTCGTTGTATGTATACTCAGCCAACGGTACGATATTAGCCAATTTACCGTCCCGTACTTCGATAGCCACTTTATCGCGGAGAACCAAGATATCAAAATTAGCCGGATAGTTGTAGCTGGCACCGGCGAGCGGCAAGCTGTCGCCAATATTAAAGGTCGTGCGGTTAGGACGGATTTTATCTACTTTGAGACCTTCTACATTGTAGTAGAATTCATCAAACACGTCGCCACGTGCTTTCAAGCCATTGCCTTCAAAGCTGTGCTGTTCCGCAGTAGTACCCACCGCTTCTACGACACCGCAAGCGGAGGTCATGTTGCTTACGCGGTTGATAAGAATCAACTCACCCAACGTCTTATGACGACGGAATTCATCCATAACAACCGGCGCCTGGAAGTGCAAGGTGCAAAGGGCAATGCTGTTTTTACCGAGTTCCGCAGCCGGTAAATGTTCACCGCTGTTCACGTCGATTTGGTACTGAATATCCGTCACCGTAGCGGCCACCTGTTTGGTGCCGAGGCTTACGAGATATTCGTTGCCCACTTCAAGCGGTTCGTCATCCATCCAAAGGAGTTTAACGCTGGCCGTCTGAGCGATTTCAATGCCGGTCTGTTTTACCAACACGCTGCCACGAGACACGTCGATTTCACGGTCAAGTTCAACAGTCAACGGCTGGCCGTTTTTCGCTTCCTGCACTTCATCAAAACCGACCATCAAGGTTTTAACCTTAGCTGATTCTCCACTCGGCAATACGGTGAGGGTATCGCCAACGGTAATTTTGCCGGATTCCACTTGGCCTTGGAAGCCGCGGAAGGTGTGATTCGGACGGCAAACGCGTTGTACGGGCATATAGAAACCGTCTTCCGCTGCACCGGATGCATCTACGTTTTCAAGGTATGGCAATAAGGCCGGTCCTTCGTACCAAGGCATGGTCGTTGCTTTAACGGTGATGTTATCCCCTTCGGTAGCCGAAACCGGAATCACCTGTACTTGCTTGAGCCCTACTTCTTTAGCAAGGGCTGCAATGTCCGCTTCAATCTTGCGGAACACGTCTTCTTTATAGCCTACAAGGTCCATTTTATTCACGGCAAACACGAACGACTCAATCCCCATCAACGCACAAATACGTGCATGACGACGGGTCTGCACCAAAATGCCCTGCGAAGCATCCACCAAGATAATGGCCAAATCCGCAAAGGACGCACCTACGGCCATGTTACGGGTGTATTCTTCGTGGCCCGGTGTGTCCGCTACGATAAAGCTGCGGTTGTCGGTGGTGAAATAACGGTACGCTACGTCAATGGTAATCCCCTGTTCGCGTTCCGCCATGAGGCCGTCGAGCAATAAAGAGTAGTCGATGGCGCCGCCGCGGCTGCCCACTTTACTTTCCAATTCCAAGGCTTTCGCCTGGTCCGCATATAATAATTTTGCATCATATAAAATGTGGCCGATGAGTGTGGATTTACCGTCATCCACACTGCCACAGGTAATAAATTTTAAAAGTCCTTTCATCGTTGTATCCTCTCTGTCATCCCCAAGGCTTGTTCTTTTTCAAAAAGAATGGCCCTCATCGTCATGTATGTATTAGAAATAACCTTCACGTTTGCGACGTTCCATGCTGCCCGCCGCTTCACTGTCGATAACACGGGTCGTGCGTTCAGACGATACAGCCGACAAGGTTTCTTCAATAATTTCATCCAAGGTGGTCGCATTGGACTCGGTGCCGCCCGTCAAAGGATAGCAACCTAAGGTACGGAAACGAACTTTCTTCTGCTCGATTTTTTCACCCGGAAGAAGTTTAAAACGGTCGTCATCCACCATGATGATGTTGCCGTCACGGTATACAACAGGACGTTCTGCCGCGAAGTACAAGGATACAATGTCGATGTTTTCACGCTTAATATATTGCCAAATGTCTTTTTCGGTCCAGTTGGACAATGGGAAAACACGGATACTTTCACCCTTATTGATTTTAGCGTTGTAAAGTTTCCACATTTCCGGACGCTGGTTCTTCGGATCCCAGCCGTGCGACGCATTACGGAAGGAGAAGATACGTTCCTTCGCACGGGATTTTTCTTCGTCACGACGACCGCCCCCAAACGCTGCCGTGAAACCGTATTTGTTGAGTGCCTGTTTTAAGGCCTGTGTTTTCATAATATCCGTGTAAGCCGAGCCGTGGTCAAATGGGTTGATACCCTGATCCACGCCGTCCTGGTTGATGTATTCGATCATATCGAGGCCGAATTTCTTGGCTGTTTCATCGCGGAATTTAATCATTTCTTTGAATTTCCACGTTGTGTTTACATGTAAAAACGGAAACGGCGGTTTTTCCGGATAAAATGCTTTGCGCGCCAAGTGGAGCATTACCGAGCTGTCCTTACCGATGGAGTACAACATAACCGGCTTTTCACACTGCGCCGCTACTTCGCGGATAATATATATGGCTTCCGCTTCCAATTCGTCTAAATGGCTGTATTCACTCATGCTAAACCTTCTCTCTTTTACTCTATAATTTATTTTGAAAAATATCTTAACTTTTAAACGTTGCAAAGATACTACAATGTTGAAAAAATCTAAACTTTAAAATTGTCGTATCTGAGATATCAAAGCTTAATATTTATTGGATTCTTGAGCATTCACCACGATGGTCTGACTCTCACCGGTCGGCGAAGTATATTCCCAATTCCAATATTGACCGTCGCGACGAGCCTTCATGGTGCCGCCGAGGCCACCCATATCAGGACCGAGGAAGTAGGCAATAGCGCCTACGGGACATTCCTTAATGCAGGCCATACAGCCCCAACAATCCTTCGGATAGGCCATAAAGGCTTTGCCCGCTTCATTCATAGCCGGTAAGCTGCCGGGGCAAATATTAACGCACCGCTGACAACCTACGCATGTCTGTTGATCGATTTTGATGCTCATAGTGCGCCTCCTTTGCTAACGGCCGCGCCGTCTTGATGTTCATAGCTGTCCGATGTTACCAATGGACGCTGACGAATTTCAATGCCCTTATCCGTTGCCACGGAGTTAACATAGCAGAGCCATTCATCGCTGGTCTCAGGATAATCCAGGTTTTCCGCAAAACTGTGCCAACGCGTTTCCTTGCGGGCCCCCAAGTGAGCAATCAAGGTTAAACATACTACCAAGCGCTCTTTGAGCTCGTAGATAAACAGCAAATCGTGGAGGTTTTCCGCCTTCAGCTGTTCCGCCATGCCTATGAGCTCTTCGATACGTGCTTTCGCTTTGGCCAATTGCTTGCCGTTAAAACGATAATAAGAGCCGATACCGCCGGCATAGCTGTCCATGGCCCGTTGCATCGCTTCTTCCAGCTGTTCCGTCGTATAGAGTGGTGCTTCGCCGGTAAGGAAGGTATCATACGCATCCAAGTACGTTTTGGCCTGCGCCGCTACAGTAGTGGAAACAGTATTCGCTGCTGCTCTAGCTGCGTTAACTTTGCCCCCTGTTGCTACGTTATTGACTGTCCCTGCATTCGCACCTTGTTCGTTTTGCCAACGTTCGGCAATAGCCAAGGCCGCAATTTCACCTTCAGCCAAGGCACCGGTTACATATTTCTGCGGACACCCACCGGCTACATCGCCGGCCGCAAAGAGGTTACGGATTGTCGTTTCACGCTTCGTGTCTACCCAATAACCGCTCGCCGTATGACCACCTACAATATATGGTTCCGTTCCTTCGATTTCCACATTCTGCTGCTGCGGACCCTCGCCGGATTCTAACCATTTTAAAGTCTGACCCGGTGCCATGTTAAGATACGCCTTTAAAAGGTCCATGTTCTGCTCGCTCGTAATACCTTCGGTTGCCAAATAACAAGGGCCGTGACCATCGAGCGTTTCTTTTACAGTCCCGTACACGCGTTGCGAAGTGGTCAGGCCGTATTTCGTTTCATACACTTCGCCATCCGCATTGACCTGTTTAGCGCCCACGCCCTGGGCAATAGTGCCGGTCGGCGCAATTGTGTCTTTACAACGAAGGGCGATAAAACGCATTTCAAAGGTAGTCATTTCAGCACCCGCTTTGATGCCCATGGCATAACCGGCGCCCGTGTTGAACGGTGAATACCACATTTTGTGACGTGAAAAACCCGGATTGTTCGGTCGATATAAGCCGGCCGCTCCGCCGGTGGCACAAATTACATAGGGTGCGTAGATTTCATAGGCTACGTTATTGCGCAATGAAAAACCAACCGCCCCTTTAATTTCGCCGTTTTCTACCAAGTAATCGGTCATAATCACATGTTCCATAACCGTCGTATTTGGTAACTGAAGAACCGCATCAGCCAGAATCGGCTTGATGTTTTCGCCGTTAATCTTAATATTACGATTACCGCGTGCCATATACTCGCCATTTTCGTCTTTCAAAATAACGAGCCCCAAATCTTCCAGTACTTTCGTCACGCCGTTAAGGCGTTCGCTCATGGTGAGCAATAAATCGTGACGGACAATGCCGGCCGCGTCCTTCGTGGCATAATCCACATAATCTTGCGGCTTACGGCCTTTTACGATATACGCGTTCAGCGCATTCACGCCGGCCGCCAAACAGCCGCTGCGTCGAATGGCCGCTTTTTCTACGATGAGAACCTTGGCGTTGCTCTCTTTTTGCAAGGTCAGCGCCGCGTAACAGCCCGCCGTGCCGCCCCCGATGATGAGCACATCCGTCTCAATTCGCTCTCGCTTCTCAAATTTCATAATCCCATTCCACCTAATTTCTATAATGCCTACTTAAGGGCTGAATATCATTTGATATAGTTAACAACATTCACTTTGGCGTTGAATGCTATCTCCTTATAATTGCCTATTACTGATACGTCGTTCATCTTTGCCGTTAACGACTGAATATCACTAAATATAGAACACTTGGTCCGGTTCGAGCGCTTTGTTCTTGGCAATATGAACGTCCGTATTGCTGCACAAAAACAGTCGATAGATGAGTACATCCACTTCTTCGCCGACGGTAAACATGTTGGCCTCAATCGGCTGTTCCGCTTCGAGTATATGCTCGCCGATACGAATTTGCATGCTGAGCCTTGTGCCTTGGAATGTCACCGCTTCTACCACGCCCTGCTCTATAGCACTCTTATTGCCATGGTCGGCGTCTTTTTTGAAAACCGCTACAAATTCCGGCCGAATAATAGCCCAGTCGAAATCGTCTTCTTTGTCAAAACCGACTAATTTCTCATAATTCATGATGCCTTTAGCTTTACCCATGAAACCGGCCACGAACGGCGTTGCCGGCGTACCATAAATTTCTTCAGGTGTGCCCATCTGCTCGATACGGCCATTGTTCGTTACGATGATTTCATCGGCCAGTTCGACTGCTTCTTCCTGATCATGGGTTACGAAAATACTGGTAATCCCGGATTTTTTAATCGTCGCCTTAAGCCATTGCCGTAAATCATGCTTTACTTTTGCATCGATAGCCGCAAACGGTTCATCCAATAGCAATACATGCGGTCTTGGAGCCAACGCACGGGCAAAGGCCACACGCTGCCGCTGACCGCCGGACAATTCCCCCGGATAGCGATCTCGTAAATTAGCAAGGCCCACCAAGTCCAGCAATTCGGTAACACGCTTTTCAATTTTGCCTCGATCTTTATTTTGTACGTCCAAGCCGAACGCAATATTATCAAACACCGTCATATGACGGAATAAGGCGTAGTTTTGAAAAACAAACCCGATGCCGCGTTTAGCCGGTACGATTTCATTTACGCGCTGACCGGCAATATGAATATCCCCTTCGTCGGGATGTTCAAGCCCTGCCAACATACGTAGGATTGTCGTCTTCCCGCTGCCACTGGGTCCCAATAAGGCCACGATACGGCCTTCCGTGATTTCAAAGTTAACATCTTTCGATGCTTCATAATCGCCGTATTGCTTATATATTCCGGTCATCGCCACATAGCTCGATGACGCCGCCGACGTTACGCCCATTTAATCACCTCAAATTCTCTCTTATCTTCTTCAAGTTATATTCTTATACTTTATGTTGTATATAGCTACTTATTTTACCCTCATTGGCTGACGTTTATTCAATCTAAACGCTCTAATCGCCGGCATGACCGACGCGATGTTCCACATAGGCTCTTAGTAAGAGCAATAATACGGACATCAATACCAATAAAGAGGATGCCGCAAAGGCTGCCGTTACGCCCGTCGCCGAACCTGACATATATAATGCGTCGATCTCGAGCGGCAAGGTAAAGGTGCTGCCGCGAGCTTTTGACAAGGCTGCTACGGCCCCGAATTCCCCCAAAGCACGAGCCGCACACAATAAGACGCCGTATAAAAAAGCCCATTTAATTTGCGGAAAGGTTACTTTCCAAAAAACGGTCAATCCCGATGCCCCCATGAGGACCGCCGCTTCTTCCTCTTCACGTCCGCGCGTATGCATGATGGCAATCACTTCGCGGAACACGAAAGGCAAGGTTACAAATATAGTTGCCAAGAAAACACCCGGTAAGGCAAAGACAACGCGCCAATTCGTGCCAAGCCACTGATTAATTGTATCTAAAATCCCATAGCCCCAGCCGATGCGGCCGAATACCATGATAAAGGCAAGACCTGCAATAACCGGTGAAATGGAGAACGGCACATCGATTAAAGTCATGAGGAATTGTTTCCCCTTGAAATCGAATTTACCGATACAATATGCTGCACAAAGGCCGAAGAAGCCACTGACTGCAACGGCTACTAAAGCTGCTAAAAGCGTCAGCCCCAAAGCGGATAACACATACGGTGTGGTTATAGCTTTTAAGTAAAAGCCCCAGCCCTGTGCCAACGAACTGATTATCACAGTTACCAGCGGGAAGACCAACATTAAGATTACAAAGATAAAGCCTAATGTAATCAATGTATTTTTCACCCATTTTGACTGTTTCATATTATCGACCTCCTAACCGCCGTGCCTGACGAAGCTGCATCAAGTTCACGGTAAGCAAAATTAAAAAGGCCAATACGAGGAGCACCAACGCCATGGCAGTTGCCCCCTCATAATCCACATAATTGAGTTTTTGCATAATCACATAGGACACGACTTGCGTCTGCGCTTTAGCACTGTTCCCGGAGATATAGATAACGCTACCGTACTCACCAAGCCCTCGGGCAAAAGCCAAGGCAAAACCGGCTAGACCGGCCGGTAAGATTTCCGGCAAAATAATGCGTCTGAAAATCGTAAAGTTATTGGCACCCAATACGGCGCCGGCTTCTTCGTAAGAACCGTCAAGTTTTGCCAACACAGGCTCCACGGAACGAACTACGAAAGGAATACCCACAAATACTAAGGCTATAATAATACCTATTTTTGTATAAACAATGGATACGCCCAATTTAACCAAGGCACTGCCTAAGAGGCCTGTCTCGGAATAGAGTTTGGACAAGGTAATGCCCGCTACTGCCGTCGGTAAGGCAAACGGTAACTCGATAAGGCTGTCGATGATACGCCGTCCCGGGAAGGTGTAACGCACCAAAATCCACGCCAATAAGGTTCCGAACACGAGGTTAATAGCGGCCGCCACAAAGGCGGTGGTTAAACTCGTGGCAAAGGCATGCCATACAACCGGTTTTGAAATAGCCTGCCAGAAGGCGGCCGGTGGGATTTGTAAGGCAAACCCCAATATGGTACCGATTGGCAAAATCACGATAATGGATAATATCGTCAGTGTCACGCCTAGAGTTAAGCCAAACCCCGGCAATAAACGCGGTGTTTTCGCCTTTTTACCACTCGTCTGACGCTTAGGACCTTCGATTCGTACCGGTGTAGCCCGTTTAATTTCATTTAACTGATTCTGCTCGTTCATAGACCCTCCTATTCATCGCGAATTGTATCGAATAGGGCGCCATCTACGAAAAAGCGCTCATAAGCGGCCGACCACCCGCCAAAATCTCGAATTGTCACCATGCGTGCCGGAGTGGGATACTTAGCCGCTACTTCCTTCATAACGTCCGGATTCGTCGGTCTGAAACCGTATTTAGCAATGAGTCGTTGACTGTCCGGTTCGTAAAGATGAGCCAAATACTCATGAGCCACGTCATAGGTGCCGTGTTTTTTGGCGATTTCCGCCACTACAGCCACACTCGGTTCCGCTACTATCGAAACGGACGGCATTACGATTTCATACTCGCCGGGATAATGTTCCATAATCTGTTTTGCTTCGTTTTCCCAAGCGAGCAACACATCGCCTTGCTTGTTTTCAACAAAAGTCGTCGTAGACGCGCGAGCCCCCGCGTCCATTACGGTCACATTGTTATATAATTTTTTGACAAAATCATTCCCTTTAGCGGTATCGTTATTAGGACCTTCACCATAAGCATAGGCCGCTAAAAAGATCCAACAAGCGCCCCCGCTGCTTTTAGGATCCGGTGCAATCAAGCGCACACCCGGTTTTACCAAATCCGACCAATCTTTAATTTGTAGCGGATTGCCTTTACGAACCAGGAATACTACCGTGGACGTATAGGGTGCCGAATAGTTCGGCAATTGTGATTCCCAGCTGGGGTCTAACAGATGAACCTTCTGCAGTAGATTCACGTCTTGAGCCAGCGCCAAGGTCACCACGTCGGCGTCAAAGCCTTCCACCACGGCCCGAGCCTGATTGCCCGATCCGCCGTGGGACTGATGAATTTCTACATCCTTACCGGTTCGTTCTTTATAATATTTTGAAAAATCGGCATTATATGCCTCGTAAAACTCTCGAGTCGGGTCATAGGATACATTCGTCAAGGTTGTCACCTGACTGTTATTCTGCGACGAAAACGAATGACCGGCTCCCCACAGCATAGCCCCCACTATGCCTACCGAAAGAAGTACGTACCAACCTCTTCGTTTCATAATTATAACCTTCTATCTTTTAAACTCTCTCTATTATTAAAACTCTCTCTTTGGCCGTTACTCGTTCTCGGCCGTAGCTTCTTTCCCAAATCATACTGTTTATTGTGAAAAAACCGAATTGCTATATGAATCTGTACTCTCAGCATCTTTGACGGATTCATATATCTCATTCAGATTAATTTTTAATTCCTACAATTTTAACAGGTATTTATGGCGCACGAAGTGCGTAAAATGTAAAGCTGTGTTTGATTGTACTTTTTAAATCATACATTGTCAATAGGATATGAGGTAATTGAAAACAATATAAATACTATAGTATATTATATGTGATTCTAGTTGAATATTTTTCTCAAAATTACAGACTGATATCTTGTAATATAGTTGGTTATTTGGCAATTTTTAGGGTTATGTACGGGATTTAATGTAGGTGTCAGATTTTAAATGAAATTGTTTATCAGTAAATATAGGGCGATTCTATTATATATAATAGATAATATATATATGTATTTGGGTCATCTATGAATTTGTTATTCAAATGAGGGGAGAGGTAGTTCGTATTGCTTAGGTAGATTGACTTTTTTAGTGCTAAAAGGCTAGAGGGAGAAAGCTCGATTGATTTTGTGCGTGGCCGCATTGCTTCGCTCGCTGCCTTTTTTAGTGCTATAAAGGCTAGAGGGAGAAAGCTCGATTGATTTAGGGCGTAACCGCATTGCTTCGCTCGCTGCTTTATATATTACTTAGTAGACGCTGAGTACGTCCGGCTCTAATCAGCGACTACCTATCATTCTCGCTACCGCTCGAAAGAAAGTGATGCAATACGATTTGCGCGTCGCTTTGCTCCTTCAAATCGTTTGCCCTACTTTTCCCAGCTCCGCTTCCTCGTTGTGCTTCTAAGATAGTAAATACCTGTACAAGATTGGCTGGAAGCTCTCTGAGTACGACATCATTTGCGACTACCTTATCTGTTCGGATGCTGTGGATTTTGCTACGCAAAATCTTACGCCCCGAACTACGCGATGCTCTATGCTTTATGCGTCGCTGCGCTCCTATAAAGCATGAGCCCTGCGTATCCCACGCCGCTATTGTACCTTTACCGTACTGCACACCTCTACAATATTGGCTGGAAGCTCTCTGAGTCCGGTATCATTTGCGACTACACTATCATTCTCGCCATCGCTTCACTCGGCTCGAAAGAAAGTGATGCAATACGATTTGTGCGTCGCTTTGCTCCTTCAAATCGTTT
>NZ_JALKIG010000036.1 GCF_023051165.1 Veillonella sp. KGMB01456
AAGAGGACACGCAACTAGCGTTTCTCTTTAGCGCCCCAAAATAAATTATAGAACCATCTTACTTATTATGGGCACCTATATTTGGATACATTCAATAGTAATTGTGTCAACTTACTCATAATTCAAGTAAACTGTTTTTATATTTTTGTTCAAAAATCGGTAAACTTAAATGCATTTTAATTATGATTTTTATTCATGTTTTTGATTGACATATAAAAATTTGATTGAATTTGAATTTATTTGAGCGTTTTTAATGGCGTTTTAATCAGTAAAGTGCTAAAATACTATTATTAAAGTAGTATTTGCAAGAGAAAGGGGGCTTTGTGATGAAAGTAGGTTTTAACTACATCACAGAACCAAGCAGACGTCGTGTAGGATTGTCTGTTTTAATCGGTATTATAGTCGGCATTATCGGTGCCATTGCTAAGTGGGGTTGGGAAGTGCCGTTTCCACCGCGTAATCCTGATATTTTCTGGCCGGTTGACGCCATGTCTCGTGTAACACCGCCAAAAGTTGTGTTGGATATGTTACATATGCCTGATTTATCCTATACATTCTCCGGTGTTCAGTTACCGCTTGATGTATTTATTGTGCATGTTTTATTCTCCATTGTATTTGGTATTATGTATTGCGTAATCGCTGAATATTGGCCACGCATTAAAATGTGGCAAGGATGTGTGTTCGGTTTCTTTGTGTATTTATTTGCTCATGTAATCGTAATGCCGCTTATGGGCTTGGTACCGCCATTGGCAGAAATCCCATTTGATGAAAACTTGTCTGAATTATTCGGTCATCTTTGGTGGCTTTGGATTATGGAAGTGGCTCGCCGTGACTTACGAAATCGTATGACCGGTGAACTTGATCCTGAAAAGTATATTTAATTAATAAAACCTCTTTGTTTTAGGTGCTCGGTAATGTTGTTTACAACAGCATTTATGACCAAGCTAACTTTAAAACAAAGGGGTTTTTATTATATCGAAAAATATAGTAGGATATAGTATAATAATTATTGACAAAATTATATTTTTTCGATAAACTGAAACATGGTACTAGAGTTTTCAGTTCGGTTTTCATTAGTTTTATATAAGTTGAATTGAAAGCGTTTTTAGAATAAAAATGTTGGTAATGTGTAATGCTTATCAATTTTTTATATAGTGTTTACTTTAGAATCTGCAAAGTATGTCAGAACTGTGGTAAGTACGGTTATGTAGTGATTGTTATAGTGTAGTGATTATCCTTATAAACAGGGTAAGCAGTATAGTGTAATGATTGCTTATTTTTCTATTTTAGTGTGTGGAAGTGATTCATTATGTGTATGTGGAATTACAGTGTGAATGTTGATGGAGGAGGCGACAATGAAACAACGAATTCTTGATGCGGCTGTAGCCGAAATAGAGTTACATGGCTCGTCATTTCGTATGGATGACTTGGCTAAGCGCCTTAATATTAGTAAGCGTACTTTGTATGAAAATTTTCATTCCAAGAATGAAATCATTGAGCGTATTTTATTCGACAAGAGTCAGGACTTTTATAATTTGCATAAGCAGATTTTAGAAGATGACAACTTGGATACGGTTACTAAGCTCAAACGCTATTTTACGGTTAAATCTGATTTGTATGCGACAATCAGCGGCGATCATTATCGACTTATGTTTGCCTCGGTGCCATCGTTGGTAGACCAAGTAATGCGTACAGTTGAAAAAGATTGGGAGTTACTGGGGAACTTTTTAAAAGAACAACAACGATTAGGTGTTATTAAAGATGTGGATATTGATGTAGTAATACTTATTTTTAAAGGTGTTTTACGCATAGTATTTTACGATAGTCTAGCTAACCCGGAAGATTGCAAAGAGCTTTTGTCAGAGGCTATGAACTTAATATTGCATGGTATTTTGAATGAGGAGGATAAGAATGAGTAAGTTTCGATTATTGGGTGGCATTGTAGCCGGGTTGGCGATGATGCTGGTGGTTGCCGGTTGCGGTAAGGAAGAAGCGCAACAACAGGCAGTTGCAGTCAACACATATAAAATTGTGGCCACCGATACACAGATTGCAACGTCCTTTAACGGTACCGTTACATCGCAGAATAGTACAGCCATTCATGCGCGTGTTTCCGGTCACGTTGTAGAGAAGTATGTTAATGGCGGCGAACAGGTTGTTAAAGGCCAGCCTTTATTCCGTTTGGATTCCCGTCAGTATGAAGCTAATTTAGCCAGTGCTCAGGCTAATGCAGCATCGTCCAATGCATCCTATTTAAATGCGGAACGCGATTTGCAGCGTTATCAGCAATTAGCTAATGAAGATGCCATTGCTCGTCAGACTTTGGATACCCAAGCCAGCACGACGGAACAGCAAAAAGCTGCTTTAGCGGCTAATGATGCAGCTGTTCGTATTGCTCAGGATAATTTGCAGGATACAGTTATTTATGCACCGTTTGACGGTACCTTAGAAATGGATGATGTCGATTTAGGTGCTTATGTAACTGCCGGCAGCACTACTTTAGTTACTATTAATACAGTAGATCCTGTATATGTAGAATTTGCCATGAGTGAAGCTGAATATCTTGACTTCATGAAGAATAAGCAAGGTCAGAATTTGGCTAATGTACCATTACAGCTTCGTTTATCTGACGGTTCTATTTATCAGTACACCGGTACGTTGGTGCAGGCCGCCAAAAACCTCGACAGCACATCCGGTCAGTTGATGTTTAAAGCGTCCTTCCCAAATCCACAGCATATGTTATTACCTAATATGTATGCGTCTGTTGTTTCTCCCGGGGATATTATTAAAGATGCTATCTTAGTTCCTACTAAAGCTATTACGTATGTACTCGATAAATCCTTCGTATTTACGGTTGATGAAAACGGTAAAGTTACTCAGACTCCGGTTGAAACAAGCGGTACTCAGGGTATTTATACAATTGTTAAGAGTGGTATAAAACCGGGGACAACGGTTGTTGTTGACGGCTTAACCAAGATTCGTAACGGTGTAACAGTTAACCCTACGGCGTTGACTAAAGACCAGATTGAAAAGACGAAATAAGGGGGGATACTGTGTCGAAATTTTTTATTAACCGACCTATCTTTGCCATCGTTTTGTCCTTGATTATTACGATTGTCGGCCTTGTGTCAATGTTAACCTTGCCGATTGCGCGTTATCCGGAGATAACACCGCCACAGGTTCATGTAACGACTAGTTACGTCGGGGCATCTGCAGACGTTGTAAGTGATACGGTAGCGTCCGTAATCGAATCCCAAATCGTAGGGGTTCAAGATATGGACTACATGACATCAACCAGTAGCAACAGCGGCAGTTACTCTTTGACAGTCCAATTTAATCAGGGTACCGATGCGGATATGGATACGGTAAATACTCAAAACCGTGTACAGCGTGCCTTAGCTTCCTTACCGTCGGAAGTACAAAGTGTTGGTGTTATTACAACTAAATCTACCGGCGATATGTCCTTGGTATTTGCGTTGAAATCTAATGATGCTGATTCATATGACCAGACATTCTTAAAAAACTATGCATCCAACTACATGATGGATGAAATTAAATCCATTAAAGGTGTTGGTAGTGTGCAGGAATTCGGCGCTGACTTTGCTATGCGCGTTTGGCTCGATCCAAGTAAAATGGCTCAGCATAATGTAACGATTGCTCAAGTAACCAGTGCTATTTCCGCACAGAATAGACAGGCGGCAGCCGGTTCTTTAGGTACCGATCCAACGCCTAGTACACAGCAAATTAATCGTAACATTTCCATTCAAGGCCGTTTAATTACGCCTCAGGAATTCGGTAATATCGTTATTAAAACAGATAGCAACGGTAATTTGCTGCGCTTAAAAGATGTGGCTACTATCCAACTTGGCTCTGAAGATTATGGTTTTAATGCCAAGAGTGATGACCGTCCAATGGCTGTGTTTACCGTATCTTTAACAAGTGATGCGAATGCGATTGAAACAATCGGTCAAGTAAAGCAAGTTCTGGAAAAACAAAAAGATAGTTTACCACCGGGCGTTGAATATACGGTTATCGTAGATAATACGAACTTCGTTATTGCGTCCATCGAAGAAGTAGTTCAGACCTTCGTAGAAGCGTTGATTTTGGTAGCTTTGATTGTATATATCTTCTTACAGTCCTGGCGCTCCACATTGATTCCGATGATTGCCGTACCGGTATCCTTGCTTGGTACCTTCGCGGCGTTTGAAGTATTAGGCTTTACCATCAATACGTTGACCTTGTTCGCGATGGTACTTGCTATAGGGCTTGTAGTCGATGACGCCATCGTTGTTATTGAAGCGGTTGAATACGAAATTAAAGTCAATGGTTTGACGCCTCATGACGCAACGATTGCAGCTATGAAAAACGTACAAGGTCCGGTTGTCGGTATCGCTTTCGTATTGGCGTCCGTATTCGTGCCGGTATCCTTCATGGGCGGTATGACAGGTATTCTTTACAAACAGTTCGCCTTGACCATTGCCGTATCTGTTGCCATTTCTGCGTTCGTAGCGTTAACCTTGACGCCGGCACTTTGTTCCATGATGTTAAAACCACATGTACCGCAGGAACATGAAAACTTGTTGCATCGTGGACTTAATAAATTTAACGATGCCTTGGAACGTTTCAGTGATTGGTACGGGTATCAGTTAGCTCGCTTGGCTAAACACTTATGGATTACTGTGGCTGCTTTATTGGCGTTTGCCTTGGTTTCCGCAGGTGTGTTCCGCGTATTGCCATCCGCTTTCGTACCACCGGAAGATAACGGTTATTACATGGTAGCCGTAAACTTGCCGGAAGGGGCTACTTTATCCCGTACGATTGCCGTGCTCGATAAAGTGCAGGGCTTCATGAGTGAAGATCCGGATATTGTCGATAAAGCAGGGATTGCCGGTTTCGATATTTTAGCTAGTGCTCAAAAATCAAGCGGCGGTTTGATGTTTGCTACCTTATCCGATTGGAGCCAACGTAAAGGGGCCGGACAGGATGTTAACAGCAAAATCGGTAAATTAATGGGCTATGCCGCTACCGTTCCGGAAGCGACTATTTTACCGTTGAACCCACCACCAATTCCGGGGTTAGGTAACTCCGGTGGTTTCTCCATGTATATTATCAATAAGGCAGGGGATTCCACAGCTGAAATGGCAACCGTTGTTAATGACTTCTTAAGTGAAGCTCGTAAACAACCGGTATTTGGTTCTATCTACACGACCTTTACTGATAGCACACCAACTTATAATTTTGATATTAACCGTGATAAAGCGGCTCAAGATGGTGTGAGTGTGTCTGATATCTTTACGACCTTGCAAGGTTATTACGGTTCGATCCAGGTTAATGACTTTAACCAGTTCGGTAAGACTTATAAGGTTGTTATTCAAGCCAGCCAGGATTACCGTGTTTCACCGGAAAATAACAACAATATCTATGTAGCTAACAGTAGTGGTACTTTGTATCCGGTAGCTAACTATGTTAAAGCTGTATCCACAACATCGGCTTCGACGATCACTCGTTTTAACAACTATCCGGCTGTTAAAATCGGTGGTTCTGAAGCGGACGGTTACAGTTCCGGTGATGCCATTGCAGCTCTTGAAGAAGCAGCGAAAACGTTACCTCAGGGCTATGACTATGACTGGGCCGATCAAAGCCGTGAAGAAGTTAAAGCCGGTTCCCAGACGATTCTTATCTTAGGCATGGGGATTATCTTCGTATTCCTCGTATTGGCCGCCTTGTATGAATCGTGGAAAGTACCGTTTGCCGTATTGTTCTCCGTACCGTCCGGTATCGTAGGGGCAGCTTTAATTCCTTGGTTATTGAACTTAACCGGTGCTTATAGCTTAACCAACGATATTTATTTACAGATCGGGTTGTTGACCTTGGTCGGCTTAGCGGCGAAGAATGCAATCTTGATTATCGAATATGCTAAGATTCGTGTTGATGAGCGTGGCATGCGCTTTGTCGATGCGGCTATCGAAGCGGCGAAGATTCGTTTACGTCCTATCTTGATGACGTCCTTAGCGTTCATCTTAGGTTGTATTCCGCTCGCAATCTCCAGCGGCGCCGGTGCGGGTGCCCGTGTATCCATAGGTATTACCGTAGTAGCCGGTATGACATCTGCTACCTTATTCGGCATCTTCGTTATCCCGATGTTGTTCATCTTAATTGAAAACATCGGTGCCGGTAAGAATAAAAAACATTAATACGTCAGTCTAGGTACTTTAAAATCTTACAATAATGTAAGTTTTAAAGTGCATGACCTGTAAATTATTAAGCGAGTATGCTCTTTTGAGTGTACTCGCTTTTTACATATAATTCGATTGTTGCATATTATGTATAACTTAAATGAAAGAATACATGATATAATGATGGTAATTATAAAGTACATACGTGTACATGTAGGAGGCGATGCGTAGCTGGTGAGGTGTAACGGTGATGATCTATTATAATTATATATCTAAAAGTCACCGGGTTGTGTCTACGGTTATTGGGGGATAGCCGTCAGTAGGTTCGTTGTAGTAGTGAGGAGGTAAGTAAGTGAATATTATTATTTCGGTAATTGTCATTCTCTGGATTGGTACTTTAGTATTCAAACGATATAAAGCGCAAGCCGTTTTATTCATCGGTGGTATGGTACTATTAGCATTAGCCTATTTGATGGGTTACGGCACAATTCTTGGTGCTAAACAACAAACGGGTAACTTTATTTTTGATATTTATGAACTCATTCGCATTTTATTCAGTGAACGTGCTGCTAAATTAGGCCTTAATATCATGGCCGTAGCCGGTTTTGCCCGTTACATGGACCACATTGGTGCATCCCGTGCGTTAGTTACCTTGACAATTAAACCGCTTAAAAAATTAAAATCCCCGTATTTAGTACTCAGTGCTTGTTGGGTAGTAGGGATGATTATCGGTCTTGCTATTAACAGTGCCTCCGGTTTGGCCATGTTATTAATGGTTACTATGTATCCTGTATTAATTGCGTTAGGCGTAAGTAAGTTGTCCGCAACGGCTGCCATCGCAACGACTCTTTGTCTCGACTGGAGTCCAAGTGATACAGGGACTATCTTTGCCGCTGAACTGGCGGGCATCGATCCTGTAACATACTGGCATTCCTATCAGGTACCGGTAGCTCTTTGGGTATTCCCGGTAGTTGCAATACTTCATTATGTTGTACAAAAATACATGGATAAACGAGATGGTCATATTGTAGTGGCTCAGGACGCTGTAGTTCACGAAGAAAAAATGACCAATGAAGACTTAAAAGAAGTTAAAGCACCTTTATACTATGCGATTTTACCGATTATTCCGCTCGCTTTAATTTTATCCTTCTCCAGTCTCTGGATTTCTTGGATTAAGATGAACATTATCATGGCCATGTTAATCGGTACGACTGTGGGCATGATTTTCCAATATTTACGTACCTTTGACGGTAAGTCTACGCTTGCTGATTTACAGGTTTACTTCGACGGCATGGGTCGCCAAATGGCAAACGTAGTCAGCCTTATCGTAGCCGGCGAACTCTTTGCCAAAGGCCTCATGGCTATCGGTACCATCGATGCCCTCATCAACTGGGCTAAAACGTCCGGTTTCGGCGGTATCGGCATTACCCTCGTAATGGTATCCATCATCGGCATTTCCTCCATCGTTATGGGCTCGGGGAACGCTCCGTTCTTCGCCTTTGCTAACTTGGTGCCGTCCATTGCGGCGTCCACCGGCGTTTCGGCAGCCCTCATGATTTTACCGATGCATTTTATCGCCAGTGCGTTCCGTACCATTTCGCCGATTACGGCTGTAATCGTGGTAGCCGCCGGTATGGCCGGTATTTCACCGTTTGATTTGGTTAAACGTACTGCCATTCCGATGATTGGTGCCGGCATTACGCTCGTTGTTGCGAACTTTGTAATGTTCTTATAATTTACAATGTTGAGCTAAAAGATTTGTAAATTATTTATATGTGTACTTTTAAATTTTAAAATTGTATTTCATATCTCCATCCGACATTGTGTCGGGTGGAGATATTTGTTTGTAAAAAGCATGCTATAATGCTCATTTACTCATACTGCAGAAGGGTAATTTATGGTATAATGAATAAGATAAATTAACTTCGTTAATTCTAATTTTTTTATGAGGTGATATACATGAGTGAAAATGTAATTTTAGTAACCGGCCATAAGAGCCCTGACACGGATTCCTTCTGTTCTGCATTAGGTTATGCTAATTTGAAAACCCAGATGGGTATGCCTGCCAAAGCAATTTGTGCCGGTAAAGCTAACAAGGAAACTTCCTTCGTGCTTGATTATTTCAAAGTAGAACATCCTGAAATCGTGACAAGTTTTGCCGTTCGCATTAAAGACGTTATGGAAAAAGTACCGGCTGTTGATGCTTCTGCAAGCTTGGAAGATATTTTGGCATGGCGCAACACTCATGACATGAACCGTGTACCGGTTGTAAAAGACGGTAAATTCGTAGGCGTAATTTTACCAAGTCGTTTGATTGATGCTTTAGCCGGTGCTTGGCTCGATAAGAAAACTGTAACTGCCGCCGACATCGTATCTAAAGCGGGTTGTCAGTTGGTTTCCCCTGAATTAAAATTAAAAGAATTCGACCGCGGTCATGCCGGTGCGTTCCCGGTAGTAGACGGTGACACTTACTTTGGTATGGTTCGCTCCAAAGTGGAAGCACCTAAAGAAAAACAAAAAGTTGTATTAATTGACCACAATGAAAAAGTACAGATTATCGACGACATCGAAGATGCCGAAATTATCGAAAACATCGACCATCATCGTATCGGTGGTTTAACAACGGAAAACCCTATTTTCATCCATTACGAACCGGTTGGCTGCTCTTGCACCATCGTGGCTAACTTCTACTGGCAGTACGGTCAGGAAATTCCTAAACACATTGCGGGCTTATTGTTATCCGCCATTATTTCTGATACAGTATTGTTCCGTTCGCCGACTTGCACACCAAAAGATGTGGAAACAGCTAAGAAATTGGCTGCTATCGCCGGTGTGGATTTGGAAGCGTACGGCCTTGAAATGTTGAAAGCCGGTGCCGATGTATCCGATTTCAGCGATGAACAAATCGTTCGTACAGATATGAAAGAATTCGGTGCTAACGGTCAGGTTATCAGCATTGGTCAGTTGACTACCATGAACGCTGAAGAAGTATTGACTCGTAAAGCTGCTTTGTTAAAAGCTTTGGAAGAATTGCGTGCATCTAACAAATATGCTGCATCTTACATCATGGTTACCGATATCTTGAAAGAAAGCACTAACTTATTATTCGCCGGCGATGCCGATGCTATCGTTAAAGCTGCTTTCGGTCAAGAACCTAAGGAACAGGAAGTATTCTTGGCTAATACTTTGTCCCGTAAAAAACAAATCGTTCCTCAAATCTTGGGAGCTATGAAATAATACGACTAAGTAGCTATATAAGTAAAACAAAAACGTTGCAAAGGGCAACGTTTTTGTTCATTCTGATTACACTGTGTAGAAAGGACTGTTATGAGTAGTATATTTGACGGCTTGAATAAAGAGCAACAAGAAGCAGTACGCACTACGGAAGGGCCACTGTTGATTGTAGCGGGCGCCGGATCCGGTAAGACGCGTGTACTGACGTATCGCATTGCTTATTTATTGTCACAGGGTGTAAATCCTTATGAAATTTTAGCCATTACCTTTACCAATAAAGCGGCTAAAGAAATGAAGAGCCGTGTGGAGGATTTGGTTGGTTCCATGGCGGATCGCATCTGGCTCAGCACTTTTCATTCCTTTTGTGCAAAATTTTTACGTTTTGAGCTGGATAACTTCCTCGGCTACAGCAAAAATTTTACGATTTATGATACAGGGGACTCACAAGCCGTTATTAAGGGGGCGTTGAAGAGCCTGAATCTGGATGATAAATACTTTCCGCCGGGAGCTATGCTTAGTGCTATTTCCGATGCCAAGAACCGACTCTTGATGGCCCACGAATTTCGCATGGAAGCTCGTGATTTTTACAGTCAAAAAGTGGCTGACGTATACGAATATTATGAGAAAGAACTCCGCAAGAATAATGCGCTCGACTTCGATGATTTGTTGATGGTAGCGGTTAAACTCTTGCAGAGCCGTGAAGATATTCTTCAGAAATACAGTAATCGCTTCCGTTATATCATGATTGACGAATATCAGGATACGAACCATGCTCAATATACGTTGGCTCATTTATTGGCCTCCAAATGGCAAAATATTTGTGTCGTAGGGGATGCGGACCAGAGTATTTACGCTTGGCGCGGTGCGGATATTCAGAATATTCTTGATTTTGAAAAAGACTATCCGGCTACTAAAACCATAAAACTGGAGCAGAACTATCGCTCCACGAAGACGATTTTGGAAGCGGCCAATGCGGTTATCGATAACAACGAAGGGCGTCCCGACAAAGTCCTTTGGACGGATAAAGATATGGGACCGAAAATTCGTCATTTCGAAGCTCAATCGGAACTGGAAGAAGCGGCTTTTATCAGCGAAACTATTGCCAAACAGCATGATATTCATGAAGTACCGTATGGTAATATGGCTATTTTATATCGTACCAATGCTCAGTCCCGTGCCCTTGAAGAAGGCCTCATCAAACGAGGCATTCCTTATGTAATGGTAGGGGGGACGAAGTTCTACGACCGTAAAGAAATTAAAGACGTGTTAGCCTATTTAAAGGTACTCTTTAATCCCTTTGACGATTTGAGCTTGATGCGTATTATTAACGTGCCAAAACGCAGTATCGGTGCTACGACGGTTGCTAAATTGCAAGATTATGCTCGTGAAACAGGCAATTCTTTATTCATGAGTTTGACCATGTTAAGCAATATTCCGACAATTAAGGGCAAAACGAAGGAAAAACTGGAGGAATTCGGAATTCTGATTTTTACTTTGGTTGCCATGATGGATAACCACAATGTATTGCAGATTTTGGAAGCTATTCTAGAAAAAACAGGTTATCTTAAAGAATTGGAAGACAGCACGGACCCTCAAGACGAAGCCCGCGTTGAAAATATCGGTGAATTGTTATCCGTAGCCAAAGTATTCTTAGATGAAAATCCAACAGGCACGGTGCAAGACTTCTTGGAACAGGTGGCGCTAGTCAATGATGTGGATACGTATGAACAAGCTGATTCTAAAGTAACCTTGATGACCCTTCATTCAGCCAAAGGCTTGGAATTTCCGATTGTCTTCTTAGCCGGTATGGAAGAAGGCTTATTCCCACATAGCCGTACCCTCATGAATCCGGAAGAGATTGAAGAAGAGCGTCGCCTTTGCTATGTAGGGATTACCCGTGCGGAAAAAGAACTGTATCTTTTAAATGCTACGACCCGTACCGTATTCGGCCGCACCAACGGCTATTTGCCATCGCGCTTCTTAAAAGAGATTCCAGAAGGCTTGATTGAAGAGTTACGACCAAAACGCAAAGTGCGTGAGGATGTACAGCGTCATGTACCGTCTCATTTATCCGTAATGTCTCGTCCCGTAACGAAGCCTACTTTGCGTAATCCTGTTGTGGAAAACTGGCAAGTCGGTGATACGGCGGTTCATTCCAAATGGGGGAATGGCAAGGTTATCGAACTTCAGGGATCCGGTTCCGGCTTGAAGTTAAAAATAGACTTCCCAACTCAAGGGGTTCGCTTAATTATGGCTCAATTTGCACCGGTTAAGCGTTTAGAAAAATAACCTGTTATATCATTGTTTTACAAAAGACGGTAGGAGAAAGACTATGCCAGCAATGAATGAATTAAGAGCAGCTGTAGCCAATGCGGCTACGGAAGAAGCAAAAGCCCATGCCCTGCAACAATTATTGGCTCATGCCGGATATTTGTATTATGTAAAAGATGCGCCGGAAATGGAAGATTATGAGTACGATAAACTCTATCGGGAATTACTCGATTTGGAAACGGCGCATCCCGAATTTATCACATCCTATTCACCGACACAGCGCGTAGGCGCCAAGATTGAAGGGGATTTTCCGAAAGTCGTACACGGACGACCAATGCTGAGTCTTGGTAATGTTTTCAGTGATGCTGAAGTGCGTACGTTTGCGGAACGAACCGAACGCGAGCTCGGTCATCGACCTGAATATGTCATTGAACTTAAAATCGACGGCCTCGCTTGTAATCTTCATTATGAAAACGGTGTTCTCGTAAGAGCCGTAACCCGCGGTGACGGCCGTGTCGGGGAAGATGTAACGAATAATGTGCGCACCATTCAATCGGTACCGCTTTGGATTGAAAATGCACCGCCGTATATTGAAATACGCGGTGAAGTATACATGCCTCATAAAGAATTCCAACGCATTAACGAAGAGCGTGAAGCGGCCGGTTTGCCGACGTTTGTAAATCCGCGCAATGCCGCCGCCGGTTCTTTGCGCCAGTTAGATCCGGCCATTACAGCCAGTCGTAACCTCGACTTCTTCGCCTATGCTGTAGGTTCTTCGGAAGGCTCCGATATTCACTCCCAGAGTGAACTATTAAAGCGTTTAGCGGAATATCATTTCCATGTAAATCCAAATTACAAAGTGTGCCAAACCATTGATGAAGTAATTGAACGTATTGCTTATTGGGATACGGCTCGTCATGAATTGGCCTATGATACGGACGGTATGGTAATTAAAGTGAATTCCTTTGAAGACCAGGAACAATTGGGGGCTACCGTTAAAGATCCCCGGTGGGCTACGGCTTTTAAATATCCGCCGGAAGAAGTAGAAACCATCGTCAAAGATATTACTATCAATATTGGCCGTACCGGCGTTTTGACACCAACCGCGGAATTGGAGCCGGTCTTTGTATCAGGCACCAATGTAGCGCGCGCCACCCTTCATAACGAAGATTTTATTAAAGACAAAGACATTCGCATCGGTGACCATGTGATGATTCATAAAGCGGCGGAAATTATTCCGGAAGTCATTAAATCCTTACCGGAAAAACGCACCGGTGAAGAGCGTGAATTTAGCATGCCGACCAACTGTCCGATTTGTGATTTTCCGACCGTGCGCCAACCCGGTGAAGTCGCGGTTCGTTGCAGTAATCCGCATTGTCCGGCTGTGGAAAAAGAAAAAATCATTCACTTTGCCTCCCGTGATGCCATGAATATTGACGGCTTGGGGCCGAGCATTGTGGAAAGCCTCATTGCCTATAAGTTAATTGCTACGGTAGCCGATTTGTACAAATTAACGGAAGAACAGCTGGTTACGATGGAGCGCATGGGTAAGAAATCGGCGCAGAACCTCTTAAAAGCCATTGAAGAATCTAAAACCCGTGGTCTCGGTCGACTGCTCTTTGCTTTGGGGATTCGCTTAATCGGTGCTAAAGCAGGCCGAACTATTGCGGAATATTTTCCCACTATGGAGGCTTTACAGGCTGCTACCGCTGAAACTTTAACGGCGGTCAGTGAAATCGGGCCGACCATGGCGGACAGCTTGGTGGCTTATTTTAAAGAGCCGTATAATTTGGAACTCATTGCAGCCCTTCGCGAAGTGGGCGTTGTTATGGCAGAAGAACAGGTGGAACCGAGCGGCACCGAACTGGAAGGGGAAACCATTGTTTTAACGGGAACACTTGAAAGTATGGGGCGTAAAGAAGCAGGTGAACTCTTGGCGGCTCACGGCGCTAAGATAACAGGCTCCGTAAGTAAGAAGACAACTATCGTTATCGCCGGTGCCGAAGCAGGCAGTAAGCTCACTAAAGCGGAATCTTTGGGTATTCGCGTCATGGATGAAACGGAGTTTTTAGAATTAATCAAGGACTGGCAATAAATTCGGCCTTTTGGAATCAAACAAAGATGGGCAATAGATGCGGCCTTTTGAAATACATCACAAATTGACCCTACGATTTTTAAAATAGGCAATATATCAGCTTATTTTGTATTGTCATAGTCAATTTGATATAATAATAAAATGGAAAGGATGTGTACGCATGAAAATTGATCGGGAAGAAATAAAAAAGATTGCTTTATTATCTCGTTTAGATATTAGCGAAGAAAATATGGGCACTGTAGAAAAAGCGTTAAATGACGTATTATCTTATGTTGCTGAATTGGAAGAATTGGACCTTGAAGGGGTAGAACCTATGGCCCATGCAGTTCCTTTACACAATGTATTCCGTAAGGACGAAGTGATTCCTTCGTTGCCACATGATTTGGCAATGCAGAATGCACCTGAAGAAGAAGACGGTTACTTCAAAGTGCCGCGCGTTATACAGGAATAGGAGGAAGCACTGTGACCATTCATGAATTACATCAGAAATTAGTGGCCAAAGAATTGTCGGCCGTTGAATTAACGAATGCCGTAATTGCCCATAAAGCAAAAACAGAACCGACAGTACATGCGTATTTAGCGGATTCTCACGAACAAGCTTTAGCGGTAGCAGCTAAAGTTGATGAAAAAATTGCAGCCGGTGAAGCCATTTCGCCGTTAGCCGGTATTCCGGGGGCTGTAAAAGACAATATTTGTATTAAAGACCAACAGGCTACTTGTGCGTCTCGTATGTTGGAAAACTTCGTACCGCCATACAATGCGTCTGTTGTTGAAAAGTTAACCGGTGAAGACTATGTAAGCCTTGGTAAACTTAACATGGACGAATTCGCCATGGGTAGTTCTTCCGAAAGCTCCGCATTTGCCAAAACTACGAACCCTTGGAACGCCGAGTATGTACCGGGTGGTTCTTCCGGCGGGGCGGCTGCTTCCGTAGCAGCGGGCAGTGCTGTGTGGGCTTTGGGTTCCGATACGGGCGGATCTGTTCGTCAGCCGGCGTCCTATTGCGGCGTAGTTGGTTTAAAACCAACTTACGGCAATGTGTCTCGTTACGGCCTTATTGCGTATGCTTCATCGCTTGACCAAATCGGCCCTGTGACCCGTGACGTAACTGATGCGGCTATCGTGCTTAACGCTATCAGTGGCCACGACCATCGTGATTCCACGTCTATTCCGGGCGAACGTCCTGATTACACGAAAGCCTTGGTAAATGACGTAAAAGGCCTTAAAATCGGTATGCCAAAAGAATATTTCGGCGAAGGTCTCAACAGTGAAGTCCGTGAAGCGCTTGAAAAAGCCGCTAAAGTATACGAAGGTTTGGGTGCTGAAATCGTAGAAGTAAGCTTGCCGACTTCTAAATATGCTTTATCCGCTTATTATATTATCGCTTTGGCGGAAGCCAGCTCCAACTTGGCTCGTTACGACGGCGTAAGCTATGGTTTGCGTGTACCGGCTGATAACTTGGTTGAAATGTCCACGAAGACTCGCTCCCAAGGTTTTGGTGCCGAAGTACAGCGTCGTATCTTGCTCGGTACCTATGTATTGAGTTCCGGCTATTATGATGCTTATTATTTGAAAGCCTTGAAAGCTCGTCGTTTGATTAAAAACGAATTTGATGCGGCTTTTGAAAAAGTAGACGTATTGTTAACACCGACTGCACCAAATACAGCGTTCAAGTTCGGTGAAAAAATTAACGATCCGTTATCCATGTATTTAGAAGATATTTGTACCACCCCTGTTAACTTGGCCGGTATTCCGGGCATTTCCATCCCGGCAGGTTTTGCATCCAATGGTATGCCAATCGGTATGCAGTTGTTGGCACCGGCTATGGGTGAAGAAGTCTTATTCCGTACGGCTTATACATTCGAACAGGCTTGTCCGGAATGCAATAAAATCGCATCCATTGGGGAGGTAACACTATGAAATACGAAACAGTCGTAGGGCTGGAAGTCCATACGGAGTTAAAGACTAAATCTAAAATCTTTTGCGGTTGCACTACTGAATTCGGCGGCGACCAAAATACGCATGTTTGCCCTGTATGTTTAGGTTTACCGGGCGTTATGCCGGTACTTAACCAAAAAGTGGTTGAATATGCTATTCGCGTCGGCTTAGCTTTGAACTGTGAAATTTTACAATTCAATAAATTCGACCGTAAAAACTACTACTATCCGGATTTGCCAAAAAACTGGCAGACATCCCAATATGACTTGCCAATCTGCTTGAATGGTCATATTGATATCGAAGTGGGCGGCAAAACTCGTCGTATCCGCATTACGCGTATTCATATGGAAGAAGATGCCGGTAAATTGGTTCACAGCGGCAATACCATCAGCACATCCGATTCCTCCAACGTTGACTACAACCGTACCGGTGTACCATTGTTGGAAATCGTATCGGAACCTGATCTTCGCTCCGGTGAAGAAGCTCGTGCCTATGTTGAAAAAATCCGTTCCATCATCAAATATTTGGACGTGTCCGACGTTCGTATGGAAGAAGGCAGCTTGCGTTGCGACGCCAATATTTCCGTACGCTTGATGGGCGACGAAAAATTAGGTACTAAAACTGAAATTAAGAATATGAACTCCTTAA
Organism: Veillonella sp. KGMB01456; assembly: GCF_023051165.1. GTDB lineage: Bacteria > Bacillota > Negativicutes > Veillonellales > Veillonellaceae > Veillonella_A. The sequence continues at coordinate 16,363 of NZ_JALKIG010000036.1, forward strand.
CTGCATTGCAGAAAGGTGTTGAATATGAAGCCATTCGTCAGGCGGAAACGTTGGAAGACGGCGGCACTATCGTTCAGGAAACCCGTACTTGGGACGACAGCAAGGGCATGACATTGTCCATGCGTAAGAAAGAAGCGGAAAACGACTACCGTTATTTCCCTGAACCTGACTTGGTACCAATCGTGATTACGGATGAACAGATTGAAGCGGCTCGCCAATCCTTACCGGAATTACCGGATGCAAAAATGGCTCGTTTCCAAGCCGATTACGGTTTATCCGAAGAAGATAGTGCGATTTTGACAACTATGCGTGAAACCGCCGATTACCTTGATGAAGCTGTTAAAGCCGGTGCTGATGCTAAAACAGCAGCTAACTGGATGCTAGGTGATTTGTCCAAAATGGTGAACGAAGCCAATATTACCTTTGCCGATGCGAAAGTTAAACCGGCTCAATTGGCCGCTATGATTGAACTCATCAACAAAGGCACTATTTCCGGTAAAATTGCGAAAAAAGTTATCGTTTCCATGTGGGAAACCGGTAAAGATCCGCAAGCTATCGTTGAAGAACAAGGTCTTGTTCAGATTACCGATACCGGCGCTATTGAAGAAATCGTAAAACAAGTTATTGCCGATAATCCTAAGTCTGTAGAAGACTTCAAGAGCGGTAAAGGCAAAGCTATCGGTTTCTTGGTTGGTCAGGTTATGAAACTCAGCAAGGGCCGCGCTAATCCGGGCGTTGTTAACGAATTATTGCAGAAACATTTGAACGCATAAATTTAAAAGTTTTCAGCTTATATAATATAGAATTATGGTTATACATAATTCCATATGAGTAAGCGTAAGACCTATTAATTCCGATTCTTTGATTTAAAACACAGGAGATTGCTATGGAAGATAAACAATCTTATGATTCTAAACAGACGAGTGTGTTATCGGAAGAAGAACGTCGTGCGTTTGACGGCGTGACCATAGATGAAACCGGGCGTGAGCAATCTGAAGAGGATATTCGTCGTGAAAACCGTGCCAAGACTCATGAAATGTCTGATGGCACCGGTTTTAATGATTATTTTCAGCAGACAATTCCGGGCGTAAAAGTATTTACCTTCAGCTCTGTGGGCTGGAAGGGTAAATTAATCATGGCAGCTCTCGTAGTTGTTCTTTTTAGTGTGTTAACTTTCTTTGGTGGTTTATTTTTAATTGGATTTATTGTGTTGGGACTAGGCGTCGGTATATGGGCGCTCTTACGAAAGCTTTTTTAATGGTATAAAGACTTCTTCATTCCAGTTCGCTATCCGGCGTGCATGCACGAAAGGCTAGCTTGCCCAGAATGGAGAAGTCTTTTCGCGTATATAAAAGCAATTGCCAAGAAAGGAGAAGTTATGAGTTCTAATGAAAAGCCGATTGTGGCTTTGATGTATGATTTTGATAAAACGTTGTGTACTAAGGATATGCAGGAATATGGTTTTATTCCGGAGCTTGGAATGACGACGGCGGATTTTTGGCGTGAGGCTAATGGTTTAACCGATAAAGACGGCATGGACGGTATTTTGGCGTATATGTTCATGATGGTTAAGATGAGTAGGCTCCATGAAGTGCCGATTACCCGGCAAACGTTAAATAAACTAGGGGAAGGAATTGAATATTTTCCGGGCGTAATTTCTTGGTTCGACCGCATCAGTGCTTACGGTGAGTCAAAAGGCGTGCAAATAGAGCATTATATTGTATCGTCCGGCGTGAAAGAAATTATCGACGGTAGTAAGATTGCGAAGTTTTTCAAAAAGATTTACGCCTGTGAATTCAAGTATGACTATAACGGTCTTATCGAATGGCCGAAGATTGCCGTTAACTATACAGCCAAAACACAATTCTTGTTCCGTATTAACAAGGGCGTATTGGATATTACTACGAGCAGCGATAAAGAGCTGAATCAGTATACACCGGAAGTGGAACGACGAGTACCATTCAGTAACATGATCTATATTGGTGACGGACTCACCGACGTGCCATGTATGAAACTTGTTAAGGTGAATGGTGGTCAAGCCATTGCCGTATATAACCCGGAACAGGAAAACGGAATTAATGTGGCGAAAAATCTGATTAAAGATAATCGCGTTAATTTTGCCTGTCCGGCCAATTATGATGAAGGCAGTCGATTGGATAATATTGTGAAGACTATCATTGATAAAGTAAAAGCTGTTGAAACATTGCAGAGAATGTAATATTGTAGACGAGATTCTGTATTATCGTGAAGATGAAGACGAGGAAGAAGAATGGTAGGTTGAGTCTACTGTATTGATAAAAAATCATAACAATCATATCTATTTGTTATACATGTGTAGTAAAAAATTGAAAAGTATTGTAATATTAAAATAGTAAGTAGTGTCGTGTTTATATTTAGGGAGGGGTATTATGAAACGAATATGGGGTATTGTTTTGATGTTTATTACCGTCCTGGCTGTTCTGGGCTGCGGTACTGACAGCATTACCGGCGGTTCCGGGAAAAGTATTTTTACAGAACCGGGTTTGGCGGCTAAGGCTATTTCCGAATTGAAAGAAACACCTGCATTAAAGGGGAAAGATATTCAGGTATTTCAAAATGTACTGGTTAGTGATCTTAAGGGTGTAGGAAGCCGCATTGATATTAATATCCTCGTTCCTGACACTAATGATAAAGTTGATAATTATGTGTACCAAAATGGTAAATGGGCTGCTCCACAACCGGTTCAAATTTCGGGCGACGGTGACATGAAAGACAATGTTATGCCATTAGATGCTATCGATTACAGTAAGATTCCGGATATGTATAAAATAGCCCAAGATAAGGCCAAAGAGATTGAAGGCGGTAAAGTAGATGAACAGCTGATTTACATTTTTAAAATTAATGAACGTAAATATGATGCTCATCTTAAAATCGAAGGAGCCAGAGAAAAGTTCGACGCCATTTTTGACTCTAAAGGCAACCTCATTGAAATGAAAAAAGAATAGTAATGATTAGTCGCTAGTTTTACACAAGTAAAAAGTGAATAAGTTGGTGTTTAATAATTTTGAGACGCTACTGCTATTGTAAACAGTAAGATTTAGTGTAAAAACTATTGTCGTTGGAGAATTTCTAATTTTAGATTGTGTTCGACTCGGCAATAGTTTTTTATCTTTTAAAATTGTATAGTTTACTAACCATATCGTATGTTTGCATGAAATTTCCTATTGGGAATGTCGTTAGTGTTATTTAGTTTTATATATAGGAGGGGTATTATGAAAAGATTAATGGGGATTATTTTCATGATTATCACTGTAATGGCCATGTTAGGCTGTGGTGGTGACAGTGATACCGGTGGTGGTAAAAAAAGTATAATCACTGAACCGGGCTTAGCAGCTAAGATTATTACCGAATTAAAAGAACAATCAGAATTTAAGGGAAAAGTAATTAAGGTGTTCAACAATGTAGTAGTTTCGGATACAGAAGAGTATGGAAATACGATTAGTATTGATGTTTTGGTTCCCGGCACCAGTGACAAAGTTGACAAATATATTTATATGAATGGCAAGTGGCAAAATGCAGGCGCGGCGTTCATTCCCGATGGTCTTACTGTGAAAGATAATCTTATGCCAATCGATGCCATCGACTATAGTAAAATCCCTGAGATGTATAAAGTGGCCGAGGAAAAAGCGAAATCTATTGAAAACGGTAAAGTTGAAAAATCAGTGGGATATATCTATTATGCTGGCAATCACTCATATAAAGCCTACATTCTAATTGATGGCTCTAAAGAATCATATTCAACAGAATTTGATGCTAAAGGTAATTTTGTTAAATTTATTGACGGATGACAAGATCTAAATTTCACGCTTGAAGATGATATTTTTATTTCATATTACTCCTATTTTTTCAATCTATAATTACAATCAATACAAATAAAAGTTATAATATAGATATAGTTAGATGTAAAAAGTACATTGAAAGGAGATATGATTATGAAAATAGGAAAGTATTCAAAGTACAAAAAGGCATTACGAGCTATGGTTCTTATGGGAGCGACATTAACGGTGGGTGGATTAATAAGCTCGGTAAGTGCGGCCGATTCTTTGGATTTTAAAATCCAAAATTATGAAACGCGTACGATGACAGTTGACGGTAAGGAAGTAACCTTTAGAGCTTATGAAAATATTCCGTATGTAGCCAATCCGGTGGATACGACCTATCAGTCTATGAATGTGTATATTCCGGAAGCCTATTTTCAAAATGAAAAAGATGGAAAATATACAGCTGAATCGGCACCTATCTTTTTACCAAATTCGGTAGGCGGCTATCGTCCGGGGAAAGCGGCCACACCGACTCTTTCTAAAGATGGCGAACCGAATGCTGTTTTATATGCTTTATCACGTGGCCTTGTTGTGGCGGCACCGGCTGCACGCGGTCGCAGTAACGAAACGGCAGAAGGTGTCTATTACGGTAAAGCGCCGGCCGCTATTGTGGATTTAAAGGCAGCCGTGGCCTATTTACATAAGAATGATAACATTATGCCCGGTGATGCGAATAAAATTATTTCCAACGGCACCAGTGCGGGCGGGGCCTTATCCTTGTTGCTAGGTGCTACCGGTAATGAATCGGATTATGCTCCGTATTTACAAGAGATTGGCGCAGCCGATGCGCGAACCGATATTTATGCCGTATCGGCGTATTGTCCGATTACCGATCTTGACCATGCCGATATGGCCTACGAATGGTCATATAACGGTGTCAATGAATACACAGGTATGCCGTCCTTTGGCGGTCAAATGGAGCCACCTGATCCTACCTTAGGGAGCAGCTCGGCCAAAGCCACCCCGGATATGTCAGCTATGCCGGACATGTCCGGTGAAGCACCCGGTAAGCAACAAACTCAAAAGGCAGTTCAATTGACGGCTGACGCGATTGCTTACAGCGATCTTTTGAAAAATAACTTCCCTGAGTATTTGAATAGTTTACAGCTAAAAGATCAAGACGGTAAATTATTGTCACTCGACTTTAACGGCAACGGCTCCTTCATGGACTATGCTAAATCGTATATCATTAAGAGTGCTGAAAAAGCTAAAGCAGCAGGAACGGATATTTCCAGTGCCGATTTTTTAGTGTATGATGCGAAAAATCCGGATAAAATCGTCGATGTTGATTGGCTGAAATACAATACTTCGGTTGGTCGCATGAAGGCTCCGGGTGCTTTTGATTCTCGCGACAATTCTACTGGTGAAAATAACTTGTTTGGCACGGCTACGGTAGACAATCAACATTTCATACAATTTGCATCTATTAACGGTGACGGCACTGCTGTGGCAGATGAACATATCGTCAAAATGATGAATCCGCTTAACTATATTGCACCAAATGACGCTTCAAAGACGAAGGAACAGACCCAGCATTGGCGCATTCGCTATGGTGAAAAGGATAACAACACGTCCATGGCCGTGCCGCTAATTGTGGCTACTCGCTTGGCTAATTATGGTTACGACGTTGATTTTGATTTGCCATGGGGCATTCCGCATGCCGGCGATTATGATTTACAAGAACTTTTTGATTGGATTGATCAATTAGTTTAACGTCTCTCTAATCAGGCGAGCAAACAATTCCATGGCAGGGCTAAGCTACTTATTACTGTTATAACCGCAAACACCCGATATATGAGTATCTGTTAATTCGGTTTCGAGGGCTACCAGTTCACCGTTATTCAATTCATTTTTTACGGCAAAGGTTGGCAGATACGAAATACCGACATTGCTTTTTACCAGGTTTTTAATAGTAGGTATGCTCCATAATTCGATGGTATGGTCCAGTCGTATGGACTTTCTTTGCAAATATTGTTCGAATATTTGACGGAAGATGCAGTTAGGTTCATTGATAATAAAAGGTATAGGAATATTCTGATTTGGTGTTATGAAATCAGAATATTCCTTTTTTATTTCCGGCGAAGCAACTAAGGTCATAGGGTAATTGCCAAAAGAAGCTACTGTTAAATTATTTCCAAAACCTCCGACGTTTTCATAAAATATACCGAGGTCTAAGATACAGTCCAATAACTCGTTGCGGATGTCATAACAATTCATGGACCGTAAAAAGAGTCTTGTATTGGGAGCTAAATCGTGGAATTTTTGCAAAACCGGTGAGAGTTTATAACAAAGCAGGGTTTCGCCTACGCCGATACGTAAAATGCCTTTATATTCCGTCAAATCATTTTCAAAACAATTCAAGCGTTCAACTGATGTAAGAACATCGTTTACATAGGGATATAACTGTTCACCGGCTTTGGTGAGCATCATTCGTCGGCCGATTTTTTCAAATAATTTTACCGAAAGTTCCTGCTCTAATTGTCCGACTTGGAAGGTAATGGTGGATTGCGTATAGTTGAGTTTTTCTGCCGCTTTGGTAAAGCCGCCTTCTTAAATAGTAGTTTTAAAGGTCTGTAAATATTTTAGTTCCATGAGCATCTCCAATACTTCAATAATAATGAAGTTTATATTTAATAACATCAATTATATTTAATTATCTATTGATGGTATACTAGCAGGGAAAAATACGATTGTCAACGAGATGCTTACATGGAGTTTTTAAACAATATATCAAGCTTTAAAATTCGTAATGAAGATGAAAGACTAGAATATGAGGAGGCAATATAATGTATTCACTTGAATTAGCAAACAGTAAAGAGTTAGAAGTATGCTATGAAATTATTGAAGAAGGGCGTGCTTTTCAAAAAGAACAGGGATTTGTGCAATGGACGGAAGCATATCCCAATCGCGATACAATTGAAGCTGATATGGAGAAGAAAAAGGGGTATGTTATCAAAGCCCAACAAGAAATTTTAGGTTATATGTGCGTTGATTTTGACGGTGAACCGGCCTATGACGATATTAATGGGGCGTGGCGAAGTGAGGCGCCTTATGCCGTGGTTCATCGCATGGCTTTTAGTAAAAAAGCACGAGGCCAGGGCATTGCCGACATAGCTTTTGGTTTAATAGACAAACTTTGTGTAGCTAAAGGCGTGAAATATATTAGAGTGGATACGGATTTTCCGAATAAACGAATGCAACATATTTTGAAGAAGAACGGTTATGTTTATTGTGGTACCATTGTTTTTCAAAACGGCGATAAATTAGCGTATGATAAATTATTATAATATGCATTAGGCCTACCGGCTTTAATTACTCTTTTATAAAATTTTCTCTAAAAAGAAATGCCCCGAAAGTGTAGTGACCCCAAAAAGTTAGACTTTTATTTCCGAGAAGCCTGAATAGGTTTCT
>NZ_JALKIG010000037.1 GCF_023051165.1 Veillonella sp. KGMB01456
GAAACAAAACTAATTTTATTTTTTCGAGTGTCTACTTGACGGGTAGCAGTTCAAACAGTTCTCGCTAAAGCGGGAGCTGTTTTTTTAATATTTACTCTTACATCACTGTAGAAATCTTGTATAATAATAACATCAATAATAATGTTATCTTAGGGAGATATATCAATGAACTATTATAATGATATAGAAGAAAGATTGGCTCAACAATATCTTACACTAGGCGTTGGCACCAATAAAATATGCACTGATTGTCACCAAGATTCAAATTTATCCATGCCTATTGGTTGCTGGTGTGTTGGGTCTAATTTTAATAACCACCAAAAGCGTATTTTATTCGTAGGAAAAAACGCCAGAGGTAATCCTGGCGCAATTGAAAATAATTTTCGTAATACCTTTCAATATGCCCGTGACAAGCTATGGAACAAACGCTGGGCATATTGGAGCTATACCCGCGCTATTTCGCAAAAAATATTCAAGAATGATTCTATTGAGAACATTGCTTTTACCAATATAGTAAAATGTAACAGTTCAGGAGGAGTAGATACTACTTCTGATTCTATAAAAAATAATTGTATATTAAAGTTAAAAGTGCTTCAAAACGAATTACAAATCATCAACCCTACACATATAATTTATTATACTTCCTATTTTTATGACAATTATATTCCTAATGTCTTTAACAGCTTTACTATTAATTACAATGGTATTAGGTCTATCGGAAAAAGAACAATGCCTTGGCAAGAAGCAATTGCGACTCTAGGCAAACAAACCTTTTATGTGCTTCGTGTCGGACATCCTCAATATAAGGAAAAAAGTAGCTTTGTTGACGAAATCTCTAATTGGATTGAAAATACTTGATATTAAACTACATAAATTTCTAATGGCCCCCAGCCAATGTAACCCCTACTATATTTTTAACCTTATACGTCTCTTTCAATACTTCCGCTGCCGATTCCAAGGTGGCTCCGGTTGTAAAAATATCATCCACCAACAAAATTGACTTACCTTCTAATTGACCGGACTTAACAAGAGGTTCCATCGCCTTAAACGCATTGACCATATTGGCCTTACGTTCCACACGCCCCAAGGAAAACATAGCCTGTGTAGAGTCAATCTTCTCCAAGCAATCCAGCCAATACCAACCAAGCCAACTTGCCCAATTTTTAAATAAAAGATCAACCTGATTATATCCTCTTATGACACGCTTTTTGGCACTGACAGGAATAGGCACCACATAGTCAGGCTTAAACGAAAGCTTGTGAACCGGGTCAACCATAAACGAATACAAAAAAGGAGTGGCCCATTTGACCCGCTCCTTTTTTCCGTGGAATTTAATATCTCCCAATATGCTTTTAAGTCCCTTGTCATAATGACCGATTACATAGACTTCGCGAAGTGCGAGACCATCCAAATCGGTAACGTGACGCACATCGTACAGTTCATTAAAACAAGCTTCGCACCATTCCCCGCGGTGCCATACTTCCGTACCGCAACCGGGACAGGTAGGCGGAAATACAAATTCACTCCAATGCATTAATATTCACTTCCCCTTAAGTGCATTGCTACAAATCCCCAAGCTGTTTCATTACAATGTTTTTCAGCTTATCTATTTATCAAAAATTATATCAGTCCCTGTAAACGTTCTTTAAATAAAGTATACCTTGTAGTACCGCTTTGTGTCGTTACGGCTCGTTGCACCGCCGATTTTGTGCCCACCAAAATTACTTTATTACGGGCTCGTGTCACGGCCGTATACAGAAGATTGCGTTGCAGCATCTGATGATAGGTCGGAATAAACGGAATAATGACCGTGCCGTACTCACTGCCTTGGCTCTTATGAACCGTAATGGCATAAGCAAGCATGAAGGAACTCATATCCTCCATCGGCACATGCACTTCTTTATCCATAAAGCGTATGCACACTTCTGTTTTTGAAATTGAAAAAATGACACCGATTTCGCCATTAAATACTTCCAATTCGTAATTATTCAGGACCTGAATAACTTTGTCACCGACACGATAGGTCTGGCCGTTAATTTTAACGGCACTGCGCGTAGCCACCTGTGGATTAACCGCTGCCTGAACCGTTTTAGAAATAGCTACACTACCGGCTCCCCCGCGGCGCATTGGTGAGATAATCTGCACATCCAGCTCATCATCACACTCAGCTAATGCTTCACGATACAAAGCTACCACACGATGCATCATGTCGGTCACACTGTGGACTTCAACAAATCTAAATTCACCTTCTGAAGTCAATTCCGGCATATCCCCTTTATTGATTTCATGGGCATTCGTTACGATACGGTTTCCCTCTTTTTGGCGGAAAATCGTATTCAAACGAACGGACGGTATAATTTGACTATCCAATAAGTCACGCAGAATAAATCCGGCTCCGATTGGCGGTAACTGATCCACGTCACCGACGATGACCACATAGGCATTTTCGGGAATAGCCGCTAACAGTGAATAATATAACTGAACATTTAACATGGACGCTTCATCCACGATAATGACATCCGCTTCTAATAAATCATCTTCGTTTTTAGTAAATTCATAAGAATCACTGCCCTGTATCGGCATCAACATACGATGAATCGTGGTGGCTTCATAACCGGTTGCTTCGGTAAGGCGCTTGGCTGCGCGTCCCGTCGGTGCACATAGAAGAATACGATTCTGCGGCGTCTGTTGGAACGCTTCCACCAAAGCTTGAATAATCGTTGTTTTGCCGGTCCCCGGACCGCCGGTAATTAGGGAAATTTTATTTTGTAAAGCAAGGGCTATGGCCTCTTTTTGAGCATCCCCCAGCTGCAATCCTTTTTTTACTTCAAAGCCGGCAATAAAAGATTCTAAATCGAGGGTAATCACATCGGAATCGGCCATGAGATTTTGCGTCAAATAAGCGGCGTCCGATTCGGCATTATAAATATTCGGCGAATAAATATAGAGTAAACCATCATAATCAGTGGCTACAATCTGACCAATGTCCAAAAGTTCTTCCAAGCGTGCTGCTACTTCATCGGCAAAACCGCCGAGCATATCAAAGACCATACCGATTAACTCATCGGCGGGCATACAGCTGTGACCGTTATCGCCGATATTCTTTAAGGTGTATAGAATAGCCGCCTCAATACGCCGCTCATCATTCGGTTCGATTCCTAAAGAATTGCGCAAAGTATCACACATAGAAAATGGGATTGAGCCATCTACTTCCATTAAGCGGAACGGATTATCTCGCAATACATCGATGGCCGCACCACCGTAAGTCGTATATAAAGTGCGGCTCCAACGCGAACTAAGGCCTGCTTTTTCCAGAAACCGATTGATTTCCTGAAGCAAACCTTCGCCGCGTAATGCATTATACAATTCTTCTTTTACACTTTTACGTAAACCGGGAACTTCCAATAAAGCTTCCGGATCTTCGGCGCGTAAGATATCAAGAAGGGCTTCCTCAAAATAGGCAATAATTTTATCCACCGACTTCTCGCCCAACCCTTTAACACCTAAATTGATCAGGTATTGCTTAGCGCCGTATAAAGTATCCGGTTTTAACCGTTCCAAGGTGGCCGCCTCAAATTGGCGGCCATATTTTTTATGCGTAATATAGCGACCGGATAGTTCCAAATCGTCCCCTTCTTTAGGGGCTTCTAAATTAGCTGTGCAAACAGTTCGTTCTTCATTATAATCTTCCAATAGAAACACACAGTAGGTATTGGTTTCATTCTGATAAATGAGCCGTTGCACAATACCTCGGAGCGTTTCCATTAGCGAACCACTTTAGGCAAAGCTTCTACGATTTGATCCACTGCGTCCGCAATAGTGCTGGCATTCTGCACTTTTACATGGCTGACTTTTTCATATAGTGGATAGCGCTCTTCGTAAAGGCGGAAAATATATTCAATACTTTCCTTCAATAATGGGCGAATTTCCATATCCAAATCATCGAGAATCTGGGTTACATCGCGATGAATAAACACCACAAAACCGGATTCGCGCATGAGTTTTACCGTATCTTCTGATAATACAGTGCCACCGCCGGTCGCAATAACAGCCGGCATTTTGTGATTTACAATGTCTGTAATAGCTTCAAATTCATCTTTACGGAATGCTTCTTCGCCATCATAAATAATAATATTCTGAATGGATTTACCGGTTTTCTCTTGAATCACCGCATCTAAATCGTAGAATTCCATCCCCTGATGTTGTGCCAAAGCCTTACCAACCGTAGTTTTGCCGGCACCGGGCATGCCAATCAAAAAGATATGCTGCTGCATGTGTTGTTTCTGACAGGTCTTGCTAATATCTAAAATAGAATTTACAAAGTTATTTACATAGCCTTTCAAATCACCGGCCTGTACATAGCTAAGAGATTTAGCCAATACTTCTTGCTCCCGTTCCGGTTCGTAAATTCCAATATTTTCCTGTTCTTTAATTTTGGCGATTTCCAAAATCACTTTCAAACGTTGTTCAAATGTCGTAATGAGAACTTTATCTAATTCATCAATTTTCTGACGTGCTTCTTGTAAATTCATAATAACCTCGTTTCTCATATAGCTGTGTCCAATAAGTATTGCCTATAGCTTCCAATAAGTATTGGGTTATATTTGGAGAAGAACATTTGTATCTTCTCATGCTCTTATATTTTACCATATTCCCCTGCATTCTTATAGCCTCTACCATGAATTTCCCATTGCGGCAAAAATAAACGCTTCAAATTTTAATCAACTCGGAAATTTCTTCCCACTTGATAATCACAAACTATATTTTTAAAAGAATACTTGATAGCAAAATGACCTGAATATCATCACTGCTTTTTACAGCCACCGAAGATACTCAGGTCATCATTTACATATTCAGCTATTATATACAATACGACTTTATATACAATACAACTTTATATGCAATACATCGTTATTTTAAATTTTCTTTTAACACATCTGCAATGCGTTGGATTCCGTCACGAATAGTAGCTTCGTCGTTGCAAGAATAATTGAGTCGGAAGAAATTGGTATTACCTTCCGATGTGAAAAATGCTTCGCCCGGTACGAAGGCAACTTTACGTTCGATACATTGTTTTAAAATATCACGAGATTTAAGCTGTTCCGGTAAGGTACACCAGATGAAAAGCCCTCCTTCAGGATAAGTATGGGTAACTTCCTTAGGGAAGAACTCATCAATAGCTTTAAGCATAGCATCACGGCGACTTTTGTACAATTTAATGATAGATTGTACATGCGCATCAAAATCGAAGTTTTGAAGCCAAGTTTCGCAAACACGCTGTGAAAACGGTGCTGTGGATAAGTCCATATTCTGTTTTAACAGATCCAGTTTTTCGATAAACAATGGATTGGCCGCAATCCAACCGAGACGGAAGCCCGGCGCAAAGGTTTTAGAGAAGGTCCCTAAAGAGCAAACCAGATTCTTCGTATCAAAGGTAGTTAAAGACGGTAAGTATTCCCCTTCATAACGAAGTTCACCGTACGGATTATCTTCAATAACCGGTACTTCAAATTCATCCACCACTTCCATGAATTCTGCACGGCGTTCACGGGTCCAAGTAATACCGGTTGGGTTTTGGAAGTCCGTAACGATGTAGATTAAGCGCACATCATGCGTTTCCAAAGCTTTGCGAAGTTCGGAAATAATCATCCCTTTACCGTCACCGGGGATTTCAACAAAATTAACCTGAGTCAAATTAAAAGCCGTAATGGCACCCAAATAAGACGGTTTTTCTACAAGAACCGTATCCCCTTTATTACAGAATAAACGACATAACATATCAAGGCCCTGCTGGGAGCCGCAAGTGATTAAAATATTGTCTTTCGTATACTGTGTTTTTACAATTCGATTCATGCGCTTCGCAATGCTTTCACGAAGCGGTTCATACCCCAATGATGGTCCATATTGCAATGCTTTACCGGCATCACCGTTCAGAACGAGCTCCGTAGCTTTCTTAATTTCTTCGGCCGGGAATGATTCCTCGGCCGGTAAACCGCCGGCGAAGGAAATCATATCGGGCTGCGCAATGAGTTTTAAAATATCTCCTGTATCTGAGTGTTTGATTGCATTAACCGGGTCTGAAAAACGTATAGCCATAATATAACCTCCTTAAAATATTGTGCTTTTTATCTTACTCTTATCATCGCAAAATGTCAACCAAAAGAATACATGAGTTTATCCTATGCGGATATTTTGTGATAAATTGTATTAAAAATTTTAATAAATTAGCTATTTTAAGAAAAACTTACCTGAATTTTAATAAGTATATACAAAAAAAACACCATCAAAGTTCTAAGCTTCAATGGTGTTCTTAAGAAATTTTATTTTATTTTTGTTTGAAAAAATCTTTGGCCGCTTGTTCATCAATTTTCATCTGCTTTATCAATTCATCAAGTGAATCAAAACGTTTCTCCGGACGTAATAACTTCCAAAATTCAACGGTCGCTTCATAGCCATAAACCATTTTATCAAAATTAAACAGATGGACTTCAAAACGATGGTATTGGTTTTCAAAGGTAGGATTATCACCCAAATTGCCAACCCCTTCGTACCACTTACCGTCAATAAATACGCGATTTACATAAACGCCGTCAGGTGGCAAAGTCAATTCCTTTGGATATAAAAAATTTAGTGTCGGAAAGCCGAGAATACGACCACGACGGTCCCCTTCAATGACAGTACCTTTGAACATGAAAGGACGACCTAATAAAGTATTAACCAATTCAAAATGGCCCACTTTGACAGCTTCACGAATTAATGTACTGGATACATGTTCCTGCACTTCATTACATTTAGCCAAAGTTAAAGCATATACTTGAATCCCTTTAGGCTCAACTAAGGCTTTAATCACATCCGGAGTGCCTAAGCCGCCGGCCCCAAAGGTAAAATTCTGCCCTACGACAAAGGCTTTAACTTCATTATGAACAGTTAAGGCCGCCACAAAATCATCCGCCGTCATAGCCAGCAATTCCTTGCTCATAGGCAGGCGTAACACATAATCAACACCTAAGTCGATTAATAGCTTCGCTTTTAATTCTTTTTGCAATAAAGCACTGGGACAACGTTCCGGTCTCAGGATATGCAAAGGATGTTGATCAAACGTAACCACAACGGTATAGGCCGCCTGCTCCTTTGCCTCCGCTACCGCCCTTTGTATAACCGTCTGATGACCTTTGTGAAGTCCGTCAAAAGTCCCCAAGGCATACACAATATTAGATTGTAATTGTTGTAACTCTGCAAAGGATGTTAAGATCTTCATACATTAATCCTATTAAAAAATATTTTTAACTACTTTTAAGCCTGTGTCAGTACCGCTTACAATACCGAAAAAACCGGCATCATTATAAGCACGATATAACCGGTCAACTTCACCATGAAAACCGTCTATTTTAGTATACGGCCATTGCTTACCTTGTTTCAAGGCTATAAAGCCATTTTCTGAAACATTTACGGGTTGTAAATGCATCAATGCCGAATCGGTAGCACCTACAAGGGCTTCACCTTTTTCAGCCAATTCTTCCGCCGTAACCGCCTTGTCGATGGTATATTCACCAACCGCAGTGCGAGCCAGTTGTGTCATGGTAGCCGGAATACCGACTCTAGCCTCTATATCGCGCAGCAAAGCACGAATATAAGTACCAGCGGAACAAGTAACGCGAATGGTAAAATACGGATAGGCATAGGCCAAAAGAGTACATTCCGTAATTTCAATCGTTCGAGCCGGCAAAGTAAACTCCACACCTTCACGAGCCAATTCATAGGCTCGGCGGCCGTTAATCTTAATGGCGGAGTAAATTGACGGGGTTTGGTCCTGCTTACCGGTAAACGAAGCTACTATAGCTCCCAGCTCTTCCCATGTAGGAATAGTGGTAGGCGTTATTTCCGCTTGTAACGGATTGCCCGTAATATCTTCCGTATCCGTACCGTAGCCAAAGCGACCTTCTGCCACATAGGTTTTTGTCATGGATTCCGTAAACTCAATGATACGTGTTGCCTTACCTACAAAAATCGGCAAAACACCATATGCCAAGGGGTCCAAAGTACCGCTATGGCCGATGCGACGCTCTTTTAACAAACGCCGACAAATCCCTACGGCATCATGACTCGTTATGCCCGGCGGTTTTAAGAAAGGAAATACACCGTCCATTAGCCAATCACCGTTAAGAGTTGCTCGATGGCACCGTCAATATTGGCCTGAATCGTACAACCGGCTGCTTTCACATGACCGCCGCCGCCGAAATGATTGGCAATGGCATTCACATCGGTGACCTTGGCACGCAAGCTGACACGAGTTACATTAGTATCCACTGCTTTTAGCAAAATAGCAATATCTACCGTATCTACATTGCGAATCAAATCGACATAGCCGTCCGTATCATCGCCTACTTTAGCCATTAAGGCTTCGTCGAGAGCCAACACGGCGACTTTACCGTCTTTATAAAAACGAATAGTCTGTAAAGCCTCTTTCATCACTTCAATACGAGCAACCGTAGTCACTTCCACATGTTCGGAAATAACATTCGGCTTGGCACCGTTCTTAACACAAAGTGCCGCCATATTTAAGGTGTTCTCAGTTGTATTGCTGAAGCGGAAGAAACCGCAGTCCGTAGCAATGGCCATATATAATGCATTGGCCATCGTTTCCGTAATCGGCCAGTTCCAGCTTTCACACAAGTCAGTTAAAATCTCACCTGTTGCCGCAAATTCGGGCAACAAATATAAACCGGCCGCAAAATGACTGTTAGAAATATGATGATCGATATTATAAATCGGGGCTTTACATAATTCGCCGACCCGACCGATGCGTTCGAACGTGCTGGCATCCAATACGAGCAACATGTCCGTTGTCCAATCGGTCATAGTTTCGATGGAATGAATTATATCCACAGGAGCCAAAAAGTTGTACTTTTCTGGAATGATGTCATCCACAACCATAGTGACGGTCTTACCTTGTGCCGTCAAAGCTTCATAAAAAGCTAAGAGTGACCCCAAGGCATCGCCGTCCGGATGAACATGAACTGTCAAAATAATATTTTGGGCTTTATCTAAAGCAGTTTTTAAAGCCTTCTTATTTATCATCGCCATGTTTGGCCTCATCCTTTTTGATGTCATTGAGTAAAGACTCAATGTGCATACTGTAATCTAATGAAGTATCGGCGTCGAAGAAAATTTCCGGTGTATAGCGCAAATGCAATACTTTGCCCAGTTCGCTGCGAATATGGCCGGCTGCATGACGCAAAGCCTGCAAGGACGCTTTTTTCTCTTCGTCTTTACCGAACAGACTCACATAAATAGTAGCCTGACGTAAATCGCCCGTCACTTCTACTTCGGTAACGGTAACGAAGCCGATGCGCGGATCTTTAAGACCACGCATCAACATGCCGCTTACCTCTTGTTTAATAAATTCCTGTAACTTACGTACGCGAACGTCACTCATAGACGCCTCCTAAATCTGTGGTTTAATTTCTTCCATCGTAAAGGCTTCAATGATATCGCCTTCTTTAATATCACGGTAACGTTCGATGGAAATACCACATTCAAAACTACTCTTTACTTCTTTAACTTCATCTTTGAAGCGACGTAAGGAATCTACATGACCTTCATGAACAACTACACCGTCACGAATCAAGCGGATTTCCGATTTGTTCGTAATCACACCTTCAGTCACATACGAACCGGCTACAATCGCTTTTGGTGTGGAAATAACCTGGCGCACTTCCGCACGGCCCAAGATAACTTCCTTGAATTCAGGTGTTAACATACCGCGCATAGCGCTTTCCACGTCGTTGATGGCATCGTAAATAACGCGATACGTACGAAGGTCAACGCTTTCTTTTTCAGCCGCCTTACGAACGACTGCATCAGGACGAACGTTAAAACCGATAATAATCGCATTCGATGCGGATGCGAGCATAACGTCGGATTCGTTGATAGCACCTACCGCCGCATGAACGATAACGATACGAACTTCCGGATTCTTAATTGCTTCTAAAGACTGACGCAATGCTTCTACGGAGCCTTGAACGTCTGCTTTAATAATAATATTTAAGTCTTTTAATTCACCCTGTTGAATCTGATTAAAGATATCGTCCAAGGTAACTTTATGACTCGTACCCATTTCAGCTAAACGCTGTTTTTCCACACGTTTTTCGGCAATTACACGAGCTTCGTTGTCATCAACGGCATTCATGATTTCACCGGCCTGCGGAACGTCGGACAAACCGAGCACTTCCACCGGCATGGATGGACGAGCTACTTTTACTTTTTCACCGCGTTCGTTCGTCATAGCACGAACTTTACCGTATGCTACACCGGCAATGATGTTGTCACCAACGCGGAGGCTACCTTTTTGTACCAATACAGTACATACAGGACCACGGCCTTTATCGAGTTTAGCTTCGATAACAACGCCTTGCGCATTACGGTTAGGGTTAGCTTTTAATTCCATAACTTCCGCTACGAGCAAGATATTTTCGAGCAAGTCATCAATACCCTGACGCTGTTTAGCGGATACAGGCACCATGATTACATCGCCGCCCCATTCTTCAGGCAATAAACCGTGTTCAGCCAACTGCTGTTTAACATGGTCAGGGTTGGCACCCGGTTTATCCATCTTATTGATGGCTACGATAATAGGCACATTAGCGGATTTTGCGTGGTTAATCGCTTCGATTGTCTGCGGCATAACACCGTCATCGGCAGCAACTACCAATACGGCAATATCCGTAGACTGAGCACCGCGCAAACGCATAGCGGTAAACGCTTCGTGGCCCGGCGTATCCAAGAATGTAATCTTGTTGCCTTTATAACGAACCATATAAGCACCGATATGCTGCGTAATGCCGCCTGCTTCGGATGCGGTTACGTTAGTTTGACGAATTACGTCCAATAAGGAAGTTTTACCATGGTCAACGTGACCCATAATAGTAACAACCGGCGGACGTGGCTGTAAGCTTTCCGGCGAATCTTCCACTTCTACGATTTCAGTAGGATCTTCTTCCGGTGCCGCTTCAGAAACGGTTACACCGAATTCTTCCGCTACGATGGACGCCGTATCAAAGTCGATTTCCTGGTTGATGGTCGCCATAACGCCTAATAACATTAATTTTTTGATGATTTCACTCACTTCACGGCCCATAGCTTCCGCTAATTCTTTAACCGTTAAAGTCTGGCCGATTTCAATGTGAGTAGCAATCATAGCTTCTGCTTTACGTTTTTCTTCTTCTTTGTGCTGGCGATTCTGTTCATTACGCTGTTTTACGCGATTTTTGCTCTTCGCCAAAGAAGTGGACAATAAGGACTGTGGACGGTTGCCGCCACGGTTTTTCTTGTCCTTTTTATTGCGACGGTCATTGTTATTATCGCGACCACCGTCACGATTGTTGCGACCTTCTTTATTGCTGTTGCGATTGTCGCGATTGTTTTTACGATCATTATGATCATTGCGATTGCGGTCTTGATGTTCGTTACGATTGCCGCCCTCGTTTTTCTTATCGCCGTGACGATTATTGCGGTCATTACGGTCTTGACCTTTGTTGTCTTGACGGCGATTATCCTGGTTGCGGTTATCCTGACGCTGTTCTTGACGATTACCATGTTTTTGGTTCTGCTGGTTGCGAGAATCCTGACGGCCCTCATTATTACGATTGCCATCATTATTACGGTTACCGTTATTTCCTTTATTCGTGTTAGGCTTCTGACCTTGTTCGGCACGACGGGCTTCTTGTTTATGAGCCGGTTTCTGACCGTCAGATTGCTTTGCCTCACCTTTAGGGGCTTCGGATTTATGAGCGTCTGCTTTTTTAGGTTCCGCTTTTTTATGACTTTCTTTAGCTGCCGGTTTAGCACTTATTTCAGCCGCCTTTACAGGCGCTTCTTTTGGTGCCTGAGCACTGCGGTTTTTAAAATGTTTGGTAACAAGTTCAATACCTGCATCATCCAAACCGCTGGCCGGCGTCTTAGACTCATAACCGTTACGGCTTAAAAAGTCTATAATCTGTTTATTTTCTACATTTAGTTCTTTACTTAAATCACGTATTCTTTTTTTTGACATCTGCATGCCCCCTCAAATCAATTATCTATTTCTTTGAGCATTGCCTTCGCAAATCCCACATCATTTACAAGTACAATAGCTCTTTGTTCTTTGCCGATGGCATGACCCAGTTCCGCTTTTGTCAAAACATTTCTAAGCGGAACATCATATTGCTGAGCTAACCATATATATTTCTCCGCATTATTCTTAGCACAATCAGTTGCCAGCAAGGCTAAGGGAACATTTCCCCGCTTAATTGCTTTCTCCGCTACAAAATCGCCGGATAACAATTTACCTGCTCGCTGTGCCATGCCTAATAAATTCTTAAATTTCGTTTCGTTCATTTGCTTATTCAGCCTCGTTAAGCCCTAATTCAGCTTTCAGATTTTCATAAATATCAGCTGATACGGCTCGTTTTAAGGAGCGTTCCAAGCGCTTCGCTTTATAAGCAGTCTCAAAGCATTCCGCTTTCGGTTCGATATAAGCACCGCGACCGGCCGCTTTGCCGGTTCTATCTATAGCAATCGTACCTTCCGGTGAGGCTACGATGCGCAGCATCTCTTTCTTATTACGCAACTCGCCACAACCTACACAGATACGCATAGGAGGTGTTTTTTTCTTCATTACGCTTCACCGTCACCTTCAAGCAATTCATTAGCAGCCGTTTCCGGTTCTACTTCATCTGCTTGTGTTTCGCTCTTAATATCGATTTTCCAGTTTGTCAATTTAGCAGCCAAACGAGCATTCTGACCTGCTTTACCGATAGCCAAAGACAATTGGTAATCCGGTACAATAACGCGAGATGTTTTTTCTTCTTCGTTTACATCTACGGAAATTACTTTAGCAGGGCTCAAAGAGTTGGCAATATAAACAGCCGGATCTTCATCCCATTTTACGATATCAATTTTTTCATCGTTTAATTCATCCACGATGTTCTGAACGCGCTGACCTTTAGGACCTACGCAAGCGCCAACCGCATCAATCGTTTCATCACGAGATACTACGGCAATTTTAGAGCGCATGCCCGGTTCGCGAGCAACGGATTTCAATTCGATAACACCTTCATAAATTTCAGGCACTTCTAATTCGAAAAGGCGTTTTAACAGGCCCGGATGAGTACGGCTGATCATAATCTGAGGACCTTTGGTGGTCTTTTTAACTTCTACGATGTAGCATTTAATGCGATCGCCTGCTTTGTATGTTTCCGTCGGAATCTGTTCAGCCGGTGGTAAAATGGCTTCTGTTTTGCCAAGGTCAACGAATACATTGCGACCTTCTACACGCTGTACAAGACCGGTGATGATATCACCTTCACGGCTGAAATATTCTTCGTACACAATGCTGCGTTCCGCTTCTTTAAGACGTTGAATCAACATTTGCTTAGCCGTATGAGCAGCGCTACGTCCGAAGTTCTTAGGTGTTACATCAACTTCTACAATGTCGCCCACTTCAAAACGCATATCCCGTTGTTGAGCTTCGGCGAGAGAAATTTCTTTCTCTGCGTCCTCAACTTCAGCAACTACGGTTTTCTTGGCAAAAACCTTATATTCACCGCTCTCACGGTTTAATTCTACATAGGCGTCCTGATTGGAACCCGGCTCCTTACGGTAAGCCTGCAGCAATGATGCCTCCAAGGACTCAAACACCACTTCCGGCGATACACCCTTCTGCTTTGTTAACACCATAACTGCCTGTACTAATTCTTGACTCACTTATTATTCCTCCAATATTTTCTGTTTTAGTTTTTTATCTTTAAAATTCAAAATGCAAACGAATCTGTGCAATAGCACTTCGTTCTAACACGATTGGGTTTTCCCCGACTTGAATCGTAATAGTCTCATCGGTAAACTCGCCCAGCGCTCCGGTAAATTGCTTCTTCCCATCTACCGGCTTAAACAACTGTACATCAACGTCGGCGCCTTGATAACGAACAAAGTCTTTGTCTTTTTTCAAAACACGATCCAGTCCCGGTGAAGATACTTCCAATAAATAATTTTCTTTAATCGGATCTTTAGCATCCAACACTTCACTCAGCTTCTCGCTGACAATCTGACAATCATCAAGATCGACTCCGCCCGGCTTATCTAAATATACACGCAAATACCAATCCCGTTCGCGCACATATTCCACATCCACCAGTTCCATCTCTGTGCCCTCAATAATCCCTTCCACTATCGAGGATACAAATTCTTCCACGGCTTCTCTTTTCATGGTCATCGCCTCCTTCATTTTGATGTAACACCTGTAATATTACTCACATCGTATTTGCCAAGCACTTGCCTGTCTGTACGCCTGCATAGTGTTTTACTATAAAGTAAAGAGTGAGCCAAGGCCCACTCTTTTAAAAAAGCTTATTTCGAATCACGTATATTATATCATGAACACTGCCAAAACACAAATACTATAACCGATTTTGCAAGTCCGTAAGCACTCTTACAAGCTCACTTTCCAGTTTTGCTTCCAATTCCGGCAATGTCTTTGCGTCGAGGTCATGGTTAATCTCCGGATAATTGTGTCGCCGAAGCTCTGCAAAAAACTCATCACGCAGTACATTGTAGAAAAGTAACAGCCCCGACGTATCATCCATTATGCGATATTCGCCGATAATGTACGAGCCGTTAATCATGCACACCCCATTACTTGGGGCAATATCCCGCACAAAAGGACCTACCTGTTGAGGTAAAAACTCTTCATAGGCCCAGTCAGCAAGGCCTTTGTGTTTATATGCATACGTAAACATTTTTTGAGGCTCGATTAATCGCTCGGTGAGACCTTGCTCAGCGCGCTCTTTCAGCACTGCCTCAAACTCCTCCCAAGAACCACGAATAAAGTTAATATCCGTAAAAGAGAAAAGCGGCATCACTACATGAACTGTATAATCGTCAACTTCCTTATCATACAAAGCTTCCCAACACCATCCCAGTTCATTTTCATAATGAAAAAAGCGATAATACAAGTCTTCTGCCGTCGTATCGATTACCAGTTTAAAATCGCCCAAAGTATTCGGCAACCATGAAAAATCATAGGTGCGTTCCTTACATTCTGCAATTACATCTGCCATCTGAAATAATCCTTCCTCTTGATTTAATACTATTGATTGTCATCCATAGCGTATAGAGACTCATATTTTTCCTGATTTTTTAAAACAGCCGTTACATACTCACGAGTCTCCGCAAACGGGATTTGCTCAATATCGTCGAAGTCATCGCCCCAATCGTATTGGCTCATCCATTCTTCCACGTGACCACGACCGGCATTATACGCAGCCAAGGCCAAAATTTTATTGCCTTTAAATTCATTCAGCAAATACGCTAAATACCATGTCCCCAGCTTAATATTAGTATCCGGTTCTTTAATATCATTATCGGTCAACTTTGGTTCATTCATTTGTTCCGCAATCCAGTGTGCCGTGTCCGGCATGAGTTGCATAAGCCCCAAAGCACCCGGTGCCGATTCGGCATGTTCATTGAACTTACTCTCCGCCAGAATTACCCCCGCGACTAACGAATAGGGAATCTTATTGGCCCTGGCCGCTGCATGTACAGTGGCACTATGTTCTAAAGGATACGCATAGGTGCGCGCCAGATACGGTTCGCCCACAGCGAAATAGTACCAGCCTAAAATTACGAGGCACCATGCTAAGAATGTAGAGCCTTTCATGCATCCTCCTCAGTAAAAACATGTCCTTTTGCTTGCCATAATTGTTCTAACTGCGCCGCTAAATCCGCCAAAGTGCCATTATTATCAATCACAACATGACTATAGTTTTTCTTCTCCGCTAACGGCATTTGACTGGCAATACGAGCTTTTGCTTCTTCTAAGGTATACCCGTTACGTTCCTGCAAACGAGCCGTCTGAACATCTTCGTTGATAGCTACGAGCCACACTTCATCCATTTCCTTATACCAATTGGTTTCAATGAGTAAGGGAATATCATAGATAACCGCCTTGAAGCCTTCTTTGGCAAAATTTTCAGCTAATTCGTCAATGCGTTGTTTAATGAAGCTGTGTAAAATTTCGTTGGTACGCTTCCGTTTGGCTTCATCGTTAAAAATAATACTGCCCAACTTCGGACGATCAAGCGTGCCTTCCGGCGTAAGAATTTCATCACTGAATTCTGCCACCAAAGCCTTTAGGCCCGGCGTGCCCGGCTCAACAACTTCACGCGCTACTATATCCGCATCAATAATAGGTGCTCCTTTATCTCGAAGCCAGTTGGATACGGTACTTTTTCCGGACGCAATACCGCCGGTTAAACCAATCTTATACATCGTAACTCCCGATAATGTAATAAAAATAATCTTAATGTTGGCAATGTCCGCAAAATACGGTATGACGTCCTCGCAAGGTCATATCCTGGAGCGTCCGTTTACAGCGAACACAAGGTTTACCGCCACGACCATACACCAATAAATGTTCCTGATTTTGCCCTTTGCCGCCGGCACCATTTTTATAATCCCGAAAACTCGTACCGCCATTAGCTAAGCTATCACGCAAAACCTTACGCAAGGTTCGATGCAATGCCTTCGCCTCCGCTTCACTCAATGAATCGGCCGGTCTGGTCGGCATAACATGGGCCAAAAACAAAGCTTCATCGGCATAAATATTACCGATGCCGGCTACAAATTGCTGTCCCAGTAAGAACGGCTTTATCGGCATAGAACTACGCCGTGTCAACTCATATAGTTTACCACTTGTGAAAGCTCGACTCAATGGTTCAACGCCCATATTCAGATACGCTTTTAAATCAATCTCTTTCTCCGACTCAAACACATAGAGCGCCCCTAGCGTACGCACATCGCCGTACGCCAGCATTGTCCCGTCGGTAAAGTGAAACAGAATGCGGTCAAAACGCTCTACCTCAGCACTTGGCCGATAGATTAACCGACCCGTCAATTTCAAATGAATAATTAACTGTAAATCAGAATTCTGCCAAGTAATGATTAAATACTTCCCTCTTCGTTTTACGGCTTCGATGGTCTGCCCGGTAATTAGCGTTTCCGCCACATCAGCCGGACAATTACGCCACATGCGCGGCAGTAAAGATTCCACATAAGCTACCGTTTTACCGGCTGCGTGTTCATGGATATATTCTTTTATCAGTTCCACTTCCGGTAATTCCGGCATTCGTTTCACCTCTTAACCAATTATAGAGTGATTATTGTATAGGCCTATACACCTATATAAACGTTTGAGCTTTTAATTTGGCTCTGATTTTGTTAAAAATTTTCTATTATTTCACATCCGCCCAGTTCGTAGCACTGTGTACGTCTACAATGAGCGGTACTTTTAATTCCACTACACTGTCCATGATGTCTGCCAATAACTTCATGACGGCCTTTTCTTCTTCTTTAACGACTTCCAATACAAGTTCGTCATGCACCTGTAACAAAAGACGAGATTTAAAGCCATCAGCTTCTAGGCGCTGTTCCACCTGATTCATGGCCAATTTAATAATATCAGCCGCACTGCCCTGAATCGGCGTGTTCATCGCCGTACGTTCCGCAAAGGAGCGGCGATTAAAGTTACGGCTGTTAATATCCGGTAAAGAACGGACACGGCCGAACATAGTGCGCACCATGCCGGTTTCATGTGCTTCCGCCACCATATTATCCATATATTCTTTAACTTTAGGATAACGATGGAAATATAGTTCAATATAATCTTTCGCTTCACCGCGGGTAATACCTAAATCACGGGACAAACCAAAATCACTGATACCGTAAATAATGCCGAAGTTAACCGCTTTCGCATGGGAACGTTCAGTCGGCGTAACGTCTTCAATCGCTTTACCGAGCACTTCAGCGGCCGTAAAACGGTGAATATCTTCGCCATCCATAAAGGCTTTAATGAGAGCCGGATCCTCCGACAAATGCGCCAAAATACGAAGTTCAATCTGCGAATAGTCCGCACTCACCAAAGTATCGTAGCCTTTACCCGGCAAGAACAATGCTCTAATCTCACGTCCTTTTTCCGTACGGACCGGAATATTCTGCAAATTCGGATCGGAACTGCTGAGGCGCCCCGTAGCCGTTACCATCTGATTAAACGTGCTGTGAATGCGTTCCGTTTTTTTATCGATTAACGGTTTCAAACCTTCCAAATAAGTAGAAATCAATTTAACTACCGTACGATATTTCAAAATGAGCTCAATAATCGGATGGTCGTTGCGAAGCATATCGAGTACTTCCGCATTGGTGGAGTAACCCGTTTTCGTCTTTTTCAAAACAGGTAAATTTAATTTTTCAAAGAGAATAACACCCAACTGTTTCGGCGAATTAATGTTAAACTCTTCCCCGGCCTCTTTATAAATGGCATCGCGTAATTCGTTAGCTTCCGCTTCGAAGCGAGTTTGAGTTTCTTCTAAAGCTGCTTTATCAATGTAAATACCATTCTTTTCCATAACGAGCAAGGTATGTACGAGCGGTAATTCAATGGTTTTATATAAATCCCAGAGACCGTTATCCTTGAGCACTTCCTGCGCTACTGATTGCATAGTGAGTAAAGCCTTTGCCGTGGCGGCAGATTCATTGGCATCACCCGTAGCCGGCACGGTCGGTGCACTGAATCGTTCGGTCAAGTAAGAAATACCATAATTGGTACGCGTCGGATCCGCCAAATAAGCCATCAAAGTTAAATCCCAAATTCGCGGTTCACCGTCGGCTGTAAATAAAGGCATGGTACCCGGTCTTGCGTCCCCCGTCACTTCGAGGAGTAACTTACTGTCCTCCGTCGTAATCGTAGCCGCATCCTTTAGCATAGTCGGCAACAATTCGGCGAACTTAGCATGACCGCCGTCTAAACGAGCTACCGTTTCACCATTGGCCACAAAAATTTCGTCAATTGTACGGAATGGATGGGCACCACCGGCTTTAACGACAATACCTAAATCTTTATTTTTGTAAAAGTCAGGTGTAATCGCTTCAATACCTGCGATTTCCAATTTGGAAGCCGTTGGTGATTCGGCAAAATCCGCAAATAAGGAGTCGCTATCAACCGGTGTCGGCGCCGTAATCCCCATAGCCTTGATGAGACGCGGCGTTACGCTGTGAAAACCTAAACGATCAAAGAGCGGCACGATTTCCGTTTCATGAGCTGACGTTACAAAATCGGAAGCTTTATAATCTAAGTCCATATCGGTTTTAATAGTCGCTAAGGTGCGCGACAAGAAAGCCAACTCTTTATTGTCGGCCAATTTTTCTTTTAACTTACCTTTTATGGAATCAATATTATCGTAAACGCCTTCTAAAGTACCGTATTCATTAAGCAATTTAAGAGCCGTTTTTTCACCGACGCCGGGCACACCCGGAATATTATCGGAGCTGTCCCCCATGAGGGCCTTCATATCAATAACCATGTCAGGGCCATAGCCGTATTCGTCCGCCATATTATCGGGACGAACTTCGAGCATATCGCTGATACCCTTTTTAGTTAAATAAACCGTGCTGTGTTCATCAACGAGCTGCAAGCTGTCGCGGTCACCGGTGATGATATACACGGCCGTATCTTTATTTCCCAGTTTTTTGCTTAAAGAGCCGATAATATCGTCCCCTTCATAGCCTTCTTCTTCGATAACCGTAATTCCGAGTGCCTCTAACACTTCACGAATAAGGCCAAACTGAGGACGCAAATCATCCGGTGCATTTGGGCGATTGCCTTTGTAGTCCGCATAAAGCTCCGTACGGAATGTTTCTTTCCCCTTATCAAAAGCTACCGCCACATAATCAGGATGTAAATCATTATATAGTTTAACAAGCATGGTTAAAAAACCGTACACCGCATTGGTCGGCACGCCCAGCGCATTACTGAGCGGCGGTAGCGCAAAAAAAGCACGGTACAACAAACTGCTGCCATCTATAATCATTAATTTTTTCATAAAGCACCTCTTTACCATCAATATCGACTTTATAGGTTATATATTACATACCTTATAGGTCATACGTATTCAAAGGCCATACCTTCTTTGGCTATAGCTTTTCAAAGGTTATACCTTCCTATTCTATACGTTTTCAAAATTTAGCTGTATAATATATAGTCTAAACTAATGTTCAACATATCTGAAACTATTATATCATAAATATAAGGCAAAACTAATCTTTATAAGGTATTGCACAACAATACGCACTGTGCTATAATTATTCAGGTATATTATTGTAATCATAAGGAGGTGACTCAATTGCCAAATATCAAATCCAGTATTAGAAGCGTAAAAACGGACGCTGAACGTCGTGCGAAAAACTCCGCTGTGAAATCTCAAATTCGTACAGCTACACGCAAAACGGTTGAAGCTGTAGAAGCAGGCGCAGTAGAAGATGCTAAAAAAGCACTTGTTCAAGCTACTAGCGTAATTGATAAAGCAGCCTCCAAAGGCGTTCTTCATAAAAACACAGCAGCTCGCAAGAAATCTAACTTAACGGCTAAAGTGAATGCTTTATAATTAAAGCACAAAAGCGTTGTAACCTAGTTACGGCGCTTTTTTTATTTGTCAAAACCCCTCTCCCCCCTAAAGTCGCACTATCATGCAGGGCGTCTTTGAAGGAAAACTATTTCTACCTAAATATGCACACCGTTCTTGCGTATATTATAAAAAACATCCCCTCTTCGTAGAGCCTTTTTGCGAATGCAAAACCAGCCTGCGGAGAGGGGATGTTTTTTATTTTTTACCTAGAAGATATGTTTTTCTATTTAAGATCGCCGTGCATGATAGTGCGGAACAAATTCAATGCCACGGCCACCGGCTTTCCTTCATCCAAAGCAGTCGTAGCCTGACCGATAGCGCGACGGAAGGTTTCATACGTTTCTTCCGTACCGGATTTTTCTACCGCATCGATATCCATGTCCATGATGTATTTAAATAAGTCATGGATTTCATCGTTGCTCATCCCCTGCTCCTGCGCTACGGCAGTCTGTCTTTTAGCCCAATAATAACGGGCTTTTTCAGCCGGATCCGTTGGAACCGGATGTTTTGCATGTGTACAACTCATAGTATTTCCTCAATTCTTTTTAAAATTAATACCATCACAATATCTGAATTTAAATCTTATACTTTAGATTTATTATTTTGCATCTTTAATTACACTTAAGAAACTTGTGCCTACATCGCCTTTAAGACCGAAATTATCGAGTATGGTCTGCCCCACATCGGCAAAGGTATCGCGGTCGCCCAAAGCTATCGGTTTATTTAAACCTTGCCAATAGCCTAATAAAGGTACCAATTCGCGAGTATGGTCGGTCCCGTGCCAAGTAGGATCATTGCCGTGGTCGGCGGTGATTAGTAACAAATCATCTTCAGTGAGAAGATCCAAGAGTCCTCCCAGCTGGTAGTCAAAGTCTTCCAAGGCTCTTTTGTAACCCGGTACATTGCGGCGATGACCGTACATGCTGTCAAATTCCACAAGATTAATCATCATGAGGCCTTCTTTAAAGGTGCCGCCTAAGAGACGAGCCGCTTCGTTCATACCGTGACTGTTCGATTTAGTCGGATAGGATTCACTGATACCGACACGGGCATAAATATCGCCGATTTTGCCCACACCAATAGTCTGTAAATTATGCTGTTGTAGGATTTCCCAGTATAAAGTTTTTTCAGGCATACGACTGTAATCATGACGATTGGCAGTCCGCTTGAAATGGCCTAATTCACCCACAAAAGGTCTTGCAATGATACGCCCCACATAATAATCGCCGACACAGACTTTTTCACGGGTAATCTTGCAAATACGATACAGCTCTTCAAGAGGAATTACATCTTCATGAGCGGCAATCTGAAAAACGGAATCGGCCGACGTATAGACAATCGGTTTGCCCGTTTTCATATGTTCTTCGCCGAGGCGTTCAATAATTTCCGTGCCGGATGCTACTTCATTACCTAAATAGCCATAGCCCGTTTCACGGGTAAAGGCGTCCATAACTTCTTTCGGAAAGCCTTCATAAAAAGTCGGAAACGGCACATCCACAGGATGACCTAAAAGTTCCCAATGGCCGCTCGTCGTGTCCTTACCGCGACTGATTTCATGGAGTCGGCCGAAAAGACCGGTTACCGGTTCGTCATCGGCTTTAATATTCGCAATATTGGCCAATCCTAAGCGTTTTAAATTAGGACAACGTAAGGTTCCGCCGACCGATTCAATATGGCCCACAGTATTAGCCCCTTCGTCGCCAAAGGCACCAGCATCAGTCGCATGACCGATACCCACGCTATCCATAACCAATAATATAACTCGTTTAAACATAATACGCCTCTATTCTTTTCTTAAGTTAACTTAAGATACTGTTTATTTTATGTATGGCATAGCCAAAGCTAATGCCGCTAATGTTTTAGCGTCTTTAATTTCTTCCTTACGAATCGCTTCCATCAACTCGTCGAACGTGTAATATTCGAGTTCCACATATTCATCATCATCCCAATTAGTTTCACCCTTGCTAAGGCCTTTAGCCACATAGAGATGAATCACTTCATTACAAAAACCGGGACTTGTGGCAATAGCGCCTAAGGAAATCCATTCGGAAGCTTTATAACCCGTTTCTTCTTCCAATTCACGTTTGGCACAATGTAACGGGTCTTCCGCGCCGTCCAGTTTGCCCGCCGGGATTTCCAGTAAACCGCGATCCAAGGCATAACGGAATTGGCGTTCCATAACGATACGGCCTTGATCGTCAATCACAACGATGGCACTGGCACCTGGATGATGAACCACTTCACGCCAAGCTTCCTTGCCGTTTACATCGGCTACGTCAAAAGTAACTTTAATCAAACGACCGTCAAATTTCATTTCCGATGATATCTGTTTTTCTCTGTGCAAGCTCATAGGTATCTCCTCTTTGCTGATTTCACTAATTCTAAAATACGATTACCGGCGACTCTAACGCCCAACGCGCTCTGCCGGCTAAACAGTTTATATTGAAATATATTCTCTATTTATTGTATCACACAAAATCCAAAGGTAAAGCGATGAAAAGTTTATGCCCGCCTATTAACTAATTTCTATGGTTCTATAATTTATTTTGGGGCGCTAAAGAGAAACGCTAGTTGCGTGTCCTCTTGGCGCCTACTTTTTTTGCACAAAAAAAGACATATTGAATAAAATCCGATACAATAAAGGTGCTAACAATTAACGAA
>NZ_JALKIG010000038.1 GCF_023051165.1 Veillonella sp. KGMB01456
AAGTTAAGAAGTTAGTGGATTTACAAAGTGTTCAATTTGATATTGCAATTTAGCATTGTAATTAATATTTGCAAGAGCTCCTGTAAAGGAGCTCTTTTTTCATACTCTATGGGGAGATTTATTTTAGGTATAACATGTGGGCATAGTTTACGTATAAGAAACAGTTTCGGCTTATGTGTTTCTTTGCTGTTCCTTTATCCTCTCATATGGTGTATAGTTAATCATATATTATACTGTAATAGGACGGGAGCGACTATGAGAAAACATTGTGCAATAGTACTGGGTGGAATTTTTTCACCTTTAGATGGTATCGATACAGCTGATTTTGTGATAGCTTGTGATAAAGGGTATGCCTATATCCGTGAATACGATTTGGAACCGGACTTGGTGGTAGGTGATTTTGATTCTTATCACGGGAAAATCACGCCGGGTATTGAAATACTTGATTTACCGACTATGAAAGATGATACGGACACATTGGCAGCGATTCGTTATGCCTTAGAACATGATTATAAAGACTTAACTCTATATTGCGCCTTTGGCGGTCGTTTTGACCATTTAATGGGGAATGTACAGGCAGCCATGTATGCTGTGTCACAAGGGGCCGTCGTGCGCATGGTGAGCCACGATACGGATAGTTATCTGTTTAGCCATGGCGACATTACCTTAGAACCGCGGATGGACTACTCCTTGTCGGTACTCGCTTTATCTGACGAATGTCATAATGTGACGATTACGGGAGCTAAGTATGCGTTGAAAAATGCGACTTTGTACAATACAAAGCCGGTAGGTGTAAGTAATGTGTGGCATGATACAGTACACGTGAAGGTGGGCGACGGCATTTTGATGGTGTCCATGTCGCATATGTAGGACAGTAAATATAGTATCATCAACCTGATAGGACTCATACCCGCTACATAAAATTAAGAAAGTAATCAGAAAATATAATCCGGCAACGGATGTGGACCCAAGTTTGGAAGCGAGTCTTGAACCGAGTGAATGGAATCGCTGATGACGGCTTGTGTCATAGGAGGTTTTTAAAGTATGTTAACATCATTAGGATTTGTCATATTAGGTGGCGCCGCTTTAGCTGCGGTGTGTCGCAAAATACAACTGCCGACCATTATCGGGCTTATGTTGGCCGGTATGCTTTTGGGACCGCAGGGGGGCAATTGGCTCGATTCGACCATGCTTACCATTTCACCTGATTTGCGGCAGTTAGCTCTTATAGTTATCCTTGTAAAGGCAGGCCTTGCTATTAATTTGCGAGATATTTGGAGTCTTGGACGGCCACTTCTGATGATGTCGACAGTACCAATGTTAATAGAGTTGACAATACTTACGTATTTAGGCCTTTATGTATTTGGCCTCCATGGCCTGGAAGCTTTACTTTTGGCGACTGCCGTTTGTGCCGTGTCGCCGGCCGTTGTGGTTTTTCGCATGATTCATCTCATTGAATTACGTTATGGGACGAAAAAGAAGATTCCGCAACTCATCATGGTAGCTTCGTCATTAGAAGATATTGTAGTCGTGGTTATTTTTTCATTAGTACTAGCGCTCGTGGAGGCCCATGTGGCTACACCGGAAGGCATGAGTGCCTTGGCCATTGCCGCTCAGGTTCCGGTAGCATTGTTTAGTGGCATTGTGCTGGGCTTTATAGGTGGCTTTATACTGTCGTATATTGCCAAACGAATGAATAAAGGCGATCAATTATTGCCCGGTACAGTGACATTATTGCTGACGATTTTGATTGCCGCATCGTTTGTGATGGTGGCGATCAGTAATTGGTTCAAGCCGTATGCGGCCGTTTCAGGTCTTTTGGCGGTTATGATTATGTCCAGTGTGGTCAAAGGACAGGTGTCTTATGATTTGGGGCAGGCTCTTAATC
This sequence comes from Veillonella sp. KGMB01456, assembly GCF_023051165.1. Taxonomy (GTDB): domain Bacteria; phylum Bacillota; class Negativicutes; order Veillonellales; family Veillonellaceae; genus Veillonella_A. The sequence goes on from NZ_JALKIG010000038.1 coordinate 1,889, forward strand.
GACAAATTAATCAACTATGGATTCCTATTGAAATCATCCTATTCGTGCTTGTAGGAGCGGCTATCGATACGACCTATATGCTCAGCATGAGCGGCATTTTGATTGGCGTTATCGCCTTAGGTTCTATGGGGCGTGCTTTGGGTGTAGGCGTGTCTTTGTTAAAAACGAAGCTCAATATGAAGGAGCGCATTTACTGTGCCATTTCCTTTGCCCCTAAAGCCACTGTGCAGGCAGCCATCGGCGGTATTCCGCTGGCTTTGGGGCTTGATAGCGGTCCTTTAGTGTTGGCCGCATCGGCCATGGCGATTTTAATCACATCGCCAATCGGCGCATTTGCCATGGATTATTTTTATAAACGATTATTGGAACCGGAAACAGATCCTATTATAGAAGGACAGGGGGAGGCAAAGTAAGGCATGTTAATAAAAAAGCGCCTGGTAATTTCCAATATTTTGATGATTGCCATTCCATCGATAGTGGCGTTACTTATTGTATTTGTCAGCTTGGCAGCCATTTGGATTCCAAGCGTTCAACGGAATAACATCGGGGTCCGTGATTTGGAAGATTTTGAGCGGACCGGAACCTTTATGCTGACACAGGTGGAAGGTAAGCTGCAGGAAACGGCAGCGGCCGGTCGCGATCCGAAGATTTCGGATGTATCGGCGGCACTGCGTCAAGTAACCGGCTATACAGTGCGTGTGGCAAGCCCGACCGGTGAATTATGGACTTGGGGCGATGCACCGGACGCGGAAGCCCTTAAGCTGGAAGATGCAGCAGATCAATTAAATGGTGACGGTATCATTTCAAACGGTAGTCATGCCGTAGCAACACGAAATGTGGTGACTAAGGCAGGTGATTATCGAGTCTATATTTATGGTTCAGAAATCAAGATACGAACCTGGCCGGCTAAAAACACGGTTAAATGGTCGCTCATATTTATCTTCATTATGTTTATCATAGGCATTATTGTAGCGAATAAATTCTTAACACGTTTTGTGTTTCAGCGTATTCGCAGTGCTTTAGATTTATTGGCATCGGGGGTTCGTCAAATTCGCGATGGCAATTTAAAAATTAAGCTTACCTATGACGGTAAAGACGAATTTGCACCAATTTGTGAAGATTTTAACGATATGGCCCGTCGTTTGGAAGAGTCGGTAACGTTGATTCAAAAGCAGGAACAAAATCGTAAAGAGTTATTAGCCGGAATTTCTCATGATTTACGGTCCCCGTTAACGTCGATTAAGGCCTATGCGGAAGGTTTGGAGGACGGCATTGCGACGACGCCGGAATTACAGGCAAAATATGTGCGTATGATTCAGACAAAGGCGGATGAAATGGAGCACATGATCAGTAATCTCTTTACGTTTTCAAAAATGGATTTGGAAGAATATCCTAGCTATCCTGAAAAAATGGACCTGGGTGCGCATTTGGAACTGTTTATTCGTAATGAAGGGGAAGCGTATAAGAATAAGGGCTTAATTCTGCATCGTGAAATGATTGAGCACGATTCTTTGATTTGGGCTGACCCGTTTCAAATTCGCAATATCATAGCCAATATTGCCGATAACAGTGTAAAATATAAAGTGAATGAAACCGGTAACTTATATATTTCCTGTCAGACTCAGGAAGCTATGGTTGCGCTGATTTTAGTGGATGACGGCCCCGGAGTGAATGAAAGCAGTTTGGAACGGCTCTTTGATGTGTTTTATCGCAGTGATGCGGCGCGCAGTAATCCTCATAAGGGGAGCGGGCTCGGTCTTGCGATTGTTAAAAAGATGGTGCAGCAAATGGGTGGTACCATTGAAGCTGAAAACGCTGATGACGGTGGTTTGCGTATAATCATGAAGTTCCCGAAATACGGAGGTTAATGCAGTGGCGAAACGAATTTTAATAATTGAAGACGATCAAGCAATTGCTGAAATTGAGCGAGACTATTTAGAGCTGAGTCAATTTGAAGTAACCATCGCCAATGACGGCGGCAAAGGGCTGGAACTCGCCTTAAATGAACCTTTTGATTTAATATTGCTTGATGTCATGTTGCCGACCGTTGACGGTTTTAGTATTTTAAAGAAATTAAGAGAAACACTGGATATTCCGATTCTTATGGTAACGGCTAAGCAGGAAGATATAGATAAGATTCACGGGCTAGGCCTGGGTGCCGATGATTACATTGAAAAACCGTTTTCCCCAAGTATTTTGGTAGCGCGTGTTAAGGCAAATATTGCGCAATATGAGCGTTTGCGTAAAGACTCGACGAGCAACAAAGGGGAAGCGGACATTCAGGTGGGCCATTTACTCATTCAGCCGGGCTCACATCGCGTCTTTGTGCATAATAAAGAAGTAAATTTGAAAAATAAAGAATATGAATTGCTTTTATTCTTAGTCCGCAACGGTGATTTGGTATTTGATAAAGAAACCTTGTACGAGCGCATTTGGGGCCTCGAAGCCATTGGCGATGTGGCAACCGTAGCTGTTCATATCAATCGTTTACGTGAAAAAATCGAAGATGATCCGAGTAATCCGCGCTACATTGAAACCGTGTGGGGCGCCGGGTATCGGTTTAAAATGTAGTACGAGTGTGGCGTTAAAATGCAGTACGGGTATTGGTTTAAAATGTAGCATTCGATAAAGTATTGCCGGAGACAATAGCATGTCAAAGAGCAATACAAAGTAAATAGAATATAAGGTAAGCATTATAGCTGTCAGATGGGAAAAATCCCGTCCGGCAGCTATTTTTTTATTGAAAAAACTTGGTTTATTAATTTGAAATAAAAGTTTAAATTTTGTTTATATTTGGTGTAAATCTTGTTTAAAACCCTTTTGTATACTGAGAGTGTAAATTGGAATAAAGGAGTTTTTAACATTGATGGAACAAGTTTTTAGTCTCATACAACAGTATGATTTTTCGATTTTAAATTATATATGGTTATATGGGCATGCACATTGGCTTGATATTTTCATGGAAGAAGCCACTGATTTGGGTAATGGCGGGGCAATCTGGATTGCTCTTGGCATATTCTTTATGTTTCAAAAAAAATACCGAAAAGTAGGTTACATGATGATGACGGCCATGCTCATAGGCTTTGTTCTCTTGAACTTGGGCGTTAAGCCGATGGTGGCACGGCTTAGACCGTTTGAACTGCAACCGGCGGTGCAACTGTTAATCCATGAACCCTGGGATTATTCATTCCCGTCAGGTCATGCTTGGTCAGCTTTAGCCGCAGTTATAATTTTATTTATGAATAAGATTCCGGGCCGTTATGTGGCCTTAGGCGTAGCCTTACTTATCAGTTTTTCAAGAATCTATTTATATGTGCACTATCCATCAGATGTCATTGCGGGAGGTATATTTGGAGTGGTTATCGGTATGGCCAGTGTATACGGTTGGCGTTTTCTTGACAAAAAATACGCACAGCGCCGTCCCATAATAGTTAAAAATTCAGTTTCAGATTATGAATTATCTTATAAGCAGATTGAGGAGAGTGCCCATCATGAGTGAGTCAAAAAAATATCTCGGCTGGATTCTACTGTTAGGTGTGTATCTGTTTTTTCTGGGTAATTGGGGCATTGCCATCACGGATCCGGTAGAATCAAACTACGCTTTAACGGCGAAGGAAATGCTGCAGGCCGGCAATTATTTGTCGCCTCAGATTTACGGTAATTATTGGTATGACAAACCGATTTTCTTTTATTGGGAAGTCATCGCCGCCTTTAAACTCTTTGGTATTAACGAATGGGCAGCTCGTTTTTTTCCGGCTCTATTCGGCATTAGCGGTCTACTCATGACCTATTGGTTCACACAAAAACTCTTTAACCGCCTGACAGCGCTTGTAGCTACGGTTATTTTGGGCACATCGTTAGAATATTGGCTCATTTCTAAAACTGTAATTACCGATATGACCTTATTTGTGTTCTTCAACGCGGCGCTTATTTTCTTCTATTTGGGCTATTATTTTAAAAAGCGTAATTACTATTACGGAGCGTATTTCTTTGCAGGAATGGCTGTTTTGACAAAAGGTCCTATAGGCTTGTTGTTACCAGGTCTCATCGTAGTATTATTCCTCGTTTCACAGCGCGATTACAAAGAGCTGCTTCATATGAAATGGCTTGGCGGGATTGCTATATTTGTTCTAACTGCCGGCCCTTGGTACTACTACATGTACAGCGTGCACGGCATGGATTTTATCGACACCTTCTTGGGGGTTCATAATGTATTGCGTGCTACCGTTTCGGAACATCCGCGGGATAATGTGTGGTATTACTATTTGGGCATGTTTATTATCGGATTCTTCCCGTGGGTATTTACCTTACCGTATTTATTTAAACGTCGTTTTCAGGCGCAGCGTGAGCGTTTGCAAATAGCAGCCACTTCAAGTACCGGCATAAGCTTGGGGCAAGGCACCGATTCACTTGATGGCCATGATGATAATCATCTTGGCTCATTGGTTATGAATATTGGATCCGTAAGTGCGTCCGGCGCTATTATTCACGCACAACCGGCTATGAAAGATGCTATTAAAGGTAATAGTGATGGCACCCCAACTTGGCGAGTAATCCTGCGTGCTATGATGCAGTTTGACCAAACTACGGTATTCTTACTGATTTGGGCTTTTACAATTGCTGTGTTCTATCAATTGATGGCTACTAAATACACGACCTATACATTCCCGTATTTATTGCCGATTGCTATTTTGGCGGCTCGTGTCATGGTAAATCATTTGAAACTGGTGAAATACACCGTGATTGCCAATCTCATATTGTATTCCGTGCTTACCTTTGCCGTAGCGACGCCGTATTGCAACGCTTATTCTTCTAAAGCTGTAGGCAACGTGGTGGCACAAACGGTTAAACGGGGGGATATGGTTGTAAGTTATGGGCGTTATCAGACGTCCGCCGGATTCTACAGTAATCAGTTGATTTATCGTGTTGAAAAAGCAGCTGCTATTCCGGGCCTTGAACCATCGGCTATGAATTGGAATACGAAAAACGTAATGCCGTTCATTGCGGAAGAAACCGTGGCAACACGTGATCATGTTGTTGCCATCGTAGATAATCGCCGTTTAAAAGAATTTAAAGCCGATATGCCGGGACAATGGCAAGAAGTAAAAGCTTTGGATAAATTTACGGTGTTTAGAAAATAAGTTGCCTAAGTGGGCAAAAATAGAATTGCCTAGGTGGGCAATAAGAAATCCAGTTAAGTAACAATATAAGAACTCGGTTAAGTAACCATCTGATTTTAAGTCAAGTAACTTAATCAATAAAGCAAAAAAGCAACTAAAGGTAAAATGCCTTTGGTTGCTTTTTTATTAATAATGATTTTTATACGAAATATTCAAGTTGATTAGGAATTTCTCCGGTTTTTTGATAATATTCAAAGATTCTACGCAGTATTTTAAGAATTGTTATGTCGATTTGTATATCTAAAAGAGGAATATGATTGGCGTGCCAACAATGACTACAATTTTTAAAAGTTATATTGCCTAGAGAAAATTCTTTATTCCAATCTACCGCTTTAATAATTTGTTTTGTTTCTAATCGTTTACGACCGGAAGGTCGGCGGCGAATTCGCTGATGTATTTCAGCTTTAATAAAAGCAGATTTATTGATTGTGATAAGACCGTCGCTTATTTTCTCTTTATTTATATATTTTGGTATATTGAGGTTAAAACTGCCATATTCGTAAGAAACAGATACGTCGTCTTCTGATATTTTTTTAGCAAAACCGCCGTAGCCCATACTCATAATATAAACTCCTGTGTAATATTTTTATGATACGTTAGTAGTTATCTATATTGTAATCTAAAAACAGAAAATAAGCATTTAAATGGCAACATGAAATTGAATATTTTCAAAATTATTTACATTATATCGAAACCTCTGATTTAAAGGGGGTGAATTCGACCCCTTTAAAATTTGGAGTACAATACTAACAGTCTTCTCTTATATAGCTAACCTGTTTATAACATTACAGATTATCTTTTTGTTAACGAATGACCGTCATAAATATATTGCCTAATAAGGCGTTTGCCTTCGACGGCATGGATTTTAAAATAGAAATAATGGTTGCGGTTATCTTTGGCATTTTCCTTGTTGAGCTTGAAGTAATTTTGCTGTGAATGGGCCATACTTTGTAGAATATCATCGGTTAAAAAGGTTAGCGGTGTATCCAAGGCAGAATATTCATAAAAATCTTCTTCAAATTTCAGATAGTTCGGTGAAAAGTATGAAAATTGTAATTGGTTACGTTGAAATTCTCTAGATTCCATCGTTTGCCATCTCCTCGGTTGTAATGCGATTAATAGTATCTATAGGTAAGGTTGTAAAGGTATCATCTTGGTGTTTAATCGTGACTTCAGTCAAACTGAGATCATAAACTTTGCCTGTGATACGGCTTGTGGTGAGCGGTTGACCTTTACGTTGCACGCGTACCTCAAATGTGGCCGTGTATTGACCGGCATAGAGTCGACCCAGCCAGGTTAAACGTTCTTCAAGACTCATGGATTCATCGATTTCAAGATTCATATGAGATTGCAGTAAGGCCGTTTGGTGGTCGGATAAAAAGAAGCCCATCCATTTTGCCATTTTGCGGTCTTTGTAGGCACGGGCGGATTTGAATGGCAAATAGGAGCGGTCAATCATACTAAACCATCCAAACCGCCGGCACCACCGGCTGCATGACCGCCAATGAGTTTACTGCGGGCAATGGCACGGGATGAATCCAAGAGAACCGATGCCTTTTGAATGGCCAAGAAACCGTGCAGACGGCGAATATCATCAATGGTATGTTGGAGGCTGTGACTTTTGCGCACCGTATCCGGATTGTCGAAGAGGGAAATGGATTGTAAGGCTTCCGGAATGAACTGGCTATATTGAACGCCGATTTGACGAACTGCTTCTCCTTTATAATGTTTTCGGAATAATTTAATGACGTGGCGCGTCAATTCATCGGTCAGCTGCGTCGGCTCAATCTTCATCTGTGCTTGGAAAGAACCGCGAGACCGTTGTTCAAAATAGCTTTCTTTGGCAAAACCGATATAAACGGACACACAACGTGTTTGCTGATGGCTGCGGCGTAGCCGGATAGCCACCTGTTCCGCCATCTCGCTGAGCAAGAGCTCGATTTCATCTTGTTTTGTGTAGTTACGAGGCAAGATTTGTGAGTTGCCTAACCCCTTGGATTGTGGCGTATACGGTTCACGTACGTTACTTTCATCAACGCCGTTGGCGTGAAACCAGAGCTGTACGCCGATGACGCCCAAGTCTTTTTGAAGAATATCCGGATTGCAGTTAGCCAGCTTTTTGATGGAGTGAATGCCAAGATTATTTAAACGGCGAGCCATGCGACTGCCGATGCCCCAAAAGTTAGTTAGTTTGGGAATTTGCCATACTTTAGTGAATACATCTTCGTACGACCAGTTGGCACGCATAGTAGACGTCGTTTTAGCTTCATTATCGAGAGCCAGTTTGGCAAGTAACGGGTTCGCATTCGACATACCGACGGTAGAGAAAATACCGGTTCGCTGGCGAATATCATGCTGGATTTTGGCAGAGAGAATATCCAGCTTTTCACGGCGACTTAAACGCGGATCGGGCACAAAATACTTCAAAGATCGAGTAAGGTCTACAAAGCCTTCATCGATAGAATAAGGGCAAATATCTTCGGTGGCAGCGTACTCGCGCAGAATGCGTTGAATCTCGAGGTTTTTTATAATATAAAGGCCCATGCGCGGCGGCACGATTAAGGTGCGTTTGGCCCAGCTCTCGATATAATTGATGAAGTCGGGCGTAATGGGCAAGCCTTCTTTAAGGGCACGGCGTAAATTAAACTTCCTGGTTTCGATATCGAAAGGCAAATCGTAGGAACGACTTACATTTTGCTTGCCAAAGACATGTTTGAACGTTGGGGAGGACGCCAAAATCAGGCCTTTGGAATTGTCGGCCCGGCTCATGACACATAATGAAGTTGTGAGGGGATTTAAACCGCGCTCAATACATTCGACACTGGCGTAAAATGACTTCATGTCGACAAACGCAATGTCTGAGCGGGGCTCCAAGTCGTAATTAATATAGCCCATGATGGCACCTCCTTTTTACGTAATAACTTCTTTACTAAAATAATACATCGAATAAACGTTTGAGTCAATGGTAGAAAATAAGAATGGTTGTTTGGCTAAAAGGTAAAAATTTAAAGGTATTAAGAGTCTGCAATTTTAGTTAATTTATTGCTAGAAAGTTTAATTCGGTCGAATTCGACCGAATTATCTCCGGCTGGTTTTCTCTTTTTGGTTGTTGCCTCAAGGTGGCGTTCCACGTCCTTCGGTGCTGTTCTTACGTTTTTCTATTGGCTTATTAAGTTATTTTTCATATAATATATTCATATAGACTTACGCTTGACAACAGCGTAAAATAAAAATTTTTTGCCTTTTTTTGCTTAAAGGGTATTATTTGGAGGATGGATTTATGAACAAACAGCAGTTAGCTGCCAAGATTTGGGAGTCTGCAAACCGCATGCGGTCTAAGATAGAAGCGAATGAGTATAAGGATTATATCCTTGGTTTCATTTTTTATAAATACTTGTCGGACAAAGAAGAACAGTGGCTTTTATCCCAAGAATACACGCCGGAAGACATCAAAGAATACGTAAACGAGGATGACGATGAAACGGTGCGTACGGTTCAAAAGAATCTAGGCTATTTTATTGCGTATAAAGACCTTTTTTCCACATGGATTCAAATGGGGGCAGATTTCTCGGTAGACAATGTGCGAACTGCTTTATCATCCTTTACACGTCTGATTTCACCGTCCCATAAAAAGTATTTGACGGGATTTTTAATACCCTCGAAACAGGCCTTTCTAAATTGGGTGAAAACACGAAATCGCAGACGAAGGCCGTTAGTGATTTGGCACAGCTTATTAACGAAATTCCGATGGATAAAAAGCAGGACTATGACGTTCTTGGCTTTATCTATGAATATTTGATTTCTAATTTTGCAGCTAATGCCGGTAAAAAAGCAGGGGAATTCTACATGCCGCACGAAGTGTCTTTGCTTATGTCTGAAGTGGTAGCTAATCATTTAAGAGGTCGTGAAAACATCAAAATTTATGACCCAACCAGTGGTTCGGGGAGCTTGCTTATAAATATCGGCCAGACTACCGCTAAATACATGGAAAACGAAAATAGTATTCGTTACTATGCGCAAGAATTGAAGTCCAATACCTATAACTTGACCCGTATGAATCTGGTTATGCGTGGGATTTTGCCGGATAATATTTTGACGCGCAACGGGGATACGTTGGAAGAAGATTGGCCGTATTTTGATGAAGCGGATCCGGTCGGTACGTATGAGCCGCTCTATGTGGATGCGGTTGTTTCCAATCCACCGTATTCACAACGTTGGGAACCGGCCGGTAAAGAAAGTGATCCGCGTTATTCTCGCTATGGTCTAGCCCCTAAATCTAAAGCAGACTATGCGTTTTTATTACATGATTTATACCACTTGAAACCTGGCGGCATTATGACTATTGTTTTGCCACATGGGGTATTGTTCCGCGGTGGTGAAAAAGGTCAGATTCGTAAAAACCTCATTGAGCAGAATAATATTGATGCGATTATCGGCTTGCCGGCAAATATTTTCTTCGGCACGGGCATTCCGACCATCATTATGGTGCTTCGTCAAAAACGTGAAAACGACGATGTGCTCATCATTGATGCGTCTAAAGGTTTTGCCAAAGAAGGTAAAAATAACAAACTTCGAGCATCAGATATTCGCCGTATTGTAGACACGGTGAAAGGCCGTTTGACTCAGGATAAATATTCTCGTGTCGTTACTCGCGAAGAAATCCGCAACAATGACTATAACTTGAACATTCCGCGCTATGTGGATTCTTCTGAAAAAGCCGAATCTTATGATATTTATGCGACTATGTTTGGTGGCATTCCGGTAGCTGAATTAGCTGATTTTGACGCTTATTGGAATGTATTCCCATCGTTAAAAGAAGAGCTTTTTACTACTGGTGATGAGTATGTGTCTGTAAGTACTGAGGATATTAAAAAGACTATCCTGGATAATAAAGATGTGCAGAATTTCTTGGCACAATTCCGCAACCGTTTTGCCGATTTAGGCGAAAGCTTAGACCGTGAACTGATTGACGATGCTATGAGTCTTTCTATTCCTAGAAAAGAAGAATCCTTGGCAACTGAACTTTTCAAACGCTTTACCGGGATTCCACTCTTAGATCCATATCAGGCCTATGAGATTTTTGAAGAACAATATGGAGCCATCGCCGGTGATTTGGAATTGATTCAGGCGGAAGGCATGGAGGCTGTTCGTACCGTTGACCCTAACATGGTAATTAAGAAAAAGAACGGCAAAGATGCGGAAGTGCAGGATGGCTGGAAAGGTCATATCCTTGACTTTGATTTGGTGCAGCGCGTTTGCCTTGCCGAACAATTGGATTCTTTGACGCAGAAGAGTAATGAACTTTCTGAAATTCCGGGTTCCTATGAGGAATTGCTCGAGTCTTTGAGTGAAGATGATAAGGAAACCATTTCCGAGGCTCTTAATGATGCTAATGATGCCTTTGTGGTAAAAAATATTAAGAGCGTAATAGCTGAACTTAAGAAGGACGAAGCTGACAATAAGGAACTAATTAAGACCCTTAAAAGCGCGCAAAGTCTTAACGATAAAGAGAAGAAATTAAAAAATCAGATTAAAACGGAAGAAACCGATTTGCATCTTTTGACTAAAGAGACTATTGAATCTCTTTCTGATGCGGCGGTACGCGAACTTCTCCATGAAAAATGGGCAAAACCGATTGTAGATGGCACATTAGCTCTTGCTGATGCCATGCTCAATGACTTTACGAATCGTATTGAAACTTTGTCTAAAAAATATGCTGAAACAATGAGCGATATTGAGGAAGAAATCAGAAAGACTGAAAAAGAATTGTCTGCTATGCTTTCTGAACTTACCGGCTCAGAAGCTGATATGGCCGGCATCCGTGAATTGCAGAAGTTGATAGGGGGTTAATGAGATGGAAAAAAGAAAAACCCCGAGGATTAGGTTCAAAGGCTTCAGTGATGATTGGGAACAGCGTAAGTTGGGGGAAATGGCTGATTATAAAAAAGGTCCGTTTGGTAGTGCGTTAAAAAAAGAGATTTTTGTTCCGGAAGGAATTGATACTGTTAAAGTTTATGAACAACAAAATGCTATTAATAAAGACTGGCGATTTGCAAGATATTTTATAACAAGAGAATATGCTCAGAAGTTATCAAATTTTGAGACACATGCGGGCGATATTATTGTTTCATGTGCGGGTACAATTGGCGAGATATATGAATTACCGCATAAATCAAAGCCAGGCATTATAAATCAGGCACTCATGCGGATTAGAGTGAATGAAGGATTTATTACAAAAGATTTATATAAAATTATATTTAGCAATAAGATTGATGAGTTTTCTGCAAAAATGAGTAATGGATCTGCAATGAAAAATATTCCACCTTTTGCTGACTTGAAAGGAATGATAGCAGATATTCCATCTATGAAAGAACAGTATTGTATGGGAAACTTTTTTTCTAACTTTGATACCCTCATTACCTTTCATCAACGACAGCAAAATTCATGGAAATTAATAGAAAAAGGAGTAAAGTTATGGATGATTTTAACAAAGAATCAGATTTTGAAGCGGCTTTAATAACTGCATTGCAGCGTTATGGTTGGGAAAAGGACGTTCTCAAGAATCCGACGGAACAAGATTTGCTTCAAAACTGGGCAAATATCCTTTTTGAAAATAACAGAGATATTGATCGTCTGGGAGATTATCCTCTGATTCAAGAAGAAATGGAAGATTTGTTGGAACAAATCCGTCGTCTTCGCACTCCTTTGAAGTTAGATGGTTTTATTAATGGGAAAACTGTGTCCATAACGCGGAAAAATCCTGACGATACATTGCATTACGGTAAGGAAGTAAGTTTGAAGATTTATGACCGCATGGAAATTGCGGCCGGGCAAAGTCGTTATCAGATTGTGCAGCAACCTCGTTTTGTCCGTCGTGAAAAGGTGTTGCAGGATAGACGCGGCGATTTGATGCTCCTCATCAACGGTATGCCGGTGTTTCACATTGAGCTCAAGAAATCCAGTGTGCCTGTAATTGAAGCGGCTAATCAGATTGAAAAATACGCACATGAAGGGCTTTTTTCAGGAATCTTTTCATTGGTGCAAATCTTTGTAGCTATGAATCCTAAGGAGGCCTTGTACTTTGCCAATCCGGGGCCTGATGGCAAGTTCAATCCGGATTTTTACTTCCACTGGGCTGACCTAAATAATGACCCGGTGAATGATTGGAAGGTTGTGGCGGAACGCCTATTATCCATTCCAATGGCACATCAATTGGTTGGTTTTTACACGGTTGCCGACGATTCTGACGGTGTTTTAAAAGTAATGCGCAGTTATCAGTATTATGCGTCCAACAAGATTTCTGACCGCGTGTCCAAAAATGATTGGCACGAAGGAAATCAGCGTGGGGGCTATATTTGGCATACCACGGGTTCCGGTAAGACCATGACGTCCTTTAAATCGGCGCAGCTTATTGCCAATTCAAAGGATGCGGATAAGGTTATATTCCTTATGGATAGAATCGAGCTTGGCACGCAGTCGCTCAAGGAATATCGGGCGTTTGCGGATAATGTGGATGATGTGCAGGAAACGGAAGATACGATTACCTTGATCAGTAAGTTGAAAAGCATAGATCCGAAGGACACCTTGATTGTGTCGTCGATTCAAAAGATGAGTAATATTAAGGAAGATGCAGCCAGCAAAATGCGGTCCAAAGATCTTGAGTTAATGAAGTCTAAGCGGCTCGTGTTTATTATTGACGAATGTCATCGTTCGACGTTTGGTGAGATGTTGGCCACGATTAAGGCTACCTTCCCGAATGCACTTTTCTTTGGTTTTACGGGAACGCCGGTTTTTAATGAAAACGAACAAGCCATGACTACCACAGCGGATATTTTTGGTGATGAACTTCATCGTTACAGCATTGCTGACGGCATTCGCGACAAGAACGTGCTTGGTTTTGACCCGACCATGGTAATGGTGTATAAGGATAAAGATTTGCGTGAAAAAGTTGCTTTACAGGAATCGGGGGCTTATTCGATTGAAGAGGCGTTAGAAGATCCGACGATGAGCAAAACATATTATCGCTTTATGTCGTCGGCGCAGGTTCCTATGGCGGGTAAACGTGAAGAGGACGGTTCTTACGTACGAGGGATTGAAGATTATGTAGAGCAAGAAGCTTGGCAAACGGATGAGTACCAGTGGGCCGTAGTCGACGATATTGCTGAAAACTGGCGTACACTTTCGCGTAATCATCAATTCCACGGGATTTTTGCCACCAGTAGCATTCCGGAAGCCGTTCGTTATTATCTTAAGTTTAGAAAACGCTATCCGCAGTTAAAGGTAACCGGCCTTTTTGACCCAACTATTGATAATAAAGGTGGCTATGCTTTAGAAAAGGAAGACGGTCTCAAGGCTATGCTTGAGGATTATAATGCTATTTTCGAGCAAAACTTTGACATCGGCGGTTATGCCAAGTTTAAAAAAGATGTGTCGGCTCGATTGGCGCACAAAACGCCATATAAATGGGTAAAGCCTGAAAAACAATTGGACCTTTTGATTGTTGTGAATCAGATGCTTACCGGCTTTGACTCAAAGTGGATCAATGTTTTATATTTGGACAAAATGCTGGTATATCAGAATTTAATTCAGGCTTTTTCGAGAACTAACCGACTTTTCAATATTAATGAAAAGCCGTTTGGTTCGATTCGGTATTATCGCATGCCGCATACGATGAAACGCAATATTGAAGAAGCTGTACAGCTTTATTCCGGCGACCGTCCGCAAGGCTTATTTGCCGACCATTTACCGGATAATGTGCGTCATATGAATGCCACGTTTGCTGAAATGAAGACTATTTTTAAAAGCGCCGGCGTGCCGGATATGGATACATTGCCGGAAGATACACCGTCTAAAGCTAAGTTTGCTAAATTGTTCCGTGAGTTCTCCACTTATCTTCAGGCCGCTAGGATTCAAGGGTTTACGTGGAATAAAAGGGAATATTCTTCTTTAATTGATGTGGAAGATACGAGCGAAGAAGAAATGATTCAGCTGTTGCCGACGGAAGATGACTATCTGATTTTGAATCAGCGTTATAAAGAATTGAGAACAGGAGGAGCGGGCCCAGGGGGAAATCCTCCTGATGATGGTGGTGAAATTACATTCCCGATTGACCCATATCTTACTGAACAGAACACGGGTGTTATTGACAACGACTACATGAATTCTCGTTTTGAAAAATGGCGCAAACAATTATTAGACCCTGATGCCGATCCGGCTACGGTTGAGGAAACGTTGACTGACCTTCATAAATCCTTTGCCTTTTTAACACAGGAAGAGCAAAAATATGCGAATATTTTTCTCCATGATGTGCAGACCGGTGATGTAAAAATTGTCGATGGTAAGACATTTAGGGACTATATTTTCGAATATATAGAACGAGCTAAAAACCAGCAAAACAAAAAGATTTCCACCTATCTTGGTGTTGATGAAGTCCTTTTGACAAATTTGATGGACGCTCATGTAACGAAGGATAACTTGAATGAATATGGTCGTTTTGACGCCTTAAAAGCAACGGTAGTCAGAGAAAAAGCGCAAGAATATTTTACAAAAGTGGATAAGAAGAAGTTACCACCATTCCGCGTGAATAATCGGGTAGATGAGTTGCTCACAAAATTTGTTTTGGAAGGCGGTTTTGACATTCAGGATCCGGACGAAGAGGAACAGAAGAACGAAGCAAGTAAGAACTATCACAACACATGTAAGTAAATCTGTAGTGATAATGCGGACGAAACTAAAAAGACAATTAAAGATGAGCCAAGCGAGTGCCTCCAATCCTTCATCGGCGTAGGAAGGAGGCACTTATGTCGATTGTAAATAAAGCTACGGATTATTTAACGGACTATTATCGTAACTGGGTTTCGGTGTATAAGGAAAGCGCTATTCGCAATGTGACACTTTCGAAGTATCATATGAGCCTTGCTTGGCTGGAACGACTGGCTCCGGGATTGAGACTTTGTGATGTAACGCGGGTTTCGTATCAGCAAATCATTAATGAGTATGCTAAGGAGCATGAGCGGCAGACGACGATGGACTTCCATCATCAGTTGAAAGGAGCCATTCTTGATGCGGTTGATGAAGGCCTGATTCCGCGCGATCCGACCCGTAAGGTTATTATTAAAGGGAAGGCACAAGCCCCGAAGAAAACAAAATACTTGAATCAGTTTGAGCTTCATACATTGCTGAAAAGCCTGAATTTAGGTGATGAAGTGAATTGGGATTGGTTCATTCTGTTGGTAGCTAAGACAGGCATGCGTTTTTCAGAAGCATTGGCCATTACGCCGGCAGATTTTGACTTCGCTCATCAGACGCTTTCTGTGAGTAAAACATGGGATTACAAAAATGGCGGTGGGTTTTCACCGACAAAGAATAAGTCGTCAGTCCGTAAAATTCAAATAGACTGGCAGGTTATTATGCAATTTGCTTTTCTTGTTAAAGATTTGCCGCAGGATAAACCGATTTTCATTAAAAAGGAAAAGATATATAACTCGACTGTGAATGATATGCTGGAGCGGTGCTGCAGGAAACTTGATATCCCTGTAATTTCGGTTCATGGCCTGCGTCATACGCATGCATCGATTTTACTATTTGCCGGAGTTTCTATTGCCAGTGTGGCCAGGCGACTTGGCCATGCCAGTATGACTACGACACAGAAGACATATCTTCATATTATCCAAGAGCTGGAAAACCAGGATGTAGATCTTATTATGAGGTCGTTGTCTAATCTTATGTAACGGATAAATGAGTCCGCGCCGATGGAGGATTATTGAGTTATAATAATTAACTTCATAGAAATATTTAAATATATTGTTGGCATCGAATAAGATAAATCATATAATAACTCTAGGATATATACTCATATCACGAAATGTAGATTTAATAGAAGCTACGGTGTAATTAGCTCAATACGATAAAGCAGTTATGCCAGGAACATAATAGTGTATAAGGAGATATATATGAAGGAAGACAATAAGCAAGATGTTAAGACAGTGCAAACAGGCTTAAAGGTATCCATGTTAAATTTGGTACCCCTAAGAGCTGGTCAGACTTATCTTGACGCCTATAAAGACATGATTGACTTGGCTCAAGCCGTAGAAAGTTACGGCTATGAACGCTACTGGATTGCCGAGCATCATAATATGAAATCCTTGGGAAGTAGTGCGACTCAACTTCTGATTCAACATACCTTGGCTAATACTAAAACGATTCGTGTCGGTTCCGGTGGGGTAATGTTGCCGAACCAGAGCCCGTACTTGGTGGCAGAGCAATATGGCACGATAGAAACGCTCTATCCGAATCGTTTAGATTTGGGCTTGGGGCGAGCTCCCGGTACGGACCAGGTAACAGCACGGGCTCTTCGACGCACTAATAATCTCTATACCGATTTTGCCGAAGAATTGCGTGAGTTAAAAGGCTATTTCGATGATACTAATAATGTTCATGCCTATCCGGCTGCCGGTCTTCAGGTACCGTTTTATATTCTAGGTTCCAGCACTGACAGTGCGTACTTGGCGTCCGAATTAGGTTTGCCATATTCCTTTGCCTCTCATTTTGCACCGGCCATGATGGAAGAAGCGGTAGAGATTTATCGGGAACGTTTTAAACCGTCTAAAGTGTTGTCAAAACCATATGTTATCTTGGGTATGAATGTCGTCTTGGCTGATACTGATGAAGAAGCTAAACATTTAGCAACGACTCAGACACAACGTTTTATTGATATTGTTACCGGTAATAATCAAGGTTTGCAGCCGCCGGTGGAAACAGAAGCTGAACTTTGGGATAATTATGTGGCAGCTAAACGAGCACCGCATTTTGGCCCTATTCCTTTTAAAGCAGAGGACATCGCGTTCCGTGAGCAGGCCGTAGTTAGACAGATGACGTCCGTTTCGTTGATTGGCAGTCCGGCTTCCGCGGCTAAACAGTTGCAAGATTTACAAAAACGGGTAACGTTTGAAGAGATTATGGCTCAGAGCTTAATTTACGACCAAAGCGTACAAGCCTATTCGTATAAATTATTGGCTGATGTGGTGAAAACGTGTAGGGACATTTTAGATAGGAAATTAAATCCTACGTTAATAGAGTTTAGTTTATTAAGTCCATATTAATTTTAACTAGAAAATGCAATGAATTTTGATATTAGTCAGAATTTATTGCATTTTTTTATTCTCGCTAGCTTGATGATTCAAGAAATAAAGCTTAGTTATGATAATAATTCATATTTTATTGACCATTTCAAGATTTTTTAAGTATAATTTCTTCATAGAATATTTATGAAATTTGAAAAGTTTAATCTATAAAAACTGAATGAATATATATGATTATTTTTTATAGATTGCAATATATTAACGCTAAATATAAGATGATTTTATTATTTAAACTATATGAGAAGAGTTGATAAATTGAGAAAATTAAGAAATATCAATTTAAATGAATTGTGGGAAAAAGAACAGGAATGAAATGTCGGCAAATGAGAATAAAAAAATGCGATAAGATATGCAGTTAGTTTTTCAAAATCCGACTTCGTCTTTAAATCCTCGCATGACAATCAAAGAGTCTATTGAAGAACCGATTCGTATCCATAAGAATCAAGATATTAATTTAAAGCATAGTATAGAGGATGTTTTAGAGAAAGTACAACTTCGTAAAGAGTTACTTTCCAGATATCCGCATCAACTTTCCGGCGGAGAATTACAGCGTATTTGTCTTGCCAGGTTACTGTTATTAAATCCGAAGATTCTTTTATTGGATGAACCGACATCGATGCTTGACGTATCGGTGCAAGCACAGATTATTTCTATTTTAAAAGATATTCAAAAGGAACGATCTTTAGCTTGTCTGTTTATCTCGCATGATTTAGATTTGTTACGCGTAATTTGTAATCGTATCGGAATTATGCGCGAAGGCCGGTTGATTGAATTACAACCGACAGAATTACTTTATCGGCATCCTAAAGAAAAATACACGAAAGAATTGTTAGCGGCTTTTGAAGATTTTTAGTTGAGTATTTGCAGTAAATTATTATATTAGAGTATAGTTATTTTGATTAAAAATATTATTAAAAAAATAAATAGAGTTTAACTATAAGATGAAACCTTAAAGTAAAAAATCTTTTGTTTTAAGGTTTTTTTGTATAAAAATACTGTTTAGAATAATATGTTTAAATATAAAAATTAACGATGATAAGCCATAAAACCCTATGAAATAAAGGAGTTTTAGTATACAATAGAGGGTATAGCATGATTAATATTTGTTTTGAATTAAGATTGACGAGGTGGAAAAGTAAATATATAATGTACATAAAGAAATTTTATACATATTTATAGGTGTCGATTTAGACTTAATAGAGAAATCGGTATAAGCCGATGCGATCCCGTCACTGTAAGAGGAGCTAATCTCATGTTGCCACTGGATATTCCGGGAAGGCGAGAGGCGCTATGAATCTAAGCCAGGAGACCTGCCTATTTATAATCTCCGTTTTAATCTACGAGCGATAGAGAGGCGATTATGGCAAAGGTCATGTAGCATATCTATTTCAAGATTGAAGTAGATATGTTTTTTTATAAGTTAATGGATTATGAAGGGATTACTAAGAACCTTGAGTTAGCATTAGGTGAGGTAGTGTTAAAAGAAGAGGAATAGTAAAAAAAATAAATCTATTAACTGATTATGATCTGCACCCATTTTCTTGGACAGAAGTAATTTAGGGTAATTTTATTAGGAGGGTATTATGAAAGGTCAGGGATTGTTAGTACGAGCGGCAGTATTGGCATGCTGTGGTAGTATTTTGAGCTGTGTTGGTGTACAGGCCGAAGATGTGGTTACTGATTATGACTTAGGGACAGTGGTCGTAACTGCGACAAAAACGGAGCAAACTATTGCTAATGTGCCGGCCAGTGTAAGCGTTATTACCTCACAAGATATAGCTGACAAGAATATTTCGTCGGTTCAAGAAGCTTTACAGTTTTTGCCGGGTATTTTTATTGACCAAAGTGCGCAAGGCAGTTTGACTATGCGTGGTATGAGTTCTACAGATATTTTGGTATTAGTTGATGGAGTTCAACAAAATAATACTTATAACGGAACTGTAAATTTTAATATGATTCCAATTTCGAATATTGAACGTATTGAAGTATTGCGCGGTGGCGCATCCTCTTTATACGGTGGTCATGCGGTTGCCGGTGTTATTAATATTACGACTAAAGGTGCACCGGAATATGGAACTTCTGTAGTGGCAGATGTATCCTATGGTAGCTATAATACTTGGAAAAAAGCCGTGTCGGTTAATTCTCGTTTATCAGACAAATGGAGTTTAGGGGTTACTTATGAAAAACGCTCCTCTGATGGCTATAAAGGATTTTATCGATCGCTTGCACCAAAAAAAGGTACAGCATCTATTAGTGCCGATTTACCACAGTTAAGTAATGGTACTTATATATACGGTGGTCGTGGTGAGAAAGAATGGGAACATGAAAATTACGGCTTTAAAATTGGGTACAATTTTGATGAATCTAAATCTTTAGTTTATAGCTATAATCGAATTAATAGTGAATCCTCTTATAGTAATCCATTTACTTATGTACATGATACTAAAGGAAACCCTGTATGGTCTGGCAATGTTCAGGTCGGAACAAATAAAATTATTTCTTTATCTCCTAAAAATTTCTTAGGCTATGATAATGAAAATAAACGTGATACCCATATTTTGACATATCGTGATACGGCAAATGATTTCTTGGCGCGTGCAAGTTATACGCATGATAAGGTTGATGGTTTTACATCACCTACTGTACCTAGTTCCTATAAAAATGTTGATTGGACCGGGGCCGGTGATTATTCTCTCCATCCAGGGAAGAAATTTACGTACGAAGTTGAAAAAACATGGCGAGATATAGGAAAGCATACCATTAATGCCGGTGCCTCTTATCATACGGAAGAAATGATTCAGAAGCGTTATAATCTTTCTTCGTGGCATAACAAAAACTCCATTATTAATCAATATGCACAAGATGAAGGTAAAATAAGCAATCTGGCTGTATTTGTACAAGATGAGTATAAATTTGATGATGAATGGTCTTTATTTGTTGGGGCACGTTATGATCGTTATAAAAAAGGTGACGGTACATTCTGGGCCAGTGGTAAAAACGGTTATGATACCACATCCGAGGGTAAAACATATAATCATATAAGTCCTAAAGTTTCATTAGAATATAAAGCTAATGAAAGTACAAATTATTATATGTCTTATGGTGAGTCGTTTAATCCACCACCATTAGTATATATTTATCGTTATGGCGGTTCCGGTATGGGTAATGTTATTCCAAATCCGGGCTTAGATCCTGAAACTTCCAAAACCTGGGAATTAGGGATGAAACGCCAGTTGACGGATCGAGATTCAGTGGATATCTCCTTATATAATGTTAAAACCAAGGACAAAATTGAGTATACCTATTTCTACTTGCCGGGGACAAGTACTACAGAATATAAGCAATACATAAATTACGGCGTAGAAAAACGACGCGGTATTGAACTTAATTACGAGCATAAATTTACAGATAATTTAACCTCATACGTTAACTATGCTTGGCAGTCGGGTAAAGTTAGTGGTCCGAAATTAGAGGATACTAATAAATCAGGCTATAGCAATGCAGTTGATTATTCTGTACCGAAACATATCTTCCATGCCGGTTTGGCTTATGACAAGGAAAAATGGACCGGTTTGTTAGATATGCAATATGTTAGTGCACGCCAAAGCTCTACGGCAGCAGCCGGCGAATACGGTGCTTATGACGGCTATTTCTTAGTGAATACCAGTGTTGGGTATCGCGTTACCCCTGATTTTACAGTTAAATTTAGTATTGATAATATATTTGACCGTGAATTCTATGATAATGAGGCAACTGCTGGTCGTACCTATACATTAAGTGTTCGTTACGAGTACTAGACGATTTAAAAAAGACCCTCAATCTATCATGATTGAACCGCCCCCTTAA
Organism: Veillonella sp. KGMB01456; assembly: GCF_023051165.1. GTDB lineage: Bacteria > Bacillota > Negativicutes > Veillonellales > Veillonellaceae > Veillonella_A. The sequence continues at coordinate 23,055 of NZ_JALKIG010000038.1, forward strand.
AGTTAGACCTAAAAATCTAATTTTAAGGAGGTCGGTTTTTTCATGTC
>NZ_JALKIG010000039.1 GCF_023051165.1 Veillonella sp. KGMB01456
TTACCGACCCCCAGTTTAACTGGGGGTTTTGTCATGCCTATTCGGCGTACAAAAACAAAAAAGCACTTGATTTTTCAAGTGCTTTTTCTAAAGTTTCTGGTGGACAAAACCATAATAAAAACAAACATATATACTTTTTATCCGGACTACTTTACCTGTCAACTTTCAACTCATATATAACGCTACTTAATCAATATTTTTGATTAAAAACAATATCTATAAAAATGTGTCTTTTCTACACATTTTTTGCCGTTTTTTTGCCGTTTAACTAAACAAGGGCAGCACGCATGCTACCCTTGTAAGACGTTCGCTCACTACTAGTCTCTTTTATAGTATATACTACCATTCCTTCACTGTCAAGAGGATACTAGCCCCTTTTATTCCGTTATCTTTGAAGTGTACAAGCCCTTCAAATTGTCCTGCTTGATATCCTACAGTGGGATATATTTTATTATCAATCACGGTCACCCCCGATTTGATTTTATGCGACTTATTTAAGTTAATTTTATACACATCAACTTTTTGCGCCGCTTCATTTGGATTGACTATAGTTTTATCACTTTTCTCATTGATTGCTAAAGGTAATGATAGCTCATGGTTATTAATTGCTTTTTGCGTCTGTTTAGCCGCCGTATTTACATCCGGAGCCTGTACATAATAACTAACTACAGGCTCTTTTTGCTGTACACTGTGTATCTCTCTTTGAATTTTCACAGCATCAGAGGGAGATACATTAAGCTTATTGGATAAAGCAGTCGAATTATTAAGCGTATCAGTCAATACTATATCAGCCTTCTGCGGGATTTTATCTTGACTATGCCCCACAATCAATACTACTAATACTACTGCAATAGCCCCAATTATAACCGTTATGGCGTTTTTATGTTGCGTTAAATATAATTTTACCTTACCCATAATAACACTCCTTACAGCTTACACAGTGCGGCTCATATCGTATAATTGACCATTGATGTTTTCACTCATAGTATATTGCCAGAGCTTAATGCGAGAGTCTACCCAGTCCATCTTATAGTTATATTGTGCATACCATATGTCACAGCCTAATTGATCCATAAATAACTTATTAACAATATAGTCATACGATGCATACAATCCTGCATTACTATATCCGGCTTGCCACAATCTGTTAATAACAATGCTTGCAATATTAGTTAGGGTCTGATTACATGGCATTCCATGGCGTTCTTTGTAACCGTCACCATCTTCCATATCATGCCATACTCCGAGTTCCAAACGGTCTGGAGTTAATCCACTTTGCACCAATGTATTAATAATAAATTGAGCTTCCACCTCTGCATCAGACTCATCAAGAGCATAGGAGTAATGGTATACGCCTACTTTCATACCGCTTTCAATAGCTTTGTTGATATAGCTATAAAATTGACTATCTAATCCATTCTTACCATATCCCAATCGAATAATAGCCCCTTCAACACCAGCTGCTTTTAATTCACCAAAATCAACCAATCCATTATGTTCGGATACGTCAACAATTTTCATTTTGTACCTCTTTCATCATCATCGCTTATTCCGTTACTATTGCTGTCTTTAAGTTTTGCCCCATACGCAATAATGCAAGCCATCACTTGACCTGTAAGGATAGCATTAATAATCCTAATTGCATATTCAACCACTTTAAATGCCCAATCGTCCGTAATATGCGCAAACCATATATACAATAATAAAAACACAACAAAAATTAACGGCAATAAGGATATACCTATTATAATTTCATAAAAAAGTAGGTTGCCGATTTTTAAGTCGGCACCCTTTACTGCTTTATATACATTACTTAAACGAGTCAACAAGTTCACGGCTTGTCACCGCCCCATAATATCTTATTTTCAAGTCGTTGAATGCGGTTCTCTTGAGATTCAAGGCGGTGATTGTGTTCTGTAAGCGTAGCATTAGTACGTTCCACACTAATGAGTATTTTTTGAACATCAGTAGATGTCAGATTCATAACACTTTTAATATCATTAACCGTTTCATCTGCTTCAAGCCGTTTTTCTTCAAGGATGGCTTGCTTTGCTTCCCATCTATCAAAGATAACTGTTTTAATAAACCATCCCAAAATGGCAGCAATGCCTAATACAACTGCAACAAGAGAAGATAGCCATGTAAAATCAAACAACAAGTTCATATTTGCTCCTTTACTTACTAATCGGTTGCAAGCCTAGCCCTCTTCTAGCTGCGTTTACCTTCAGAAAATCAATAGCGTCAAGCTTATCCCTCTTTTGCTGACTATTTAATTTTGTACTCTCTCTAATTTTCTTTGATATTTTATTTAAATTCTGCAACGTCTTATAGGCTTGCTTGGTGCGATTATAAGTTTTAGCATCAAATCCCTCTTGTTTTTCGCCAGTTAACTTCCTCGCATTAGCAAGACTATCTTGATTGTTGTATAGGTCATACAGCCGTTGAACACTGTCACTGCTCTTGTATGGCGTTTCAGTAAATCCTTTGATTACAGGTTGCTCATTCCACTTTTTATCTGGACGAGTATCTGCTACGCCACTCATGCGGTCCGTCATATCCATGAGTAAAGAACCAAAACCGCCGCCATAGCCCCTAATGGTGTTATCAACTTTCATAGGTGATACATCAAGCAAATTACCTACTTGATTACCTATATATGATGTACGCCAATCAGATTGTAAGCGATCCGGTAGTTTAGTCATACTTTGAGGCACAATATTCCGTTGCATAAAGAAACTGTAATTTGTTGCCCATTCCAGCAATGGAATAGCTGCTGTTGGCATCAATGATGGCATCATGTTATCCATTGCAGTGGTGGCTAAGCCTTCAAAGCCTCGCCCATTAACCTTCTTTTCTTTGTCATAAGCATACTGTAATGCTCGTTCCGGTACTGTCCCAAACAATATGCCTAATTCAAACGGTTTAGGGATTTTAATTAAAGTATCCTCTGTCGGAATAATCCAAAATACGTCCTTTTCCCACTGTGGCAACTCTTGATACCTTGGGTCATCCTTATTTAACCACCATAACGCAACACTTGGTAATGTTATAAAAGCAGCTGTTTTAAGTGTCATTTCTGCCGGCTTTTCACGGAATGCCCGAATCATTTTATCGGTACCTTGTAATGATGCATTAAAGAATGCAATCATCTTATTCGCCTGCTTAGTATTTTTACCAATGCGACTAAAATCAAGTGTTACATCACGTGCTTGAATAGCCGCCTCCGGATTGCTTAAAGGCTTCTTTTTCCCTCTAGTAAGACGATTAATAATACCCGTATAACCAGTTTTTGCATTATCGAACTCAGCCAATCGAGTTGCCATTTCAGTTGCTTCGTTTAACCCTCGAATTACATCAAGCGGTGATGTTGCTACTCTTTTAAGCACATTTGGTTTCTTGAGAATATCACGAATAGAATTTTGTAGATAATTACGGTCAAGGCTTACCATTGCACTATTGCCTGCCCCACTCCGTTTATACTCCCAATACAAATTATCTTTTTTAAGATAATGCATAAGTCCTTTCAGTGTATCAACTACAGGAATAAAACCATGTTTACTATAAATCGTAGCACCAATCATATCACGCACAGGATTTCGCAATATAAACTCAGGGCTTAATTGAGTAGCCCCGGCACGCAACCAACCAGCTGGGGTTTTCATCATTTGAACTAACCAATTAGAGCTTTCTGCATTCGCAAATTGTAAGGCTTGATAAATCTCCGGCGTTGTTTGATAAATTGTCTTTTTTCCATCTTCCATTACATAAAAAGTAAAATCTTTAGATGTAGGAGTGCCTGTTACCCGTTCAACTATATCGCTCATCCCTTCTACTTCAGAGATTTTAACAAAGGATTTTGCGACCTTATTTCGCTCAATGGCATTTATCGCAGCATAGGTATTCTTAATAATACTTTCAAGAGGGTCAACAATATCACGTCCGCTACCCTTCATTTTCTTAATCGGAGCATGCACGTTCATAAATCCGCCGCCCTTGCTTCCAAAATTATCAATACCAGCTTCGCCAAAATCTCTTATAAAGGGTACGTAGTTTGGATACTTGGTACGCATTGCCATAATATCTTTACGACTAATTAAGCCAGCACTGCGCATTAAATCTAGCAAATTATTACTGTAAGCCACAATTCGTTGTTGTGCATCAATGAATTTACTACCATAAGCACTTTCATAGTGTTCTATCGTTGCAATTACATCTTTAATTGATTTGTCAGTATATATTGCTTCATTAGGATGAGCCTTATTCCATTTCAAAATATCCATTTGCCGTTTTGCCACAAGATAGGTTGAAAAGTCTTTATGCAAATTATCAGGAATGTTAGCAATAGCCTCTTTAAAAGAGTCGGGTCCGTTCTCTAATAATGCCTCAGCTTTACCTACCCAGCCACGAGAAACCCAAGCTTGCATAAATGGATTATCAGAAAATTTTAATTTTTTACCTGTAATCGCCTCAACTTCACTCACTATTTTTTCCAATGGATGCAGTTCATCAATGGCTCTAGTATAAGCATCATCTAAAAAACGAGTAACAGTCTCTTTTGGATTTTTAATAGCAGTTTTTAAAGGGGATGCATTTTCGCCAAAAGTTACAGCGCCCTTAATGCGTTCATGCGGATCCTGTCGATACCATTGATGCATTACCGCACTTACCTTTTCAACACGAGAATTTAACTCTGGTTCTGCTTTCAGCCTACTAGTAAATTCTTCATAAAACTCTGGGAAATCAGCCTTTGCTCTGGCTCTATTAGTGGTGTAATCCCGATAGAATTCAGCAAAGCCTTCCTTTGCTAATCCTTGAGTGTCCAATTTATCATAACTAGAACCAAATCTACGATGCACATTGCCAATTAATTCAGCTTGATGTTTTTGAGTCGTAAATTCAAAGTATTTATCTAAATAGTGACCAAGTTCATGTGCAGCAGCTTCAAAATCACCATAATTTCTCACTCTAACCGCATCAGATTTAGGATTAAAAAAGCCCAATACACCTTTTCTGCCAATTCTCCCATGTCTAATAGATTTAAAATTTTCATCAATAGCGTTAAAAATTTCTTGTCGGCTTACAGGTTTATCGGATGATATATTTTCTTCCCCCTCAACATATCGATAAGGTGATTTAGGATTATCAGAAAAGTATTGCACATCATCTGGCTTTACTTTTTCTACCGCATCTGTTATATTTAAATTACTAGATGGGTGGAGCTGAGTATCCAGTGTTGAACCCCTATCACTAGTTGGCGGGCGGCGATACTGCGACGGACCGCCTTCTAATTCATTTCTAATACTATCGCTGACGTATACAATTGCGTCAGCTTTTTTAGTATCAGAAATGAATTTTTTTATTGCTTTATTTCTATTACCCGGTCCATCTGCAGCCACATGAGATGAAATAATTTTTCCTTTATCAGATTCATCTAGACTGACAATAACTTGATGCGTTATGTTATCAATTCCCTTAAAATAACTAACATATGCATTTCGCCCATTAGATTGTCTTAAAATTAAATCAGGATTACTAGCAGTCTCCTTAATTAAAGTTGTAGCGAATGCACGTTTTTTACTTATCTCACCGTCACTATGACCACGCATAAAATAATTAGCAATTTGGTCAATCGCACTCTTATTTGATTCATCATAAATAACCTTAACTGTATTACCTAAAGGGTCTTTAACACCATCTTTAAGTTGTACAACGTTATCACGAGTCTTTTCAAATAGTTCTTTATCCGAATATTTTTCATATTCAGATAATTTTTCTGCATCATATTCCCTAAATTTTGGCTCAATCTCTTTAGATTTAATCTTCTCTGCCAATTCAGCGGGTTTTATATCTGCATAAGAATTCAATTGTTCAGAATTAACCTTTGTTTTATCAAACATATTCAGATTAGTATTAGCCTTATTCAAAGGCTCAGATTGTTCTGCTGTTTTGTCAAATAAATTTAGATTAGGTTTTTCCTTACCAACTTCAGTCGCACTAATTCTATTTTCATTACTAAAATCAATAGTATTAGGATTATACGGATCTTCTTTAACTGTTTCTGGTATTAATCTATTATAGTTACCTTCCGCCATATTCGGAGCAGTAGTTGGAGTATTATTATGTGGACTAGTTTGCCCGTCATAGACTTCCCTCGCCTTAGCCATTCTGTTCTCATCATTAGCCATAGCCTTATCAGGACGTTCATATTTTTCACGCACAATAACTGCCATTTCTTCCGGAGTAGCATTCGGATTTTCCCTCATGGCTGTCAATGCTGCAGATTCTTTATGTTGCATTTCATACTTAATAAAATCAACTTGAGTACGCCAATCATACATGTCTCGGTTATTTTCAGCTGCGAATTCCTTAAAATCCTTTAACCGAGGTCCTGTCCATTGCACAAGCCCTACCGAATTATTGCCATCATTGCTTACAGCAAATTTATCAAATGTACTTTCCTGTGCTATATTCCCTGTAATTGCAGCTGCTTCTGTATCGGTAAAGAATCCATCGCTACGCAATCGGTCATACACTGCTCTTTGCATATCAGTAGGCGCATCAGCATTCCATTCACTACTACTTTCATCAAATGTCTTCAAAGCCTGGATTGGCTCTGCTGCAAACTCTTGTTTAATACCCGAAAAACTTTCACCATCAGAGATACTTTCGGCACCTTTTTTAAAGGATTCGCCAATATCTTTAAAACTGTCATAGGTTCGCTCTTTTACATTTTCAATAACATTTCCAACTCTAGCTTTTACTGATTTAGGGGTAATCGCCTTGCCAAGATGATATGTCCCCCTTGCACCTTCAAATGGCATTAACACATTATCATAAGCTGCACCTAAACCACCTTGACGAATCACATCAACTTGATCCGCTGGATTTTCAATCCACTTTTCAACAGGTTCTACAAGAGAGTCAATTAATAAATTCTTAGCCGTATTACCAACAGCACCAACCCATGAGCCGCCAGTTTCATCCGCATTTTGCATATTATTATCAAACGCTTGTCCTGCATCACTAATTAATGTTGGTAAGGTTGCAACCCCTGCCGCCGCCTTAATTGGAGCAGGCATATATGGAGTCATTGCCGCATACATCGCCGGATGCCCAATTGTTGTATCATAGGCTTGCTTACCAAGACTACGCAATTCATCCGCTTCAGATGTATCACTCTTATCGGGATTAATAATATAGCCGTCACCAGTATTTATCATTGTCCCGTCAGCAAGCCCTCTGTTTGCCGCGTCATAGTAATCTGATAATGCCTGTTTACTATTATCAAACCAATTGCCAATACTCTTTACGGTATTGGCACCGAAGTCAGCTACACCATCAGCAAATTCTCGTACACTATCAACTGCTGAAGATGCAGTATTAGCGATATTGTCGAGCATACCAACATGTGCAGTATCTTCTACAGGAGAAAAATCATCAAACATATTCACTTTTTCTGCTGGTTTGAAATCATCAAACATGTTTTCCAATTATATCCCCCCTTATTTATCATTTGGTACCCATGAACCATAAAAGCCTAAACCCTTTTCTTTTAACATTTCCACAGTAGCGTCATGTCCATACAATTCATAACTTTCCATAATTCGTTTTTTTAATCTTTCTTCTTCTTCTTCAGATTCTAGTAAGCTAGTTTGCCCACCAGTCTCACTACTATCTGATTTAGGTTGATTAACGTTACCATTTAATACCCGTTGTAAATCATTATAATAAGGGCTATCATTTTCTTCTGCGTCCGGATGTTGTTTAACCCAAGCTTGATGTAAGCTAGCCAAAGTCCGCAATTGTTGAGCTTGTAATCCGCTTGTGCCACCAGAGCCTCTACCGCCACCACCAACAGCTCTAGGAAATCTGCCAACGAACTGCATTTTACCATCGGCACTAACAAGATAGGTTGTACCATCATCAAGTTGTTGTAATTTTACAGCTCCATAACCGCCAATATCTTTTACGTTGCCACTATCATCGTGCATTATAATATGACCATTTTGCGCCCCATAAGGAGAAACCTTACCATAGTTACCCATATCTTGTACTGCACCTGTATCACCATCAACTCGCACAAGATGACCGTTAGGCATCGTTGTATCTTTAAAGTTAGGTTTATTAATGGCAGCTGCACTTGCCAAATTATTCATATCAATTTGTTGTGCGCCTACCTTTTGAGCAAGTACGTTATATCTTGTAACTGCACCGTACATCCCTTTTACCTTACTGCTGTTATATGTATCTACAACAGTATTACCGTCTTTATCAGTGGTATACATAAGGTTATTTACAATTTCTTGTCGCATTGGTTCAAGTACATCGTCTGTAAATTTAGTTACATAATCTCCATATGCCCTGTCAATATTACTTTGCATACGATTTGATGCATAAACTTTAGCATCATTTAAATTCATGCCACCTTTAACCAGTGCTACAACATCTTTACCAAATTGTCTTTGATAATTTACAGTAATAGCATTGCGATTAGGAATCCCCATATCATTAATTTCTGCCAATGGTTTTTGCGTATCCGGTAAAGCGCTAGCTTTATTTAGTCCTCCCTCATTAACACTAGCGCCGTTTAATGAGGTTACTTGCGGGTTTACAAACTGACCAAATGGTTGCATTGAATTAGGCTGTTGTGTTAAATCCCACAAATTATTAATCGCTGATTGCTGTGGCTTTTGCATTGTTTGCCATAAGTTTTGATTGGCTTGCAATGCCCCATCTGAAATATTAGGCTGTTGCGTCACTTGCCACATATTATTATTGCTTTGTTGTGGACGAGTATACTGTGTTAAATCAGTCTGCCACAGGTTGTCCTGTGAATTATTAGGCAAATTAAATGCCGTTTGATTTTCCGGATGTGTATATTGAGCAATATTATTTTGCACATTCGGCGCTTGATTCCACAGATTGCTGTCAACACCTTGTTGAGTTGCTTGCTGTGCGGCTTGTTGGGCTGCTTTTTCTGCATCATAATCATATCCGTAAATATTACCTAATGCCTTGGCTGCATTATTTTCTTGAATACGCCCCCAGCGATGCCCTAACCACATTCCGGCTAAACGTCCTAATGCTTCATCAGTCATTCCCATAATTAAGCCTCCTGTTCTGCGGATTCAACCGTCTTTTTACTTCTACGCCTTACTTTTGGCTTTTCTTCTGTAGACTCTTCAATCTTTTCTCCTGTAACTTCTTTATCGGTTGCTTCAGTAACTTCATTTGCTTTTTTATCAGCGTCAGTCAGCCCCTCAGCTAATACACCGTTAGCATAAAATGTATTAGCGCCGTCACACTCAAGCACATATACAGTATTATCATTTCCTGTATCGATTACTTCCATCACACGGTCATAATCATGTACTGTCATAATTTCATCACCAATAACCAATTCTGTGAGCAGTTTCCAACCGTCACGAGTTTTAAATTTCTCTGATTCTGTCGTATTAACAATAGTTCGGCTTGTTTTTAACGTGTAAATGTGCTTAGTCCCCATATTATGCAACTTAATAACATTGATAACATCACCTAGAGTAAGCACTTGGTCTCCATCATCAATTGCTTCAATATTAATTGCCCCTGTAGGCGTTGCAATTTCTGTGCCTGCAGGGAAACAAAAGCCACCAACAAGACCTGTAATAAAGTTGCCACTGCCTTGTTGTGATGTTGAGGATGTATTTCCACTACTTGCTCCATATCTTGCTCTCATCATTGCCTCCCATAAATTGCTATTTGGACTATTTAACGCCGCACTTAAACTATATAAACTTGTTGGATACTGTACTGCATTTTGCTGTGCTGTGCCACCATACTGCAATGGATTATAAGTCATCGTTTCTGCCTGGTTAGTTAATCCACTGCCCGTATTAATACCACTTAAAGTATTTGAATAAGATTGATTAGCCAAATTAGCTTGATTGTTCAACCCATTCATATTATTGCTGTACTGATTATTCCATAATCCTTGTTGAGCATTAATACCGCTTAAATTATTAGCAAATCCATTACTTGCCAATTGTGCAGCCTGTCTTAAATCACTGGCATATTGATTAGCCAATGTATCGCTTGCATTCTTACTGATACCATTAAAGGCCGTATCCGCTTGACTACTGTTAATCACTCCACGGCTAGCCAATCCTGATAACGTATTACCTACTGTATTTTCAAGTGAGTTATTTAACGCCTTTTCACGATTTTCGCTATATGCTGTAGGTAATTGACCATTAGCAATACCACTATAACTGTTGTTAAAATCTGATAACGCATTTTTATACTGTTCATTAAGGGTATTGGCTGTATTGTTCATGCTATCCATAGCATTACCCATGCTTGAGCCGTACTGAGCGTTAGCACTAGCATTATCTTTCATTGCATTTTGTATTTGACCGCTCATAGTGTTAACATTATTTAAGTTCTGATTGTTTTGATTCAAATAACGATTATACAAGCCTTGATAATCAACATTTACATTTGCTCCATTCATGGCATTATTACCCATTTGTAAAGCATTTTTAGCAGCCGGATTAGCTTGATTAATATAATCTAACTGATTAGCTAATGCTTTTTGTTCTTCTTGTGTTGACGGTAATAAATTAACCTTTGTAGATGATTTATTCTTATTCTTGCCGCCGCCAAACAACTGTAAATCAAATATAATCATATACGCTCCTTTCAATGCACATGTTCATAGTCAGTGACTAGTGCATAATATTTCTTACCACGGTATTCATAGTCTTCCGATGCAAGCCGTTGCATTTTCCACTTACGGCAATGTGCTCGGGGATTACGTGTAGTAAAGGTAATTACTTTTTTAATATGATTTAGTCGCATTACCTCTTTAACATAGTCCGCCATGTACTTAAAAAAACCATATGTCTGTAATAAGCAAATATATTTTTCGCCATTCAACTCTTTTACACACCAAAACAAAAATCCTTGCTTATCAAAGAATTTAAAATAGGTGAAATAATCATCGTGAAATGAGCCATCTTCCTTATCAAAATAGAAGCCATCAAGATTAACTACTTCTTGAGTGTATCGTTCGTAATCGTCAATCATTTCTTTAAGGTTATTTAACTTCATCAGCTCACCCGTTTCCACATATAAACTGCAAGATAAGGTTGCATATTGTTGTGTGCCGCACTTCCACCAGTATTGGTAATACTATGCGTATGGCTACCATTAGTGGTCGTAGTAAATGTATGATTGTGAGATGCGTTAATTTTTATACGCTCACTTCTATCGCCGTTACTATTTTCACTACCATTATTCCCATTATTACCACGACGGCCATTATTAGAAAAAATGCCCCAAGTCGATGCTGCATAAAACACGCCTGGAGTAGAGTTACCAGTACCAAACTCACCTTGCAAATCTGCCCATGATGTAGTGCCTGTGTGTGTATGATCACCTGCACTATTAGTGCTGTGGCTATGTTGCGGCATCTCATTAACATTCAATGTATGGGTTGCTTCACCGCCTGTGCTACCAGCTTTGTAGTTACTACCTTGTGATAAAAGCACTCTCCCCTGTTCGATGTATTCCCATGCCCCGAATCCAAATAAAGTATGTGGGTTAGTACTTACTATTGAGCAATAAATTGAACCGACTGGATAGACCTTATCGAGTACATTATTGATTACTTTTGTTACATCATCGCCTAACTTATCAGCTGTAACACTTTTATCTTTAAGTTGCATTGTTCCAACACTATTTTTAGATAAGTTGTAGTCTACTATCGTGGCATTACCAATCATATTGCTTGTAATTGTGCTATCACTACGATTTATATATTCAATCTTCGCCACACTCGTGCTATTTGTTATTACTTTGGCAACAAATACACGTATTTTTTCGACCCATTGAGCCCCATTATAAGCAAATGATTTACCAAGCAACTCATTGTAATAATTACTGTCGTGATCAGTAGCATCAGGTGTTGTATTACTAATAATTGGTGCAATCGTTGTACTATCATAATTAATCGCACCAGTTGTTGCGTTGTAATCTAAATATAAATACGATGTAGCACTAGCTGGTAGCGACCATGGCGTTACCCGTGCAGTAAGCGATTTTACATAATCGACCGCACCATTATTATCAAAACCATTGGCAAAGCTAACTACAATAGGTGTTACTGTGCCATCAATGGTTACCGATAGATTATCACCACTTAAGTAGTTATATTGACCACCTACAGAGTTACCTGTTAACACACGATTACGTAATCCGCCACCTCCGCCATTGCCGTTTGACTTCTTATCTATTTCATCGGCAATATTCAGCATTTCTTGCCTATTCTTTAAAATAGCTTCTCTCTTCGTATCACCACTTGGGCTATCGTTGAGAGGATAACGCTCTTGATATGCCATTACTAAACCTCCTCGTAGTTGTAATCAAATTGCCGTAATGAAATGGCACCTTTTTGCACAAATATCTTAATCTGTACATTTCGATTAGCACCACCACCGATTTTATACACTTTTGTATATTCATCTTGAAATAATAAGTCATTATAATCACTTAACATGCCGTCATCATCATTCAATCGTTCGTCTGTTGATGAAAATTTAATTTGTTTAGGCGTACGGTTACTTATTTGTATATTCCCATACCCATCAATAATGTTGTGTGCTACAAAATCATAATTCATGATTAATATAAAGAGCTTAGTCGCAAGTCTGTTACCCGAAATAATTGATGTTTGAATCTGCTTACCATCATCAGTATCCAATCGCTCATCGACAATACCGATTTTAGTTCCATAGGCAATATAAATATCTTTGTTATAATCAACTACATCATGAATACTGTGGCTTAACTTACGAGATGTAAATACACCTCGTCCATCTTCATACCTTGGTATGTAATGATACAAAAAGACAAGATTACCACTCTCTGGCTTAATCCAAATTTGTTTACGTGATGGAACATGCCACATTTCACAAGTATCTTTGATATTCTTAATAAGATAAGCATTAATATTTAGCCCTGTCTCGAAAGGTTGAATATTAGCGTATGTGTTGGTAGGCATAAATGACATAAGCCCGCTATCGCCCAAATAATAGCTACGGTCATCAATATTAATAGCACTACCACTGCAATATCCGGTTGTGGATAAAGGAAACACACTGAAAAAACTATCAGATGGTGAACCAATGACTTGATATACTTTGCCATACTGCTTATATACCAATATTGATTTACCTAAAAAGTCTAATGCAATAATAGTGCCTTGATCCTTATACCCAACATCAACATATTGCCCACTTGATGCATCGTTAGTGTTATTTTTCCATGATTTATAATCGCCAATTGCACTCCAATATACGCTATGCCCATAAATGCTTGATACAATGACTCTACCGCTATAGCTACTTACAAATTCACAAGCTGGGCTGTCATCAATCGTAGTTAATGTGCCGCTACCAGTAACCGCTTGCAATTTATCACCACTCGCGATTAATACATCGCCGTCATAAATGTGATATCTAGGCTTTTTAGTGCCTGTTAATTGACCGACCAATTCATGAGTATGAAGGTCAGTATAATAAAGATTATTTCCGCTGTTAAAGTAAAATCGCTTACGATTTATGTCATAAAAAAGGCTCTCAACTTCAATCCCCGCATCATAAGCAATTCTTACGCCTGCCACCGTTCGCAATGCACCATCAGTACGGTCAAATTCGCATTGTAATGCTTGTGCAACGCTTTCAATGCCGATATTCTCAGGACTTGTCGACCAATCGATTCCAAGTCTAAATCCACGAGTACTAGCAAGTAGTTTTTCGCCCACGCTAATACCCCCTCGATTGTTGAATAAGCTGTGTCAGTCCATCAATGAATCCTTTATCAAATCCGGCATATTCAATCATTAATGACTTTTTCTTAACAAGATAAGATACTAATTGTACTAAGTAATGAGTATATAACTCTGTAAATGGAATACTGTCCGCCATATTAGCAATATGAGATTTCTTTACGGCATAATACACATCTCGTACAGGCTTTTGCCCATAAGTTTCAAATGAGCCGTTATTGACCGTGATAGGATATCCTTGCTTTGGTACAAACTGCATAAATCCAATAGGAATTACATCATTATTATTAATGGTCTGTCGCTTAACCACTTCACGATCTTTAATCGATGTCAAAATCATAGATAAATAATCAATGGCTGCATTAATATAAGGGATATACTCTTTTTCATTGTCTAAAATCTCATTACTTTCAAGATTAATCTCCGTAATCAGTTCGCTGACCACCATAATCGTAATACCCCCTTGCCATTACCACATCTGTACTACCACCACTCTGACTAGCTAATTCCGATAATCTTGCTTGCCACATTGCAACTAATCCGGATGCATCCATTTGCATTACTCGATATACAATATAATCGACAAGCATGGTCTCAATCTCTGCGATATAGCCACTATCATCATCTAAATTCACATAATCAACGGTTGGCACATATTCAACTTCTATAACTTGCTCTGCATCCGCATCAAAAGCAATATTCTTAAGTTGATTTACTGTATAATCATCGATTTCTTGACCATCAGCAGTTACTTTTAATACAGCAATACAATTGGTAGGTAATTCGACTTTACCAGTGCCTGTAACCGTATAAGACTCCTTTACATATGAGGGAAATACACTTGCAAGCAAATGATTTAGTAGATGATTTCCCTCGTTGTAGTACTCCAATAATTTATAAGGCGTGTAACTTTCATGCCCCGTATCATCAATCTGCATAAAGGCACGATTAAGTAATTCTTTGATAATCATATAATCGCTCCTACAAATAAAGGGGAGTTGTTACACTCCCCCTTTGTTAAAACACTAATTAGTCTTTTTTGCCGCCGGTGATGACTTGAATAACACCATAATCCTTGCTATTGTATTTTGACTTTTCAATGCCTGCCATAATGCTGATACCATTACCCTGTACGTTGCCGTAATCATCATCTTGTGCAATATGACGAGGTTCACTAGCTACACCAAAGCATGCGGCTTGTGTACCCAATAACAAGTTGCGATTAATGGTTGCTCCACTAGCACCCGTATCAGATGTTACTACTCGTTCATATTCATAAAGTACAACACCGTCATATTCACCCAAAGAGCCGGAGAAAATAGGATTTTTTGCACCACGCACATTAGCATTTTGCTGTGCGGCTTGCCATGCAGTGTCTTCTTTGAGATCACGAGCTGCCCAAGGGCTTACAAGCATAATATATTTATCTTGACCATCGATTTTAATCGGATTAACTTTTGGTGCATGCATTTTAGCCTTACGGCGAGCAGCGCTAATTAAGCTGCAAGTCAATTTATCAGTAGCTGCAGTGCCTTCCACAGTACCAGCAGTGGCAGCATACATTACTTCGCCTGTTGTTGGACTAGCAGACAATTTAGCCATAAGCGTATTATCCAAATAATCGGATAACCACTGAGTTAATGCACTTTTAATAAGTGGCAAGTTATCATAAGGGCTTTTCTGGTCCTCTGCCTCATAACGAGTAACAGCGTTACGGATCAAGTCAACAGTTACGCTAAAATCATGAATGCTTAACTGGTCCTCTTTGCCTTTTAGTGTGGCACGTGTACCAACTACACCATCACCTGCTAAATTCATAGCTAAACCAAAGGTTACTTTATCGCCTTTTACTTTCTTTAAATCCGCATTTTTATGTACAACATTCTTGCCATCCGTAGATGTGAATTTTTCAAAATAGCTATCCTGTACGCCTTCGTGCCATACTTTTCGCGCCCACAATTTTGGTACAAGATTAGCCGGAATTGTTAATTGATTAGCCATATCTGCCATAATTATTACACTCCTTATCCAATTAATTCTTTAAGTTGTCGCTGTAGTGATTCCGGTAATTCAGATTCACGTCCTTCGGCAACCATTTTTAATAACTCATCATTTGAAATTGTACTCAATGCTTTACCATTGCCACCGCCTAATGCTCCCGCTTTCGGTAAATTGTTTGCCTTTTCGAGAGGGTTATTCATAGGCGGTTGTACGGATTGTTCATTGAGCTTACCACGCAATCTTTCAACAAACTTTGTAATTACATCGAAATCCTGCTGTGTCCCTACACCTGCTCCGGTACGAGCAAATGCCGCATCAATTGGATTAGACTCAGCACGAGTCATACCATCCAGTTCATCTTGTGCAATAGCAAGCATATCCTGAAAATCATTAGCAGACTGAATGGACTGGATAAAGGCGATATTTTGATTACGCAATGCCATCCGCTGCTGTTGCTGTTGCGTCACCACATACTTAATACGCCCTTGCTCTTCCAAAAGTTGAGCATATTTATCGGGATCCGTATACATTAAGTCTTCAACATTATCAATGCCGAATTGTTGCATAGCAGTTTTCTTTGCAAATTCATTAATATTAGAGACTTCTTCTGCCGTCAATGTAATTGGTGCGGATTGTTGCCTAAATTCGTTTAACTTCTTTTCGGCTTCCTTACGGCGTTTTCGTTCCGCAGCAAGTGCCTTGTTTAAATCGCTATGGTTCTTATGCTGTTCATTGTCTTTACTATCTACCTTTTCATTATCTTCGCCTGTAGGCTCATCATCAGATTTAAGAGGGGTGTCTGACGATTCACTTGATGGTTCATCAACTGATTCCGTAGGTTCTTCAACATGTGCATCTTTCAAATCTTCGGCTGTTAAACCGTAATCTTCTGCATTTACTACATCTTTTACATCTTCGTTCATAATTATCTCCTTTTAATTAGTTTATCGTCATTAATCAGGACGCAAATTACTCGCAGTTTATCGACTTAACTGGTCGCATTGATTAGTTATCGTCATAATCGGACGGAGTAGCTATTCTCAAGCCGTCCACTATCATAGATAGGCTACTTGCTTAAGTGTTCGCATGGAAATCAGTTTAGAGTCATGATCAGGACAATTTATTTACATTTGCGGTGGTATATCTTGTGTCGGTTGCTGTGCTTGTTCTTGCAGCTGCTGTTGTGCAAATCCTTGTTGCGCTTGCATAGCACTATTAATTTGTAATTGATCATTGCCCCCTTGTGCAGCAAGCCGTTCTGCCATAATTTGTTGCGGAGATATATTCACACCAATCGTTTGTAAATATTCACTCAATGCTTCGGCAGGTAAATCTTTTACGTTAGCACTCAAGCGCACATCAGGTTGTGCTGGTTGGTTGCTACGCTCTTTAAGCATCCGAAGCATTTCATCTTTATCAGGGAAATCCATGTATTTAACGATAATTTCCATAGGGATGTCAGCGCCGCTTTGTTTTGCTTCAAGTAATTGATATAAGCTTGCTTTCCGTGCAGTGGCAGATGCTTGACTTGTCACGATTGTGATATCAAAATCAAATGCCGATAAGTCATACAGTACCTTCTTAACAGGATTCCCATCTTCATCAAATTGCGGGTTCCCGAATTGGTCAACTTGCTGTTGCTCAACCATTGCTTGATTTAGATTAGGCTCAATGTGAGCAAATTCGGCTTTGCCATCATCGCCTAAAATTCGCATTGCTTTTTGTTCGTTGTAATACTGCGGAATTAATCCGGCTTTTCCTTTTTCGCCCCAAAGGATTAATACAATTTGACGCTCTGATTCTTTAGCTTTATCAAAGATATCAGCGGTCTGTACTGTTGTTACAGATTGTCTTAAATCAATTGCCTTTCCGCTCATTGCACTAATAGAACCGCTAAGACTTTCAGGGGTAATCCCACTAATCGTATAAAAGTCGCTATTGGCTTGATTTTCAAGTTCCATATTACCGACTGACTGATTAGCTGGTAACCCTTCTTCATATGTCACGCCCGGTGGCAAGAAGATATTGGCTCCCGGCTTAGTGATGTTATCTTTAATCGTTTTCTTTGTGCGTTCGTCCTGTACGCCGTGCCACATTCTAACGCCTAATGCTTGCTGATTAACGATGTGCATGCGCTGACTACGATTTTTATTAAGCTCACGTTGTGCATCTTTAATATCACGCACAACGCCTGCAGGTTCTAATCGGTCATCGTCTGTATTTTCACCGCTGTAATAGCAAAATTGAAAAACCAATGGAAATCGCCCATGACTATAAGGACTTTCGCTATCCTCTAATAACACATCATCTGCAAAAGTGGCATATCTAATCTTTACATCTGGTATCTCTTGACCTTTAACACCAAGCGCCTTGGCCAATCCATACAAGGGGCTATTTTCCTCAACTACGCCATCTGACGTCACATAAATAGTCTTCGTAATGTATTCCTTATACCAATACTGAACCACTCTAACCTTCTGTAAGTCTTTGTCATACCATCGAGGATATGCATTAGTTACTTCCTGTTCAGTATCATCATATTTGTGATATAAACGTTCGATTTCTTCAGCCTTATCAGGATATACTTGCTTTAATTTTTCTTTACTTTCCCAAGTATACCGTCCACAGAACATGGCATCAGATAAATCTTCTCTTACGCTTTCTGGATCTTTAAATACATCAAATGGACTCATGCGCTCAATAAGCACTTGTCCATCCATTTTAGCGTAATCAAAGTCATACGATACCCAATACGCACCTAATCCGCACGTCACTACATCACGGAATACCTTTTTCTTTTCTCGTTGGTAATTAGTTCTATCAAGCACGTATTTTGTGATGCCCTTCGCAACACGGCTGATGCGGTCATCTTCTTCTGAACGAGGCATAAAGTCCGGTTCAGTTTCATTTTGAGCTGCATAACCACACAATAGATTTACTACAGGTCTGATACGGTTGATTGTAATACAAGGTCTATTTGCTTCTTTAAGAGTTTTCTTATCAACATCAGACCATTGTTTGCCTTGAACAAACGCATAGTCTTCATGAGCTTCTTTTCGCCAGTCCTCATTGATGACTAATGCACGTTTTACATTCTCTTTTGCTGTTAATACATCAAACATAATTAGTCATCTCCTATTCAATCAATTCAGAACCGTAAATCATACGGTACATTTCTTCCAATTGCCACTGCGGCATACAACTGGCAAATTCAGCTAGCTGTTTATCTGTAAACTTTGCTGGAATTACAATACCGTTTTCTACACGTTCACCGTACTCACTTTTTAGCACCTTGTAGGCGTAATCACGTAACGCCCTATCGCTCATCATACGCCCCATGCGCTTTGCTCCTCTCTTCCTTCATCAACATACTTATAGCCGTCATTAAATTCTTTCTTCACGTCATACGCTGAAATAGGTCTGCTCATTAACATGTATCTAAACGCATCATACGCATGGTCTTCTTGGTCAGTGTCTACATCCTCTACGTTACGCTTACTATAAGTTAATGCAGGCAATGTTCGTATAAGATTTTGACAAGTCTCAAATATAACTACCTTCCGTTGTCTCAGTCGTTCATGCACTTGCATCTTACCTGCAAGGCGGTCATTATCTGCCCTATCCCATACAATACCTTCTGTTGCAAAAATCTCTTGAATAGTCGGTCCATCGTGTCCAGTTCGTTGCCAAATAGCTGGGTCAGCCACACCATACCAATCTTTCATAAACTTGCATTTACGAGCGACTTCACGGGCTGTTTCTTGCGTGCCAACATTCGGTTGACCTTGTTTACATCCGTATATCTCATGCGTGATATATATCGTGTTATCTTGGTCAACTGCCGCTCCATATATTGCATATGGTTTAGTAAAACCCCAGTCCATTGCTCGTAATCGAGTCCAATTATCTGGGATTTCAAACGGCTTACAAACATGAATTTCAGAATTAAATTCTTCAAACACTTGACCTTCAAATATATTCCAATCACCGTTTTTATAAGCTTTCCGCAACTTATCCGGCAATGTATCCAAATTATCAATATAAGTGCTTGCTAAGTATGGATTATCATCTACTTTTGCTTGCACAAAGGCAATCTTATCGGCAAATTGCTTTAAATTTTTCGGTATAATGTGGTCAATAAATAAGGATTTAACCCACATATGACCTTTACCGCCCGGATTTGTACCGCCAAAGAATTTAGTATCGCTGATACCCGTCCAACGTAGTCGCATACGCAAAAAATCAAATACGCTTTGTTCATTCAGCGTCATCTCGTCAATTGCAATTGCTGCGAATTCACTAGATAAGTATTTTTCAGGGCGATCTAAATTTCTAAAACAAATAACACCGCCACCCCATTCAGGGCGCAATATAAATTCATGGTCAGTAGTTTTATAGTCACCAAGCCACAGCGGAAATTCCATTCGTATCTTACTAATTTGTCTATCTTTTAAACTCGGATAGTCTTCACAGAATATTCCTACTCGAATTCCTGTTATACCTGTTTTGATATACCAATTAATGAGCAAATATACCATAATCCAACGCAATATATACGATTTACCGCCACCAGCGGCGCCACCATACAAGGTATACTTATTTTTTAGCACTGCCTTAATAAAATCACGCTGCCGCTTTGTTGGATTAATTACATCATTAAGCAAATCAACACGCTTACTCTGTTTCGTCATCAATATCACCTAGTGTAAGTAATATATTCTGACTCTGTAAGTCTTCCTTACTGATTTTGTCACGCCATGATTCACGGCGGCGATTTTTAAGCCAAAAAATAAGTGCGGTCACATTTGGAGTTTGATGTTTCGTAACTACTTTTGTTACAGCTAACTCATAACAACCTGTCTCCGGATTCAATTGCATTTCTTTAGTCACTTCTTCGTAACTATATCCCATCGCTGATTTTATAAGAGTTTCCTCTATTTCATCATCAATGACCTCTTTACCCTTTTTTAGAGCGTCCGCAATGTCTGAATACTTAACCTTCCAGTCGCTTAATGTACTGCGACTGATGCCTATTTTTTTTGCAATCTCCTCATCAGTATATCCATTACGAGCAAATCCCCTAAGCAACGTTAAATTATCTGGCATTTGCCACGTTTTATATTTGCCTGTTGCCATTAGGAGACTCCTTTCATTAAAAATAGATAGGTGCAAGGCTCTCACTTGCTGCAAATACAGCCATTTTCTCTCAGCCGCATTCTCTTAATGTTTTAACCGGATTACATTTAACCGTTTGTTAAGTACTTTTTTATTAGGAAAAGCAAAACCTATGGCGGAAGATGTAGGATTCGAACCCACGCACGCATAAGCGCCTAACTGTTTTCAAGACAGCTCTCTTTACCACTTGAGTAATCTTCCATGTATAACAAAAAAGGTACCATTTCAGGTACCCTTTTTGCGTCTTAGGAGGAGGATGATAGTTTGCTAGCCACGTCCTACAACACAACATGCGTAGGGGTTTGAAAGGAATGTAGAACAATACAATGTCCCCTATAATTATATTATATTAGTAATCAAGCGTTACCATTCTCATCATGAGAAATAGGGCGCAACTTTAATTAGCTACGCCCTCTACTTAATAAATGTTTATTATATTTTTTGCCACCAATTGTAATGCCATACTCATAATAACGCTGTCAATACGTCTATAGTATGTCTGATGACTAATACACTCATCATCAGCTGTTACTCGCCAGTACTCACCATCAACATAACGCTTAATAGCTATCCTGCGACAATCACTATCAACACTGTCTAAAGCTACATCAATAGCATTAAGCACTACTTTAGGATTAACAATCACTTTGCCACAAACCTTTATCGATTTAAAACAGTTATCTTTTGGCAACTGCACTACTAAATTATTAATTTGCTGATAATGAGATAAATACCACTCTGCCTCATCTTTAATTTTGTTTAAGTCCATATTAACCCCTCCAAACGATATAAGCTAAACCTACACCATCAAGGCACTCAACATAATTTTCTATTTGAGTTCTTAGCGCTTCCGTGTCCACTTCATCACATAGCCATATCCCTACTCTGAAATATGCGTCCATAATTAGCCCCGTTTCTTTTGCCACTCGATTTCCGCCTTTACACTTGTTCTTATGTTCTCGATTTGATGTTTTACTGATTCAAATTCTGCCATTAAGATACTACAAGATGTACTATAGTTGCCGTAGCTAATCTCAAACAACTCATCGAGCCGTTCATTTAACCAGTTCAACCATTCCTCGCAACCGCTGAGTTGATACATGATATAACGTAGTTCATCATCTATACGCTTTAAATCTCTTAAAAGTAAAGGTGTATGCATTTTTATCCCCCCTTCTAGCCTTTTCATCGTCTTGACCCTTCAAGTTCAACCTCTATATGATTCTCTAGCTTTTCCGCTTGGTTTTTAACGCTGTCAAATTCAAGTAGTAAATCATCAGTGTATAACTGAAACCGACCTACGCTATCCCACCGCAATATATCAGCCAAATCATCCAACTTGATGAGTTTGCCTTTTAGCTCGCTCATTAACTCAATAATCGGCTTTAAATTTTCGGCTGCTTGCTCTAAATATTTAATTCTAGTTCGTTCATCCATGTTAAGCCTTTGCCCTTTCTGCCACGCTATCGGCGATCAGCTCATTCCCGTACATTTAACGCCTCCAATAGTCCATGACTAATATAGTCGCTAGCACTAAGGCAAATACTATAACTTCTAGTGCCCCGGGTGTGAAATCAATCTCCATAATTTTACCCTTCCCATGACACCGACAAAATATAATACTTGCCTTTGTAGTTTGGACTTACGGCAACTTCAAAACCTTTAGACTTTAGCCGTTCCGCCATTTTGTCCATGAAGTCCTCCCCTATCTCATGAGGTATTATCGTTTGTAATA
>NZ_JALKIG010000040.1 GCF_023051165.1 Veillonella sp. KGMB01456
CAGGAACAATATTGTGTCTTATTTATTTGTCGCATTTGATTATACTATGAACCAATTTGAATTATGGGGTTTATTAGATGAGTTTACCCTTTTATTTTTTTGTAAATCGTGCTATGGTTATATTTTGAGATGCCGTACGATGCTTAGAAATTATCCTCAAAATTATGACTTAATGATTGAGGTACCTTACAAATCGATGGTGAACGAATTTATTCGATTTCAAAGAGCTCGATTATTAGCATTACTTAAGTATTCTCAATTTATATAATTGAAGCTATTTTTTTACGTTTTGCAAAATCTATATTTATTCAATTTGACAGAGACTATATTTATTTAACTATCCTAAAAACTCATAAATGAAATAACTTAATGAGATAAATACTTTTGTACTAGAGGGATGTACATTTAGAATTTACAGATTTGAAATTTAGGAGTATAATTTAGTCGTGATATTACGAATGGAGGGCTTTACGATGAGCTTTTTGGTGCGTACAGATGTATGTATCCAGTGTAAAATGTGTGTGGCAGAGTGCCCGACAGGATTATTGGTTATGAAAGAAAACGGTCCGGCCGCCGGTTTTGGCAGTTGTATTTCTTGTGGACATTGCGTAGCAGTTTGTCCAACAAATGCGATTGATTATACAGTAACGCCGCGCGCCGATCAAATTCCGGTTGGGGATTACCAAGTACCAAGTCCTGAAGAGGCAGAGAAGTTTATCCGCTATCGCCGATCTATTCGTACATTCCGTGATACACCGGTTTCAAAGGAGCAAATTACGAGACTCTTGAATGTGGCTCGCATGGCTCCTACCGGCTCCAATAGCCAAGGCATTTCGTATCGAGTGATTCAGAATAAGGAAACGCTGGCCGCTATCAGTGAAGCCGTGATGGACTGGATGAACGGATTGGGGAAAGAAAATAGTCGTATGCGAATTTATGCGTATAATGCAAAGCGCTATAACCGGACTGGGCGTGATTTTATTTTACATAAAGCACCTGCTTTAGTCCTGGCCATAAGCAAGGATGAATTGATTGAACGCGGCCGCGACAACGGTCATTTTGCCCTTTCTTATGCGGAATTAATGGCACCTTCCTTAGGCCTGGGAAGTTGTTGGTCCGGCTTTGTAGAATTTTGCGCACAAGTAGGCTATGAACCACTGCTGAAATTACTTAATTTACCGGCTGGGTATAGGGTTGCCGGAGCTATTATGGTGGGATATCCTAAATTTAAGTACCGCTATATGCCTGAGAGAGAATCACTGAGAGTTTTCTTTGATGAGGAGGATTAAACGCATGGCATTAGTAACACTGGAAATGATTAGGGAAGCGCAAGAACATCTGAAAGGGGTTGCACAGCGAACGGCTATGATGCATTCTACCTCTTTGAGTGAACAATGCGGTTGTGAAGTCCATTTAAAAATGGAGAACTTCCAGCGTACCGGTTCATTCAAATTGCGCGGTGCGTATAACAAGGTAGCGTCATTGTCACCGGAAGAACGAGCTCGTGGGATTGTAGCTTCGTCGGCCGGCAATCATGCGCAAGGCGTGGCGTTGGCCGCTAAGGAATATGGTTGTAAAGCGACGATTTGCATGCCTACCAATGCACCGATTGCCAAAATTGATGCCACTAAAAGTTATGGTGCGGACGTAGTGCTGGCCGGTGATTTTTACGCCGATTGTTATGAAAAGGCTTGCCAATTGCAGAAGGAGAAAGGGTTTACTTTCTGTCATCCGTTTGATGACCCGTTGGTTATTGCCGGTCAAGGCACAATCGGTTTGGAAATTCTTGAAAAATTGCCTGAAACAGATGTTATCGTCGTGCCAATCGGTGGCGGCGGTTTAATTTCCGGTATTGCGGTAGCGGCGAAGGAATTAAAACCAAGTATTCGCATCGTCGGCGTACAGACTCAGAACATGCCGTCCATGAAGGAATCGGTAGAGCTTCGTAAAATTACGACCGTGCCGGCCTTAAAGAGCTTGGCCGACGGGATTACCGTAGGCACGCCGGGTACCTTGACATTTGACATCGTGTCTCAATATGTGGATGAAATCGTTACCGTTAGTGAAGCGGAAATTGCGGAAGCTATTTTGTTCCTTTTGGAACGTGTAAAAACGGCGGCCGAAGGCGCCGGTGCTTGCCCGGTAGCAGCGTTGATGAATCATAAAATTGCCGGCGTTGAAGGCAAGAACGTAGTGGCTATGGTAAGCGGCGGTAATATTGACGTAAACATGATTGACCGCATCATCAACAACGGCCTTGTTAAAACATGGCGTCGGGCTTATTTTGATGTTGTGGTACAAGATAAACCGCATGTTTTATCCAAAATTACGAGCATAATTTCTGACAGCAATGCCAATATTTTGAGTATTTATCATGACCGCAGTCAGCGTGACATTGAAGTGGGCTATGTACATGTAGCTTTGGAAATTGAAACCATGAATGAAAAACATGTTACCAGTCTGTTGGCTACCTTAGCAGACAATGGCTTCCCGGCTATTTTACGCTAACAAGGAGCCATGCGTTAAAGGGAGAGTGTTTTAGGGAGATGACACATATAGAGAGGAGACAAATTAGAAACATAGAGTAGGAGTAAAAATATGGAATCGGGAAAAAACTTAGAGCGTAATTTAAAACCCCGTCACGTGGAAATGATCGCCCTGGGCGGTACGATTGGGGTAGGCTTATTTATGGGTTCAGCCAGCACGATACAAACAGCCGGTCCGGCCGTATTATTGTGTTACGCTTTATCCGGGGTCGTAATGTTTTTAATTATGCGTATTATGGGTGAAATGCTGTATTTGGAGCCGGTACCGGGTTCGTTTGCGGCTTATGGTTATCGCTATATTTCACCGTATATCGGTTATATAACTGCTTGGTGCTACTGGTTTATGTGGATATCCGTAGGGCTTGCCGAAGTTACGGCGGTTGGGATTTACATGAGTTATTGGTTCCCGGAACTGCCCCATTGGGTATCGGCTTTCGTAGCTATGGCAATTATTGTCGCAGCCAATCTTGCGTCCGTTAAATATTATGGCGAGTTTGAATTCTGGTTTGCTTTGATTA
This sequence comes from Veillonella sp. KGMB01456, assembly GCF_023051165.1. GTDB lineage: Bacteria > Bacillota > Negativicutes > Veillonellales > Veillonellaceae > Veillonella_A. The sequence goes on from NZ_JALKIG010000040.1 coordinate 3,065, forward strand.
AAGTAGGGACCATCGTATTTATGCTCGTTATCGGGGCCATGATGATTTTATTCGGCTTTGGTAATGACGGTGTACCTATCGGGTTCTCCAATTTATGGGAACATGGCGGGTTTGCACCGCACGGCTTCGGCGGTATGTTGGCGGCTATGTGCGTTGTTGCGGCAGCCTTCCAAGGGGTTGAATTGGTAGGGATTACAGCCGGTGAAGCACAGAATCCGCGTCATACCTTGGTAAAAGCGGTTAAAGGCATTGTTTGGCGTATCTTGATTTTCTATGTTGGTGCTATTTTTATTATTCTTTGTATTTATCCTTGGAATGAACTGGGTTTTGTAGGCAGTCCGTTTGTAACGACATTCTCTAAAGTAGGGATTGCCAGTGCTGCCGGTATTATCAATTTTGTAGTTTTGACAGCCGCTTTATCCGGTTGCAACAGTGGTATTTATAGTTGTGGTCGTATGTTGTATACGTTGGCTAAAAACGGTCAGGCCCCTAAGATTTTTGCGAAATTATCTAAATCGGGCGTACCGCGCAACGGTATTTATGTATCCATGCTTTCCTTAGTATTCGGGGTTGTGTTGAATTATTTGATTCCGGACTCCAAATTGTTCTTATATATTTATAGTGCCAGCGTTTTCCCTGCTATGGTATCCTGGTTCGTATTGGCCGGAGCACAGCGCAAGTTCAGAGAACGTTGGGGCAAAGAAATCATGGATCAGCATCCGTTCAAATCGCCATTGTATCCATATTCCAACTATTTCTGCTTGGGCTTCTTGGTACTCGTTACTATCGGTATGATTTGGAATGAAGATACGCGTGTATCCTTAGTGGTAGGTTGGTTGTTTATCGCTATTGTTACGGCGTTCTACTATGGTCTTGGCATGAATAAACGTCCGGTTGTTCACGAAGAATTCGTTCATGAAGACGGACTCGGTGCCGGTGGTCCTGCTCGTGAAGAGTCTGCCGCAGCAGAAGGTTCGGTAACGGCTATTAAATAGTTATTTATTTAGATTGACATAGAGCGTTTAGAGCTTTATCAATAGAAATCTCCTTTGGGAAGAACATAAAAGTCTCACAATAATCTAAAAAAGGTTATTGTGGGACTTTTTTATTTCCGGTTTATGTGGTAGGATAATAAATAAGCTTGGCGAAGTGGGGTTTACAAAACTCTTTGAACTGCAGTTGGCGTTATCATTGTTCGCATAACGGTTGGTTTGAGAGTTTGCTTGCATCCGGACTGAGAACCCGAGATGTAGTGCCAAGATACTTTTTGAGGGGCCCATAGGGCAGTGTAAATGAGAGAGAGGTCTTACAAATGAATCTAAAAAAATGGTTAGCACCTGTGTTGGTGGGAATTTTGGCAATCGGTATTGCTGGTTGCGGCACTGATTCCTCATCGAAGGAAATTCGAATCGGCGCAACGGCCGGTCCGCACGCGGAAGTGGTGGAAGCGGTAGCCAAAGAAGCGGCTAAAGAAGGCATCAATGTAAAAGTTGTGGAATTTTCCGATTATGTAACACCGGACAAAGCGTTGGCTGAAGGTGACTTGGATCTTAACAGCTATCAACACGTACCATTTATGGAAAACTTTAACAAAAATAATAACGCTAATTTAGTGTCTATCGGCAAAACAATTTTGATGCGCATGGGTTTATACAGCAATCAGGTGAAAAGTGTTGATGAAATTCCCGATGGCGCTGTTGTAGCTATTCCGAACGATCCGACTAATGGCGGTCGCGGCTTAGCGTTATTGGCTAAAGCCGGTCTTATTACCTTAAAAGAAGGTGTTGGCTTCAAAGCTACGCCGGCTGATGTTGTGTCCAATCCTAAAAACTTACAAATCAGAGAATTGGAAGCAGCACAATTACCACGCAGTCTTGATGATGTGACGGTAGCAGCGATTCCGATGAACTATGTAATGAGTGCCGGTATTGACGTGGCTAAGCAGGGGATTTTCTTAGAACCTAAGAATGAACCGTTGGCTGTCATGGTTTTAGCGGCTCGTGAAAAGGATAAAGACAATCCTACGTATAAAAAAATTGCTGAGATTTACCACTCCCCGGCGATTAAGCAGTTCATTGCCGATAAATTTAAAGGCACCATTGAACCGGCTGAATAATTGAGGCAGGCTGAATCATATGTAAAATAAAGTAAGCCCTGAGGCGATAGTTGTTATCGCTTCGGGGCTTTTTTGATGTTTAAAAGTATGACTCGGGGTAAAACCGAAGGTTGTTTGTCAGACGTTTTATATGTAGTAAACCGAGGTTTATTTGTCAGCTGCTTTTATATGTCGTTTGAGTAATTGGCCGTACCCTTTTTTGCCACAGAATGTATTGTTTTCGGCAATAAGTTGGCCGCGGAGGAATACTTTGGCCACCGTGGCGTTGACGGTCATGCCTTCGTAGGCGGAGTAACCACAGGTAGTTTTTAAATTATCGGCGCGGAATGTCCGTGATTCGTTAGGATTAAAGAGAACAAGATCCGCATCATAGCCCACTTTAATATCGCCTTTGTTTGTAATCCCGAAGATGCGCGCCGCATTAGTGGCTGTCACCTGCACGAATTGCTCCGGCGTAAGGCGTTTTTGCAAAACACCTTCGCTAAAGAGGAGCGGCATGCGTTCTTCTACACCACTGATGCCGCCGGGACAATTTCTGAAATCGTCCACATAGGCTTGCTTTTCAGCAATGGTAAATGGACAGTGGTCGGTGGCAACCACCTGGACCGTGCCGTCCTGTAAGCCCTGCCACAGCGCGTCTTGGTCTTCTTTTTTACGAAGGGGCGGTGCCAGCATATATTTAATGCTTTCCATGGGACCGCCGTCTTTAAATTTATCATCTGTTAAGAAAAGATACTGCGGGCAGGTTTCGGCATAAATATTGGCTTGCCCTTCTTGGCGGGCAAGACGGATTTCGCTGAGGCTTTCGTGCGCCGACATATGCACTAAGTAGACCGGTGCGTCACCGACAACGCGGGCGAGACCGATAACGGTATTTACGCTGATTGACTCGGCCGTATTAGGGCGCGTCAAGGCGTGGCCGATAGGCAGCAATTCTTCCTTGGTCAAACGATTACGCAGTGTATTGGTAATCGTGTCATCTTCTGCATGGACGGTCAAAAGACCACCGCATTTCTTTAAACGTTCCAACAAGGCAAAGAGTTCCGGTTCGTGCATGGGCGAACCATAGGTGGTATAAGCTTTAAAAGATGGGAATCCTTCTTTGGTTACAAGTTCATTGATTTCTTTTAAAATGGAATCGTCAACATGTTGAAAAACGCCGTGAAAGCTATAATCCACGGGGCAATCTTTGGCGAGGTCGCGATATACATCGAATTGATGATGTAAGGAACAGCCGGCAGGACCGAAGGCTATGTGGTCGATAATGGTAGTTGTACCGCCGCAGGCCGCCGCGATGCCACCATGTAAAAAGTCGTCACAGGCGCGATGTTTCGGCGATTGTTGCAGGTCAAAATGAGTATGCGGATCGATGCCGCCGGGCACGACATAATGCCCCGTGGCGTCAATGATTTCGTAGTCGGTGCCTTGATCTTTAATAGGGACGACTGTTTGGAATTCCTGTTCAGCAGGGCTATTGTTAGTGCCGGAGCCAACTGTTTGCCGGGCCGCATGTGGTGCGGTAATGGCGGTAATCGTGTCACCGGTAATCACGATATCACCGACGAAATGATCGGTGGCTGTGCAAATAAGACCGTTTTCAATAATGATATTCATAAGGCAAACCCTTTCTGCTATAGGCATAGAATCTTGAAAGTGTAATGTCATGATTGTTTTATAACGAGTATATATAACTTTATAATACCCCTTTTGTTGATTTATTCAAAGCATTAAATATACCGAAAGAAGAAAAATAGGGTATAATAAATAGTAAGAGTTTTTTGAATATGAAGTGGCCCACATGAGTGGCTGCGTATCGTGTAGCGGTTGCCGGCAATAGTTAACGTCTCGGCGATTGTATTAGACATATGGCTGGCAGCAAAGGCTGCTTGTGACGAAGATAAAGGAGGTTGTATATGACCGAGTTAAAAGTAGTAGTATCAGAACAGGCGGAATCAGTAGTCGGTATATTGACGAAACGTGACGTTATTCGGCCGCATCAAACCGATTTTACCAATGTGGGCGCAGTTATTATTTGTGACTGCGAGATAGATACATTAAAGAGTACGCCGGTTAAGGTGTTTGACATTCCTGTATTTGTGGTGCGCACAGGCACCGGTATGGAAGGCTTAAGCCCTAACCAAGTATCGCAGGCGGAGGACACCGTATTGCGCGATGCCTATGCGGTATTAGACGATGAGCCGTCGGAACGTGAATTCTACATTCGACGCCTCGAAACGGCTGTTCAAAATTATGAGCATCGCTCGTTACCGCCGTTTTTCCGTTCTTTGAGACGCTATGTAGAGCTGGGCAATTCCCAGTTTGACTGTCCGGGCCATCAAGGGGGGCAGTTCTTCCGCAAACATCCGGCGGGCCGCGCTTTTTACGATTATTTCGGTGAACATATTTTCCGCAGTGATTTATGTAATGCGGACGTTCAACTGGGCGACTTGCTCATTCATGAAGGCTACGCGCTGGAGGCTCAGGAGCATGCGGCGCAGGTATTTAATGCGGACAAAACCTATTTTGTACTCAATGGTACGTCCTCGTCCAATAAAGTAGTCCTCAACGCTTTATTGGCTCCCGGCGATATCGTGCTCTATGATCGCAACAATCATAAATCCGTATCGCACGGCGCTTTGGTCCAGGCCGGTGCCATTCCGGTGTATCTGGAAACGGCTCGCAATCCGTTCGGCTCCATCGGCGGTATTCCGGAAGCTTGTTTTGACGAAACCTTCCTGCGTGAGCGCATTGCGGAACGTGCTCCTGAAAAAGCCAAGGCTGAGCGTCCGATTCGTTTGGCGGTAATTCAGCTTGGTACCTATGACGGCACGATTTATAACGCGCGCCAAGTAGTCGATAAAATCGGTCACTTATGTGACTACATTCTCTTTGATTCCGCCTGGGTAGGCTATGAACAATTCATTCCGATGATGAAAGATTGTTCACCACTACTTTTGGAACTCGGTCCTGACGATCCGGGCATTTTGGTAACTCAGTCCGTGCATAAACAAATGGCGGGTTTTTCACAAACATCACAAATTCACAAAAAGGATTCGCATATCCGTGGGCAAGCCCGTTATGTGAATCAGAAGCGTTTTAACAACGCCTTTATGATGCATGCCTCCACATCGCCGTTCTATCCGCTCTTTGCGGCCCTCGATGTGAATGCGAAAATTCACGCCGGTGAAGGCGGCCGAGCTTTATGGCGTGACTGTGTTATGGTGGGCATCGAAGCCCGTAAAACGGTGCTGCGCAACTGTAAGTATTTACGGCCTCTCGTGCCGCCGACGGTTCACGGTAAAGCGTGGGAAGACGGCGAAACGGAAACTATGTCCGATGATGTGTCGTACTTTGCCTTTGAGCCGGATGCGAAATGGCATTCCTTCAGCGGTTACGGCGAAGGGCAATATTTCATCGACCCTTGTAAATTCCAGCTCATAACACCGGGCATCGATATGGAAACCGGTGAATACGAGGATTTTGGCATTCCGGCCACAATTTTGGCAAATTATTTGCGCGAGCATCAGGTCGTGCCGGAGAAATGTGACCTCAATACGATTTTATTCTTGCTCACACCGGCCGAGTCGTACACCAAAATGGATGCACTCATTGCTAAATTGTTGCGTTTTGAGCAGCTCATCGAAGCGGACGCGTCATTACAGGATGTTTTGCCGAGTGTATATACGCAGAACATCGACCGCTATCGCGGCTATACGATTCGTCAGCTGTGCCAAGAAATGCATGACTTTTATAAAGTGCGCCGTGTGAGTGAATTGCAACAGAAATTATTTAAACGGGAGTATTTCCCTACCTATGTGAAAACACCGCAGGCGGCGAATATTGATTTTGTACGCGGTGAAGGGGAATTGATTCCGATTGCGGACTGTGTGGGTCGCATGGCGCTTGAAGGGGCCTTGCCGTATCCGCCGGGCGTTATTTGCGTGCAGCCGGGTGAACTTTGGTCGGAAGCGGCTCGTGATTATTTCGTGGCCCTTGAAGAAGGCATTAATGAATTACCGGGTTTTGCACCGGAGCTTCAAGGCGTTTATATTGAAGCGGATGAAACCGGTTATAAGCGGGCTTATGCGTATGTATTAAAAGAGTCCGCACAGAAAGAAGGGGTATAATGGCGAAGGATGAATTAACCTCGGTGGATGAAGCACAATTGTTGCGTTCTATCGGTGAAGCAGTGACGGCGGCGGTGAAGGAATTGGTGACCGTTGCCAAGCTGGAAGCCGGTGATCTGTTTGTTATCGGTTGTTCCACCAGTGAAGTGCGAGGAAGCCGTATCGGTACAGATTCGGCAACGGACGTGGGTGAAACAATTATTAAGGCAGCCGCCGCCGTTTTAGAGCCGCTGAAGATTTCTTTGGCCGTGCAATGCTGCGAACATTTGAATCGCGCCTTGGTACTTGAAAAGTCGGTAGCTAATCGGCATAATTGGCCGATTTGTAATGCAGTGCCGCAACTTCACGCCGGTGGTGCTGCCTCGATGGCAGCGTATAAGCACTTTGCGGCGCCGGTTGTGGTTGAACGGGTAGAGGCTGATGCGGCCCTTGATATTGGCGATACGCTGATCGGCATGCATTTAAAACCGGTAGCCGTGCCGGTTCGCTTAGGCGTAAAAACAATCGGTGAAGCTCATGTGACAGCCGGCCGCGTACGGCCTAAATATATCGGCGGCGCACGCGCTGTTTACGATGAATCATTAATGTGACAGAGGTGAGTACGTTTGAATTTCTATACTTATGCCTATATCGTGCAACAAGGGCAGTTTAACGCCCTTTTGCAATATGGTATATCATTTATACTCTTGGTGGCGCTGTTGGGGGTCAGTATCTTATTTATGCGCCATCGTTTGAATAGTCGTTATCGCGATTTGACAATTCTTTTATCGCTGCTGATTGTGTTTATTTTGGGCATTCGTTGGAGTGAATATGATTCCTCTATGCGAAACTCGGAAGAAAGCAGTCGCATGGCTAGTTTTATCGTATCTGTATCGGAGCGTTTGGGCACGAATAAGGAAGATGTGAAGGTTAATTCAACCCATCTTGATGATGACGTAATAGTCAGTGCGGGCAATCGTTTTTATCGGGCCCATTTTATCAAAGGGTACGGAGCCTATTCATTGACGCAGGTACACGTGATAGATTCGCAGATTAAAGTCATAGATGTGGTGAAGGAGTAAAGCAAACATGATAACGGGTTATACGTTGATTATGATAAAACTGGTGCTGGGCATATTGTGTTTGGTACTGCAAATCAATTTAATGGGCAAGGGGAATTTGGCTCCGAACTCGGCTATTGATCAGGTGCAGAACTACGTGCTTGGCGGTATTATAGGGGGTGTTATTTATAACGAAGCCATTGGAGTCTTGCAATTTTTGCTGGTTCTCATCGGATGGACTATCGTTGTTATGGCGCTTCGCTATTTGTCGGCCTATAATCACCATGTGAAACGTATCGTAGACGGTACGCCCACAATCGTGGTGGATTATGGTAAAATTCAAGTAGAAGATTGTATGCGCAACGGCGTCAGTGCCGGTGACTTACATTTAAAACTGCGCGCCAATGGGGTAACGCGCGTAGGCGAAGTAAAACGAGCCGTTTTAGAACAAAACGGGCAATTGACGGTAGTTAAATTTGGGGAAGATTCGGTACATTATCCGTTAATCGTTGACGGGCAGATAGATGAAAATGTATTGTCATTAATCGAAAGAGATAGAGAGTGGTTAGAAACGAACGTAGCAGAGCAAGGCTATCAACCGTCGGATATATATATGGCCGAGCTCGTGCATGGTGAGTTGGTTATAACCCCGTATGCGAAGGATTAATCCCGCTTGGGGCGATGAAAGGAGCTAGTCATGGTTGGACTGCAGCGAGCTTTATTGATAATTGCATTTCTCTATATTTTGTACCACATATATACACATGGTTTTACGACCACCAATTTAATTGCCGTTGTGTTACTGTTGTTCTCGTTGGCATTTGAGTTGACTCGTAAGGTTCGCCGTGAAAAATTAGAAGCTTATTTTGCCCGTAAAGAGGCGGAAATAGAGGCTGAAGAAGCGGCCAAAGCGGCCAAAGCAGCGGCGGCACGGGGCGAAGCAGTTGATTCGAATACAGAAAAGACAGTTGATGTTGAACATAAAGTTAAATGATAGATGTTAAGGTTAAGCTAAAGCTGAAGCCAAAGCCGAAGTTAAAGCTAAAGCTAAAGCCTGTATAGTAGTATGCTTATTAAGGAAGCTCTCAGCTTCTTATGAAAGGAGTCTTTGATGAAATTAATTTCTTGGAATGTTAACGGTCTGCGCGCCGCGGTAACGAAAGGTTTTATGGAAAGTTTTGAAAAACTTGATGCGGATATGTTTTGCCTGCAGGAAACGAAGTTGCAGCCACACCAAATCGAGTTGGAATTGCCGGGCTATGAGCAGTATTGGAACAGTGCGGTGAAAAAGGGGTACAGCGGTACGGCCCTTTTCACACGTGTGAAACCGTTAAATGTAACGAACGGTATCGGCATTGAAGAACACGATCAGGAAGGGCGCGTGATTACGGCGGAATACGATAATTTTTATCTCGTAACCTGCTACACGCCGAACAGCCAGCGTGAATTGGCTCGTTTGGAATACCGTATGACTTGGGAAGATGCGTTCCGCGCCTATTTGTTGGAATTAGATGCGAAAAAGCCGGTTATTCTTTGCGGTGATTTAAACGTAGCGCATAATGAAATTGACTTAAAAAATCCTAAGACAAATCGGAGAAACGCCGGCTTTACCGACGAAGAACGTGAGAAAATGACGGAGTTGTTAGATGCCGGTTTCACCGATACTTTCCGTAAACTTTATCCGGATGTGACCGATGCGTACAGCTGGTGGTCCTATATGGGCAAAGCCCGCGATCGGAACGTAGGGTGGAGAATTGACTATTTTATTACCTCCGCACGTCTCGATAAGGATATTGTGGAAGCTAAAATTCATCCGGATATTTTCGGCAGCGATCACTGCCCGGTTGAGTTGGAAATTAATCTTTAATCACCGTAGAAGTATAGTTTTTGACAGGGATTTTTGATTTATACTCTATAGAATGGTCAAAAAGACGGTTCTTTATGGAGTTTTATCTATATTGAATTGTCATATATACATAAAAATAGTAAGAGTTCGCCTTAAAAAATCAAGGCGGACTCTTTTATTTTCTATCCTTTATAAATCATGCGTAATAGTTATGATAAAAATGCCTCATATGAAAAATACATGGTTAATAACTTGGGGCTGTGGTATAGTGTATACAAGACATAGATTTGTAATGTTGAATCTTTGATTTTATAGTGTATGCGTAAAAAGGAGACACGATTATTATGGCAAATTATAATCCTTACGAAAACATGCTTAACACACTTGACCAAGCGGCCGAAAAATTAGGTTTGACGAGAAACGACTATGAAGTTATCCGTCATCCTGAACGGGAAATGCAAGTAGCCGTACCGGTACAAATGGACGATGGTCATATTGAAGTTTTCAGCGGTTATCGTACGCAACATAGTACAATTATGGGCGCCGCTAAAGGTGGTCTCCGTTTCCATCCTGATTCCGATGAAAACGAAGTTCGTGCTTTGGCAGCTTGGATGACAATCAAAAACTCTATCGCACACCTTCCATACGGTGGCGGTAAAGGCGGTATTAAAGTAGATCCTAAGAAATTGAGCCAACGCGAATTAGAACGCTTAACTCGCGGTTTTGTTCGTAAAATTGCGCCAATCATCGGCGTTGACACTGACGTGCCGGCTCCTGATGTTAACACTAATCCTCAGATTATGGCTTGGATTGTGGATGAATTCTCCACATTAAAAGGCGTATGGTCCCCGGGCGTTGTAACCGGTAAACCATTGGCCGTTGGCGGTTCCAAAGGCCGTAACGAAGCAACCGGCCGTGGCTGCATGTTTACGTTGAAGAGCTACCTTGAAAAGAAAGGTAAGAAAATGAGCGACGTAACTATCGCTGTTCAAGGCTTCGGTAACGTAGGTAGCGTTGGTGCTTTATTGATGCATCGTGAAGGCGCTAATATCGTTGCTATCGGCGACGTTCATGGTTCCATTTACAATGAAAACGGTATCGACGTTGAAAAAGCTTACGAATATGCCAACTCTCATGGCCGTTCCTTGGAAGGCTACGAAGAAGCCGGCATGACTCGTATTCCTAACCCTGAATTATTACTTCTCGACGTAGATGTATTATACCTCGCTGCTTTGGAAAACCAATTGAACGGCAGCAATATGAAAGAAGTTAAAGCTAAAACTATCTTGGAAGGTGCTAACGGCCCTACAACTAATGAAGCTGACTTGTACTTCTTTGAAAAAGGCATCGAAATCATTCCTGACGTATTGGCAAACGGTGGCGGCGTAGTAACTTCTTACTACGAATGGGTACAGAACAAAGCCGGCTTCTACTGGGATGAAGACGAAGTAAATGCTCGCCTCGAAAAGAACATGAAAATGAGCTTTGAAGAAGTTTGGGAAATGCAACAACAGTACAAAGTATATCCTCGTTTAGCTGCTTACATGGTAGCTTTGAAACGTTTGGTTGATGCCAGCAAACTTCGTGGTTTCAACGGCTGATAATAACGGGAGCAAACTCGTTTAATTTGAATTAACAGCTGACTACAGCTTTAAGAATCTTTACACTTTGCTTTTAACGGTCAAACAGTAGTGAGTACTGATTGAGTCCGTACAACTTATACAACGCTAAGTATGACTGTCTAACAGGCTATGCGTAGCCACCTTGCTAAATAATATAATGAAAGAAGTATACTCAGCGTAAGAGCGGTCAGGTAAGTAATGCCTGACCGCTTTTTTTGCGCGTGGTTTGGGCAGGCAGATTTAGGCGGGCGGATTTAGTGAAATTACCAATCATATAGTCGGGATTTCAGGGGCGGAAAAGAACAATAAAGGCCTAATAAAAGCCTAACAAAGGTTTAATAAAAGCCCGAAATGTGTGACTTTTGCAACATATTTAAAATACGTATGGAATTTGTAAAAATTTAATAAAAAAGTACTTGCTTTTACTTTGAATTTAGTATAAAATATCTCTTGTACCATTCCTCGATAGCTCAGTCGGTAGAGCAATCGGCTGTTAACCGATCGGTCGTAGGTTCGAGTCCTACTCGGGGAGCCAATGTGGCCCGTTGGTCAAGCGGTTAAGACACCGCCCTTTCACGGCGGTATCGGGGGTTCGATTCCCCCACGGGTCACCACATATGGACGATTAGCTCAGCTGGGAGAGCGCCTGCCTTACAAGCAGGATGTCGGCAGTTCGATCCTGTCATCGTCCACCATACCAGACGAAAGCGAACTTTTAATCACTTGCAGATTGTTGAGTGTTGGAGGTTCGCTTTTGTAATTATAGGCTATCTCAAGATGGTCGTCGTATATCGTAATTTGTCGGATGAATGTATCTATCATCCGTTCGCGGGAGGCTGCTGCAGAGTGGTCTCCCTGTAATATTTTATGGAGGAAGAATTTAATATGATCCTCTGTAATCACGAAGGCTGGTTTCTTTAATTCCTCTTTGGCGATATCCTGTTTCAACTGTTCAATTTGATGTTCTGCAGATTCAATGGCTGCATTCATGGCCACCGAGTGGAGACCGGACGCAATGGCCTTCATATAGTTTTTGATCTCATTTTCTTTCGCTGCAAGGTCACTCTTTAATCTCTCTAATGTGTTATCCTCTACCTGGGGAATATTTTGAGCGCGCACCGCCTGCCGCGCTATTTTATTGATTATGGTTTCATCCTGCAGCATTTTGTAAGTGTGCTCGATGATTAGATTTTCTATATCTGCGCACCGGATATTTTTGGCATCGCAGCTGCCATGCTTGCGTCGGTTGTAGCAGGCGTAATAATAATGTGTGCTGCCGTTGGATGACCGGGCTGACATTCCGATGTAGGCAGCGCCACATTTGCCGCAGACTAATTTTGTGGTGAGTTGGTATATTTCACTTTTGCTATTCTTTTTCTTAGTTCTCAATTTTCTCAACTCCTGGACGTGATAGTAGGTTTCGTAATCGATTATGGCTGGGTAGCATTGCTCTATCCGGATATCCTTCCAGATGAAGGTTCCGGTGTATTTTTCGTTGTCGAGGATTCCGGCGATGGACTGCATGGTGAATGGCTTGCCGCTTTTCCTTTTGTATCCCATTGCATTGACTTGTCTAGCGATAGTCTCCATGCGACACCCTTTGATGTATTCCTGGAAGATGAATTCCACCATAGGCTTGTATTTTTCATCTATAATTAGTTTTTTATTCTCATCTAATTTATAGCCCTGCAGGACGGTGCCGCCTGGCCAGACACCTTTTAAGGCATTTTCTGTCATTCCGCGGGTAACCTTCATGGAAAGCTCTGCGGAGTAATACTCAGCGATACCCTCCAGGACTGACTCCAGGACGATGCCAGTGGCATCATCGCTAATATTTTCCATTGCTGACAGCACTTTTACTCCGTTGTTTTTTAGCTTAGCCTTGTACATCGCGGAGTCGTAACGGTTGCGGCTGAAGCGGTCGAGTTGGTAAACCAGGACATATTGGAAGCTGCCTTTGGCGCTATCCTGGATCATTTTTTTGAACCCAGGGCGATGATCGGTTCGGGCTGACATAGCTTTATCAGTGTAGATTTTAATTATATTTAAGTCCTCTTTTTTTGCGAAGGCAGTGCATTCACGGATTTGACCTTCAATACTTTCAACACGCTGCCGGTCGGAAGAGTACCGGGCGTAGATTACACAGTTTCTGCTCATAAAATTAGCACGCTCCTTTTTTTGACATAGTAATTTGCCATAGAGCGTGCTATAATTTTAGTAGGCTTAATTATGCGCGCCACCCTATGGTGCGTAAGTCATCCCTTATCCAGCTCCAACTGGGTGAGGGATTTTTTATTTTAAATATTTCTTGAATTCTGTTTTGTTTATTTTTTGGATAGTAAATTGCAATATGAAATTGAACACTTTTAAAACCCCAGTAACTTATTAACTTCTTCAATGAAGACTTCTTGTGGTGTCCGGTAGTTCAGAATTTTGCGTGGTAATGTATTACACCAATCGGTAGCGCGTCGAAGTGTTGCTTCCGAAACATCACGAATGGCAGTTCCTTTGGGAATAATACGGCGCAATAAGCCATTGTGTCGTTCGTTAGAACCACGTTCCCAAGCTGCATACGGATGAGCAAAAAACACTTGTAGATACTCTGTTTCTAACTCAGCAATAGATGCAAATTCAAGACCGTTGTCGGCTGTAATCGTCTTACAGAGTTGCTGTAGTGAGTCACGAGTACTGAAGCTTAGCAACCAGCTTTCTAGCGTATTTTTAATATCAGCTGCTTTAGCTGATGGAGAACGCAACGTTACATAAGCCCGTGTTTTACGTTCCAATAAGGAAATAATCACTTCATCATGCTTATCTTTAATGCCACGGACAGTATCAAGTTCCCAATGACCAAACTCTTCACGAGTCAGAATAGACTCATCGCGTAGATCAATAGATTTGCCAAGGTTTTTCTTGTGTTTACGCGTATTAGATTTACGCGTAGAACGACGTAATACTAACGGTAAATCCATGGGCTTAATACGGAGAAGACCTTCATGTAGATAGTTATATAAAGTTTTAGTAGACACCATTTCATTACGTACAAACAAGCACTTACGTAAGGCGTAGCCTACGGCAGCATCAAGCGACCATTTATGGATTAATACCTGATTTTCTACCCAGGAAAGGAACGGTACAATAATACCGGCTTTACGAGTGTTGAAGGAGCCTTGACGGGTTTTCTCATAGTTAAGTTGTCCATAATCTGCCAAGTACATTAAAACTCGTTTGCCGGCTTTAATTTGTTCTACAGAACCGCGCTGTATCTCGCTTTGAATCGTTGTACGAGAACGGCCTAATGCATTAGCAATCGCTGTTTTTGATACACCTGCTTGTAATTGCTTTTCAATAAAAAAGCGTTCTTCGTAAGATAAGTGTTTGTTTGTACGTAATGATGTGTTATGATTAATAGAGTCCATAGTGATATCGATACCTCGTGTAAAAGATTTTAGATTAGAAACCTTAATCATAACACAAATCGGTATTCACTATGGATTTTTTATATGTTCAATTTCAGTTTACAATTAACCTTATTTTTTGGATTTTACCATAACGGTATATTTTTAATGGACTCCTTAATGGTTTTATTTGCATATCATAATTAAATATGGGCTGAGCTATGCATAAGCAATGATAGCTTTGGCTAGGGTGGATATTATTGAAAACATAATCATCTTTTGCGGTTTTTGGATCTACAGGAGTATCCCAAGAATTGATTATGTTATTAAGATGCCCGTGGATTTTACATGGTGTAGACTTCCATATGTAGTAATTACTTAGAATATGTTCTTCTTGAAGATCTCTTTTTATGTCATATAACGAATTAGCTGTGAGCGATATGGAACTCATTACATACTTTAATTCACCTTTTTTCATTTCAGGAAAATATGGCTCTATTAAGTCACGAGGAAACGGGGACCTAGATCCGATGTTAATCATGCTTTGTTCGACAGCATAATAAAGGATTTTGTCCGGAATATTATTCATCATTTTTATATTTTTAACCATATTGAACCCATCCTTAATATCTTTTTTTGAATATTTATAGTCTGGCTCTATGATTGGAATCGCATATTTTTTTGAAATATCCTCTGAAGCTTTTTCTTTTTTTCTACTAAATATATTTAATAGATTTTTAAATATTTTCATGAATGTGGTTTCCTTTTATAAGAACACGTTGTACATCACTACGCGACCGATGAGTTTCAGATTGTCGGAATTCTCGTAGCTGAATATTATGTCGGTGAAGCTGGGACAGCTGCTATCCGGTCTAAAGATGAACCGTTCATTCATGGTGTCGTTGTAATATCGTTTGACCGTATATTCACCGTCATTGCTGATTACTACGATGTCGCCATCGTGCAGGTCGGTTAGTTCTATGTCAGTCTTAACCGCGATTATGGATTCATGCTCGATGATCCGGTTCATGGATTCACCGTTGACGGTCATTAGCAGAATATTTTTATTGCCCGCATAGCGTCCGAGCAAGGCATCCGGCACGCTGATCTGTGGCAGGTTGCTGATGGATTCTATTTCACTTAGCGCCCCTGCTGAGACTGAATAAGGTACCATTGTGTAGTGGTGCGATGGCAGGAAGTTTATGGAAGGTTTCTCTGGATCCTCTGTATTTTCCCATCCCATAATATATGCTGGTGATACTTCATATAGACTTGCTAATTTTTCTATATTGTCTGAAGGTATATTAACAATATCTAGTGTTTCATAGCGCTGGATTGTCACTTTTGATATACCTAATCGCTCAGCTACTTCTTGCAGTGATAGTCCTAATTCTAAGCGTTTACTTCGAAGTCTATTAGCTAATTCAACTTGTTTTTCCGTTGGTGGATTTTTTAATCTGCTAGTTATTTTTGCCATATTACACCTCCTAATTACAAGTCCATAATACCATATTATTTCCTAACGGGCAAATATTTTTCCTGCGATTGTGAATTTGTTTCCTAACGGGTACTGACATTTTCCGTCTTGAATGCTATTATTTAGTTGCCTGATAGGTAACGAAAGGAGGCGTGTATTATTGTTAGATGTCAATAAATTAAAGGCTGCAATCGTTGCTAAAGGATTGCGTCAAAAGGATGTTGCGGCAGCATTGGGTATCACTGATCGAAATTTCCGCTATAAGTTATCAAAGAAAAAATTCTATAATACGGAAATCGAGGTCTTGATTGATGTATTAAACATCGAATCCCCAATGGAAATTTTTTTTGCAAAAGATGTTTCTTAACAGGTAACAAAAGAAGGTGGATTAAATGAAGTCGTTCGATGAATGCTTGGGTGAACTTGCGTTGGAAGTTGTGAGAGCGTTCCGGCGAAACCCTGAATGGTTAGTCGAATTCGAAGAATGGAAGGCTGCGCAGAAGGGAGGTGAGCTAAATGTCAGAACTCAACATTGATTTTTTCATTGCTGGAATTATTGTCGGCGCAGGAAATTTGAGAAGGAGGTGAGAAAAATGAGCGTAACGGGGTTATTAGTTAAGAGTTTCGCACTCGGTATGGCGTTTATGGCGTTATTGCTAGTTAGCTATTACTACATGAGCCTTAAGCCAAAGCCTGAAACCATGGACGAAACGCCTGAAATTAAGCCATACGCACCGCCAAAGGCGCGCGCCTATAATTGGGCTAAGGACAATCGGCACGGAGCATTTAAGGCAAAATAAAAGCCCTCAACCGGTGGCACGGTTAAAGGGCAAAGAAAATATCTCTATTAGTAGTATAGCACAGGAGAATCATAAATGATATACAAAAAGGTTTTTGATGCAAAAAAAGCTACAAAAGAAGATTGGTTGCGATTCAGAAAAACCGGTATTGGTGGCAGTGATATGGCTGCAATTATGGGGCTTAGTAAATGGAAATCGCCATTAGATATTTGGCTTGAAAAGACGACTGATGAAGTTAATGAAGAAGAATCACGCTTTATGTATTGGGGGAATAAATTAGAAGCATTGGTTGCTGAGGAGTTCTCTATTCGTACCGGATATAGTGTTCGTAACAATAACTACACATTGCAATCCATAGAGTATCCGTTTTTATTAGCTAATATTGACCGTGATATTGTAGGAATTGATGCGGGTCTTGAATGTAAAACGGCAAATGCATTTAAACGTGATGAATGGGAAGGCGATCAAGTACCGGATGCATACTATATCCAATGTCAGCACTATATGGCGGTTACAGGGTATTCCTCTTGGTGGATTGCTTGCTTATGCGGTGGTAATGAGTTCTTTTACAAGGAAATCCCAAGAAATGAAGACGTTATTACAGCCATTATTGATACGGCTCGAGAATTTTGGAACATGGTTGAACAGCGTATTATGCCGGCGGTAGATGATTCCGAACGGTGTAATAAATTACTTAAAGAAATGCATAAGACTAGCAACGGCAAAACGATTGATTTACCGGATACAGCAACAATTTTCATTGAGCAATATAAGTCAGCCGATAAAGCTGAAAAAGAAGCAAAGGCGTTAAAAACGGAAGCGCAAAGTCAATTATTTAGTTTGCTCGGTGATAATGAGCAAGGATTTGTAGATACGTATACCGTTAATTGGACGCAGGTGGCAGGACGAAAAACGTTTGATAAAAAGCGTTTTGAGACAGACTATCCGCAATTAGCAAAAGAGTACACAGTACAAGGTGAACCTACAAGAAGATTCAGCATTAAGGGATAAAGGAGAATACAATTATGGCATCAACGAGCGGCATCACGTTAAAAAATAACAGTCTTAAACCATCAACTAAAGAACCGGTAACATTAAGCAGTATGTTAGCATCTGAGGATGTTAAAAAACGTTTTAATGAATTACTGGGGAAAAAATCACCCGGCTTTATCACCAGTTTATTGTCAGTGGCCAACAATAACAAACTGTTAGCCAAAGCAGACCCCAAGACAATTGTTGCAGCCGGTGCCATGGCGGCTGCCTTAGACTTACCGATTAACCAAAATTTAGGATATGCCTATATTGTTCCGTATGGCGGTGAAGCACAGTTTCAAATGGGGTATAAGGGGTATATTCAGCTCGCTATGCGAACCGGCCAATATAAGACGATTAACGCTTGTGAAGTATATGAAGGCGAAATTGTTAACGAAAACCGTTTCACCGGTGAGTTTGAATTTGGTGATCGTACCGGTGATGAGATTATCGGTTATATGGCATACTTTAAGCTTATTAACGGCTTTGAAAAGTATATTTTTATGAATATGAAAGACATGCAAGCACATGCGCGTAAGTATAGCAAAAACTATAAAGGGGGTACTGATAAATGGGGCATTGCAGACTTTCATAGTATGGCGATTAAAACGGTACTTAAACGCTTAATCAGTAAATATGGCATCTTATCAATCGAAATGCAAGCGGGATTGACAACGGCCATGGAAACAGACGGCGGAATCATTAAAGACAATGACGGTAGATTAGAAGCCGACTTTGACACGATTGAAGTAGAGGGTACCTATGTTCATTCAGAAACAGGGGAGGTTATTGAAGATGCCTATGCTTCCAATGAGTTAACAGAGGAAGAAAAAGCAGCTATTATTGCAGCTGAACAAGAAGAATCATAATAATATTTGGCATGGTATACGGTAAGTTGCTTTTATAGTGACTTACCGATATCCAAAAGGAGATTATATGAGTAGACCCCGAAAACCGGGCATTCGGTATTTTCCTTTGGATACGGATTTCTTTGAAAATAAAAAGGTAAGGAGACTTACTAGAGCATTCGGAGCAATTGCCGCCTCCGTACTAGTCAACCTGCTATGTACTATCTACAAAGATAAAGGGTATTACATGCGGTGGGATGATGAGACGCTGGCTTTTCTGGCTGATGAACTTGGTCTTAAAGTTGGCACTGTGCGAGAGATTGTCGTGAAGGCGATTCAAGTGGGATTCTTCGATGCGAATATGGCGAATCTATTTGGTACTGATGAGATGAGGTCCAAAGGAGATTACAACGGCATACTTACTTCCATTGCGATTCAAGAGCAGTACTTTAATACTTGCAAACAATCAAAAAGAAGTGAGGTATGTTACGACGCAAGATTTCTGCTCATTTCCATGAAACCGTATGAAAAAATAGTTAACTCTGGAGAAAACTCAATTAACTCCAGAGAAAATGAAGTTAACTCCGGAGGAAGTACACAAAGTAAAGTAAAGGAAAGTAAAGAATATACTACTACTTCTACTAGTGAAGATTTGAAATTATTTTTTAAAAATTATATTGAAAACGGATTCGGTGCTATATCCGGATTGTCTAAAGAGATATT
>NZ_JALKIG010000041.1 GCF_023051165.1 Veillonella sp. KGMB01456
CCATATCCTAACTATCTATGGGATTAAATTACCAACTCAAAATGTCCTATAACCCAAATTCGCTTGACATGGACAAATGTTTTCTCGTATAATGATTTCAATTTAAAAAAGCAGAATGCTTAGTGTAGCGGGCAACATAATTGCAAAGCTCGAAAGCAGGAAGCAACGTAAAAGTTATGACGAAAGAAAGTAGCCCTGTAAGGCATGCGCAGAGAGCCGTTGGTTGGTGTAAAACGGCAGTGATTACAGTGTGAAGTTCCTTTCCGAACTGCAAGGCTGAATTAAGTAGGCTGCGCCGGCGTGGTTGTCGTTAGAAGAACTATGAGTTGGTCGATTCGAGATAATGAGGGTGGTACCGCGGATATTCCGTCCCTTGGGTACTACCCTCTTTTTTTATACTCCGAAATCGTCAATGAGGGTGGTACCGCGATTCGTCATCGTCCCTTTTTAGGGGCGATTTTTTATTTCATAGTTGGCGATTTTGCTAATATGATGTTTTGAGAAAAAGGCGGACGGGCCGGTGATATGCCCCAATCACCAGAGAGAGGAGCGATTTAAATGACTATTTCAACTGTGATTGTAGGGCTGTATGTGGTATTACTCTTCGTGATTTCCTGGGCGTCGCGCAAATTGACGACGGGCAAGGCGGAAAATTATGTGCTCGCCGGGCGTCGTATGACAACACCGCTTATTACCGTATCTATCGTCGGTTTGGCCGTTGGCGGGGCATCCACCATCGGGGGAGCCGAACAGGCCTATGTAAAAGGTATTTCCGCCGGCTGGTACACGGCCGCTTGGGGCCTTGGGGCCATTGTGATGGGCCTTACGGTGGCGAAACGGTATCGTCGTTTGCAGATTACGACGGTTCCGGAAATGCTGGAGCGCTACTATGATAAAAAGAGCCGTATTGCAGGCATCGTGATTCAAATCATGGTTCAACTTTGTGTTATGAGTTTGCAATATGTGGCGGGCGGTACCATTTTGGCCGCTTTATTGCCGGATGTTTTCACCGTAACAACGGGCATGATCATGAGTGCCATCGTTTTCATCGGCGTTACTATGATGGGCGGCATGTGGTCCGCCAGCATCTCCAATTTGTTGAATGTTACCCTTAAATATATCGGCATTTCTGCCGCTGCTTATATGGCCGTTGTTATGATTGGCGGTACCGCCGCCATCGAGGCACAGGCACCGATGCCTCATATGTTTGATTTGGTAGACGGTGTTGGAGGCATGACGATTTTGACTTGGATTGTTACCTTGATTACCGTTAATCTATCCTTGCAGAGTATCATTCAAATTTCGCTTGGTGCCAAAACGGTGGGCATCGCACGTAAAGGGTTCATCTTGGGCGGCCTCATTATGTTGCCAATCGGTTTCATCAGTGCCTACTTGGGCGTAATCGCGGCTGAATTGTATCCCGGCTTGGCACCGGCGTTGGCCTTACCGAAATTAATCGTTTCGCTTCATCCGCTTTTGGCCGGTTTGACCTTGGCAGCCCTTTGGGCAGCCGATGTAAGTACCGCTTGTAATTTATTGTTGAGCTCCGGTACTTTATTCTCCCAGGATATTTACAAACGTTTTATCAATCCGAATGTAACTGATGAAAAATATACGCTTATTACCAAAATTGCCATCGTGGTTATGGGGCTCATGACATTCATCTTCGCACTGACTATCAGCGGCATCATCGCTACCTTGATGCAGGGCTTAAGCCTTATGGCAGCTTTCGCGGTTATCGTCTTGATGACCTTGTTCGCACCTAAATATTGCAGCCGTATCGGTGCGTTCTACACTTTGGTGGCGGCTGTAGTAACATTGCTTGCCTGGAATTTCGTGCCGGCCGTACGCATCGTGCCACATGTAATCTATTTGGAATGGATTGTGTGCAGCATTACCTTCGGCGTTTGTACCTTAGTAAGCCGTCAGGCTATTAAAACAGATGCCGCGCTGGAAGGGGAAACAGCGGAAGAAGGCATGGTTAATTCGTTGAATTAAAATTAGATTTTTTAAAAACAGTAAGGGTTAAATATTGTAAGGAGTGCTCCGGCTAAAACTGAGAGTGCTCCTTTTATTTACCTCATGCCCTTTTATTTTCGCTGTGTATTGAATTCGTGCTATAATTAATAATTAAGATGTGTTTTGCTCGAGGAGGTTGCGCCGTGACAAGAAATGAAATACTAAATGGCTTACAATCGCTTAGAGCCAATGAAGTAAGCCGTGTAGAAAGCAATCCTCACAAACCGTTTAAAGTTGGTTTGGTCTATCCGAATACGTATTTCGTAGGGATGAGTAATTTGGGGTTGCAGATTATATATGAAGAAGTGAATTTACGTGAACGAAGTTGTGGTGAACGGTATTTTATGCCGGCCTCGTCGGAGCTTCGTGATTATGAAAAACATCGTTTGCCGCTTATGAGTGTGGAGACGCAACGACCACTCAATGAATGTGATGTTATCGGTATCGATATTACCTTTGAGATGGATTATTTTAATATACCGCAGCTTTTGAAATTAGGTCGTGTGCCGGTGAAACGAATTCATCGCATCGAGCGCGATCCTATCGTAATTGCCGGCGGTCCCTGTGCTACGTTTAATCCGGAGCCGTTATCGGATTTTATTGATGCGTTTATCATCGGTGAAGGGGAAGAACTTATTTCGAAAATGCTAAGCGTTATCGAAGAGGGGCGTTTGAATAATGAGTCGCGTATTGATATTTTGAAAAATCTAAGTCGCTTGGAAGGTGTGTATGTACCGGAATTCTATGAACCGCAATATGATGAAAATGGTGATTTTGCCGGTTATAATATGAATTCAGATGGAGCTTTTGAAACAGGTTTTGAAGCGAAATCTGGAAGGCAAGCAGAAGATTCCGCCAAAGACAATCTGCCTCGTGTTACACGCCATTGGCGACAGTTGGAATCAGTGGGGGAAACGGTAATCGCCACGGATTATACGGAATTCGGGGCCATGTACATCGTAGAAGTGGCCCGCGGTTGCGGCCGGCATTGTCGCTTCTGCATGGCCGGTTATTGCTATCGCACACCGCGTTTGCGTAAACTTGATTTACTGAAAGCCGGCGTAGATAGGGCGGCTGAGTTAAACAAGAAAGTGGGACTCATGGGCGCCGCTATTTCCGATTATCCTGATATTGATGAGTTGGTGACTTATATTCGTTCAAAAGGTTTGCGTTATTCCTGTGCCTCCTTACGGGCCGATTCGTTGACCCAAGCCGTAGTGGATGGACTCGCCGCCAGTGGCCAACAGACGATTACTATAGCACCGGAAGCAGGCAGTGACAGGCTGCGCCGGGTTATTAACAAAGGCATTTCCAATGAGGATATGCGTAAGGCCGTAACCTTGGCGGCGAAGGCGGGCATTCCGCATATTCGGCTCTATATCATGGTTGGTTTGCCTACGGAGACGGATGAAGATATTGAGGCCATTGTGACTATGGCGAATGATGTGTTCGGCTACATGCAGGATGCAGGGTGTAAAGGGCGTTTGACCTTGAGTGTCAATCCGTTTATACCGAAGCCGTTTACGCCGTTTCAATGGATGCCTATGGCGAACCAAAAAGAAGTGACGAAGAAGCTGAATTCAATCAAGAAAGCGCTTGGCAAGAACCGACGCATTGAGGTGCTCGTGGAATCACCGAAAGAAGCCTATATTCAAGGTGTGCTGGCGCGCGGTGATCGCCGTTTGGGTGAGATTATTGCCTATGCCGCTGAAAATGGCGGCGCGAAAGCTTTCAAAAACGCTTGCCGTGAATTTGATTATGATATGGATAGCGCTTTATATCGAGAAAGAGAACTAACTGAGCCGCTTCCTTGGGACATGCTGGATATGCAATTGGCCGAAGGTTACTTGGCGACTGAGTGGCAACGGAGTTTGACGGAAACATATACAGCGCCTTGCCAAGCCGGCTGTAGGCGCTGCGGGGTTTGTAATGAAACGGGGTGTGATTATGGCACGACAGAATAGAACCGTAATTCGCGAAGGTGGCGGTTTTCCGGGACGTCCCTTTGAATTTGAAGCAGATGCCACATTGACAGGTTTTCCACTGATGCACGGTGTGACCCGGCGCTTTGGCGGTGTTTCTAAGAAGCCTTTTGATTCATTTAATTTAGGCCTTCATGTAGGCGATGATATAGAAGCCGTTTGGGAAAATCGCCGCCGTTTGGCCAAACATTTACGGGTCGGACCGGAGCTGTTAACCTGTGCGCAGCAGGTGCACGGCACGGAGATTTCCGAAGTGACGGAAGCGAATGTGGGGGCCGGTGCTTTTCAGATGGACAAAGCTATCCCTAATAGTGATGCCATATTTACCTGCTTGGAAGAAGTACCGTTATTACTCTTGGTAGCCGATTGTGTGCCCGTTTTGGTGTATGACCCGAACCACCATGCCGTAGCGGTCATTCATGCCGGCTGGCGCGGGACTATCGGTCATGTGCCGATTTTGACGATGGAAGCGATGGGGAATGCCTATGGTACACGGCCGCAAGACTGTCATGTATACCTCGGCCCGTCCATTCATTATAATTCCTTCGAAGTTAGTGAAGAACTGGCGGAAACCTTTCGCAAAGCATCCTATATTCCGGATCAGATTGTCGGTTATCGCTATCGGGCAGACAAGGGAATTCAGACGCCGCATGTTAATTTGCAGCAGTTTATCGTGCAGGATTTACGCCAAATCGGCGTACCTTTACAGCAGATTACCGTGTCTCCTACAGATAGTATGACGGCACCCGGTTGTTATTCGTATCGTCGTGAGTTTGGCAAAACCGGTCGAATGGCATTATTTGCAATGCTTAGAAAACAGAAGAAATGACCGATTTACTCATATTTTCATTGGCATTTTAGCTTATTTATTATATAATATTATCGCATGAAAGTATTTTTTACATGCACTAACGAGCGTATGCTGGTGCATAAGGGGGTAAGCTATGATAAAAGACGCGTTGGAAGCTGTGCAAAAGCGGATGGCTGATGCCATGGCGAAAGCAGGTCGCACTGACCGGGTAACGCTCATAGCTGTGACAAAAAATCATCCTGTATCAGCAGTGGAAACGGTGGCGCAATTAGGCGTCCGCACAGTGGGAGAAAATCGGGTCCAGGAAGCGAAGGAGAAGTTGTTGACTTACAATGGACCGGAGCTGGAATGGCACTTGATTGGTCATTTGCAAATGAACAAAGTGCGACAAGCTGTTCCATTGTTTTCCTTAATACACTCTGTAGATAGCAGTAAGCTACTGGATGAGATAAATAAAGTGGCCGCTAAATGTGGCAAAATACAAGATGTTTTGCTGCAAGTCAATGTGGCTCGGGAAGCAAGTAAGTCCGGGTTGACAGTAGAGGACTTTCCGGAAGTGCGCGATTATGCGAAGACATTGCCGAATGTAAGAGTCAAAGGATTGATGTGCATGGCACCTTTTTTCGAAGATCCTGAAGAGGCTCGTCCTATTTTTCGAGTAGCCCATGCATTATATGAGGATATGAAATCCCAATTCCCGGAAGGACAGATTGAATATTTGTCCATGGGAATGACCCATGACTTTGAAGTGGCTTTGGGAGAAGGCGCGAATATGATTCGCGTTGGCACCGCAATTTTTGGTAACCGAGTATATGATTAAAATAGCGCGTTGTAGGAGGGTTTATTAATGAGTTTAAGTTGGAATAGTATTAAGCAAATGTTTTTTGGTAATGACCATGACGTATATGATGAAGATGAATACACGGAAAATTCAGGTCCTGATTATGATGAGCCGGTTCCGCAGACGGCACCGCAGACCAACACAACAAGTTCAGCATTTCGTCCCGCAAAAACAGGAGGATATAACACCGTGGCCCAACGTCCTAATTCAATGAAAGTAGTCATTGTCGAACCAACAGTATTTGAAGATTCCGAACGTATTACTAACGAACTTCGCGATATGCGTCCCGTAGTAATTAATTTTGAAAAAACCGACCCTCATGAATCGGCGCGCATTGTTGATTTTGTGAGCGGCGCCACCTTTGCTTTAGACGGCAAATTGGAAAAAATCGGTAAAGATATTTTTATTTGTGTACCCGTAAATGTAACAGTTGATTATAACGACAAGAGCTATAACGACATGTCGGATCAATTCACATGGAAAGAACCTCAATTATAATAGGAGGTCAGCATGGCAGGCCAAATTTTATTCATTGGAGCCGGTGCGATGGGCGGTGCCATTTTGCGTGGTGCCTTAGCTAATCGCTTGGTTGAGCCCCAAGCTGTATATGTATTAGTAAAAACTGAAGCCAGTGCCCACGCATTGCGTGAAGAATTAAACGTCAATGCAGGCACTGAATTGCCTGATATAAAGGATGTTAAAACTGTCATTTGGGCAGTCAAACCGCAAGTATTGCCTGAAGTATTGCCGCAATTCAAAATCTTGCCGGCCGGGACAACTTGTTTGTCCGTGGCGGCAGGCGTAACCCTTAGTACTTTGGAAGCGGCGATTCCGCAGGCCGTATGGTATCGTGCTATGCCGAATACACCTGTGGTGGTGGGAGCCGGCTTGACGGCGCTTACGGCAGGCAGTAAAGGCAATGAAACCGTTACGGCTGAACTGAGTGCCTTATTTGGGGCCATCGGTGAAGCCGTCGTTTGTTCCGAAGCCGATTTGGAACGGTTGACGGCGATTTCCGGATCCGGCCCGGGCTATGCATTCGTTATCATGGATGCTTTGGCTGATGCGGGCGTGCGGTTGGGATTGACCCGTAAAGTGGCCATTAAAGCGGCTGCGTATACTTTGTTCGGTGCCGGTAAAATGGCACTCGAAACGGGGAATCATCCGGCGGTATTGCGCGATCAAGTAACGTCTCCGGGCGGTACGACGATTGCAGGCATTGCCAAAATGGAAAAAGAAGGCCTTCGCTCCGCCTTGCAAGAGGGTGTTGTGGCATGTTATGAACGCTCTTTGGAACTTGGCAAGCATTAGGAGGATTTGTGAAAGATAAAGAAAAATTAATTCGATATTTTGAAGCATCCGGTAGTGGCGAAGAAGCTCGCCGCATGCTCGACTTAGCCGAGCAAGTGGTGGCGGGCAAGCCATATCGGGTGACCGAGTTTATGTCGCCGGCAGGACTTGTGATTGCCGACGCAATTAAAGCGAATTTACCGCAACTTAAGGTAGAATTCGGCGGTGGCTATGAAGGAGCCGAGCGCATTCGCGTAGCATTCGTAGAAGCCGATTTTCAAGGCACCGTAGATTTAGGCATTAAAGCCTTAAAAGTGTCATGGGATCCGCGTTTCCGTTTGCTTACTCATCGTGATGTGTTGGGCTCGCTCATGGGGCTTGGCATTGAGCGCACCAATTTCGGTGATATTATTATGCAAACCGGTGGTGCTCAATTAATAATGGATGCTGCAATGGCGGACTATGTGAAACAGAATTTTACAAAAATCGCCATGGTGTCCGTTTCGGTGGATGATATGGATATAGCCGAAATCCAACCGAAAGAAGAAAAAATTAAAGAAATACGAACCACGGTTGCTTCTTTGCGGCTGGATGCGGTAGCTTCTTCCGGATTCAGCGTATCCCGCACCAAAGTGGTTAGTTCAATCAATGCGGGACTTGTGCAAGTAAACTGGCAACCGGCCAAGGGACCGGCACAAGAAGTCAAAGAAGGAGATATTATATCGCTTCGAGGTCGTGGACGAATGAAAATTGAGGAAATTACCGGCACCTCTCGCAAGGGGCGCATCGGTGTCTATCTCAAACGATTCATGTAAATTAGGAGGTAAGCTGTATGATTACACCAATGGATATTCACAATAAAGAGTTTGAAACAGGCTTTCGTGGGTACGACAAGGAAGCGGTTAACGCGTTTATGGCCGAATTGGTCCATGATTATGAAACCTTATATCGCGATAATCGTGAAATGACGGATAAAATTGAACAACTCGAAAAACGCATTGCTCAATACGAAAAAATGGAAGCTACTATGAATGATGCTTTAGTATTGGCTCAGGAAACGGGCGAAAATGTTAAAAATTCTGCTCGTAAAGAAGCAGATCTCATCATTCAGGAAGCCGAACAGCAACGTCGTCAAATTATTGCGGAAGCTGAACGTCAGTTGCGTGAAGGTTGCGAAAAATATGCAGTCATTCGTAATGAAGTAGCTGTTTTCAAAGCCCGTATGGAATCCCTTTTGAACTCGCAAATGCAAATGGTGGATGGCTATGTGTTAGGTGACAGCAAAGTACAACTTGAGAAAGTTAATATCGATGAAGTAATTGCGGCAGCAGCCGAAGACAATTCAACAATTCATAGTAATGCCGGCGTAGCCGAGGATGTATTGGCGGCTCAGGCGGCTGTGGAACAGGCTGAAGAAGCAGCATCCACGGAAACAAGCGAAGATAATAAATAAATAGAGTGTTAATCGGCTTGATTTATATCAAGCCGATTTTGATATAAAGAACATATGAAAGAATTTCATAAAAAAGATAAAATGAAGTTCTAAGAAAGTGAGGCAATATGATTACAATGGCCTTACGACTGACCGGTCAACGTTGTTTGGTTATCGGCGGCGGTGCCGTAGCGGAGCGCCGAATCGGGCTGTTCCTTAAGGAAGGCGCCAAAGTAACCGTAGTAAGTCCCGAAGTGACGGTTAAGATAGCCGAGTGGGCCGCTGACAATCAATTAGTGTGGCAAAAAGCGGCTTATGATGAATCCGTTGATTTGGCAGCGGATTTTGTGTTATTGGCAACGAGTGACAGTGAGCTCAATGCAATGTGTGCTAAGAAGGCCAGAGCCTTGGGGGCCTTGGTAAACCGGGCGGATGACCGCAGTGATTGTGATTTTACCTTTCCGGCGACGGTAACAGTGGGAGATTTGGAATTTGCCATATTTACCGGACGGGTAAGTCCTCGATTAAGTCGTTTAATCAAAAAAGACTTGGCTAATCGCTATGGGGCAGTAGCCGAGATGTTGCCGGCTCTCAGAGAAATGCGTAAAACGGTACGTGAGCTTTTGACAACGCCGGCGGAACGTGAAGAATTTTGGCAAAAACATTTAGGTCAAAAAGAGTTGATTAAGATAATAGAGGGTGATTGGAAATGTGTGGAGGATATATTGAGCGATGAAATTAATCGTATTAGGTTTAAATCATAGAAGTGCACCGGTAAACGTGCGTGAAGTATTTTCTTTTGATAAAACGGAAATAAGCGAAGCCATTAATCATGTGTATGAACATGAACAAGTAGCGGAATGTGTCCTTTTATCTACATGTAATCGTACCGAATTATATGCGGTGTTGGAAGATGTGGAAAATCCGAAACAGTTCATGCTTCATTTATTACAGCATTTAAAAGGCGTCGAAGACATGGAGATTGAAGATGACTGGTTCTTCATGTATGAAGGACACGATTTATTGGCACATTTATTTAATGTAGCATCCAGCCTCGATTCGTTGGTGCTCGGGGAAGGTCAGATATTAAGTCAGCTTAAGATGGCCTATATTTCGGCGTATAGTCGCGGCTTGACCGGTCCTATTTTTAATATCATTTTCCAACGAGCCATCAGTGTCGGTAAAAAAGTGCGCACCGTTACAGGCATTGCCAATACGCCGGTATCCGTAAGTTATGCGGCGGTAAATTTGGCGGAAGATTGCCTGACAAAACCGATGAGTGAGGCAAAAGTGCTTGTTTTGGGAGCCGGTGAAATGAGTGAATTGACGGCTACCCATCTTCAGTCCAAAGGGGTTAAGAGCATTTTTGTATCCAATCGAACTTACCATAAAGCGGAAGCGTTGGCTAAACGATTCGGCGGTCAGGCTATTTCCTTTGACAGCTTTATCGATCAAGCCAAAGAGGCGGATATTTTAATTACCTCCACGGGCGCACCGCATTATATAATCGGGCCCGAAGAAGCGGCTAAAATTGCGGCTAATCGTCAAGGTAACCCTATTGTGATGATTGATATTGCCGTTCCGCGTGATATTGACCCGGATGTATCCGAAATTGATGATGTGTACTTATTTAATATTGACTCCTTGGAGAGCGTTGTTGAAGAAAATAAACATCAGCGTGAATTGGAAGCGGAAAAAGCGAAACCGATAATTGCTGAAGCAATTGATGAAATAGAGGAAAAATTAGGGTACTTGTCCGTTCGTCCGATGATGGTACTCTTAAGTGATAAAGCGGAACGTACTCGCAAACGCGAATTACACCGCGCCTTAGCAAAATTACCGGATGCGGATGATCGCCTGCGCAAAATTATGGACAACATGTCCCGCATGATTGTGCGTAAATTGTTACGCGATCCGATGATTCGCTTTGGCGAAGTGGCCGGTAAAGACGAAGAAAATGAATACTGGAAACTGTTCCATGATATGTTTGACTTAGAAAAGGAGCGAAAATCCTTATGAGAAATATAATTCGTATAGGTACGCGCAGCAGTGCTTTGGCTTTATGGCAGGCTGAATTTGTCGGCTCTGAGCTACAACGACTGTTCCCCGGTTGTGAAGTTGAACTTGTTCACCACAGCACCAAGGGTGACCGTATTTTAGAAAAGCCCTTAGCCGCCATCGGTGGTAAAGGACTTTTCACGGAAGAATTGGAAGCATCCATGCGCGAAGGCTCCATTGATATTGCTGTTCACAGCTTAAAAGATATGCCTACGGATTTGCCGGAAGGGTTGACCTTGGGGGCCATTACAAAACGTGAAACTCCTTGCGATGCTTTGGTTTCGCCAAAATATAAGACCCTCGACCAATTGCCGCAGGGCGCTAAAGTGGGAACCAGCAGCTTGCGTCGTCAGGCACAACTCTTACATCATCGTCCGGATTTACAGATTAATGTATTGCGCGGTAATGTACAGACCAGACTTCGTAAACTGGAAGAAGAAAACTTTGATGCCATCGTGTTGGCTCAGGCCGGTCTTAAACGTTTGGGCCTCGCCGATCAAATCACTCAAGTTTTTACAGCCGATGAATTGATTCCAGCTGTAGGGCAAGGTGCCCTTGCTATCGAATGTCGCAGTGATGACACGGAAATGCTCGACATGCTGGCTAAACTTAATGACGAAGATACCATGTGGTGTACTCGCGGTGAACGTAGCTTCTTGCGTCAATTGCAAGGGGGCTGCCAAGTTCCGATGGGCGTCCACGGTACAATCCATAAAGGCCAGTTAACTTTGAAGGCTATCATTTCATCCCTTGACGGTAAAAACTGTTATGAAGGGGAGTTAACGGGTCCTAAGAAAACGGCTGACATTATCGGCCGCAACTTAGCCAAAGCTTTATATGAAGAAGGCGGCAAACATATCATCGAAGAGTTGATTCAGGAGGGTGTAATTCAATGACGGGTATGGTGTATTTAATTGGGGCAGGTCCCGGGGATTATAAATTAATCACAGTTAAAGGTCGTGAATGTATAGAGAAAGCAGATGTCATCGTCTATGATTATTTGGCGGATGAACATTTATTGCGTTGGGCTCGTCCCGATGTAGAGCTTATTTATGCAGGTAAACAGTGCAAACATCATACCTTGCATCAATACGAAATCAATGAATTACTTGTTAAATACGGTAAAGAAGGCAAGATTGTAGCTCGTCTAAAGGGCGGCGATCCGCTCATTTTCGGTCGCGGCGGTGAAGAAGCGTTGGAACTTGCCAAAGCGGGCGTTCCCTTTGAATTTGTACCGGGCGTGACCTCCGGTATTTCGGCGCCGGCCTATGCGGGCATTCCTGTGACTCAGCGCGCCATGGCGACGTCTTTTGCCATTGTAACGGGTCATGAAGATCCGACTAAAAACGAATCCGGCATCAACTGGGAAGGCTTAGCTACCGCCGTTGATACCATCAGCTTCGTTATGGGTGTCGGTAATTTGCCGATGATTTCACAAAAACTCATGCAATACGGTCGCCCTAAAGATACACCGGTTGCCGTTATTCGTTGGGGTACCAAACCTATTCAGCAGACTTTGATTTCCACCTTGGAACATGTGGCTGAAGATGTGAAAAAAGCCGGTATTAAGCCGCCGTCCATTATTACGGTAGGCAATGTAGTAAGCCTGCGCGATTCACTCCGTTGGTTCGATAATAAACCGCTTTTTGGCAAAAACGTACTCGTAACCCGGGCTCGTTCGAAAGCCAGTGTTTTGAGTGAAAAACTGGAAGAACTGGGCGCTAATGTCATTGAAGCAGCGGCTATTAAGACGCAAGCTTTACCGGTTGGCGCAGCGGAAAAAGAAGCCATTCTTAATGCCGGTACTTATAAAACGGTTGTGTTTACCTCTGCCGAAGGGGTTCGTTATTTCTTCAAAGCCTTGGAAACTTTGGGCAAAGACAGTCGTGTACTGGGCACTGCTCAAATTTGTGCCATCGGCAGTGCCACAGCTAAAGCTTTGCATGACAAAGGCCTCTTAGCCGATATTATTCCTAGCGACTACAAAGGCGAATCCGTTGTGAAAGCATTGGCACCAATCCTTGAAAAAGGCGACAAAGCGTTATTAATTCAACCGAAAGTAGCGCGTAAAGTAATTCCGGAAGGCCTTAAAGCGGCCGGCGCCGACGTAACCGTAGCGCGTTTATACGAAACCGTGTTGGACGACTCGCAGGCCGATGCTTTGCGTGAAACCTTAGCTAACGGTGAAGCCGATTATATTACTTTCACCAGCTCGTCAACGGTAACCAATACGTTAACCATGCTTGGTAAAGACGGCGCCGAATTGATTAAAAAAGCCCGTGTTGCCTGCATCGGACCTATTACGGCCGCTACTTGCGTGGAACATGGCATTCAACCGGATTTAATCGGTGAAACCTTTACCATTCCGGCCATGGTCGATATGATTAAAGCAGACGTGGCGAAAAACGCTTCAGCAGAATAAATCTGTATTGACACAAGGCAAATTTGAAATAAAAGCAGTACCTTAAAGTAGCCCTTAGTAGAATACACTGGCTAGTTTTAAAAAATCGTACTACAATAAAAAGGTAGTACTCATATAAATAAAGGAGACGATGAATAATGTTAGACTTAACCTATCGTCCGCGCCGTTTGCGGACAACACCGGCCATGCGAGCTCTGGTTCGTGAAACAACGCTCAATGTAGAAGATTTGATTTACCCGTTGTTTATTGTACCGGGCACCGGCGTTAAGGAAGAAATTACATCGTTACCGGGACAATATCACTTATCCGTTGACGAAGTGGTAAAAGTGGCTAAAGAAGCACATGCCCTTGGTATTTTGGGTGTAGAAATTTTCGGCTTGCCAACGTATAAAGATGAACAAGGTTCGTCCGCTTGGGATATGGAACAACCGGTCCAACAAGCTATCAAAGCGATTCGCAAAGAAGTACCGGAACTCATCGTGGTATCTGACGTATGCTTATGTCAGTACACCAGCACCGGTCATTGCGGCTGTGTTGAAAACCATGAAGTATTAAATGACGAAACATTACCGTTGCTCGCCAAAGTAGCCGTAAGCCATGCGGAAGCAGGCGCTCATATGGTGGCTCCGTCGGATATGATGGACGGCCGTGTAGCCGTAATTCGTGAAGCTCTCGATGACGCCGGTTTTACCAATGTATCCATCATGAGCTATGCCGCTAAATACGCCAGCGCTTATTATGGTCCGTTCCGTGATGCGGTTCATTCTACACCGGAATTCGGTGACCGTAAAGGTTATCAGATGGACGAAGCTAACCGCCTCGAAGCCATGCGTGAAATCGAGCTCGACATTCGTGAAGGCGCCGATATTATCATGATTAAACCGGCTCTTTCGTACCTCGATATCGTACGCGAAGCGCGAGATAACTTTGACTATCCGCTGGCCGTTTATAATGTAAGCGGTGAATATGCGATGGTTAAAGCCGCTGCGCAGCAGGGCTTGGTTGATGAAAAACGCATCGTTTTGGAAACGTTGTTATCCATGAAACGGGCGGGCGCTAAAATTATCATCACCTACCATGCACTCGACGTAGCTCGCTGGTTGCGCAAATAATTGTTAGTACCGTTTTGGTTGCGCAAATAATTGTCAGCACAGTTTTGGTTGCGCAAATAATTGTCAGCATCGTTTTAATTGCGGACGAGGCACAATGTGTGCCAAATACATCATTTGAGCACAAGACTTTTAATACCCATTGTCGTTAGTATCATAAGGAGAAGATTATGTTTACATTAGATAAATCTAAGCAAGCTTTTAACGAAGCTAAAGCATATATGCCGGGCGGCGTAAACAGTCCGGTTCGCTCGTATCGCAGTGTGGGTTCCGAACCGCCGTTCATCAGCTCTGCTTCCGGCGACCGCATCTATGATATTGACGGCAATGAATACATTGACTATGTATTATCCTGGGGGCCTATGATTCTTGGCCATGCCAAATCGGAAATCGTAGCGGCATTGCAAGAAGCCGTTTTACGCGGCACCAGCTATGGTGCGCCAACTTTGCTCGAAACGGAATTGGCTAAAAAAATCCAGGCTTTCATGCCGAATATGGAAATGCTCCGCATGGTTAACTCCGGTACGGAATCGACTATGAGTGCCCTCCGTGTAGCTCGTGGTTATACGGGCCGCGATAAAATCGTTAAATTCATCGGTTGCTATCACGGCCACAGTGACGGCTTGCTCGTAAAAGCCGGCTCCGGCCTTGCCACTTTCGGTGTGCCCGATAGTCCGGGGGTACCGGCCGGTGTGGCTGCTGATACGTTGACCGTACCATATAATGATATTGATGCAATCAAAGCTTTATTTGAAAAAGAAGGCCATGCTATTGCCGCAGTTATTGTAGAACCGGTAGCCGGTAATATGGGGTGTGTACCACCTGTTCCGGGCTTCTTGGAAACACTTCGTGAATTGACCAAGGCTCACGGCGCATTGCTTATTTTTGATGAAGTTATGTGCGGCTTCCGTGCCAGCTCCGGCGGTGCGCAGAAGAAATACAATATTAAACCGGATTTGACTTGCCTCGGTAAAATCGTTGGCGGCGGCTTACCAATGGCCGTGTTTGGCGGCTCCCGTGAAATCATGAGCCAAGTAGCTCCGGCCGGTCCTATTTATCAGGCCGGTACACTGAGCGGTAATCCGATTGCCGTAACGGCGGGGTTAGCAACGCTCAGTATTTTGCAACAAGATCCGACTGTGTTTAAACGGATTAATCAATCCACCGAAACACTTTGCCAAGGCCTTAAAGAATTGGCGGCTAAACATAATGTACCGGTACAAGTACAATATGTAGGCTCCATGTTTACCTTGTTCTTCAGTGACAAACCGGTACTTAATTTTGATGATGCATCCGCTTGTGATATGGAAGCGTTCAAGAAATTCTTCCATTACAACTTGAGTCACGGCATTTATTATGCACCAAGTCAGTATGAAAGCAACTTCATGTCGGCACAACATTCTGCTAAGGATATTGAACATACCTTGGCCGTAGCTGACGAAGCCTTTGCAACTTTATAAAAAGTGGCGAAGTAGCTAGAGCGATGTTATAATAAAAATTGGATAATCAAATGTTAGACCCCTGCCATTTGGAAGGGGTCTTGTGCTAATACGGAGGAGATAGAATTATGCAAACGTTGACTCCCGAAATGGTGGCGGCTGCTCGCAAGAGTTTACAAGAATGTTTGGCCAAAAGTGTAATTCCCAAAGAATATTGGGATGAAATTACCCACTGGTTGGAAGCCACCCACATGGAAAATATTTATTTAGAAGGTCGTGAGGCGATCGGTGCTTGGTGGGCGTCCAAAGAAGTTCGCAAAATGGGCTATGCCATCAATTTTGCCAAGGGCGGCTGTATGCCGAGCAATTGGTTCCCGGAAGGGGAGAACTGGGATATGGCACAAGCACAGGCTAAATACCGATTGGTTGCCGATTGGCAATGTTTGATCGAACACGACGCATTAATCAAAATATAACGAGGTTCGTGTATGAGAAGTGTCAAAAAAAGTGCCAGCCTATCCGTTGTCACTTTAAGCTGGCCTATATTTATCGAGATATTCTTGCAAATGCTTATTGGGAATATTGACCAGTTTATGATGAGTCACTATTCCCAAGAAGCGGTAGCCGCTGTAGCCAATGCGAATCAGATTATGAATATTTTCATCTTCCTGATTACCGTTATGAGTACGGCTACAACGATTTTGATTGCTCAATATTTGGGGGCCAAAAATCCGACTAAGATCAACGAAGTAACAACCGTAAGTATTGCCTTTAACTTCGTATTCAGTTCCATTGCGGCGCTGTTTATTTTGGTAGCCTATCGCATGCTCTTTGAGTGGCTCGGCGTACCGGAAGAAATCATCGATGATACGAGTCTTTATATGACGATTGTAGCCGCGAGTATTCCGATTACGGGGATTTATACGGCTTTTGTGGCTACCTTCCGCGGTTTTTCCTTGCCGGTTATTACCATGTGCGTGGCCTTCGTTATGAACGTAGTACACATTTTCAGTAACTTGGTATTAATCTACGGTTGGGGTCCTATTCCGTCTATGGGCGTGTTGGGCGTATCCATATCCACAGCCTTGAGCAAAGGCTTAGGTCTGCTCTTGGTATTTTATTTATTCAAAACCCAGCTCAATGTTAAGTTGTCCTGGTCTTATTTAAAACCGTTCCCTAAAGAAACGTTAAAACGGTTGCTGCACATCGGCGTGCCATCCGGCGGCGAAACGCTGTCTTATCAGTTATCGCAGACCACGATTATGAAAATGGTCAACATTTTTGGTATCATGGTTATTAATACGAAGGTATATGCCTACATTATTTCCATGTTCTGTTACATGTACACCATTGCCCTCGCCAATGCGGCGCAGATTATCGTAGGCTTTTTGGTTGGTGCCGACAGGGAAGACGAGATTTCCGGGCGTGTGTGGCATACCATGTGGCTAGGCATGGCAATCAGCCTGACCTTGTCCGTATCGTTCTATCTGTTGAGTGATTATATATTTGCCTTTTTCACGGACGAACAGGAGATTATTACGCTCGGCAAGACGATTATGTTGATTGAAATATTCCTGGAAATCGGACGAACGGTTAATATTATTATGGTTCAGTGTTTACAGGCGGCCGGTGATATCAGGACGCCGATGATTGTAGGTATCTTTGGCATGTGGCTGTGTGCCGTTAACTTGTCCTTTATTTTGGGCGTTTGGCTCGGTTGGGGGCTCGTAGGCATTTGGATTGCTATGGCCATCGATGAAGGTGTGCGGGCCATCATATTTGTATGGCGTTGGCACAGCGGTAAATGGAAGAACAAGAAGCTGATTGAAGAAACGGTGTGAGGTCTGTTTGCTTTTTTGAAAAAGTATTAAATTCAATCCGCTTGAATCTTCAATGGAAGTGAAGATTCGTGTAGTATAGTAGATTTTAGTAAAAAAGAGAGTCAGAGGAAGAAGAATGAAGCGTAAGGTAGGTATTATTGGTTTAGGTTTACTCGGCGGGTCTTTGGCAAAAGGGTTGGCGAAATATACAGATTATGAAGTGATTGGTTATGCACGGCGCCCGGAGATTTGTGAAGCGGCTTTGGTCGATAAGGTTGTGGCTCGTGCGTATACCGATCCCAAACAAGTGGTAGCGGAGGCGGATATTTTGGTATTCGCCTTGCCGCCTGACACGAATGCGAGGCTGTTTGAGGAGCTGGCACCGCTCATCCGGCCTCGCACTCTTATAACTGATGTGTCCAGTACGAAGACGAATTTTGCCGGTACGGTGAAACAACATTTGCCCGAAGGGGCTAAATTTGTATCGATTCATCCCATGGCCGGGTCTGAAAAAGGCGGCTATGACATGGCCAAGGCGGATTTGTTTAAGAATTGCACATGGATTGTCTTGGAAGATGACGTTAAAGACGGTTGGGATGCGGAGGCTGCGGCTGAATTGGCTCAAATGGGCAAACTGTTGGGCAGCCGCGTAGAGTGTATTCCCATGAGTGTTCATGACGGGTTTATGGCCACCATAAGTCATATGCCTCATACCGTGGCCTCCATGATCGCCACCATTGCCGGGGGCGATGAATACGGCGATTTACGCCTTCGCTTGGCAGCGGGCGGTTTTCGCGATGTTACTCGTGTAGCGGGCGGTAATCCCCATATGTGGCGCGAAATCATAACGGGCAACCGTGATGAAGTGGTGCGAGCGTTATCAGATTTAGAGAAGCAAATATCAATTATTAAAAATTTACTTTTAACTGCGGATGATGATACACTTGAATTATATTTGAGTAATGCGAAGCAGATTCGTGATAAATTTTCCCTTTTATAGGAGGATATGATGGGCTTATTTGAAGAAACTTGTAAAAAGATTACCCCAAAAGATGCCGCCATCGGTGAGAAAATTCAAGCCGTTTGGGACAAGGCTACGCCGTACGGCAGTTTTGGCAAATTGGTAGACATGGTTAAGCAATATGCTATGGATACGCGCCAAGAATCACCGACTATTCCGAAACGCTGTATGATTATTGCGGCCGCCGACCATGGTGTAGCGGAAATGGGGGTTAGTGCCTATCCTATCGATGTAACCGTCGGTATGACGCAGAACTATTTGATTCCAAAAGGAGCCGGTGCCAATGCGCTGGGCAATTATTGCGGTACCGACATGGAAGTAGTCGACGTGGGTATCAAAGCGGACATGAACTGGGTGCCGGGCTTACGCCACAATAAAATCCGCATGGGAACACGCAACTTTTTAAAAGAGCCGGCCATGACCAAGGAAGAAGCCATCAAGGCTATGGAAGTGGGCATTGCTCTCGTTAATGAAAAAGTCGCTGAAGGATATAATGTATTTCTCGTAGGTGAAATGGGGATTGCCAATACCACTGCCAGTGCTGTTATGACGGCAAAATTCGCCGGTATTACGGCAGAACAGGCCACCGGTCGGGGCACCAATATCTCCGACGAACGCCTTAAAGTAAAACAAAAAGTGGTTCACGATGCGTTGGAAAAATACGCCCATATAGATAAAAACGACGGCCTCGGCATTTTGCATTCCGTAGGTGGTTTGGAATTTGCCTGCATTACGGGGATTATTCTCGGTGCGGCGGCTGCTCATACGATGGTCATCATCGATGGTTTTAACACCACCGCTTGTGCGTTGGTAGCGCATTCCCTGGTGCCTGAAAGCATGGATTATGTAATGGCCTCCCATTTATCCGCCGAAAAAGCGCATAATCGCGCTTTAAATACCTTGGGCCTTGAGGCGTATGTTAACCTCGGTCTCTGCCTCGGTGAAGCATCGGGCGGCTCCATTCAAATGGGCATGCTCGATTTAGCGGTGCGTATGTATCAAGAATTAGAAGGGGGGCATCAGGCATGAGAGAGTTTACGATAAAACCATTAAATGAGGCATGCATGGATGCTTGCCAACTTCGCGTAGATAATTTGACTAAGCCGATTTACAGTTTGGCGCAATTGGAAAAAATCGCTGTTCGCTTAGCCGGTATTTACAATGTGGAACAGCCAAACCATATTAAAAACGGCGTTCTTATTTTTGCCGGTGATACGGCCGTTGACGGTATACAAAACCACACGAAAGGGAAGGAAAGCTTAGCCGCTGTTACGCGCCTTGGCAGTGGTCACAGTGCAACCGGTGCGGCGGCTAAGAAACTGGAAGCTGACGTAATTGTTGTTGACGTAGGTCTGGAACAAGATACGGCCAACGTAAAAGGCATTGTAAATAAAAAAGTAGCCAACGGCGCTCGTTTCTTCGGAAAAGGTCCGGCTATGACGGCGGAAGAAATGGAAGCGGCTTTGGAAGTTGGTTTTCAGATGGCCGATGAATTGGCCGGCAAAGGCGTGCAAGCCGTGGCCATCGGCAATGTAGGGGAACGCACCTTGTTAAGCGGTTTGGCCGTAACAGCAGCCATTACCGGTTATCCGATGGCTGAATTGTTGACTGATAACGAATGCACCTTGTCCATTCAGGAAAAAGCAGATCGTTTGAGTGCCACTTTACAGCACTATGGCTTAAGTGCGTCCGAACCTTTGAAAGTATTGCAAACGGTAGGATCCTTAGATATTGCCGCTATGGTCGGTTTTTACCTCGGTGCCGCCCATAACCGTATGGCCGTAGTCTTTGACAATGCCGTGACCGGCGCTGCGTTATTGGTAGCACGTGCCATTAATCCGGCCGTGATGGACTTCGTATTCCAATCGGCGGCATACAAAGAACCGGTACACAAAGCGCAGATGAAATTCTTGGGTATCAGCCCGTTCTTGTATTATGATTTGGAAATGGATGAAGCGTTGGGATCCGTTATGGGCTTGTCCGTGGTGGATGCGTCGCTTCACATGTTAAACGATATGAAAACATTTGGCGAAGCCACGGTGACCGTAGCCGAGGACGGCCCCGGCAACAAGCGCCAGGATGGACGGTAATTATGAGTAAGTATTTACACGGTTTATGTGCGTCCGGTATCAGCGGTAATATGATGATCGGCGCCTTGCTTAACTACGGGGTACCGTTTGATTACTTTAAAAAGTCATTGGCACCGCTTAATTTGAGCGGCTTTTCGCTCATTCATGAACAACGTGAAAAACTGGGCGTCGCAGGTACTTATTTTGACGTGAAATTGAAGGGTAAAGGCCGCACTCATACGCACAGTCATGATGGTGTTCATTTTCATACCCACACTCATGGGCACACGCATGATGGCATTCACTCTCATACCCATGCTCATGGGGAACGGCGCAATTATCCGGATATTAAAGCCCTCATTGAAGAGGCTCCTTTATCCGATTGGGTAAAAGAAAAAGCTTTGGCTGCGTTTTTAAATTTAGGCATGGCAGAAGCAAAGGTGCATAATACAACCTTGGAGGAAGTGCATTTCCACGAAGTGGGCGCCATTGATTGCATCATCGATATTGTAGGCACTATGATTTGCTTGGAATATCTCGGCGTGACCGGCATTATCTTTTCGCCGCTCCATTTGGGTCAGGGGAAGGTGAAATGCGAGCACGGCCTCATGGATATTCCTACGCCCGCTACGGCGAACCTTTTGGAAGGTGTTCCCACTTATGTGACGCCTGTGCAAGGGGAATTGGTAACACCCACAGGGGCGACTTTGGTGAAAACATTGAATGCCATCGGTTTCCAACCGGGGGCAGCGGCACCGACTAAAGAAGAAATACAAATGGCATTGCTTTCCATGATGGATAAAGCTGAAAAAGCCTCTAAAAAGGGTGTTGGTCTCGGTTCCATGGATTTGCCTATCCCTAATGTGTTTACCCTCTTTGAGGCGTAAATACAGCCTTTAAATGAAGTGTTTAACACAAGGTAACAGTGACGGCTCACCTTCAATTGGTGGGCCGTTATGCTTTTGTAAAATATTTGTACAAATATTTTTACAAAAGTGTTGACATGGGCCTTAGTTCTTTGATATTATAATTAAGCAGTCAGGGACAAGACACTTTGAATGCAGTCAAGTTAAAAAAGTGCTTGACAAAATACAGTTAACGGTGTAGAATAGTTTCTGTTGTGAAATGCGGAAATAGCTCAGTGGTAGAGCACCGCCTTGCCAAGGCGGGGGTCGCGAGT
>NZ_JALKIG010000042.1 GCF_023051165.1 Veillonella sp. KGMB01456
CCATATCCTAACTATCTATGGGATTAAATTACCAACTCAAAATGTCCTATAACCCTAAATAACAGATTATAGATGTACTATAATGTATATAAATAAAGCGTGTACCTCCGAGTCAAAACTCGAGGGTACACGCTTTTTTAAAAGCTATATTCGTTAATCGCATTTAAATCCAATAGTTTTACTTTTTTGCCTTCAAATTCGATTATCTTTTCATCCTGCAAGCGGCCCAGTTCGCGGCTTAAGGATGTGCGCGATACATTGAGCACGTCCGCCATTTCCTGACGGTTGTGGGGCAGGCGAATCGGGTTTTGTTTTTGGTAAGTATATAAATCGTCAAAGTAGGCAAAAATTCGTTCGCGCATCCCTTTTAAGGATAAATAGTGAACCTTACGGGTGAGGGCCAAGGCTTTTTCAGACATGTCATGCAACAAATTGGTTAGAATCTGCACCTGGCAGGCATCGCAATTGTTGAATGATGTGGTGAAAGCCGATTTTGGCAAAAACAATACCGTACTGTCCAAGGTGGTTTGGATGGTGGCCGGCCAATTGGGCATGTCCGTGAAAAGAATGGCCTCGCCGAACATGGCAGACGGCGTGAGATCGGTCATAATTGTTCGCTGACCCAAGACGTTTTCGCGGGTCAGGTGAGCATGACCTTTGAGTAAAATGCCAATCCCTTCCATGGGTTCGCCGGCAATGGCGATAAAGCTATTTTTTTTATAATTGGATATAGATAAGTTCGGTGAACTTAAGAAGCGACGCAACTGTTCTTCCGAAAGGTCGCGGAATAAGGGACTGCTGCTGAGCACAGCCAGATATTCCGTTACAAGTTCAGTAGATAATCCGATATGCATAGGAGCCTCCTTAATATAAAATTTTTGTAAATGTTGCCATAGCTACAGTTTTTTACCTATAAGTATACTATACTTTAAATGTAGTCACAAAGTAAACAACTTGCGATAAGTGACAATTTGATTTTGTAATAAGCAAGTATTTTATATTTTTTTACTTTCTTACGAGTGTTAAGAAAGTACAGTGTCGGGAGAGTCCCGAAGAAGGAGGCTATTATGAGTATGTTTTGTTTCCAATGTGAACAGTCTGCAAATCCTGGTGGTTGTACAGTACAGGGCGTATGTGGTAAAACCGCACCGGTAGCTAACAAACAGGATGAGTTGACGTCCGCCTTGATCGGTTTGGCACGTGCTTGTGATGCAAAAGGCGCTTCTGCTAAAGAATACCAATTATTGAAACAGGGCTTGTTCATGTGCGTAACAAACGTTAACTTCGACGAAGAACGTGTTCAAGAATTCATTAATCGCGTAGAAGCAGCTCGTCAAGCAATTGACGCTAGCGCTCAGGACTTCGATTGGGAAGCTCTCTGGGTAGGCGAAGAAGATATCATCTCCTTACGCTCCACTTTATTACTCGGCATGCGCGGTATGGCAGCTTACGCTTGGCATGCATCCGTACTCGGCTATGATGATGCTGAAGTAGATGCTTGGTTCGTAAAAGGCCTCGTTGAATTTGCCAAAGATCACAGCGCTGACGAATGGCTCGCTTTGTTGATGGAATTCGGTCACATCAACCTCAAATGTATGGCCTTGCTCGACTCCGCTAACACTGAAAGCTATGGCACACCGGTTCCGACTAAAGTTTCCTTGACTGTAGAACCTGGTCCATTCATCGTAGTAACCGGCCATGATTTACACGACCTCAAAATGT
Organism: Veillonella sp. KGMB01456; assembly: GCF_023051165.1. GTDB lineage: Bacteria > Bacillota > Negativicutes > Veillonellales > Veillonellaceae > Veillonella_A. Next base: position 1,723 of record NZ_JALKIG010000042.1, read on the forward strand.
TATTGGAACAATCCGAAGGTAAAGGTGTTAACATCTATACTCATGGTGAAATGCTTCCTTGCCACGCATATCCTGAACTTAAAAAATATGCGCACTTAAAAGGTAACTTCGGTACTGCTTGGCAGAACCAGCAGAACGAATTCGATGGCGTTCCGGCAGCTTTCTTATTCACTACTAACTGCTTAATGGTTCCTCGTGAATCTTATGAAGACAACATTTTCACCACCGATATGGTAGGTTTCCCTGGTTTGAAACATGTGGAAACTAACGAAGACGGTACGAAAGACTTCTCCGCAGTTATTGAAAAAGCTCTTGAACTCGGCGGTTATAGCGAAGCTCAAGAATTCACCGGTATTAACGGCGGCCACGAAGTAACAACCGGTTTCGGTCATGGTACCGTACTCAGCATTGCGGACAAAGTAATTGATGCTGTTAAAGCCGGCGCTATTAAACACTTCTTCTTGGTTGGTGGTTGTGACGGTGCTAAAGTAGGCCGTAACTACTATACTGAATTCGTAAAACAGACTCCGAAAGACACTGTTGTATTGACTTTGGCTTGCGGTAAATATCGTTTCAACGACCTTGAAATCGGCGAAATCGGCGGCATCCCTCGTATGCTCGATATGGGTCAGTGTAACGATGCTTACTCCGCTATTCAGGTAGCCGTAGCGCTTGCCGGCGCCTTCGAATGCGACGTAAACGACTTGCCGTTGACTTTGGTATTGTCCTGGTACGAACAAAAAGCGGTATGTATCTTGTTAACCTTGTTAGCATTGGGTATCCGCAACATCTATATCGGACCTACTTTGCCAAAATTCTTATCCAGCAACGTATTGGGCATCTTGGTAGAAAAATTCCAGTTACACCCAATTACTACACCGGAAGCTGATATGAAAGCTATCCTTGGCAATAACTAATATAAACATATTATAGATTAATCGTTAAAATAATATAGTTGATAGTTTGCGGTTGTATAGTGATGTCCATCCCGTGATTACTTATGTTTCTCGTTAATTATCAATTAAAATTTCTCATAGCTCCCTCGAAAGAGGGAGCTATTTTTTATATTTTTCTATGCAGTGGGTACTTTTTTGAATAATTCGTTCGTCTGCCGTGTACCTTGCAAACCGCGTAGCAATAGGCTTTATGAGCAAATGAGAATCTTAAAAGAATTAATATGCATAAAAAGTATGACCGTGTCTATTCTATGGAAACAAACTATGGTATAATACAAATTAAGGAAATTCAAGGGTTTACCCTGAATTAGTTTGTGAGAAATGCACAGTGTAGGTGTGATAATGTTTTCTTAGGGAGGATATAAATGAGTAGTATCTTTGAGATTATCGGACCGGTTATGATTGGTCCATCCAGCTCTCATACTGCCGGAGCTGCCCGTTTAGGTAAAATGGCTCGCTCTATTTTCAAAGAGCCCATTGATCGCGTTGATTTAACCTTATACGGTTCTTTTGCCAAAACCTATAAAGGTCATGGTACGGATCGTGCCTTGGTAGGTGGTCTTTTGGGATTTGATGCGGAAGACGAACGCATTCGTGACGCATTTAAAGACGCTGCGGAAGCTAATTTGCAGTATCAGTTCATTGAATCGTCTGAAGAAGGCGGTCATCCGAACGAAGTTAAATTCGATCTTTACAGCAAAGACGGTCATCATATGAGCATTGTAGGTCGTTCCTTGGGCGGTGGCCGTATTTTGGTGACAAATGTAAACAACTTGGAAGTGGAGATTTCCGGTGAAGACTTTACTATTTTGACATTCCATCATGATTGTCCGGGGGTTATTGCTTGGGTAACGAGCCGCCTTGGTCAAGCAAGTGTTAATATTTCGACGATGAAAGTGTTCCGCAAACGTAAGCATTGTGAAGCCGTTATGTTGATCAATACGGATGAACCGGTTGATACACAAGTTATGGCGGACATTCAGAATCATAAAAGTATTTCCTCCGTTATGTATTTTGAACCTTTGGAAAAGGCGGTAGCAGAATGAGTTATTTATATGATACATTAGCCGACTTGGCGCATTTAAGCGATACCCATAATTTACCTATGTGGGAAATTGTAATTCGCGCCGAAATGGAAGCGTCCGGTCAATCTCGCGAAGCCATTGAGAAAGAAGCTTTGCGTCGTATTCAGATTTTTAAAGATTCCGTTGTCAACGGTATTGAAGACCGTAAACGTACGGTGAGCGGTATGTCCGGTGGACAGGCTCACGTTTTGTTGGAACATACGCCGCGCTTAATGAGCCCGACAGCTTATAAAGCCTTAACGTATGCGATTGCGGTTAATGAAGCGAATGCCAAAATGTTCCGTGTTGTAGCCTGTCCTACAGCCGGTTCCTGCGGTGTTATGCCCGGTACGATGTGCGCTGTAGCCGAAGAGTTGAAGCTTGATGATGAGGCTATGTTACGCGGTTTCTTTATGGGTGCCGGTATCGGCAACGTTATTACGAATCAAGCCTGTGTAGCCGGTGCCGTAGGCGGTTGTCAGGCCGAAGTAGGTTCCGCTGCCGCCATGGCGGCCGGTGCCGTGGTAGCTATGCTTGAAGGCACTACTAAACAGGCTATTAATGCAGTTGCGCTTTGCCTCAAAAATGTATTGGGCTTAGTATGCGACCCGGTTGGGGGTCTTGTAGAAGTACCTTGTGTAAAACGTAACGGTATTTATGCCGTTCATGCCCTTAGTGCCGCTGAAATGGCTATGGCCGGCTTGATCAGCCAGATTCCGGTTGATGAAGTGATTGAAGCCATGGATCGCATCGGTCGCGCGTTGCCAAGCACATTGCGTGAAACCAGTGAAGGTGGTTTGGCTACTACTGAAACCGGTCGTCGCATTGCTAAACAATTAGCGGAAATGTAAGAGTGCGTCATTAAAACGTCTTTATGAGAAAACTCATGAAGGCGTTTTTTTATTATTCAGGTATCTCGAAAGGGTGAATTCAATACATGGGTATGTTATAATAAATTATCGTGATAAGAGTGAGGTGATATGGGTGAGTTGGTTTACATCAAAGAAAATAACGTTAGAGCCGAGCGGTGAAATTTGGCAAGGTGCGACGCGGATTCTGCGTGCGTTAGCGGATGCCGGATTTGAAGCCTATGTCATTGGTGGTGCGGTGCGCGATTTGGTGCTCAAACAAACACCTCATGATTATGATATTGTAACGAAGGCAAGACCCGATGATATTATAGATATTATGGCTAAGGCCGGTTTTAATACGACCGGTGTAGTCGGTAAGTCTTTTGGCGTGGTTGTAGTGATGGTGCCGGAAGGCAGTTATGAAGTCGCCACATTCCGCCGCGAGCGCTATGGTGCGGACAGTCATCGTCCGGAAGAAGTGGTATATGCCGATACGCTTGAAGAAGACGTGGCTCGCCGCGATTTTACGGTGAATGGCATGGCCATGACGGCTCAGGGTGAAGTGATAGATTTAGTGGGCGGCCTTAAAGATATTAAAAGTCTTACTTTGCGTACCATTGGTAATGCGGAAGAACGATTTCAAGAAGACGCGCTACGTTTGTTTAGGGCTTGCCGTTTTGTGGGCAAGCTCGGTTTTTTGCCGCATCACAGCTTATTGGATGGTATGGCGCCTAACTTTAAACGCGTAGAAGGGCTCTCCTTGGAGCGTGTTCGTCAGGAACTGGACGGGCTCTTGGTCACACCTCATGCGGCCAAAGGTCTTGATGTTTTGGTTCAGTCCGGCTTGGCCGATTGCAACTGTCGCATACTCATGGCCGGTGAATATGAGTTAGTTCCGATTTTGCCGGAATTGCATCATTTGGTGGGATTACCGCAGCAACCGGAATTTCATGCCTATGACGGCTGGGTGCACACCTTGGCCGTAGTGCAGGCGATTAAGCCTGATTTAACCTTGCGTTGGGCTGCTTTATTGCATGATGTGGCCAAAGGCATGGACTGCATTCGCGGTTTTCACAACGGCCGTATTACGGACCGTGGCCATGATCAATTGGGCGCTCAAATGGCAGAAGTTATTTTGACACGCTTACAATACCCAAAAAAGATGGTGCAGCGCGTAGCATGGCTCGTGAGCAGTCATATGCGCTTTCACTTTTTTGCCAATAATCAGGATGCCGACCCTTGGCGCTGGATGCGTAAAGAGGCTCAGAGTGGCCGTTTTCGTAAAAGCAGCGAGTTAAAAGAAGCGGTACAGCAAATGGCTGAAGTGTGTGCTGCCGATGTTATCGGTTGCGGTCGGCCCCATAGCAGTACCGATGGTACATACGCCATGGGCGAATGCCTGGCGGCGATAACGAAATCGGTGCCGATTCATACGCGAGATTTGGCGTATGGGCCTGAATTGCCGGCCCTATTGGGTGACAAAACAGGGGAGATATTGCAAGCATTGTTAGTTCAAGTGCGTAGCGGTCAAGTTGCGAATGAACCGGAGGCCTTAATGGAGGCGGCTAAGCGTAAACTGGCTCGTAAAGCACGTAAGGAGTAATAGGGATTCATGATTACTAATAAGGATCAGAAAGCCTTACAAAATAAAATATTTCTAATTCTCGTGATTTTTTCCGGCGTAATGGTTCTCTTAGCCGGGCGTCTGTTATGGCTCCAGGTGTTTGATAACAGTCAATTGGATACGAAGAATTTAAGTCAGGTAAAAGAAGAACGTAAACTTCAATCGCCGCGCGGCACGATTTTTGACCGCAACGGTAATCCCTTGGCCATCAGTATCGTGACTCGGTCCTTGTATGCGGATCCGAAGATGATTAAACAGTCGCCGGAGGAAATTGCGAAGCTGATTGCGCCGTATACGCGTATTAAGGAAGAGACCATTGTTAAACGTCTGCAAGAAGATACAGCGTTTATCTGGCTTGATCGTATGATGGATCCAGATAAATCGAAAGCGGTTGATCAAGTTATAAAGGATAATGAACTTGTAGGCCTTAATTTCGTTAATGAAAGTCGTCGTTTCTATCCTAACGGTAATTTGTTAGCTCAGGTGCTCGGTTTTGTAGGCACCGATGATAAAGGGCTGGACGGTCTGGAAATGCAAATGGATGATACTTTGCGCGGTGGCACGACTAAAGAGTTGATCGCTACGGACTCGCATGGTACCGCTATTTTTGGCTCTGTATTATCGCAGTTTTTGCCGGAAAAAGAAAAAAGTATCACCTTAACGATTGATACGACGGTTCAGTTTATTGCGGAACGAGCCTTGGATAAAGCTATGGCGGATACGAAAGCGACGGGCGCCAGCATTATTGTTATGGATCCGAAGACGGGCGAAATTTTGGCTATGGCTAACCGCCCGACGTATGACCCGAACCACTTTGATAAAGGGAATGATAATTCGTATAAAAACCGTGCTGTTACCGACATGTATGAACCGGGTTCTACCTTTAAGCCTTTGACTGCCTCGGCGGCGCTGGCGTCCGGAAAATGGACGGTTGATACGGTTTTCAACGATACGGGTAGTATTGTTGTAGGCGACCATACGATTCAGAACTGGGACGGTGAAGGTAACGGGCAAGTCAGATTGCTTGAAATTTTGAAATACTCGCTCAATACGGGGATGGCTAAATTAGGCCTGGTGACGGGCAAGGAAACGATGGATAAATATCTGCGTGCTTATGGGTTCGGCCAGAAGACCGGGATTGAATTGCCGGGCGAAGCGGAAGGTCAGCTCAGACCGTTAGATGAAATGTCGCAGCTTGACTTGGCGACGATTTCCTTCGGTCAAAGTGTCAACGTTACGCCGCTCCAAATGGTACAAGCCTTTAGTGCTATTGCCAATGGCGGTAAGATGATGAAACCGCATATTATTAAGAGCATCAATAATCCGGATGGCTCGGAAGCTGAAGTTACCCAAGATATGTCGGCGGGCCAACCGATTCCGGAAGATGTGGCCAAGACTATTCTTGATATTTTGGAAAAAGAAGTGTCCGAAGGGGGCGGCAATAAGGCGTCCGTTGACGGGTATCATTTTGCCGGTAAAACCGGTACGGCCGAAAAGCTGGATCCGGAACATGGCGGTTATTTAAAAGGTCGTTATATTGCGTCCTTTATCGGCATGGGGCCGGTGGAAGATCCGCGTTTTGTAACGCTCATTGTTATCGACGATCCGAGCGGTACCTACTATGGCAGTCAAATTGCGGCGCCTGTTTTCAAAGACATTATGAGTCAGCTGGTGCGTTACTTCCAGTTGTCACCATCGGTAACGCGTGAAAAAGACCTCAAGGGTCAGAGTGATACGCGTCCGGCTAAACCGAGTGTTGAAAAAGCACCTGATGGTAGCGTTATCATTCCTGATTTTACCGGTTGGACGACCGGCGAAGTGCGCGATTGGCTCCATGAAGCAGGTTTACAATTTGCGCCTGACGGCACCGGTTATGCCGTATCTCAGGATATCCCGGCCGGCGGTGAAGCCGAAGCGGGTGAAGCAGTAACGGTTTATTTCAAACGATAAAGATGTTGGGTTTATTTTAAACGATAAAGCTGTTGGGCTTATTTTAAACGATAAAGATGTTGTTAGATATATAATTAGGAGGCGTTGGCATGATTGAATTACGTGGCAAAGCTGTGGCGGATGCCCACAAAGCAGTGTTAAGTGAGCATTTGGCAGACCTTCAGGCAAAAGGTATTGTGCTGAGTTTAGGCATTTTATTGGTAGGCGATGATAAAGCGGCGCAAATGTATGCCCGTTTTATGGAAAAAACTGCCAAAAGTGCCGGCTTTGGTGTTGAAGTAGCCCATTTGTCGGCTGATGCGTCCCAAGAGGAAGTACTGGCGGTTGTTAAACGGTGGAATGAAGATGACAACATTTATGGCGTCTTGCCGTTGATGCCGATGCCGCCGCAGGTAGACCCCGATGTGATTATTGAAAGCCTTGACCCCGGTAAGGATATCGACGGCCTTACGGCGCGCAATATCGGCCTTGCCAGTTCCGGTAAAGGCGGTTTCTGGCCGTGTACGCCGCTCGCTTGTATGGCCATTTTAGAGCATTATAAAATTCCGTTGGCCGGCAAACATGTTGTCGTTGTGGGTCGCAGTCAGGTTGTAGGTAAACCGGTAGCGTTGCTCCTGTTGGAACAACATGCAACGGTTACTCTTTGTCACTCCAAAACGACAAATTTAGAAGAGCATTTAAAGCAAGCTGATGTTGTGGTGGCGGCCGTGGGCCGTGCCCATGTGATTACCGGTGATATGTTAAAACCGGGTGCTACCGTTATCGATGTAGGCATTAATGATTTAGACGGTAAGACGGTAGGCGATGTTGAGTATGCATCGGCTATTGAAGTGGCCGGCGCCGTTACGCCCGTACCGGGTGGCGTAGGCTCGGTAACGACCACGATGTTGTTAGAAAATATTTATGAGGCCTATCATGCACGAAATGTCAATCGCTGAGGGGATTGTTGATATTGCCCTCGACACGTTAAAAGCCAATGACGGCCACGTAATTCACGCCATTCAATTAAAACTTGGCGTTATGTCGGGGATTGAACCGGATGCCCTGCAGTTCTGTTTTGATTCGGTTACTAAAAACACGGCTGCCGAAAATACGGTTTTGCAAATTGAAATGATACCGCTTTGCGGCAAATGCCTTGACTGTGATAAGGAATTTTCCGTCACTGATTATGTATTTAAATGTCCCCATTGCGGCAGTTTGGCCATTTCCACTATAACGGGGCGCGAATTGCAAGTAGCGTCAATCGATATGGATTGACAATTCAATGGAACTAAGCGGGTAGTATCAATCCGGCCGGCTGGTGACGGTAGCTATTCGACCGGTTGATGACGGTAGTTATTTGACCGGTTGATGGCGGTAGTTATTCGACTGTTTGATGTCGGTAATTGTGGATTGATGCGGTCCGTGTATATAGATGAAGAGTGAGGTAGCTATGGAAGTAAAAGTTATGACCAATGTGCTGGCCAAAAATGATGCCATTGCGGCTGATTTACAGCGCTTGTTTAAAGAAAAAAATATATTTGTCTTTAATTTGTTGGGCTCACCGGGAGCGGGCAAAACCTCACTGCTCGAAGCGACCCTTAAGGAGCTTGCCGAAGAGTATTCACTCGCCGTTATTGAAGGCGATTTATATACCGCAAAAGATGCGGAACGCATTCACAAATTAGGCATCCCCGTTTTGCAAATCAATACGGTAGGTGGTTGCCACTTGGATGCGAAAATGATTGAAGATGCCTTGTCTGAACTGGATTTAGATAAGCTTGATATGATTATTATCGAAAACGTGGGGAATTTGGTGTGTCCTGCTGAGTTTGCCATTGGCGAAGCCATGAAGGTTACCGTATTATCCGTTACGGAAGGGGAAGACAAACCGCTTAAATATCCTTTGATTTTTAAAGAGTCGAAGGCGGTATTGTTGAATAAGGTGGATTTGTTGCCGTATATTCCATTCGATAAGGACAAAGCTGTTACGGATATTAAGAACTTAAATCCGTCAGTCAGCCTTTTTGAGGTGAGTTGCACCGCTAAAACGGGGTTAACCGAGTGGACGAATTGGCTCAAAGCTCAGATAGAAGCGGTACGAAAGGGGTAGTTATGAAACAATTACAGCGTATTTCATTGGCAGTTCTCATAAGCAGTGCCTTAACGGGCGGTGTTTTTGCAAATGGAACAGCTGATTTGGTGATGGATCCGGCCGATACTTGGGCGCCTGAGAAGGCCGCTGTCAATAAAATGGCGGTGCGCTTGGCGGAAAGTATTGAGGCGCAAGAGAGTGAAAAAACCGGCATTGATTTGACTGCTATCGGCAAGAGCTATACGGCTGACTCCTTGGAAGCATTGTCTGAAAAGGACTTTACCATCGGTCAGTTGAGCCTCGGTGCTGATTTTAGAACCTTAACAGGTAAGGACAGTGATTGGGAAGCACTGCTCGGTGGTCCTTTAAGTGAACGTGAAGCGGCTGCCGGTGATAAAACGGCTACGGCTACTAAAGCGGCCACTGATGCGGCTGATGCTGCTGATGCCGCTGATACCACTAAGGACGCTGAAGCTAACGAAGCAGCTAAAGCTGATGCTGCAAAAGGTGACGCTAAAGACGGTGTTGCTGAAGACGCGGCTAAAGGTGCCTCTGAAGATGCGAAAGCTGATGCAGCTAATACAGCTAATACAGCTAATACAACTAATACAACTAATGCCGTTAAGACTGATTCTGTCGATGCAGGGAAAGATGTCGATGATGCGGTAAAGGACGATGGTGAGATTAAGCTGTTAGCCGATGACGCTAAGAAATCTAAAAAGATTCGTCCCGCAAAACCGGCGGTTAAACCGATTACCGTGAAAGATATGTTTACTACTTATACCGGTAAAGACGGGAGCTTCACCGTGTATACCGGCGTATATGGCCCTAATTCGAGCTCTTTAAACGGTCATTTGGGTGACGGTGATACGTTGCGTCGTGAAGGTCTGGATTATACGTTTGCCCCACAAACTATTACGAATATTCACATCACCGAAGGCGCGGCTGAGACGGTTCGCGACATCGGTATCGGCAAAACGCGCGGCACAATCCTCTTTGCTTACGGGGCTCCGCAAGGCATGTGGCGGGATGCTAAAACGGGAACCGTAGCGCTTATTTATAAATATGAAAAAAGTAAAAATTCTGTAAAAAGTAAGAAGGAATTTGCGTCGCCTGTGGCGAAAGATAATAGAGAAGGCATACCGCTTACAACTAATGGTATTAATGCTTCGTCTTCGCAGTATTTAGTGTTTACACTAAAGAATAATAAAGTAAGCGCTATCGATATGATTGACGGCCAGGTGTGGTCGCGTCTTAAGCTACCGGCTGTGCAGGAACAGTATTACAAAGCCAACCACTTGACGGCTGATGATTTTAGTCTCATGGGCTATCGTGTGAATGAACCGTTCGTTTCGAATCAAGATGAACAATGGCAACAACGAGGCTTCTTATATGACGACGAATTCATTGCTTACGACGATGTTTTGGTAGGCTATGACAAAAATCAGATGGTAGTGCGGGCGATGATTACCAAAAGCACCGCTTTGACGCGCCGCGGCATTTCGATTGGCGATAGTAAGTATTTATTGTTATATTTATATGGCATGCCTACGAGCGTGGAAACGGATACCGCGGCTAACGGCGATCCGCTCATGATATATACTTACAAGAACCCTGACTCGGCATACAGCTATTTGTTGTTTACAGTGGGTGAGAAAGACAATTTTATAAAAACGGTAATGTTGTCAGACAGACCTAACAAAGAATTGAGTAAGTAGGGTTTCGGTAAAGGAGGATGACACATGGTAACAGCACAGGACATCAAAGAACGATGGAATTCTCTGCAGGCGGATGAAGAACGGATTTTATTTATTGTCGGCGGTCCCGGATCCGGGAAGAGTAAATTAATCCGCGAATTGGCAGAGCAAGACGGTTGGAAGTACATTGAAGCAAAAGAACTTATTGACGATGAGTTTTTGGAAGTAGCTCGCGATTTACGTCCCGATATGGCGAAGGACGTTATGTGTGAAGCTCTAAAGGCGTGCGGTTCCGATGTAATTTTACTGGATAATGTTAATGTATTGTTTGCACCAATCTTAAATTTGAAGCCTATTGAATTATTAAAGACAATCAGCACCATGTACCCAATCGTAGTAGGTTGGCGCGGTCGCTTTGATGGTGAAAATTTGTTCTTGGAACATAACAACAATCCTAATTATTTCTCCTTTAAAGTAGAAAAAGCAGAACGTATCGTATCTATTGACTAAGTTTTAATAATAGCGTAAGATATGTAATTGTAAATGACGATAAAGAGTCTTTGCCCGGTATCAGCCGATGGTAAAGGCTCTTTGTTTCGCCGGGATGTTTGCTTACTGGATAGGCTGAGGTTTTAGCGATCCATTCAGTGGGACGTGCGGTTAGCAGGCGGACCAAAAATTTTGTGAAAAAATTAAATTTAGCCTATAGACACAGTAGGTAAAGTTTGTTATAATGAATTGTCAGGTGGTCGCCTGGCTTTTTTAAGTTGCCCAAAACTTGACATGCTTGCCCTGCTGTGGTAGGCTATATAAGCATATTTGTTTAAGGCAAGTTTATTTTGAAGTGAGGTGTATCCGGATGCGTAATGCAGTGACTATGGCATGTACTGAATGCAAACAACGTAACTATCAGACGAACAAGAATAAGAAAAACAATCCTGATCGTATTGAAATGATGAAATACTGCAAATTCTGCGGTAAACATACGTTACATCGCGAAACGAAATAATTCGTTTCATCCAATTAACCCGATGATTTAAGGATGTGAAATGATGGCAGGATCCAATTCTACAGCACCGCAGCAGCGTCGTGGCGGCGTAGGTCGTATGGCGCGCGAAATGAAAGCGGAACTCAAAAAAGTAGTCTGGCCGACAAGAAAAGAGCTCATCAATTACACGATTGTAGTATTCGTTACCGTAGTATTTATCTCCGCCTTAATCGGCATTGTAGATGCTATCTTTAGCGAATTATTCCAGTTGTTGATGCGTGTTGTCGGATAGGAGGCCTTTCCGTGGAAGCAGAAAAGAAATGGTATGTTATACATACTTACTCAGGCTACGAAAATAAAGTAAAAACTAATCTTGAACGTAAGGTTCAATCCATGGGCATGGAAGATACGATTGGTCGTATTTTAGTGCCTGTTGAGGATGAAATCGACGAGAAAGATGGCGTTAAGAAAGTTGTAAAACGCAAAATCTTCCCCGGCTACGTAATCGTAGAAATGGAAGTAAATGATCGTTCCTGGTATGTAGTACGTAACACACCGGGTGTAACAGGCTTCGTAGGCTCTGCTACCAAACCGGTACCGTTATCTGATTCCGAGGTTGAATATATCCTCAAATCACAGGGGCTGGATCAAGCACCAAAGCAAACGATTGATGTCGTAGTAGGCGAAACAGTGCGCATTACTTCCGGTGCCTTTGAAGATAGATTAGGTACTATTACTGAAATCAATCACGAAAAACAGACATTGAAACTTGATGTGGAAATGTTCAATCGTGAAACGTCGGTAGAGGTAGATTTTTCTCAAGTTGAGAAAAATCTTTAATATATACAATATAACTCTAAACTTTTTAGGCGGCTTGGTGGTCGCCAGTGGGAGGAAATTTTTCCGTTACCACCACATTTTGAGCACAAGGAGGTGTAATCACCATGGCTAAAAAAGTTACAAAAATTGTAAAACTTCAGTGTGAAGCAGGAAAGGCTAGTCCAGCGCCACCTATCGGCCCGGCTCTTGGTCAGGCAGGTGTTAACATTATGGCGTTCGTTAAAGAATTTAATGAACGTACAGCACAGCAGGCTGGCTTAACTATTCCGGTTGTTATTACTGTATTTGAAGATAGAAGCTTCACTTTCGTTACAAAAACTCCACCGGCAGCTGTTCTTTTATTAAAAGCAGCTGGTATCCCTAAAGGATCCGGTGTCCCTAACCGTGACAAAGTAGCAAAAGTTAGTCGCGATAAAGTTCGTGAAATCGCTGAACTCAAAATGCCTGACTTGAATGCAAATACTGTAGAACAAGGCATGCGTATGGTAGAAGGTACTGCACGCAGCATGGGCATTGTAATCGTTGATTAATTAGCGTACGACGTGTGCCAATGAGGGCACATATCGGTGGGAGGGAATTCCCGTTAAACCACATAAGGAGGATTTTAGAATGGCAAAAGTAGGTAAGAAATACGCTGAAGCAGCTAAACTTATCGAAGCCGGCAAATTCTACGAACCAGTAGAAGCTGTTGAGCTCGTTAAGAAAACTGCGACTGCTAAATTCGACGAAACTGTTGAAATCTCTTTCAACTTGAATGTCGATCCTAAATACGCTGATCAACAAGTTCGTGGTGCAGTAGTTTTACCTCATGGTACTGGTAAAACTAAACGCGTCCTCGTATTTGCGAAAGGCGAAAAAATTAAAGAAGCGGAAGATGCTGGTGCAGATTTCGTAGGTTCTGAAGAATTAGTAGCAAAAATCCAGGGTGGCTGGAGCGACTTCGACGTTGCTGTAGCAACTCCTGACATGATGGGCCAAGTTGGTCGTTTAGGTAAAATTTTGGGTCCTAAAGGCTTGATGCCAAACCCTAAAGTTGGTACTGTAACGATGGACGTAGCTCGTGCTGTTAACGAAATTAAAGCCGGTAAGATCGAGTATCGTACCGACAAAGCAGGTATCATCTCCTGTGCAATCGGTAAAGCTTCTTTCGATGATGCTAAATTGCTTGACAATTACCGCACAATCGTTGATACTATTATTAAGGCTAAACCGGCAGCAGCTAAAGGTCAGTACATTAAATCTGTAACCTTGAGCTCTACTATGGGCCCTGGTGTTCCACTTAACGTATTCAAATTGACTACTGTTACGAAGGAACAATAATTAGATATGTTCTCTTAGCTGTAGACCGCAGGTATGTATAATGGATGTAAATCCGCCCGCTGAGGCTGACACCGAATTCTTTTAGTAGAACGGTTCTGACCTCATCGTTTTGGCGGTGAGGTCGTTTTTTACGCTAAGATAGTACATAGAGCATCACCAAAAATCTATAAGGAGGTATTCTAATGGCTGTCACTACACAGAAACAGGCAATCGTTGCACAGATGAAAGAAAATCTTTCTGAAGCAAAGGGGGCCGTACTTGTTGGTTACCATGGCTTGACAGTAGCTCAGGTAACTGATTTACGCCGTAAATTCTTGGCTGAAGATGTAGAGTACAAAGTAATCAAAAATACATTGACTCGCATTGCAGTTAATGAATTAGGTATTGAAGGTTTCGCGGAGCACTTGGAAGGTCCAACTGCGTTGGCAATTTCCAAAACTGATGCAGTAGCTCCGGCTCGTATCATTGAAAACTTCATTAAAGACACTAAAACTGAAGCAATTGACGTTAAAGTAGGTCTTGTTGAAGGTAAATTAATCAATGCTGACGAAGTTAAAGCCCTTGCTAAATTGCCTAACCGTGAAGGTATGCTTTCCATGCTCCTTTCCGTACTTCAGGCTCCAATCCGCAACGTGGCTTACGCTGTAAAAGCGGTTTCCGAAGCAAAAGACGAAACTGTAGCATAATCGGTAATTTAAACATATTACTACCAAATATAATTAGTGGAGGAACTAAATCATGGCACTTAACATTGAAAACATCGTTGCTGAATTAGAACAAGCAACAATCCTTGAATTAAATGATCTTGTAAAAGCTATCGAAGACAAATTTGGCGTAACTGCAGCTGCTCCTGTAGCTGTTGCTGCTGCTGGCGGTGCTGCTGGCGCAGGCGAAGAAAAATCTGAATTCGACGTAATCTTGAAAGACGCTGGCGCTGGTAAAATCAACGTAATCAAAGTTGTTCGCGAAGTAACCGGTCTTGGCTTGAAAGAAGCTAAAGCTGTTGTTGACGGCGCACCTGCTCCTGTAAAAGAAGGCATTGCTAAAGCTGACGCTGAAGCTCTTAAAGCTAAATTGGAAGAAGCTGGCGCAACTGTTGAACTTAAATAATTTAAGTTTAGCATTATAGCTTAACAAATCAAAACACCCCGTGGCTTAGGTCACGGGGTGTTTTTGTGTGTTGAAATACTTAGAGGACTGTCATTGGGATCGCCCCTTATTAGCTGTTGATAGGGGGGTTGACATCGATGTTTACTCAGTTTTTAGTTGTTCCAAAAACGAAAGAACATTAGGTGGACTTTCTTTAGAATAAATTAGACCATATGGCATTTCATAGGATTCTTCCAAAGGAATAGACAGAAGGGCCGGGTGAATCTGTTGCCAACAGTCTAAGGACAGTAATATGTCTCCGCTTTCGGCACAATCGTTGAAGGTATCCATATTGTAGTGGTCCTGAATATCTACGATGTTAATTTGTGGGTGATGCGTTACCAGATGGTTACGGATATTGTCGTTTAAAGGACTGATGCCGGTAATCATCATGCGCAAGCGATGACCTTCTAAATCTTTAAAAGATAATTGCGATAGGCCGTGTAATGGGTGCTGTATGGGTACGGCCAAGCAAAAGTGATACGAGCCTAACGGGAGAATTGAAATATTATCGGTAGCGCGAAAATGATTGTAGGGGCTGATAATACAGTCAAATTTATTATTAAGTAGTTTCTTATAAGACTCATCTTCACTAAAGGGAATAATTCTAAACTGCATATTTGCCGTTACCGATAAATTACGATTCCAAAGGAGTATGAATGGATCGATGGGATACATAAAGGAACAGCCTATTCGGAGAATCGGATGTTTCTTATGTTGGACCGCCTCTATTTCTGCAATTGCTTTACTAGCGAAGTCCATTATCTCTAACGTGTGATGATATAGTATTTGTCCTTCCGTTGTTAAGGTGACCCCTCGCGTCGAACGATGGAATAAAGTCGCGCCAAAGTGCGTTTCCAGATTGCCCATCTTCTTAATGACTGCTGTATGAGTAATAAAACACTTTTGTGCTGCTTTGGAGAAACTTCCTGTTTCGGCAACTGCTTTAAAAATATCTAAATCTTTGTTGTACATAAGATCTCCTTATTTTGAAAAACGATGCATACATACGTCTTTTTACCTGATTTAAGATAAGACTGTTACTAATAAAGCGTAGGGTGTAAAAGTTATCGGCATATAATAAGTAGAAACTTTTAGTTACATCTATTGTAAAAAATGGAAACTTCTCTGTCAATGTTAAATCGGTTACACTGTTATCAGAGAGGAGTGATACAATGAATTTATTTCAAAAGAAAGCATGGCGAAACTTAAGTAAACTAGGTTTAGCAGTTTTATTAGCAAGTCAATTTAGTTTCAGCACGGCGGCCGATGTCGTTGTTACTAATGGGGCACCGTCGGTAGCAGTAACCGATTTAGCGACCACGGCGGTGCAGCAGTCGGCACCTATCGTGCGCATTAACACAGGTCTTTTGCGAGGGACAATCGAAAATGGCATTGAGAGCTATAAAGGAATCCCTTATGCTGAGCCACCGGTAGGAGAACTTCGTTGGCGTCCGCCGCAGCCGCCAAAATCTTGGGAGGGTGTTTATGACGCCACCGAGTATAAAAGTCAGTTTGCACAGAATAGTGATTTAGGCGTATTTGCCACCGCCGGTGGTAGCGAAGATGCTTTATATCTTAATGTGTTTGTTGACGAAGCGGCCCGCCTTAAGGCAGAAGCCAATAATGAGAAACTTCCGGTGTTTGTATGGGTTCACGGGGGCGGTTTAAAAGTTGGCGCGTCTCAGGATTATAATCCGACGGCCTTAGCAAAAGAGGGAGCCATAGTGGTAACGATAAATTATCGCTTAGGTATATTTGGGCTTTTTGCCCACCCGGCTATTGATGCCGAAGGCCATGCCATCGGCAATTACGGCCTTATGGACCAGGACATGGCACTCACCTGGGTACAAGAAAATATCAGTCAATTTGGTGGGGATCCACAAAACGTTACCCTTGCCGGGGAATCTTCCGGTGGTGAAAGTGTCTTGACGGCCATGGTAAATCCGCATTCAGCCGGTAAGTTCCAGCAGGTTATTTCCATGAGTGGTAATACATCAACTATGACGGCTGCCTTTACACAGAACAGTATAGCGGAAGCTGAGGCGAAAGGGATTGCCTTTGCCGAAGCCAATGGTTTAAAAGATGCTACGGCCGAACAGCTTAGAAGCTTATCGACGGAACAAATTCTTCGCACTCAGACACCGTATATGTTGATGACATTTATGGTTGATGGGGAGTACATACCAGAACGTTCGATGGAAGCATTTAAAAACGGCCGTTTTAATAAAGCAACCCTTATTAATGGTGTTACTAAGCAGGAAGGTAATTTCTTTGCCGGCTTACCGGAAACTTTGACCGGGAAAGCCATGGATCGTGAAGGGTATATGGCTCAATTAGATTGGCTGGTAAATTTATTGGGCGACAGACCGGGCCTCAAAGAAGCTATTATGGCAGAGTATCCACCGGAGCAATATGACTCTTACGCTGAAGCATTTGCCCCTTTGATTACCGATGCATGGTTATCTTCTTCGATGCAACGCATAAATGATGTGCTCTATAATCAGATTCCGGTGTATGCTTATGTGTTTGCTGATGAAACGGCGCCGTCTTATTTGGTAACGAGTTTCCCGCAAAAAGCATCGCATACTTATGAATTACCGTACATCTTCCCTGGATTTAACGGCAGTTCCATTCAATCTACGGCTTTAAATCCGGAACAGCAAAAGTTAGCCAATCAAATGGTTCAAATTTGGGCGCGTGCCGGTGAAATTAATAAGCAGTCTGAGTGGCCAACCTATGATCCAAAGAAACAAAACTATATGACCTTCACTTTGCCGAATTCCTATATGAGCGAAAATGAATTTAACGAAGCGCATCATACAGCGTTTTGGAATAAAATTAACAGTGAATATCAGCCAAAATAGTAGGCAACTTGTCGAGCATTTTGAAACACTTACATTAAAAAAACTCCAATATTAAAATTATAAATCAACCTCCTAATATTAGATATGAGAGCTAATATTAGGAGGTTTTTATTCATAAAATATAAAAAAGACTAGCCTCAAAAGACAGATGTACCCTAATATACCCCCGTGTTGAGTCTTTCCTACAATCATGGTATGATTACATGGTAAAAAACCTAATATACCGGTATGGGGTATATACTATTTCAAAATCAAGTATATATCGGTATTGGTATAGGCATACATATATCCTGGTTTTCAGGTGAAATATTTAAAATGTGTTGTAGTTAAAATGTAAGTATTGGAGACGGTGAAATGAAGAAGTATTCAAATTATATGAAAGCTTTATTGGTGGCAGTAGCGATAACAGGCGGGACAGCCATTGTATCTGCTCATGATACAGTGACGACCAATGATTGTTGCTACGATAGCGCGACCGCTACAAACAGCCAAAATATGACGGCTAACATGAGTTCTATGATGGGCGGCATGGTCAATAACATGATGAACAATCAGAGTTCCGCGAATAACAGCTCTATGCATTCTATGATGAATGGCCAAAATTCCATGGATAGCAACTCCATGCACTCCATGATGTCCGGCATGATGAATGGCGGTATGATGGGCATGATGGGACACATGCACGGCGTTGATGATGTGCCCGCTTTGAAGCAAGTACAACAAGCTGCAAAACCGTTGGCTATACCCCCTATGCAAAAAGGGACAGTAGATGAAAACGGTGTGCGTCACCTTGAAGTAACGGCTCAAGAAGGGAAAACAGCCATTAAAGACGGTGCCCTTACCGATACATATGGCTATAACGGCAGCGTACTCGGTACCACTTTATACATGAAACACGGCGAAAAAGTAGCCATTAAATTGAAGAATGAGTTACCTGAAAAAACAACCTATCACTGGCATGGCATGGTAGTTCGCTCCGATGTTGATGGTGGTCCTCATTATCCGATTGCCGCTAACGGTGGCACCGGCGAAGTTGAGTTTACCGTTGATCAGTCAGCCAATACAGCTTGGTATCATCCGCATGCCATGGGCTTAACGGCCAGCCAGGTATATAAAGGCTTAGCCGGTTTCATCTACGTAGATGACAACAAAGAAGGCGCTTTGAACTTGCCGCATACTTATGGTGTTGACGATATCCCGGTGGCCATTCAGGAACGCAACTTCACGGCCGATAACCAATGGGATTATGAGAAAGACTATAATGCCGACGGCGTATATGGTGATACCCTCGTTGTAAATGGTACTATTAATCCATACTTTGATGTGAAAACCAACATGGTTCGTCTTCGGTTATTGAACGGTTCCAATGCGCGTACCTATACCTTACAGTTGTCCGACATGAGTCCTATGATGCAAGTAGCCGGTGACGGTGGCATCTTACCTTGGCCGGTACCTAAACAATCCATTACGATTGCCCCGGGTGAACGTGTCGAAGTGTTGGTTGATTTTTCAAAATATAAAGACGCCTTGCCAAGCTTGGTAACTACAAACGGTACTAACGGTACAGCCAATGTATTGAACTTCAAACGTGGGGCCGATACCTTAACGGCCGAAGCTAAAGTAAACACGGACATGGCCGCTTGGAACTATAACAATATGAATGCGTCCGATGACTTGACGAAACCGGCCGATAAATCTATCGTTATGTCCGGCATGGCTCAAAACGTAATGATTAACGGTAAAAAATTCGACATGGGTCGTATTGATTTCACCAGCAAATTGGGTTCTACTGAAATCTGGGACGTATCTAATGCAGATCCGGGCATGATGGGCATGATGCATCCGTTCCATGTACACGGTGTTCAGTTCGAAGTCTTGTCCCGCAACGGTCGCCCCGTAGATGCTGCTGAAAAAGGTCTTAAAGATACTATCCAGGTAGATCCGGGCGAACACGTACGTATCCGACTTCACTTCACTAAACCTGGCGTATTCATGGTTCACTGCCATATCTTGGAACATGAAGAAAACGGCATGATGTTGCAGCTGGAAGTTAAGTAATGGTGTTTAGTAGTGTATAGATAATATTGAATAGCTATATGATTTAGCATAGATTAAAAGACTCGGATATTGAAAAAAGACCGTAGTGATGTAGTGACCCCAAAAAGTTAGACTTTTATTTCCGAGAAGCCTGAATAGGTTTCT
>NZ_JALKIG010000043.1 GCF_023051165.1 Veillonella sp. KGMB01456
CCATATCCTAACTATCTATGGGATTAAATTACCAACTCAAAATGTCCTATAACCCCCCATTTTTTCGCCCATTATTTTTGCCCATTAGAGTATTAAGCTCTAGTGGGCAAAATAACACTATGATTCAAACTTACGTTTTCTATAATTTTCCTTAACATCGCCCACAGAAAGCCAGCCATTGATTTCAAATAAGCCCTCTTCCATCTCGATTAATTTCATCAGTCGTTTTTTCTGTATTTCTTTATATTCTTCTGATTCTATCTGCTTCATAATCTAACCTTCTAATTAACGGACGCCATATATTCCTTACACAAACAATCGCAAGGAAGCATATGGCGTCTTTTCTATTCGTATTCTATTTGATACTTTCCTTTTCACAAAACTACTTTATAATTCTTACCAGCCTCGGCCGGCACCACCGCCACCGCCGGATCCGCCGCCAAAACCACCGCCGCGACCGCTGCCGCCGCCGAAGCCCCCACGACCTCCTCCGCCGCCACCGCCGCGGAAGATAAACATGGTAAGCAGCATCCGGGTAAGTTCCCCGCCAAAGAAAATGGCATCAACCATGAGGAACAAAATAATCCCTCCGCCGATGAGCAACACCTGCCACCATGACAGTTCAATGGTATTGTCAGGTTGTGCCTGTTGATTCACATTTTGGCTTTGTTTACTAATATCCGGATCTACGATTTGAGCCGTTTGCCAGACCGTTCTTACAATGCCCGGTCCAAATTGCCCCTGACGAAAACTCGGGATGGCATAGGTGTCCAATAGTTGCCCGATTTTAGCATCGTTTAAGACCCCTTCCAAACCGCAACCTACGGTGAGAAAGATTTTCTTATCTTCCATCGCCACGGCTAGCACGAATCCATCATCTTTGCCGCTGTGTCCGACGCCCCAACCACGCAATACGTTTAGCGCGTAATCAGCGGGAGCCACATCACCGAATGAAGGCACTACGACAACGGCCAGTTGCCCTTTACCAGAACGATCAAGCATGGTGCCGATGGCATTAATAGTTTGTACTTCTTTGCTCGACAGTACGTTTACCTGGTCGACCACATATTGACCGGCCGGTGGTTTAGCCGGAATATCTGCTGCGTGAACCGCCAGTGCTTGTAAGGCGATGATGGCGGTAAGCAGCAACATCACGACAACTTTCCAAAGGCTGTTTTTACGCATTATCCAAGCCATCAAGCCCTCCTAACCAATCTTTTTTTACAAAACAAAGTTCGTTGCCACAATCCTATGAAAATAAGTATATGGATTTACGGTTAGAACTCCACTTTAGGAGCGGATTGAGCCGCTTGGTCTGCCTGGAAATACGCTTTTGGTTGGAAGCCTAACATCCCCGCATAGATGGATGTAGGGAATGTACGTACTTTAGCATTATATGCATTAACTACATCATTATAATCTTTACGTGCTACGGCAATGCGGTTTTCAGTGCCTGCCAATTCATCCTGCAAAGCGCGGAAATTCTGGTCCGCTTTTAAGTTCGGATAGTTTTCCGTAATCATGAGTAAACGGCTCAAAGCGCTGGATAATTCACCGTCAGCCTGAGACATTTCTTCTACCGTACGGGCTCCGCCCAGTTTAGCACGGGCATCGGAAACGGCTTGAATGGCCGCCTGTTCATGAGACGCATAACCTTTAACAGTGCTTACCAAGTTCGGGATTAAATCGTTACGACGCTGTAACTGCGTTTGAACCTGTGCCAACTTGTTGTTTACACCTTCATCCATGCCTACCAAACCGTTATAGCCGCTTACTACCCAAGCACCGATAGCAATGACAACAGCAATTAAAATTAACCAAGTTTTTTTCATGAGTATCCTCCTTACAAAAAAAGTCTGCGTGAGCCCATGGTTGAGCCGCGCAGACATACATACATTAACTTATAAAAAGTCGTTTTTCCAAAGTAGCAGGCCTACAATGAACGTAACCACCGCGGCAATACCGATTACAAAAGGAAACCCTTCGGCACCCGATTCAGCCCATGGAACGGGTACGTTAACGCCCCACAAACTGAAAATCAAGGTCGGTACGGATAAGATAATCGTTACACCGGCCAAGAGTTTCATCACTAAGTTCAAGTTATTGGAAATAATGGAAGTAAAGGCGTTCATCATATTCATGAGAATATTTGAATACATCTCAACCATTTCAATAGCCTGCTTGTTTTCGATAATAACGTCTTCCAATAAATCTTCGTCTTCTTCATACATTTTAAGCAAATGACGGACATCTTCATGACTACGGAGGCGCAAAATACGCTCCATTACGGTGCCGTTTGTTTTCAAAGCGGACGTAAAATAGGTCATGGATTTCTGTAATTCCAACAGTTGGAAAAAGTCCTTATTTTTAGTCGTATGACGCAATTGAATTTCAATGTCGTCCGTACGGCGGTTAATTTGTTGCAAATAACGCAAGAACAAAGTCGCTGTGCGATACATTATCTGGAACAAGAAACGTGTTTTTTTAAAGGTATAAAACGTAGCAACTTGATTGTTTATAAACGGATATAACACATCCGATTCTTCAAGACACACGGTGATGAAGAAATCAGGTGTCAAAAATATACCGAGCGGCACTGTATCATAGCTGTCGCTACCGCGCAATGCCGGAATATTGATAACAACAAAAATGTAATTTTCTTCAATTTCCACGTGCGAACGTTCTTCCGTATCCAAAGCTGTTTTCAAAACGTCCGTAGGGATTTCCGTCATAATATTGACGAGCGATAGCTCATCGGGGTCCGGATTCACCAAATTAATCCACGAGCCCTTACCCGCATCGGCTACCGTTAAGTCCGATACAAGCTCGCCTTCGTCATGTGTATATACCGTGAGCATACGCCACCTCCCATTCATTAGCTTATACTTCATCATATCCAACAAAGAAGAGGTTCGTCAAGTGTTGAATCGGGTAATTTATAAGAAAAAATCGCTCTTGAAAGAACCTGACTGTTTTGTCTTTTCCCAAGAGCGATTTTACCGTATGAGGCGTTCATCAACGCATTCTAAACGTTTTTGAAAACCTTATTATTTTTTATATAAAATACGAATGGAGTTTAAAATGCAGAGAATGGAAACACCCGTATCGGCGAATACGGCCACCCACATATTGGCAAAGCCGAAGAGCCCCATAATCATAACGAGGATTTTAACCCCTAACGCTACGACTACGTTCTGCCATGCAATAGAAATCGTGTTTGAGGAAATGCGAATTGATTCAACTACAGCGCTGATACTGGGACGCATATACACTACATCGGCTGCTTCAATGGCCGCATCGGCACCGCTGCCCATGGCACCGCCCACGTCGGCACCGGCCAATACAGGGGCGTCATTGATACCGTCACCTACGAACATGGTGGAACCGTATGTTTCACGAAGTTCTTTCATAACACTTAATTTATCTACCGGCAATAATTCGGCACGAACGTCATCAATACCGGCTTCTTTCGCCATGTACCGGGCACCCGCTTGAGTGTCACCGGTCAGCATAATCGTGCGTAAACCGCGTTTGGCAAGTTCTGCCACAGCTGATTTAGTATCTTCTTTCAAAGCATCGGCAATCAAGATTGTGCCTGCATATTGACCGTCAAGGGCTACCAATACTTCGCTACCGTAATCGGCAGGTTCACCGTAACCTGTAATTTGTAATTCGTTGAATAAACGACGATTACCAACGGCTACTTTAACACCATTTACCACACCGGTCATACCACGACCGGACAATTCTTCGAGATCAACAACTTCTGCTAACTGAACATTGCGTTTTTTAGCTTCATTGGCAATACTTACCGCTACCGGATGAGAGGAACGTACTTCTAAGGCCGCTGCCTTAGCCAATATGTCTACTTCGTCAAAACCTTCAGCTGTTGTAATAGACTGTACCGCAAATTCGCCGGTAGTCAAGGTACCTGTTTTATCCATAGCAATCGCTTTAATATTACGCAATGCTTCCATGGACAAACCGCCTTTAAAAAGGATGCCCGTTCTGGACCCGCGACCGATGCCGGAGAAGAAAGCGAGCGGTACGCTGAGTACCAATGCACATGGACAACTGATAACCAAGAATGTTAAAGCGGTATATACCCAGTAATTCCAGTTACCGGTAATTAAGGATGGGATTACGGCTACCAAAGCGGCTAACAATACTACGGTTGGGGTATACACGCGAGCAAAACGCGTAATAAAACGGTCGATACGAGGTTTGGTAGCGGCTGCATTTTCAACAGCATCAAGCACACGCGTAACCATAGAGTCTTTTAATTCTTTATCAACGCGCATCAAGATGCGGCCACTCTGATTGATACAGCCGGATAAAATTTCACTGCCCGGTTTAACTTGTACCGGAACCGGTTCACCCGTAACCGGCGCTGTATCGATACGTGTAGTCCCTTCAATTACGGTACCGTCGAGCGGAATACGTTCGCCGGCTATTACTTCGATAGTCTGACCGATGCGAACTTCTTCAGGGCTTACTACTTTGGACTGACCTGCTTCATCTACCAAGCGAACTTGTTCCGGACGCATATCGATAGCATCCATAATAGCGCTACGACTTCTGGCCGTTGCTTTTTCTTCAAAATAGGTACCGATACGATAGAAGAGCATAACCCCTACCGCTTCCGGCATTTCTCCGATAATTACGGCCCCCAAAGTGGCCACACTCATGAGAAAGTTTTCATCAAAAACTTGGCCGGAACCGATGTTTTTAATAGCATTCCATAAAACACCCCAACCAAGTAATAAGTAGGTCGCAAGAAGTACACCAAAGGCAATGTCTTCCGGAATGCCGTCTACAAAGGAGTATACGAGCATCACCACAACCCCGATAATAATGCTTACCAGACCGCCGCCGTGAGCATGGTCATGGTCGTGATGATCATGAGCCCCCTTAGTTTTACGTTCGTAGAGCTGTACTTCTACACCATCTTCAATAGAATCACAAACACCTTGAATTTCGGTAATCAAATCATTGGTGTCGGGAACTGTGGACGTAATTCGCAATTGTTGCGTCCCTACGGAAAACGATGCAGCACTTACTGTTTCCATTTTTTTAATCTTGTCTTCGATCTTGGCCGCACAATTCGCACATGTTAAATTTTTAAGTAATAAAATGCGTTCCATTGCTGTTTCTCACCTCTACTATATACGTATGCCACTTACACTAAATACTTACACTATTCCTGCGGTTAGCTTTTACGGCTAACACTACTCTAAATACCCGGATTTTTAACTGTAAAAATCTGTTCCGCAAACATATGAACAACTATTCATATGTTTCTATAATTTAATTATAGATTCTTTCATCAGCCTTGTCAATATAAAAATACCGACTATAACAATTAGATATATGTAGCAATCAGTATAAAAGAGAATATATGAGAGACTATTCCCACTATTTTTAGACAAAACAAAAAAACACAGCTATAAAAGCCGTGTTTTAACGTGTAACTACTTTTTTGTTGGAATGCAAGTATATGTTACATTATACAGCTGAGCGGACCCGCCCTTACGGTCGGGCGGTCCCTCAGTTATATATATCATTAGATTGGATTGGATACTACTATCCGTTTATCTGACCAATACCTATTAGTCTTCTTGACGATAAGGTTCTTGACCGATTTTGTAGAAGTCGTTACCTTCGCTGTCGATAACTACGATGCAAGGGAAATCTTCAACAGTCAATTCAGCCAAAGCTTCAGGACCTAAGTCACCGTAAGCGATAACTTTATAGTCTTTAATGGATTTAGCAATTAAGGAAGCGGCGCCGCCAACTGCTGCGAAGTAAGTTACACCATTTTTCTTCATGGATTCAACAACTTCTTTGGAGCGGGAACCTTTACCTACCATGCCTTTGATACCCTGATCAAGCATTGTTGGGGTGTAAGCGTCCATACGGCCGGAAGTTGTAGGGCCGGCTGCACCGATTGGGTCGCCTGGTTTTGCAGGGGATGGTCCAAGATAGTAAACGATTTTGTCGTGCCAATCGATAGGAAGTTCTTCGCCACGTGCCAATGCTTCAGTCATAACTTTATGAGCAGCATCACGAGCGCTGTAGATTTTACCGGTAATCAATACACTGTCGCCGGCTCTTAATGTTCTGGACACTTCTTCAGTTAAAGGTGTCGTAATATGAATTGTTTTTGATTCAGCCATTGTTATCTTCCTCCCCTTGAATTAAAGAATTTCTTCGGCATGACGGCTTGCATGGCAGCAAATTGTCACGGCTACAGGAAGACCGGCAATATGGGTAGCGGCCCATTCGATGTTAACTGCTAATGCTGTAGTGGTACCACCAAGCTGAGGTCCGATACCTGTTTTGTTGATCATTTCCAACAATTCTTCTTCTAATTTAGCATATTCAGGCATATCGTTGCGTTTTTTAGTGGAACGAAGCAATGCTTTTTTAGAAAGTAATGCTGCATAGTCCATAGTACCGCCGATACCAACGCCAAGAACCATTGGAGGGCATGGGTTAGGGCCGGCTTTTTTAACGATTTCCATAACGGCATTTTTAACGCCTTCAACGCCATCAGCAGGTACCAACATTTTTACGCCGGATTTATTTTCGGAACCGAAACCTTTAAGTTCCATGTCGATTTTAACTTTGTCGCCAGGAACGATGCTTGTATAAATGATACAAGGAGTGTTGTTACCGGTGTTTTTACGGTTAAATAAAGGTTCTGCCACTACGGATTTACGTAAGTAACCTTCTACATAACCTTTAGCAACGCCGTCTTGAACAGCTTGCTGTAAGTCGCCACCTTCGAAGTGAACGTCCTGACCTACTTCCAAGAATACGATGGTGTAACCGGTATCCTGGCAGATAGGGCGATCTTCTTCACGAGCGATTTCGGCATTTTTAATGATTTGGTCTAATACAACACAACCAACCGGAGATTTTTCTGTTTCACGACCGGCTTTTAAACCTTCATATACGTCTTGTGGTAAATAGTAAGCCGCATTTTTACACATTTGGGCTACTGTTTCCGTCACTTTTGCTACGTCGATAGTACGCAAAGTAATCCCTCCTCAACTTAAAACGAGATTTTCTGATGACTTAATCATAGCACACATCAAGAGGGCTTTCAAACGCGGTCTATGCAGTTTAATCAAGTATTTATGTCTATTGAGAACTTTTCGCAAAATATCAATTATTGCGATTCTAATCGCACTTCGTTGACAATCGATATACTAAAAGTACACTTGTTTTGTCATATTCAGGTATTAATATGCATAGAATATACATTCAAAAGCGCTCTAAAAATCCCATCCGCGGAAACATTAGTCTTTTATATACCCCCTCTTCTAAATCAATGCATAAACCTTTATATTTTTGTGTTAAGCACATTCGTTTTTTCTGTACACACTTCCAATTCAGAAGATAACTTTTTGTGGTAAATACGCATCTTACCATTAATTTTTCTAAAAACTCAAGTCCTGCAATTTGAACCAAAGTCTCTTTTTAATGATAATAATTACCAATTATATATTTTATTTTCTAATTTTTGACGCTCAACAAACAAAAAATCCGAACAATCCAACCCATTTTTTTACGTTTTACGGACACCTATTCACAATCGGTATAGCCTATTCACTAAATTAATCATTAACTTCATAAAAAAGAGGCCTCCACACACGGAGACCTCTGATTGTATTTTACTATATATAACTATATATGTAATACGCTATTACAAGCATCTACTAGCGACAGTAATACGCTATTACACCCATCTACTAGCGACGGCGATACACGATGGCACTGCGCCACAAGTAAAGGAACGGGAAGCTCAGGCAATGCACCAAACGGCTGAACGGGAAGATAAAGCAAACCGCCATCCATGAGAACATGTGAACCTTAAACATCATCGGAATATTCAGCATCAATTCCGGTTTCGGCTGCATAATGAGCAAGCTGCGGAACCAAGGTCCGATGTATTCACGATAGTTAAAAGCACCGTCGGCGTTGAGCATGGTACCGGCAAAACCCGTCAAAATGGTAAGACCCAAGAACAAGAAGAGCCACACGTCCATTGACGATGTATTGACTTTCATGTACACCGATGTAAAACGGCGTTTCATAAGGAGTAAGAAGCCTACCACCAATAAAATCCCCGCTACCCCACCGATGTATAGCGCCCCCATGTGATAGAGATGCTCGTCAATGCCAAACATTTCCGTCACTTCCTGCGGCACCAAGATGCCTCCTACATGCCCCAAGAACACGAGGAGTAAAGCAAAATGGAATAAAGGACCGGCAATGCGAAGCTGTTTTTTCTCCAAAAACTCACTGGATTTCGTGGTCCATGTCCGTTCCGACACGGTGTAACGAACGGCCGAACCGAATACTAAAAAGGTAAACGCAAGATAGGGCAAGGCGACCCAAACAAATTCACTCATCCTAAAGTTCCCTCCCAACGTTCTACAATTTGTAATACTACATCAAGCACGAAAGCATGCACCTGCTTACCGTCAATAAGTCGTTGACGAAGCGTTGCCAAGGCTTCTTTGCCATGTTGTAAAATCTCCAACGCTTCCACAGGTTCTAAAGTACTGCACAGCTCGAGGATGGCCGGCACATAATCCGGCAACTCGCGAGCAATGTCATAACCGTGTTTTTGAAAAAAAGCTTTATATTCCAATAACTCCGACGCCTGTTCTTCCGCATTAGTGGCATCATAGGACGTCAAATACATATTGGTATTACTGCTGAAATCAAAGACGCGCACATATTCGTCCTCGTATTCGCGTGCCTGTTCACTACTGATATAATCAAGCACCGCCCCGAGACTTTCTTTTAAGGGGCTATCCGGCCAAGCACGCCACGCCGCTTGCACGTCCGTCAAAGCTTCACGCCACTCGGCCGAAGGATAGCTCAATAAATAGGCACTCAATTGCAAAGCTTCCTTATCCAAGGCAGTTTGATCCGACAAAACTTGACCCTCCGCCATTTGATTCAGCTTTGTTTGATTTGCAGTTTGATTTTTTGTTTCCATAGAGTTACTCATGGCCACCTCCGGCACAACCGTTACAACCGGAAGCACTCGGAGCGGAACCGCTGCAACCACCGAAGGCACAATCGCTGAAACCACCTACGCCTTGATGCAAGCGTTTTTCTTCCTGCGTTGCATTGACGCCGGCCGGAATGCGATAACGATCGCGGTATTTGGCAATGCCAAGCAAACGATACATATCATAGAGCGTGTGCTCACCATATTTAGTATCAAATTCAGTTGTTGCTTCACCGCGGGTACGCTGCTGCATGTAACGGCGCAAATCAAGCAAGGTATTAAGCACACGGCGGATAACATCTTCATTGCCGGCAGAGAAAATCTGTGCCAAATAAGCTACCGGAATACGCATTGCTTCCGCTTCAGGGAAATGTACCGACGCCGCATCTTTATGTAAAATCGGGCTCATTGGCGGCACATACCATACCATCGGTACCGTACGATATTCTGCATGAAGCGGCAACGCAATTTGCCATTCTTTAATGAGGCGGAATACGGGCGATTCTTTAGCCGCTTTAATCCAGTTGTCAGGGATGCCCTGTTCTTTAGCCGCTTTCGCTACGGCCGGATCATGCGGGTCAAGCAACACATCAAGCATATTATCATAAATCTCTTGCGGATTTTCCGTCGATGCCACCGCTTCCACTTTATCCATATCGTAGAGTAACACGCCTACATAGCGCATGCGACCGACGCAGGTATCGGCACAAATCTGCGGCAATCCGTTTTCCAAACGAGGGTAACAGAATACGCATTTTTCAGCCTTATTGGTCTGCCAGTTATAATAAATCTTTTTATACGGACAAGCAGGCACACAATGACGCCAACCGCGACACACATCTTGCGAGATGAGGACTACGCCGTCTTCGTCACGTTTGTAGATGGCGCCGGACGGACAAGCCGCCACACAGGCCGGATTCAAGCAGTGATTGCAAAGGCGCGGCAAGTATTTCATAAAAATATCGTGGAAATCAAGGGCGATGTTTTGGCCTATTTTTTGAAGGTTCACATCGGCACGGGCCGTATTACCGCCGGCTAAATCATCTTCCCAGTTAGGGCCCCATTCGATTTCCATTTTTTCCTTCGTAATCAAAGAGCGGGGACGCGCCACCGGCTGATTGTTTTTACGTTTGGAATGAATCAAGGTTTCATAATCATAGGTCCATGGCTCGAAATAGTCTTTCAGCTCAGGCTGTTCCGGATGGAAAAAGAGTTTCATCAGACGGTTGCCCTTAGAGCCCGTAGCGAGCTGCAGTTTACCATCTTTTAGAATCCAGCCACCCTTCCAACGGTTCTGGTCTTCCCAATGTTTCGGATAGCCGATGCCCGGTTTTGTTTCCACATTGTTAAAATACATGTACTCCGCACCTTCGCGGTTGGTCCACGTGTTTTTACAAGTAATCGAGCAAGTATGACAACCGATACATTTATCTAAATTCATGACCATCGAAATTTGTGCTTTAATCTTCAAGCCAATCAACCTCCTTCATCTTACGCACTACCACAAGCATGTCGCGCTGATTACCGGTAGGTCCGTAATAGTTAAACCCATAACTCAATTGTCCGTAGCCCCCAATCATATGGGTCGGTTTCATGTGAATACGTGTCGGCGTATTGTGTGTACCGCCACGACCGCCCGTGAGCGAGGTGCCCGGCACGTTGATGTGACGATCCTGCGCATGGTGCATGTAAACGAGGCCGCGCGGAATACGCGGTGTTACTACGGCACGGGAGGCCACCACACCATTGCTGTTATATAATTCAATCCAATCATTGTCGGCCACGCCGATTTCGTTGGCATCATCTTCGTTGAGCCATACGGATTGGCCGCCGCGGAACAAGGTCAACATATGCGGCGTATCAAAGTACATACTGTGAATACTCCACTTGTTGTGCGGCGTTAAGTATTTAAGTGTAATTTCCGGAATGCCGTCATTCGGCAAGCTTTCACGCATTGGTGCATACGCCAAAATCGGTTTGAAAGTAGCCATCTGTTCGCCCCATTCCGCCATGATGTCATGGTCGAGGAAGTAGGACTGACGGCCCGTAATCGTGCGGAACGGCATGAGGAGTTCCACATTATTCGTAAACGGCGTGTAACGGCGATTATCTTTACCATTACCCGTGAAAATCGGGGTGCTGATAACGAGGCGCGGTTGCGCTACGATATCTTCAAAGGTAATCTGTTCACCGCTGCGACCGCCCGTCATTTTGGTTAAGTCTTTAAGACCGGTCAATTCTTCCGCCTTCGCCCAGCTCTTATGCGCTACGGCGCCATTCGTTGCGGACGACATGGTCAAAACGGCCTGACAAGCTTGGTAGGCATCTTCAATAGATGGGCAACCGGCCCCTACGTCATCAGTTGTGGAAATCACATGACCGGCTCCGTCGGTAGCCCCTTCAGGAGCGGTAGAACCTTGCGCACGACTGCGAATCACACCGTTACGCGCTTTCAGCTCTTCGTATTGTTCAGCGATGTTAACGGCAATACCGTGAGCACCTACTGTGCCGTCAGCCAAGTTTGGCCCTAAGGCACGTTGTTTTTCAAAAATACGCGTATAATCGCGTTCCACTTCGACGAGCTGCGGCATCGTTTTGCCCGGAATCGGTTCACATTCACCGCGGCTCCAATCTTTCACAAGACCGCCCGGCTGAGCAAGTTCCGCTTCCGAGTCGTGTCCTAACGGTGTCGCTACGATATCACGGTATACCGGCATATTTACTTCTTTAGCCAATTTGGAAACGGCCTGGCCTAAGGTAAGGAAAATATCCCAGTCCGTTTTAGCTTCCCAACCCGGATCTACGGCCGGCTGGAACGGATGCACGAACGGATGCATGTCGGTAGAAGATAAGTCGGTTTTTTCATACCAGGTGGCGGTAGGCAACACAATATCCGAATAGAGGGCGGAACCGGCCATACGGAAATCGAGGTCAATGAGCAAATCGAGTTTACCCTTACCCGCTTCTTCACGCCATTTAATCTCGGTCGGTTTAACAGCCGGCGTATCCGATTCGAGGAGGCCGTCTTTCGTACCGAGTAAATGTTTCATAAAGTATTCGTGGCCCTTAGAGGACGACGTAATCAGGTTGGCACGCCATACAATGAGGTTGCGCGGGAAGTTTTCCGGTGCATCCGGATCCTGTACGGCAAATTCCAACTCTTTATTTTTAAGCTGCTGCGCTACGAAGTTCTTCACATCGCCAAATTCGGTATAACCCGCTTTAGCGGCATTTTTATAAATATCGGCACTGCTTGTTTTAAAGGTCGGATAGGATGGCAACCAACCCAAGCGAGCGGCCAACACATTGTAGTC
The DNA here is from genome assembly GCF_023051165.1 of Veillonella sp. KGMB01456. Classification (GTDB taxonomy): domain Bacteria; phylum Bacillota; class Negativicutes; order Veillonellales; family Veillonellaceae; genus Veillonella_A. Next base: position 12,346 of record NZ_JALKIG010000043.1, read on the forward strand.
GCCTACATGACGATAACGCGGTTCTACGAGGGCGGATGTCAAATCATTGGTATCCATTTCGTCACTGCGCCATTGGTCGGTGGCGAAGTAGAAGAAGGATGTACCGTTATGCAAACGCGGTACCGGCTGCCAATCTTTAGCCGTCATGATAGCGCCCCAACCTTCGGCAGGACGCAATTTTTCCTGACCTACATAGTGAGCCCAACCGCCGCCGTTTTTACCTTCGCAGGCACAGAAGAGCACAAGATTCAATACGGCACGGTAAATAATGTCCGCATGGAACCAGTGGTTGATACCGCCGCCCATGATAATGAGGGAACGACCTTTGGTAGCAATGGCATTATCCGCAAATTCACGCGCCGTGTGAATCACCATGTCCGATTTGATACCGGTATATTTTTCCTGCCAAGCCGGCGTGAACGGTGTATCGCTTTCATAGTCAGCATTCACTTCGCCGCCGAGGCCGCGGTCAACACCGTAGTTGGCTAAGAGTAAGTCGTAAACAGTAGTAACATATACTTCACCGTCAGCCGTCTTCATACGTTTAACCGGCACGCGACGGGATAAGGTGGCCGTATTGTCCAAATGACCGAAGAACGGCAAAGTTACGGTTTTTAAATCATCCTTTTCGTCGATGAAAGATAATTTAGGGCTGATAGGTTCGCCGGTTTCACTATTTTCGAGTTTTAAATTCCATTTTGTTTTGTCACCCCAGCGATGGCCCATCTGGCCGTTAGGAATAACTAATTTGTCACTCTTTTCATCGAGCACATAATATTTAAATTCGCTATGTTGCGACAAATCGCCCATGTCTTTGGCCGTCAAGAAATGACCGGCCGTGAACTTGCCGTCTTTTTCATCCAAACGAACGAGGAATGGGAAGTCCGTATAACGTTTGGCGTAGTCGAGGAACATCGGCGTCTGGTTGTCGACGTAGTATTCTTTTAAAATAACATGACCCATGGCCATGGCGAGCGCCGCATCAGAGCCGGCTTTTACATTGAGCCATGTATCGGCGGCCGTGGTAGATTCCGCGTAGTCCGGTGAAACGGAAATAACTTTGGTGCCTTTGTAGCGAACTTCGGTGAGGAAGTGAGCATCCGGCGTACGGGTTTGCGGTACGTTAGAACCCCATGTAATAATGTAACCGGCATTGTACCAGTCACTACTTTCCGGCACGTCTGTCTGTTCGCCCCATACCTGCGGGCTGGCCGGCGGCAAATCGGCATACCAGTCATAGAAGCTGAGGCAGGCACCGCCCATAAGGTTCATGAAACGGGCACCGGCGGCGTAGCTTAGCATGGACATGGCCGGAATCGGCGAAAAGCCGAAGTTGCGGTCCGGACCGTAGGTCTGCACCGTGTAAAGCATGGAAGCGGCCGCAATTTCAGATGCTTCATCCCAGGTAGAACGGACAAAACCACCCATACCACGGGCGGACTTATACCGTTTCGTTTTCTCAGGATCCGTCACGATAGATTTCCACGCTTCTAACGCGTTCGGATGTTCTTTTTTGGCTTCGCGCCACATATCCGCCAATTCACCGCGAACGTACGGATATTTTACGCGCAACGGGCTGTACATATACCAGGAGAACGAAGCACCACGCGGACAACCACGCGGTTCGAAATCAGGCATATCGGGACTTGTTTCAGGATAATCATGATTCTGATTTTCCCACGTCACGATGCCGTTTTTGACAAAAACATTCCAACTGCAGGAACCGGTGCAGTTTACGCCATGCGTGGAGCGCACCACTTTGTCATACGACCAACGGTTACGATACATGGATTCCCAGTCACGGCCGCCTTGGTACACGGCTTGATGGCCTGATTCACTTTTATTTTTAGGTATTAGATAGGAAAATTTTTTAAAAAACGTATTCATGCGTTGTCCCTCCTTGTTATCTTCAGAATACCAAAGGAACGTTTTTGGGTGTGTGATTTATATCACATATATCGATAAAATTAATCCAAAGGGACATTTAGTTAAGGTATATATCAAACTTTTTGATTGTCGATTTTACGTATTAGAGTTTCGGCACAATTTACCTATGAGTAATTTTCATGTAGGATCATAAAACCTTGAAAGCTATTCTTTAGAGGACTAAAATGGCAAAGAAAGGAGTCTTTTTATGAATACGTCAACCATGTATAAACTACACAAGTATCTTAGTATATTTTCATTTCTATTTTTCTTCCTACTCTGCATCACCGGGTTAATTCTCTTATTCAGAGCAGAAATTCAAGGTTCGCATACTATAGGCGCAGCACCTATGAATATTAATACCCTCTGGGACGGCGCCGACCAAGGAGCTGCTCAGTTTACTCAGAAATATCCGACTAAAGAAATCTTAAACATCTCACCGGCTATGGGCTCGCATCTATTGCGCTACCGCATCATCGATAAGAATAACACCCATGAGCCACGTGCCCGTATGGGGATGGGTGGCGATTATATTATTTATAATCCGCACAGCCAGCAGCTCACGGCTCCGCAAAGCGGCAAGGTTACGGCCACACCGCTTCGTACGACCATGCATATTATCCACGAATTGCATACACGTCTCGCCTTAAACCGCCTTGGCTTATATCTCATTGGCATTATTTCCTTTATTTGCGGTATTGCTGTTGTAAGCGGCGCTTTCCTATATGGGCCGTTTTCAAAAGCAGCTCGCCTACGTAGAGCCAGATTGAAAAGTCAACCTATCGTAACATCTGCTACCGGCTCTACCTGTAGCTTAGCAATTGAAAATAACAATGCGGCTATTGCTCCTAGAATGTTCAAAGAATCTATACGCAATCGCATCAGTAATTTGCATCGTGAACTAATGATGTTAACGGCCATTTTCGGGTTTCTCCTCAGCATTACCGGTACCGGTGTCGCTACGTTCTTCATCTTAAACGACAACTACAATAAAGAAGTTGCTGCCAATGCCAAAATCGAATTAAGTACCGAAAAATCCGATATCTTAACGCCATCGGAAGCCATCGCAAAAGTTCAGTCCCGCTTCCCGGGGCAACTGTTAATCTCCATGGATTATCCATCCCGCTTCAATGGTGGTCATTATACATTCTACCTTGGTCGTGAAAATGACGATGATCCGGCTTTATTCTTAGGTCAGCCGGTATATGCCAATATTTGTGAAAACGCACAAAAAGATCATTTCTATTCGCAGCCGATTCCATGGTATTTTACCGGTTTAACTACGCTTATTAACTTGCACATTCACAATCATAATACGATAGCTCTTAAAATCGTATGGGCTATCTGGATGGTTATCTTAAGTGTGGCTTCCTTATTCGGTGCTTTATTGACGTTCCAACGGTGGAGGAAGTGGAACAGCTGGACTAAAACGCCCATTGCTACTGCTACTATTATGCCAGAAGCAAATCAAGGTCGCACTTGGACCCGTCCAATCGTGTGGGGCGGACTGACTTTAATTGGCATGTTTATACCACTCACGGGGATTCCGCATCATAACGAAATTGCTTTAATAGCTTTAATCTTGCCACTTATTGATATGGTGTATGTCTTGGCTAAAAAATAACGCTGACCCCTTCATATATAGTATGACTTTCCCTTTATTTTCTTCCAAAAACGACAAGAGAGCGACGAATTATTCGTTCGCTCTCTTGTCTTTAACGCTAGTCTGAGTATTACACTATTTTAATTTCGTAATACTAATCGATTTTCAATTTATACGTATAGAGTCTAAACCTTTAAGTCAATGAATCGGCCGGCGCCAAAATTTTAAAATGATTTTTTTCAAATTCAATTAAACCGTCATCCTGCATACGCGATAATTCCCTGGTCAACGCACTGCGGTCCACACAGAGATACTCGCTGAGCGCTACACGCCCTAGGGGTACATCAAATTCCATGCTGCCCCAAACCTTGGCCATATAAGAAAAATAAGCCATCAGCTTATCGCGTAAGTTACGCTTAGACACGATTTCCAGCTTTTGCAAAATTCGCACATTCTTATCGGCCACAAGAGTCATAATATTCTGTACCAATTGACGATACGCCCCCAAATCATTAGCCGACAAGGATAATAATTTATCGAACGGAATATACAAAGCGGTCACATCGGAAGCGGCATAAAAATTAACCAGCGAGACCTGATTCGAACTGCACGCAAAGGATTCACCGAACAAATCGCCGCGATTCATAAACACCAAAATCGACCGATTACCCCAAATATCTTCACTCATCATGTGAACCGTGCCTTTCAGAATCACGCTCACACAAGGCACCTCTTCATCGGCCAGCGTAATATAACCGCCTTTTTTAATTTTCTTCGTAAAAGCGCCCACCGTTTGCAACAGTGTTTTGAAATCCGCTTCATCAATATCGCGAAACGCGCGCAAGTCTTTTACCATATCAAACGTATACTTCATACGTAGCACCTCAGTTATAATCTATCGTTAAAACGCCCTTTCCCTAAAGCATTATCTATTCTATTATAGCACACTATATATCTAAAGTTATATATTTAGTGCCACATATAGGCTTAAATGCAAGTATTCTACAAATTGCACAATTTTTCATCTTGAATTCCACCTTACAAAGACATGATTAATTTGATTTGAGTTTTTTAAAAAACATCCTTTTTCACAGAATCTTACTTTTCAGTGATATTTGTCACATACAAAATCGAATATTTTTCCTATACTCCAATTAGACACGCTTTATGACCATGACTGTATCCTGAAATAAATCAACTTGCTACAGCCTTATATAAAGCCAAAATTGTCATGTTGATAATAGCCGTTATCTATATCGAGCGAGTAGATACCGACTGATTTTCACATTACTGTAACAAAGGAGTGTAAGCATGTCAGCAACAACTGCCGCCCCAAAACTTAGTCGCCGCGAAATCCTGGCACAATGGAATCCGGACAACGAACAGTTTTGGAATCAATATGGTAAAAAAATCGCGAATCAAAACTTAATCGTTTCTACAATCGCTTTGACCCTTTCCTTCTGTGTATGGACATTATGGTCAACGATTGCCGTAAAGCTTAATGCCATCGGCTTTCATTTTACCGATGAGCAGCTCTTCACCTTGGCAGCCATGCCGGGTCTCGTAGGCGCTACGGGCCGACTCATTTATACCTATATGCCGGGCATTCTGGGTGGGCGTAACTGGACATTCGTCGCAACAGCCTTCCTCTTAATTCCGCTTTGGGGGCTCGCCGAGGCATTACAAGATCCGACAACCTCGTATGAAACATTTTTCATCTATGTGGCCTTACTCGGTATTGCAGGTGCCAACTTCTCCTCGTCCATGGCCAACATCGGTCACTTTTTCCCACGTTCAAAACGAGGCACAGCCCTCGGAATTAACGCCGGTATCGGTAACTTGGGCGTTTCCATTATCTTCTTGATGGCGCCGATTGTTATGGGCATGACCGTTTTTGCCCCACTCGTAGGGTCGCCGCAAACCTTGAACGATGGCACTATTATCTTCTTACAAAATACCTGCTATGTGGGTATTATTCAAATTCTCATCACCTTGGGTCTCATCGTAAAATACATGGACAACTTGCCATTACCAAAACAGAGTCCCGCTTCCATGATGAGTATTTTCACCAATAAACACACCTGGCTCATGACCTGGATTTATACCTGCGGCTTCGGTTCCTTCATCGGTTTCTCCGTCGCTTTGAGCCTCTTGGTAAATAAAGAATTCCCTGAAATTCCGTTCGCTTACGGTGCGTTTCTTGGCCCGTTCATCGGCGCCGGCATTCGTCCCGTAGGCGGTTGGTTGGCCGATAAAATCAATAGCGGCACCAAAATTACCATGCTTTCCTTAATTGGCATGTTCTTTGCCGCTATCGTTATCATGATTGGTATTAACAGCCATAACTTCTTACTTTTCTTTGCCGCCTTCCTGTTCTTGTTCTTCATGACAGGCTTTGAAACGGGCGCATCCTTCCGCATGATTCCGTACATTTTTACGGACGGCATGCAATCTTCGTTAGTAACGGGGTTTACCGCAGCCATGGGCGCTTACGGGGCCTTCTTCATTCCGAAAGTTTTCGGTTGGGTCTACAGCACTTATGAATCGGTAATGCCTGCGTTCTATATAATTTTAGCCTTCATCGCCGTGACCATAGTCATCACCTATTGGTTCTATGCCCGCAAGGGTTCCGGCATGAAGTGTTAATCTCCTATACCTTTAAACTTTGTACTTCCAAAAAAAGAGTAGCCTGACGACAGATGTATGAACCGACCCCTTAAAGTTAGACCTAAAAATCTAATTTTAAGGAGGTCGGTTTT
>NZ_JALKIG010000044.1 GCF_023051165.1 Veillonella sp. KGMB01456
AAAAGGGAGCTGTAACTGAAATGTGAGTTAAAAAACTCAATTTCGTTACAGCCCCTTTTTTACGGCAAACAACCGGTACCCCACGAAAGAAGACCGATACAATCAAATATACAAAAGAGCGGCGTCATACGGCGCCGCTCTTAACATCATATATAGTTATGAATGCAATAAGCCGTCTTTAAATTGCCAACGACTATCGCCGACTGCTTTTGCTTCCGCTTCATTATGAGTAACCCACAAACAAGGGATACGCCATTCCTTGATGATTTTCACAATATCATCCTGTACCTGTTCACGCAATGTCCAATCTAAGGCTGATAAGGGCTCGTCTAAGAGCAAAATACACGGTTTAGCATATAAAGCCCGCCCCAGAGCTACCCGTTGCTGTTCACCGCCGGATAGATTACCTGCCTTCGTATGCGTATATTGTTCCAGATGCAGACGCTCCAAAATACGATTAAGCAGTTCTTTATCGCCCCGTTTGCTATAGGTAATATTATGAACCACATTCATATGGGGAAACACGATATTTCCCTGCGGCATATAGCCCACTTCACGGCGTTGCGGTTTTACAAAAATATTTTTCTCCTTATGAAACCAATACGCTCCATCATGACTAATGAATCCCGCTTTGGGTTTAATTAATCCGGCCAAGCTTTTTAGCAACGTAGACTTCCCGTTCCCGGAAGCCCCGGTGAGCGCGGTAATGCCTTCGCTCAATATGCCTTTACCTTGCACCAGAATAGTCGGGCGCTGTATTTTAATATCAAATTCTATCATACGACGCCTACCTTTCTTCATGGTGCTGGAACAAAGAACCTTTAGTAATAAAGTGAACCGTCCACAATAAACCCAACGTGAGAGCGCATATATAAAGGACCAAGCTAAACGCCCCTTCATAATCGCCGAATTCTACCAATGAGTAAATCGCCAGCGGCATGGTTCGGGTAACCCCCGGAATATTGCCGGCAATCAGAATGGTCGCACCAAATTCGCCCAGAGCACGACTAAAAGCCAAGATACTCCCCGTCAAAATACCTTTCCACGCGAGCGGTATAGATATGGTAAAAAATATACGAAGTTCCGAGGCCCCTAAGGTGCGGGCTACATCTTCAACAGCAGGATCAATGGACCCCAAAGCAGAACGCACCGTCTGATAAAACAAAGGGAACCCGATAATCGAAGAAGCAAGAACCGCTCCCGCTTTGGCAAAAACGACTTGCCAGCCGTTAGCATCGAGCCATGCGCCAAAACTATTGCCCGGTGTAAATATAACAAGTAACATAAAGCCAACCACTACCGGTGGCAATACAAGCGGCAAGGTAACGATGGAATCAATCAATGCCTTACCGGGAAACGAATACCGTTTTAATATATAACAAAGCAACAAGCCTACTACCATTATATTAAATAGTGCTATGCAAGCTACTTCCAATGACAGCCATAATGGAGTCATACGCCACAACCTTTCAAACGAACCCTATAATCTACAATAGGCGGTTCATCACCTGAACCGCCTATGCGTCCTTATATACTCTGTCGATGACCGTTCGTCATTTTATTTTGCGCTGTTAGCTACGCTGGTGAAGCCATATTTTTGTAAAATCTGCTGCGCTTCATTGCTGGTTAAATAATCATAAAATTGCTGAGCCAATTCATTGTCATATTTCGTTACGATGGCGATTGGATAACGAATCGCATCATGACTGTCACTGGGAGCAACCGCTGCCACCTCTACGCGATTTTGCAAGTCCATAGCATCGGTTTTATATACAAACCCGGCATCAGCGGACCCTTCGGCTACATAAGCGCCAACCGCTTTAACGTCTTTGCCGTAAACGATTTTGCTTTCTACCTGATTCCAAAGGTTTAATTTGGTCAATGTCTGTTGAGCATATTTACCGGCCGGTACAGTTTCAACGGTGCCGATAGCTATACGGTTAACGGTAGGTAATTGTTCGATAGAAATTTTTGACTTATCTTTAGGTACGATTAATACCAAAGAGTTTTCTACCAACGGTTTTACCTTCGTCACTAAATTCTTTTCTTTTAACTGTGCCATATTTTTTTCATCGGCAGAAATAAAAATGCTGGCCGGCGCACCACTTTCAATCTGTTGGCGCAAGGTTCCGGAACCACCGAAATTAAGTGTAATCTGAGTAGGATCTAAATGACGGGATTTCACAAAATTATCTTTCAATTCATTAGCGGCAGCCTGTAAACTGGCCGCTGCCGATACGGTAATTGTTTGAGACTTAGTAGCTTGCGCATCTTTTTTATCGGTATCAGTTCCACCGCAACCGGCTACAACCAATGCCATCGCACTCATAGCAATCAACAATAACTTTTTGTACCCTTTCATGTACATTACCTCCTTCGCCTCCATCATGTGGCTCTTAATACTGCGTTTACACTTCAAATTACAGAGTATATATTCGCCGGATAATCACATAAGTGATTATTTGTAAACCTATTATAGTCTTATTATGACATAAATATAAATAAAATCAAAGGTTTTAATTCCCTATTTTTTAGCGGTATTTAACATAAGAAGTTAATCACATTATTATATAGCTAACAAAAATCAAACTCACTCACCAATTTACCAGTAAAACCGCGACCTTTTAAAGGTTGTTTTTTTATACTCAATTGGGTATAGTATAGATAGATTACACCAAAGGAGGGCATCACCGTGGGGTTATTTTTTCACATTTTTTGGACAAGTGTTGTACCTATTTTAGCCTTAGTAGCGGTAGGTTTTATATTAGATAAAAAATTCAATCTGGATTTACGCTCATTAAGTAAGTTAAATTTCTTTATCTTACTGCCGGCTTACGTTTTTCGCTCATTATATACAGCTAATCTTACCCTCGAAAGTGTCGGTATATCCGTCTGTGCCTTTGTCATCCTATTTTCCAACAGTTACATGGCCTTAGGCGTATCCAAACTTCTTGGCTATGACCGGAAAAAGACCCAAATTGTGCGTAACGCCACTATGTTTAACAATGGCGGCAACATCGGTATCGCCATTGCCACCTTCGTATTCTCCAATGAACCATATATCGTAAACGGTCAAACGCCTTATTTAGATGCAGCCATTGTGGGCGTAATCGCCACCTTTATTATTCAAACAATTTTCTGTAATACCTTAGGCTTTTATCAGGCCGGCACCGGTTTACTCACACGCCACGATGCACTTAAATTAGTATTCCACATGCCCGTACTCTACGCGGCTCCGGCTGCCCTCTTAGCGCGCCTCATCCCTTACGATTTAACAACTTTGGTATTATGGTCGCCACTCCATATTTTTGCCAACGCCTTCGTCGGCATGGCCATGATCACCTTAGGTGTGCAAATGAGTCGTACGCCTTACAACTTCTTAAAAAAAGACGTTTTGGTTACTACATCTTTGCGACTTATCGGCGGACCAATCTTAGCGGCCTTTGTTATGCTCCTCTACATCGTGTTGTACGAACCGGTAAATCCGATTTCAGCACAAGCGGTTATTATTACCTATAGTGTACCATCAGCGGTAAATACAGCACTCATAGCCTTTGAAATGAACAATAACCCGGAACTGGCCACGCAGATTGTTATGTCTACAACACTCTTGTCAGCCGTCACCATGCCGCTGGCCATCCTATTTGCGTACTACATGTTCCCGGTTTAAAATTATTACCTCATTCTTTGAGCCATAACGCTCAGACAAATATCTTAGGAATTGTAATAAATTAACATCAAACTGCATATTAATTCTTAACACCATCAGTGTAAACTGGTGGTGTTTTTCTGTGCAATCACTGAATTATTACATATCATCATACTTAACATGTCAATCTTCTATCTATTTTTACAAGAATTTTTATAATTAATTGTTGCATTTTTATGCATTCAGGTCTATAATGCCAATCATAGAATTTTTATTCGAACAAACTGTATATTTACTTCATCTTCCATTAATAAATTTCTTTAATTTTTGCGTAATTTTCAGAAGTAAATATACATAACAAATACCATAAACCGTATTATTATACCTACATCAAGTGCAAAACTATTCTACAAAGGAGCGATTCATATGACCAAAGTCAGCATCCTCGGTGCTACCGGTTACGCCGGGGCCGAGCTCGTAAAATTAATATTACAGCATCCGAATGCCACATTAACCCATATTACTTCGGAAAGTCATACCGGCCAAGCCTTGGCCGATGTATATCCTCATATGCGAGGCATTACCGATTTGACTTTGGAAAGTATGGATAATTTGGAAACCATTGCTAAAGACAGCGATTTTATTTTCATTGCACTGCCTCACGGACACGCCATGACCGTCGGCAAAGCCCTTGCGAAAACACCGGTTAAAATCATCGATCTCGGCGCCGACTACCGCTTCAGCGACACCAAGGTATATGAAGCGTGGTACCATGTACCCCACACTCATCCTGATGCCCCCAGCGTCTATGGCTTAGCCGAACTAAACCGAGAAGCCATCAAATCCGCCAAAATCATCGGCAATGCCGGCTGCTACACAACGGCTTCCATTCTGGCGTTGGCTCCTTTAGTAAAAAATCATCTGATTCAAACTAATTCCATCATCATTGATGCTAAATCCGGTACCTCCGGCGCGGGTCGAAGTGCTAAACTCGATACCCATTATCCCGAGTTCTACGATGCCTTTAAAGCCTACGGCGTAGCTACCCACCGCCACACACCGGAAATTGAAGCAGCCCTCGGTAAGCTTAACGGTTCTCCGATTATGCTTAATTTTACGCCTCACTTAGTGCCAATGAGCCGCGGTATCTTAGCTACAGCTTATGCCAACTTAAACGAAGGCGTCACACCGGACGCAGTAAGCCAAGCTTTTGAAACAACCTACGCCACGGAGCCCTTCGTCCGATTACTCGGCCTCAATGCCTATCCAAACACTAAATATGTACGCGGTTCCAACTTCATTGACATTGCCTGGCATATTGACGAACGAACCGGACGCGTCATCGTCCTCAGCGCCATCGATAATCTTGTAAAAGGCGCTGCCGGTCAAGCCGTTCAGAACTTTAACATCGCTTGCGGCTATGAAGAAACAACGGGACTCAAGCTAGTTCCCATGTACCCATAAATTAGGAGGTTCTACCATGAAACAAACAATAATGTTAGATACACAATCTCACGGCGTTACCTACGCCAAAGGATTTGAAGCCATCGGTATTCAAGCAGGTCTGAAAAAGAGCGGCAAACATGATTTAGCCCTCATCTATACTAAACAAAAAGCGGCGGTAGCCGGCACCTTCACACAGAATAAAGTGGCTGCCGCTCCGGTCTATGTATCCAAAGAAACAGTTGCCACCGGCACGGCGCACGCCATCATTTCCAACTCCGGTTGCGCCAATGCCTGCACCGGTCCGCAAGGCTTAAAAGATGCTCATACCATGGCGTATCACACGGCTCAAGCCTTAGCTTGTGATCCTACCGACATCATCGTGGGCTCTACCGGTATCATCGGTCAACAATTACCTATCCACGACATCGTAAAAGCCATTCCAAACCTCGTAGATTCCTTATCCGAGGATGGCAGCGAACTGGCGGGCAAAGCCATTTTAACAACCGACACGTACTCCAAAACGGCCTCAACCCATTTCACCGTCGACGGCCAAACCATTCACATGGGGGCCATCGCTAAAGGCTCCGGCATGATTCGCCCTAACATGGCAACCATGCTTTGCTACATCACCACCGATATCGCCATTACGCCGACGCTTTTGCAAAAAGCCTTACACGCCTGTGTCGATAAGTCCTTCAATATGATTTCCGTCGACGGCGACATGAGCACCAATGATATGGCCATAGTCCTCGCCAATGGGGCTGCGGGCAACAAGCCGATTACCGAAGAAAACGAAGATTTCGAACTTTTCCAAGAAGCCCTCATGGCTATTACCGTATCCTTAGCTAAGCAAATCGCCGCTGACGGCGAGGGAGCCAGCAAATTTATCACCATTGATATTAAAGGAGCTACCGATTTTGAAAGTGCCAAAACAGTAGGCATGTCCATTGCCAATTCGCCACTCGTAAAAACCGCCTTCTTCGGTGAAGATCCTAACTGGGGTCGACTCATCTGTGCCGCCGGCTATGCAGGCGTACCAATGAATCCGGCCACTACAGTTTTAAAAATCGGCGGTGTTACTATTTTTAAAAACGGCATGGGCGCTGTGTATAACGAAGCAACGCTTAAACAAATCATGAACGAACACGATATTACGGTCACCGTTGAACTCAACGAAGGTGATGCGAACGCCACTGTTTGGACCTGCGACCTCACCTACGACTACGTGAAAATCAACGGCGAATATCATACCTGATACGGATAGAAAGGAGCCTCCTATGATTAACGAATTAAACGCCTTCAATATGGCCACCGTCAACACGCCTGACGAAGTAGCTGCGCACACCACCATCAGTGCCGCCGGTAAAGCATCCATACTCATTGAAGCACTGCCATACATCCAAAAATTCGCCGGCAAAACCATGGTCATCAAATACGGTGGCAATGCCATGATTAGCGAAGAATTAAAGAACAAAGTGATGCAAGACATCGCCCTTATGAAGTGCATCGGTATTAAACCGGTCATCGTCCACGGCGGCGGCCCGGATATAACCGAATTTTTAGAAAAAGTGGGCAAAACCAGCCAATTTGTAAACGGTCTGCGCGTCACCGACGCAGAAACGGTAACCATTGCCGAAATGGTATTGGGCGGTAAAATCAACGCCGAAATCGTAAGCCGTCTCAACACTTTGGGCATCCCCGCTATCGGCCTTTCCGGGAAAGATGCTAACTTGCTGATGGCCCATAAAAAATTAGCCGAAGTTCACGAAGCGGGTGGCCAAATCAATCACGTAGATATCGGTTTTGTCGGGGAAGTAACGAAAGTAAACACCGAGATTATTAACGACCTCTTAGATAAAGGCTATGTACCGGTTATCTCCCCGATTGGGGCCGGTAAAGGCGAGACGACCTATAACATTAACGCCGATTATGTGGCGGCTGAAGTAGCCGGTGCCTTACAAGCGAAAAAACTACTCATGCTCACCAATACGAAAGGGATTTATACCTCCCTGGATGACCCGAAGAGCTTCTTATCCAGCATCTTTAAATCTGACGCTGTTGCCATGATTGAAGACGGCACCATCCAAGGCGGCATGATTCCTAAAGTGGAAGCCGTGTTACACGCCCTTGAATGCGGCACTAAACGTGTTACCATCATCGACGGTCGCGAACCGCATGCCTTATTGCTCGAACTATTTACCAACAAAGGGATCGGCACGGAAATCATTTAAATTAACCGGCCGCCCCACATTCGGCTCGCCCCACCTTTGGTAGCACCCCACCTTTGGCAGTGCTCCCGAGTGTGCCGCAATTAATCCATGACTAAGGAGGTTCCCCATGAATACAACGGATATTATAAACCACGATAAACAAGACTATTTTCCCGTCTTTGCCCGGTACGACATCGTCCTCGACCACGGCGACGGCCCTTATTTATACGATACTAACGGTAAAGCCTATTTAGATTATCTCGCCGGCATCGCCGTTAACGTAGTCGGTCATAACTATCCACCATTAGTTGATGCTATCGCTACGCAAGCCGCTAAAATGATTCACTGCTCCAATTTATACTACACGGAAGTGCAAGCCGAAGCAGCGGCAAAACTCAAAGCTTTAAGCGGTATGGATAAAGTTTTCTTTGCCAACTCCGGGGCGGAAGCTAACGAAGGAGCTATTAAATTAGCCCGTAAATACGCCACCGCCAAAGACCCGGACAAAGTACAAATCATCACCGCCTTACACAGTTTTCACGGTCGTACTTTGGCTACCTTGACCGCCACCGGCCAAGAAAAATATCATCAAGGCTTCGGCCCGTTGCCGGGCGGTTTTGACTACGTTCCCTTCGGTAACATCGACGCTATTAAGGCAAAAATTAACGACAAAACCTGTGCAGTCATGCTGGAAGCCATTCAAGGCGAAGGGGGCGTCCATGTTCCCGATGCGAACTATCTAAAAGAAGTAAAAGCCCTTTGTGAACAACATGACGCCTTGCTCATTATCGATGAAATTCAAGCCGGTATGGGCAGAACGGGTAAATTCTTCGGCTACGAACACTTCGGTATCCAGCCGGACATCGTAACACTCGCAAAAGGCCTGGCCGGCGGGGTGCCTATCGGCGCGTTTTTAAGTACCAAAAAATTAGCTAATACCTTCCATGCCGGTGATCACGGCTCTACCTTCGGCGGTAATCCCTTAGCTTGTGCCGCCGCCAATGCTGTACTCACCGCCATTAAGGCCGGAAACTTAATGGATAATGCAGCTACTGTCGGCGATTACTTAATCACACAACTAAAAACCTTGCAACAATCTTTTCCGACGCTCATTACCGAAGTGCGCGGCAAAGGTCTCCTAGTTGGCATGGAGCTCACTAAACCGGGCCGCGATATTGTTAACGATTGTCTTGCCAAAGGTCTCATCATCAATTGCACCGCCGGCAATGTCTTGCGCTTTGTACCGCCACTCATTATTACTAAAGACAACGTTGATACCTTAATTGCAATATTGAACGAAGTATTACCAAAGTATATAGATTAAATAAAACTGAAACTATGCGGCTTATCTAAGTGTAGACCCTGATTTTCAGCCCAAACACAGCATCACATAAGCCGTTCGCACTATATGAAAGGAGCCTATTATGAAAAAAGGTGACGATTTTATTTCCATCCACGACCTCTCCACGGAAGAAGTTTGGCAGCTGCTCGACTTGGCTGCCGATTTAAAACAAAAACAAAAAGCAGGCATTCCTCATCCCTATTTACAAGGCAAAACCTTGGGCATGATTTTTGAAAAAGCCTCTACCCGTACCCGTGTTTCCTTTGAAACCGGCATTTACCAACTGGGCGGTCAGGGACTTTTCTTATCCGGTCGCGATTTACAAATCGGCCGTGGCGAGCCCATCAAAGATACAGCCCGCGTTCTCTCTCGCTATGTGGATGGCATCATGATTCGTACCTTTGCTCATGATACGGTACTCGAACTGGCCGAATATGCCAGTGTGCCGGTCATCAATGCCCTTACCGACTTACTCCATCCATGCCAAGCCATGGCGGATATGATGACGGCCATCGAATACAAAGGGAAAGATTTAAAAGGTAAAAAACTCACTTTTATCGGTGACGGCAACAATATGGCCCACTCCCTCATGTTCGCCTGTGCCAAATTAGGCCTTAACTTTGCCTTTGCCGGACCTAAAGGGTATGAACCGAATCCGGACATTATTGCCAAAGCCGAAGCGGATGCCAAACAGTCGGGCGGCTCTGTTGAAATCTTAAACGATCCAATGGCAGCGGCTAAAAACGCCGATATTTTCTACACCGACGTCTTTGCCAGCATGGGCCAGGAATCGGAATACGAAGAACGGCTACAGATTTTCAAAGGCTTCCAAGTTAACAGTCAATTGCTCAGCGTGGCTAACACCGATCCGATTGTAATGCACTGCTTGCCGGCTCACCGGGAAGAAGAGATTACCGACGAAGTATTTGAAGCGCAGGCTAATGTTATTTTTGACGAAGCGGAAAATCGTTTGCACATGCAAAAAGCCATCATGGCCACCATCATGTAAAACGGTTTAGACTCAGCAATAGATTAAATTTGGTAAATACTTTTCGTCAACTATTATGTATTGACGCTTTACATTGTAAACCCCACTAAAAGTGTGGGTTGATAAAACAAACCTCCCCTAGTATACTTAGAACAGGTATAGTAGAGGAGGTTTTTCAAATGAAAACACGTTTATTATTTCGCGCCGCTTTAATGATTGCGCTCTTAACAGTGGGTGCACGTATCCAAATTCCATTGCCTTATTTTGATTATTATACGTTGCAGTTTACCTTCGTGCTCTTAGCCGCGGTCATTTTGCCGCCCCGCTACGCTTGGGGCTCCGTTGCCACCTATGTACTCATGGGCCTTATCGGCATTCCTATCTTCGCCGGCGGCGGTGGTCTCGGTTACGTTGTACGCCCAAGCTTCGGCTACCTCATTGGCTTCATCATTACAGCCGGTGTGTTGGCTGAATTGAAACACCGTTATAAAATTCACACGCTCAAGGGCTACTTTACACTGAATGCTATCGGCATTGTCATCACCTATATCTTTGGCTTATCCTACAAAATCGCCATTCTGGCCTGGTATTTGAACCAGAGTGTGCCATTGAGCGATATCTTCTGGGTAGCCTTTGCCTTCGACATTCCGGCCGACTTCATTATGATTGTCATCTTATCCGCAGCGGAAGTGCCTATCGTCAATGCATTGCAATCCTTAAATCAGCGTGCTGCGGCGCATTAATTACTTCAGCCCCCAAGCCAAGCTGGTCATGCTTAAGCTGCCCCATACATAATCATGGGTATGAATATCAACCGGTGGCAAAGTAAGCTCTTTTACATCGCCTTCACCTACTACGGCACCAAGGCAGTAGTAGAACGGTGCCAAGTGATCCGGTGATTCAGCGGCTACGCGATCCCCTTCAAGGGCTTCCCATTTTAAAGCGCCAACTAAATCATTTTCCTTTTCAGGATTTATCTTAGCAAGTAAGGCTTCCTCGAACGCTTCCGCTTCGGGGAAGCCTTTATTGCCCATATTCGGATTGATTAAACGCAAATTATGAACAATGTCACCACTGCCTAAAATCAAGATACCTTCATCGCGCAAAACGGATAACGCCTGCCCCATAGCAAACCATTCACGAGCATCCGCTTTATAGTTAACCGATAACTGCACTACCGGAATCTTTGCATCAGGATACATTTTCAAAAGCGGTGCATAGGCCCCATGGTCGTAACCGCGGTCTTCTTTGGCGGCCACCTGCGCACCCAAACGTTCCTCTATACGCTCAATCAAAGCTTTGGAGGTTTCTGCAGGATACTGCAATTGATAAATCGGATCAGGGAAACCATACATGTCATAGATCATAGCCGGTTTTTCATCCACTTGTACAAAACTGCCGGCCGTATACCAATGTGCCGAAATCATTAAAATAGCTTTTGGACGCGGTATAAGCGTAGCCAATGCTTCCCATTCCTTTGTCCAAGGATTATCTTCAATTAAATTCATAGGTGAACCGTGGCCAATGAACAGCACCGGCATTTTAGACATATTAATTGTTTCACTCATAGTAAAACTCCCTTTCTTACAGACCCTAATTCGCAATCGGATACGTTCCGTCAATGCGTTCCTAAGGGGCTAACGGAAAACTAATCATATCTGAAGTACTATTCCCAAACATCTATGCCATCAGAAATTTCCAGCTGAATGGGAATTACATTCACTTTCATCGTACGACTCTATTATAAGATGTAATATAAAATATTACAAGTGTTTTTTTGAAAATTTTCACTTTTACCAAACATATAAAAAGCCGGCACAGCAAACTATACTGACTGTACCGGCTTTAACTTTAGGTCGCGGATTACGACCCAAAACCTTATTTCGTATTACATTTTATACTTCTTCATCCAATAACGGCAACCAAGCGCCATAGCCTTCTTTGACCATATCTTCAGCCTTAATAAAACGCAAGGACTTACTGTTGATACAATAACGAAGACCACCCAAATCTTCTTTGCCATCTGTGAAAACATGGCCTAAATGGGAATCGCCATGGGCACTGCGCACCTCTACACGAGGACGGCCCGGAATCGAAAGATCCTCTTTATATACAACCGAATTTGCCGTAATAGGTCGCGAGAATGCCGGCCAACCGCAACCGGAGTTAAATTTAGCCGCGGATATAAAAAGCGGTTCCCCCGTTACAATATCCACATAAATGCCTTTTTCAAAAAAGTCGTCATATTCACCGGTAAACGGGTGTTCCGTTGCACTTTCCTGGGTAATGGCGTACGCATCATCACCGATACGAGCTCTTAAGGCGTCCTTATCTTCTTTCACATAAGCCGGTAAATCCACCAATGGTTCGTTCGCTTTATATAAAGCCACATGGCAATAGCCGTTCGGATTTTTATCTAAATAGTCCTGATGATAGAGTTCCGCATCAAAGAATTGTTCCAACGGCAATACTTCTACGGCAAATTTACCGTACGGATCAACGGCCTTAAAAAGGCGTTCAACACGGGCTTTATCCGCTTCATCGGTATAATAAACGCCGGTTCGGTACTGAGTGCCTACATCGCCGCCTTGCTTATTCACAGAATAAGGATCGATAATTCTGAGCAAATGCAGTAGAATTTCTTCCAAGGAAATAATGTGGCGATCATACTCGAGGCGCACCGTTTCCGCATGGCCCGTATCATTATGACATACCTCTTCATACGTCGGGTTTTCCGTTTTACCGTTCGCATAACCTACTGCAGTCCCCAAAATGCCGGCTACACGTTTAAAATACGCTTCTACACCCCAGAAGCAGCCACCTGCCACATAGATTGTTCGTTTATCTGCATAAACACTTTGAATAGCCATAAATTGACCTCACTTTCTCTTTTAACTCTCTTTTATCTCTCATTTCATCTCATATAATGCTCTGATTTAACATCATATTACACCATATTGATAACACTATACCATTAAATCGAAAATATTAAAAGTCTAAATATATATTAGAAGGCATCAGCCGCTTTAACACGGCGTTGATACACTTGATATGCTACGAACATCAAGAGCACGCCGGTTACCAAGAATACATACTGAATCCCAAAGAAGGTGGTTACACCACTCGCAAAGAGCGGCCCCACCATGCAACCGAACTGGTTGGCCGTCGTGGCCATACCGAATACGCGACCGCGAAATGCCGGTTCTGTATAATGAGCTAAGGCCGCACTCAACAACGGGTTGACCCCTACGATGAAACAGCCTACCAAAATCTGCAAGCTGCCGAACCAGGTAATGCCAAACGGCATACTTTGTAAAAACAAGAATATACCGGTACCGCAAAGGGCATAAAATACGGCTTTAAAATAGCCCTTGCGCTGCCCGAAAGCGGCCCAAATATTGGTTGTTACCGCACCGGCCAAACCGCCGACACTCAAGATTGTACCGGCCAAGAGAGCGGCCCCTTCCATCGTGCCTTGCAACTGCCCTACATAGAGCGCCAAAATAGGCTGCAGCATTAAGATAGCGGCCTGCATAATGAAATACAACCATAGTAAATCCGTCAATACTTTGCGACCTTTAACAAAATTCCAATCTTCTCGGAACGAAGTCGTTTCAACCGGCTGCGCATCGCCCATATGCGGTTCTTTTACAAAGAAGAATACCACCGCACTGGCCACGAATAAAACGCCACCGGCAATGAAAAATACCGGCCTCATGCCCACAACCGCTTCAATCAAACCGCCGAGAAGCGGCCCGATAACGTTACCTACAATTAAACCGGTCTGAAAAATCCCCAGCGCCGTACCGGTTTTTTCTTTCGGCACACTGAGGGATACCATGGTCATCGCCGCCGGCATAAAGCCGTTGGCAAAGCCCATCAAAGCACGTGTCGCAAACAATTGCCACGCATCTTGTACGAAACCCGTTAAAATATAAGAAATACCGATCAAAATACCGGCACGAATGGCCATGAGTTTTTTGCCCTTCGTATCCGCCATACGCCCCCAAATCGGAGCCATGACGCCGGCTACAAAAAACGTAATGGAAAAGACAACGCCGGACCAAATAGCGACGCTATCGTGACCTACACCTAATTCTAATAAATATACCGGCAAAAACGGTATCAACATCGTGTAACATATGGATAAACCCGTCATACAGCCGGTTAACAGCCATACGTTGCGCATTCCGCCTCTCGCATCTGCCATATGATTCCTTCTTTCTTCAAAACTTGCCCTTCGGCCATTCATTTCACAATTTTAAGGCAACATTTGTTGTCATATACTTATAATTTTAATTCAAACAAAGCAAAGCTCCTTGATCATACTCAAGGAGCTCACACTAAATAGCTACAATTATACTTTTTGTTCCCGTCCGGTTAGCTGCGCAATCAATTTGTACAACAGTTTATACATGGTAGTGAATTCTTCATCCGTCAGATTTACCACCTGCGCCATCGCCTTCGGCACATGGGCTACCCGCTGTTGCAATTCGCGGCCTTCATCCGTAATGGAAATAATGACGGTTCGTTCATCTTCTTTGGAGCGCGTCCGTGTTAAAAAGCCTTTAGTTTCCATTTTACGCAGTAATGGCGTAAGCGTTCCCGAATCGAGATATAAATACTCGCCCAGGGACTTTACATTCAAATGGCTGTGTTCCCACAAAACCATCATCACAATATATTGCGTATATGTTAAATTTAAAGGTTCCAATAACGGCTGATAAGCTCTTACAATCTCCTTCGCACAGGCGTACAAGGGAAAACACAACTGATTCTTTAGAGCCAGTTCCTCTATATTTGTATCTATCAAGGTTTTTCTCCTTATCTCAATTAATTAGTTCACAATATAATTCTATACAATGCGACAACCCCTGTCAAGGTGAGTGCCTCGGCTGAAGAGAGTAACCTGCTCATCTTCCAAACGTCTAGTGCTTCGCCCCCATACATCCGGCTGTGTCAAAAAGAAAAACACCTTTTAGCATCAGCCCGCACTTTTACCATAAAAAGTAAATGCAGATTGTACCACTCAAAGGTGTTTTATAACTTCAAACGTTCTTTTGATATACCGTATCGCTATTTACTTTTTACTACAGTACCGTCCGTTACCATTGTCTTCAATTAGGCCGGTGTACTCTTACCGGTTACGTCAGCGGAAGTGTCGTCAGTGGCTGTCTCATCGGCAGTTTTGCCTTCGGCCGAGTGAGCCTCTTCATCATCTTCTGAATCATCAGATACATCAAACTTTTTGTCCAACACATCCTGCAACGTTAACTTTTCCATATATTCTTTGAATTGAGCCTGCATATGTTCCCATAAAGGCAAGGTCATACAAGTCTTGCTGCGTGGACATTGGTTTACTTCATCTTCCAAGCAAGCTACGAGAGCAATAGAATCTTCCGCAGCGCGCAAAATATCATAAACCGTGTAATCTTTCGGCTCCATCGACAAGCGATAACCGCCGTATTTACCACGTACACTCTTTACATAACCGGCCGCGCTCAAGCGTGCTACAATGCCTTCTAAATATTTATCGGAAATACGCTGACGTTCCGCAATTTCGCGGATAGACACGTTCTTCTTAGTACCATGTTCTGCAAGGTCAACTAATACGCGTAAAGCATAACGACCCTTAGTTGAAATTTTCATAGTTCATATACCTCTTTCACAGTAGGAATTACTAAATTCATTATATCACAAGATTTATCCCCTATCAAAGAGGGGGAATTAAAATTCCTCGCCACATTTCTTTGATTTACTTCCTACTTTTTTGAATTACCTTGCTAATTATCGCTATTTATCTTGCTAATTACGTCTATTTACTTTGTGAATTTTCTCTATTTACCTCTCTACTTTTCTGATTTACCATGATACAATAGGGGTGAATTTATAATTCTAAAACATATAGGAGGTCACATATGTTAGAAAAACTGTTTGCGCTCAGCGAGCGTAATACAACGGTGAAAGGTGAAATTATCGCCGGTTTAACCACCTTTATCACCATGGCGTATATTCTTTTCTTGGCGCCGAATCTACTCAGCATCGCCGGCATGGATAAAGACGCGGTCCTCATCGCCACTGCATTAGGCGGCGGTATCGTAACGATTGCCATGGGGCTCCTCGTTAACTATCCGATTTGCTTGGCACCGGGCGTAGGCCTGCTCGCCTTTTATACCTTTACCGTCGTACTCGGTATGGGCGTCGCTTGGCAAACCGCATTGGGGGCCGTATTTATTTCCGGTATTGTTTTCCTCATTTTGACCCTCACTACGGTGCGTCAACACATTGTTGAAGGCATTCCGGCGTCTATGAAAATTGCCATTACCGTCGGTATCGGTCTTTTCATCACCATTATCGGTTTGAAATTATCCGGTCTCATGGCCATTACCTTATCCTTGTCCCCGGACAGCTTGGCCCAAGTGATTGCCACCAAAGGCCATTCCACACCGGGTTCTTCGGAAACCATCCTTACCTTAGGTAACCTCATGGATCCGCAAGTAGCTTTGGCCCTCTTCGGTCTCGTTTTTACAGCCCTCTTGATGGCCCGCAACGTACAAGGCTCCTTCATTATCGGCGCCGTTGTTACCAGCATCTTGGCGTATGCAACCGGTAATGCCCAATTACCTGAAAACTTCTCCATTATCGCAGTGCCTGATTTCAGCAAAGCCGCTTTCTTCCAATTAGATATCGGCAGCGCCATGAGCATGGGTCTCGTAACCATTATCTTTTCTTTCACCTTCGTTGAATTATTCGACTCCATGGGTACCTTAATCGGAACAGCCACTAAAGCAGGCATCGCTAATCCTAAAGAAGGTAAATTCCCGGGACTTGGCAAAGCCATGACCGTCGATGCCGTCGGCGTAAGCTTCGGTGCCCTTTTAGGGGCCAGCACCATTACCGCTTTCGTAGAAAGTGCGGCCGGTGTCGGCGCCGGTGGTCGTACCGGTTTAACCGCCGTTACTTGCGGTATCTTGTTCCTCTTGGCATTACTCTTTGCACCGTTAATCACCCTCGTGCCAAACTGTGCAACAGCTCCAATCTTAATCTTAGTGGGTGCCTTGATGATGGAACCGATTCGCGACATCGATTTCTCCGATTGGACCGAAGCCTTCCCGGCTTTCATGGTAATCGCTTTGATGCCGTTCACTTACAGCATCGCTAACGGCGTATCCGCCGGTCTTATCATGTACCCACTTCTTAAAATCGTTGCCGGCCGTACCAAAGAAGTTCACTGGATTATGTATCCGTTGGCCATCATCGTATTGATTCGTTACATTTGGTATTAATACGAGGATTATTGTGAAAAATCTGAAAAGATTTCGCTTTAAGCCCTGAGCCCAAAAACTTAAATAAAGAAAAAAGACTTATCTCCGCTGTTTGCAATAATGCTTAATCACTAAGTTGCTTACAGCTTCGAGATAAGTCTTTTTTATTAGAGCAAATATCGTTAAATTCAAATGCTTACTTCAGGGTGGACAAAAAGTGTGGGTAAAAGTAATGATAAAACCAGATACTTACTACACTAATTGAATATTAAAATTAACTTTCATTTATTCCTCTATCATCGTTACCTCTGAATACTTAATATCTTTAAATCCAACTATCAAAGTCAGCACAAAACTCAGCCCAAAGGCAATCCCTAAAGCTGTCAAATACCACATAAAAGATGGTCCCATGAATACCGGTAACGTAGTAACCGCCGGAATGGCAAAGGAAGGGGCACTTACTTTGAAAAAGCCTGCCAAGGCACCGCCTAAACCACCGGCCACACAGGCACAAACCATAGGTCGTTTCAAACGCAAAGTAACCCCGAATACAGCCGGTTCCGTAACCCCGAGCAAAGCAATAAGCCCCGCGGAAAAGGCTTCCGTCTTAAATACCTTATTTTTACTGCGCACCGCTACCGCCAGGGCAGCGCCCGCCTGAGCGAACATGGCCGTACCGAATAAAGGCATTAAGGTATCAAAACCGTATACGGCCACATTGTTAATAGCAATCGGGAAAAAGCCCCATTGGAGCCCCAACATGCCGATAAACGGTTGCACCGTGCCCACAATAAGGCCGGCTATCAACGGACTGAGGCCGTAAACTAATTCATAACCGCCGCCCAATAAAGCACCAAGCCAGGTACCGATAGGTCCTAAAATAACTAAGGTAAACGGTGTCATCACGATAATACAAAGGGGTGGCGTAAATAACCCGCGCACCGCTTCAGGGAAAATCTTTTTACCCAACTTTTCTACATATTGCAAACAATATACGGCCAATAAAATTGGAATCACCGACGAGGGATACATAACCTGCCCCATGGGCCAGCCAAATAAATCAGGACCTTGCCAACCACCGGCACCACCTACATGACCGAACATCGTTGCCACGGCACTACCATCGCCGGATTGTCCCATAGTCGCCGCCAAGCTTTGCACCAATGCTTCTACCGACTCCATACCGCCCGCTCCGGGTGCTTTCATGAGCTGTGTCACATCCGGATACACCAACACACACGCCAGTAACATGGCCGTAAAGGGATCTGTATTAAACCGCTTCGCCGCCGTGTAAGCAAGAAAAACCGGTATAAAGTAGAAGAACGCATCGCTCATAGCGTTCAAGATTACATACGTACTCGAACCTTCCGGTACCAAGTGATTTACAGTGAGAAGAATGAAGATACCTTTTAAAATACCAGTCGATACCAGTAAGGCAATAATCGGTAAAAACAGGGCTGATAGTAGATCTATCGCCCCGTCGGCAAAGCTTTTAAGTCGCATATATAGTGAAGTCGTGGCAGACATGAAATACTCCTTTAGATTGAATCTTTAAATATATTTATTGATTATGTATATCAATTTAAACCAATATAAGTATAACAAAAGAGAGCCCTCTCGACAATTGATATGCTCCCTTTTAGGTAGACACAAGAAATAATAAAATCTTGTGTTACTTGA
>NZ_JALKIG010000045.1 GCF_023051165.1 Veillonella sp. KGMB01456
ATCTTTGTCAAAAAAAGATAAAAGTGCTACAAACCCAGTATTTATCTAAGTTTGCGGCACTTTCTACACACACTTTTTGTCCTATAACTCTGAATATATAAAAAGAGGCGACCCCTTTGTTAGGGGCCGCCTCTTTTAGAGTACATGTACCTTCTTATTTTTTACGCGCGTGTAATTTTATCGGAACGAAGGCAGCGAGTGCATACATTTACCTTTTTGGTTTCGCCGTCTACAATTGCTCGTACTCTCTGGATGTTTGGCTTCCAGGTCCTTTTTGTGCGGATGTGAGAGTGACTCACGTTCATACCGCTAGCGGTGGTTTTGCCACATACTTCGCAAAGGTTTGCCATATTTTCCACCTCCAAGCATAATTTACAACATAACATATGTATTCTATCACAAGGGGATAGAATAAAGCAAGTAGCAATTTTTAATACCGGTTACATTCTTTTTTTGCAGTTAGCAACATTCTTTTACTTCGTTTTTACTACTCTTATGTTACACTATATCTTAGTTTTAAGATATAATAATATTATAGCACAGTAGGGCAAACTTGTTTTTATAAAAATGGTCGGAAGGATTAGATGGGTATGGATGAATCATTATTGACGATAAAAGGCGTAGGTCCGGGGCGCGTGAAACAGTTAAATAAGCTCGGCATTACGGATGTGTCGTCATTATTGACTTATTTCCCGAGGACTTATGAAGATCGCAGTGTAAGTTATCTTATTGGAGCGTTGAAGCAAGGCGCCGTAGGTGCTACGGAAGGAACTGTTTTAAATATTCAGGAGAAAAAGCCGCGTCGCGGTCTGTCTATTTTGGAGATTTATATCGGTGATGCGACGGGCCGTTTAAAGGTTGTTTTATTTAATCAGGGCTACAAGAAGAATTTTTACAAAGTGGGCCAGCGATTGCATGTATACGGCAAGGTTGAGTTTGCGTATGGTTCGTTGCAGATGAATACGCCCCATATTGAGATTTTGCGGGAAGGGCAAGTGGCGGAGGCCGGGATTGTGCCGGTGTATCCCCTTGTGGACGGCGTAAGTCAGTTTGTTATACGTCATGCCATTAGTAATTGGTTTACTGCCAATGACAGTTTGCCGGAGTTATTGCCAACGGACATAACGAAAGAACATAATTTTATGACGCGCTATGAAGCGTTTAAAGAGATGCACAATCCGCTCACGGTGGAGCGTTACGGTTTAGCCCGCAAGCAACTGGCTTATGAAGAGCTGTTCATCATGCAGGCGGGGCTATTGTTATTGCGGGAACGGGAGCAGGCGGAACTGGGCATTAAGATGCAGCCTGACGGTGATTTGGTGCCGGCTTTTTTAAAAGCCTTGCCATTTGCTTTAACCGGTGATCAGCAAAAGGCTTTTAATGAGATTGCCGCCGATATGGAAGATGAACGACCGATGCGGCGGCTGTTGCAAGGTGATGTAGGCTCCGGCAAAACGGTAGTGGGGGCGTTGTCCTTATTAAAAGCAGTAGAGAATGGCTACCAAGGCGCGTTAATGGCACCGACGGAAATCTTGGCACAGCAGCACTATGAAGGGCTGACGGAGTTGATGGCCGGTCTGAATCCGGTGGCCCCGTCAGGTCTGAATCCGTCAGCACCGGCAGGTACGGATCAGGGGCAAACAGCCGGTCTTGGACAGGTAAAAATGGCGCTCTTAACGGGTTCCACGAAGCCGGCGGAGCGTCAGGTTATCTATGAAGGCCTCGCAGATGGCACGATTGATATCGTTATCGGCACGCATGCGCTCATTCAGGATTCGGTGACGTTTAAAAAATTGGCCCTCGTTATTATTGATGAGCAGCACCGTTTTGGCGTGGAACAACGAGCGACGTTGCAGCGTAAAGGCCATCATCCGCATATGCTCGTTATGACGGCGACGCCCATTCCGCGCACCATGACGCTATCTATTTATGGGGACTTGGAAGTAAGCCTCATTAAAGAAATGCCACCAGGGAGAAAGCCCGTTTTGACCTATGCGGTGGACTCAACCTATAAAGAACGATTGCATCGTTTTTTTGAAAAAGAAATGACCGCCGGTCATCAGGTGTATGTGGTGTGTCCCCTTGTGGAAGAGTCTGAAAAACTGGACTTGGTAGCGGCTGAGCAGCTCTATGAAGAGTTGGCTGAAAAATATAATCGCAAGTTTGGCGTAGGCCTTGTACACGGTCGCATGAGCGCCGCCGATAAAGAAGCGATCATGGATGCTTATTACAAGGGAACCATAAAGCTCTTGGTATCTACCACAGTTATCGAGGTGGGCGTTAATGTGCCTAATGCAACGATTATGTGCGTAGAAGGGGCTGAACGGTTTGGTCTGTCGCAACTTCATCAGCTCCGAGGACGCGTTGGCCGTGGCAGTACGCAATCCTATTGCATCCTTGTGAGCGACAGTCACAGTGAAGACAGCAAACAACGGTTGGCCGTTATGACGAGTACGCAAGACGGTTTTGTAGTGGCGGAGCAGGATTTATTGCTGCGCGGTTCCGGTCAATTATTCGGACTCGCTCAATCGGGGCTGCCGGATTTACGAATTGCCAATATTTTAAAAGATATTGATTTACTGATAGCGGCACGTCAGGACGCTAAAGCTTGGCTTGCGAAGCTAGGCTTTGATGAGGCGGTAAAATTGATGAAACCTGAGCTGTTACGACGATTTGGGGAAAGTTTCCAACGAATTTTGTACAGCTGATTTAGTGTGAAATTTGATTTTATTTTTCAATTAGCAATAAGACAATTGAATTTGAGAAAAAGCTGTATTTAAGCATGTACAGAATAGATCTTTTAAAGTATAATAATATGATAGAAAAGTCTAGTATAGATAAAGTCGTTTCTATATTGTACAAACTCGTTTTACGATGATGGAGGTTGAGAAGAATGCCAATTATTCATGTGGAGCTTGTTGAAGGTCGTACCTTTGAACAGAAGAAAAAATTGGGCGAAGCTATTACCAACGCAACGGTAGACATTGTGGGCGTACCAAAAGAAGCTGTTAAAGTTATTTTCACTGATATGAAAAAAGATAACTTTATGGAAGCCGGCGTTATGCGCTCTGAGAAATAAGACAAGTATTTAAAAATATGTCTTGCTAAGGAAACAGAAATTAAGGAGAAAGGAAGTTACCATGAGAGAAGATAAGTTTGGTTTACGCGGATTAACATTTGATGACGTTTTATTAGTTCCGGCGGCTTCGGATGTGTTACCGCATGAAGTAGACATCACTACAAACCTGACTCGTGATATTAAGCTCAATATTCCAATGATTAGTTCCGGTATGGATACAGTTACGGAATCCCGAATGGCTATTGCTATGGCGCGTGAAGGCGGGATGGGTGTTATTCACAAAAATATGTCCATTGAGGAACAAGCTCATGAGGTGGACAAAGTAAAGCGCTCAGAACATGGTATCATCGTTGATCCGATTTACTTGAGCCCACAGAACTTATTAGCTGATGCGGAAGAATTAATGCGTAAATACGCAATTTCAGGTGTACCTGTGACTGTTGACGGCAAATTAGTCGGTATCATTACGAACCGTGATATGCGTTTTGAAAATGAATTAAATAAACCAATCGGTGAAGTTATGACGAAGGAAAATTTGGTAACCGCACCGGTAGGTACTTCTTTGGAAGAAGCCAAAGCTATTTTGCGTCGCCATCGTATTGAAAAATTACCTTTAGTTGATGACAACGGCTATTTAAAAGGTTTAATTACCATTAAGGATATTGAAAAAGCAACGAAATATCCTAATTCGGCTAAAGACAGCAGCGGTCGTTTACTCGTAGGCGCAGCCGTTGGTGTAAGTAAGGATTTATATGACCGCATGGAAGCTTTGGTAGCTGCTAAAGCGGACGTAATCATTGTTGATACGGCTCACGGTCATTCTGCCGGCGTATTGCGTACGCTTAAAGAAATTAAGAAAACATTCCCGTTTATGCCTGTAATTGCCGGTAACGTAGCAACTGCAGCCGGTACGGAAGCATTAATTGAAGCCGGTGCTGACGCTGTTAAAGTAGGTATCGGACCGGGCTCTATTTGTACGACTCGTGTTATTGCCGGTATCGGTGTGCCACAGATTACAGCTGTTTACGAATGTGCATCTGTAGGTCGTCGTTACAATATTCCAATCATCGCCGATGGCGGGATTAAATACTCCGGAGATATTGCCAAAGCCATTGCAGCGGGCGGCAATGTTGTTATGATGGGTAACATCTTGGCCGGTACGGACGAAAGTCCCGGCGAAACGGTTATTTATCAAGGTCGTAGCTATAAAGTATACCGCGGCATGGGTAGTTTAGGTGCTATGAAATTGGGTAGTAAAGACCGTTACTTCCAGTCGGAAGCTAAGAAATTAGTTCCGGAAGGCATTGAAGGTCGTGTGCCTTACAAAGGTATGTTAGCTGATACTATTTTCCAAATGGTAGGCGGTTTACGTGCCAGCATGGGATATTGTGGTTGTCATAATATCCAAGAAATGATTAATGATACTCAGTTTATCCAAATTACTGCCGCAGGTCTTAAAGAAAGCCATCCGCATGATGTTAGCATCACGGTTGAAGCTCCTAACTATAGCGGCTGATTATTGAGGTGTATTTGTTTTGCGAAATCAATTGAGCATTCTCGATGTGCCGGTTGATGTCATAACCATGAAAGAAGCAGTTCAGCGTGTACAGAATTTATATTCTGAGCCGGGGCTACATACTGTAGTCACGGTTAACGCTGAAATGGTTATGCGCGCCCGTCACGATAAAGAATTGCACCAAATTTTAAAACAAGCAGATATGGCCGTCCCCGACGGGGCCGGCGTGCTATGGGCTGCCGAG
Organism: Veillonella sp. KGMB01456; assembly: GCF_023051165.1. Taxonomy (GTDB): domain Bacteria; phylum Bacillota; class Negativicutes; order Veillonellales; family Veillonellaceae; genus Veillonella_A. The sequence goes on from NZ_JALKIG010000045.1 coordinate 4,840, forward strand.
CAATTGGGGCAGCACATTCCCGAACGTGTGGCCGGTTGTGATTTGGCGGTAGCCTTATTGCAAGAAGCAGCACAACATAAAACGCCTGTGTATTTTTTCGGCGCAGCCCCCGGTATAGCGGAGCAAGCTGTAAAGAATATGGAGGCTCGCATTGGTCCTTTACAGGTAGTCGGTATCCACTCCGGCTTTTTTGATGAGCAAGAAGAAGTTGAAATTATAAAAGCCATTGAAGATGGTGGAGCTAAACTTGTCCTGGTGGCCTTAGGTGTGCCCAAACAGGAAAAATGGATTACTTCCAAACTGTCTCATTTAGATAAAGTAGTCGCTATCGGCTTGGGCGGTTCCTTTGATGTTATGGCGGGCCATGTAAAAAGAGCGCCCGAATGGATGCAACGAAATCGTTTAGAATGGTTATATCGATTGCTCAATCAACCGCAACGCATCGGCCGAATGATGGCGTTACCTAAGTTTATGTGGGCGGTGAAGCAATCAAAAAAATAGAGAGGTGGTGCAAGATGCCCACAGGGTTTATTGTTAAAGATGGTTACCCTTTTATCGGTGTAACTTTTCTTATAGCATTTCTGGTGGGATATTTTATCTCCCCGTATGTGGCGATAATACCATTTATACTGGCTTGCTTTTTTACCTTCTTTTTTAGAAATCCGAAACGGGTAATTCCAAATGATCCGGACGTGCTGGTATCACCGGCTGACGGTAAGGTAATGGAAGTAAGTGAAGTGTATGAAGATTTATTCTTAAATACTGAATGTAAGAAGGTAACGATTTTTCTTTCTGTGTTTGATGTGCATGTAAACCGCGCGCCGATGGAAGGGAAAATTACGTTCCGACAATATACATGTGGCGGATTTTTGCCGGCCTATAAAGATTCGGTCGGTTTTGAAAACGAACGTCACTCCATTGGCATTGACAATGGTAAAATTGAAATTTTAGTTACTCAAATCGCAGGATTATTAGCGCGACGTATTATATCGTGGACAGATTTAGGTAAGAATCTGTCCAAAGGAGAACTGTACGGGATGATTAAATTCGGATCTTGTACAGAAGTTTTCGTGCCTAAATCAGTAGAGATTACTGTTAAAAAAGGCGATTATGTACGTGGCGGAGAATCGATTATCGGGAGGCTGCAAAAAAATGGATAAGTCTATATTTCCAAATTTGTTTACGGCTGCTAATCTATCCTTTGGCGTCGTAGGCATAACTTTCGCGGCCCAAGGTGAATTTACGTTAGCAGCAATTTGTGTGTTATTATCCTTATTGTCTGACGGCTGTGACGGCCGTGTAGCTCGCGCGCTGGGCGTATCCGGACCAATGGGGCGTGAATTAGACTCCTTGGCGGATGTGGTTGGTTTCGGGGTTGCACCGGCTTACATGTTATACATGTATCAATTGAGTCATACCGGCTGGCTTGGCTATGTGCCTTTGTTAGCTTTCTCCGTATTCGGTGCTTTCCGTTTAGCTCGTTTTAACATTATGACCGATGAAGTACATGGTTACTTCTTAGGTTTGCCTATTCCGGCTGCCGGCTGTATGGCCGCAACCTATGTTTTATCCGGCATTCGTTTACCGGAATGGCTTTTGATGGTTTTAATGGTGGTAGTCGGCTATTTAATGGTAAGTCGCGTGCATCATCCGGATTTTAAAGGCAAGGGGGCCGATCCGGTAAATACATTGGCTTTAATTATTGTTGCGATTCTTGGCGTGTTAGCTTTAGTGTGGGATTGGCATTCATGGCCTGTTCTTATCTTTGCCCTGTACGCCGTATTTGGTATTTGTAACACAACTATTAATCTTGTAAAACGGTGAGGTGAAGGACGTAAATGGATTATATTCTTGACCTTCTCATGATTCCGCTACAGGTAATAATCGTATTCTATACGCTTTATTATTTCGTGTTGGCCGTAGCGGGCATGTGGCGAAGGAAAGAAAAAAAGAATTATACGCCTAAGAACTCATTTGCCATTATTGTATGTGCTCATAATGAAGAGGCCGTTGTCGGTCAATTGGTAGAGAATTTGAAGATTCTTGACTATCCTAACGAGCTGTACGATATATTTGTAGTAGCTGATAATTGTACCGACAAAACGGCTGAGATTGCTCGCAATGCCGGTGCAATTGTGCATGAGCGTGAAAATAAAGAAGAGGTAGGTAAGGGCTATGCCATGGGCTGGATGTTTAACCGCATCTACGAAATGGACCGCGAGTATGATGCCTTCGTAATTTTTGACGCTGATAATCTGGTACATCCTCATTTCTTAGCTGAAATGAATTACCACTTAGAATTGGGAGAGCCGGTTATTCAAGGCTATTTAAATGCAAAGAACCCAACAGATACGTGGGTGGCAGGCACATTTGCGATTGCTTTCTGGCAAGTGAATCACATGTGGCATTTAGCTAAATATAACCTTGGTTTGTCGACCGCGCTCGGTGGTACGGGTATGTGTATCCGTACGGACATTATTAAGACCTATGGATGGGATTGTAATTGTTTAACCGAAGACATGGAATTTTCCATGAAGCTTTTGATTCACGGGGTGAAAACAACGTGGGCTCATGATGCCATCGTGTATGATGAAAAACCGTTGACCTTTATGCAATCATGGCGGCAGCGTAAGCGTTGGGCACAAGGGCATTTTGATTGTGGCGAACGCTATATTCCGAAACTGTTTGTTGAAGGGATTAAGCAGGGGAACTTACGTATTTTAGACGGTATTATTCAGATTAGTCAGCCGTATTTCTTATTGGTATCTACGTTTTATCTGATTATGACCTATATTAATGCGTATGTGCCGATTTATACGAATATTATTTACCAGATTTTACCGGTAACCGTGTGGACCATCATCGGTATTGGGCAGTATTTATTCCCACTCATCGTATTGGCCACCATTAAGGTTCCACCTAAAGTTTGGCTCTATTACTTGGTGTACCCGCTTTTCATGTACAGTTGGGTTCCGGTAACATTCCTTGGTTATTTGAATCGCCATGATAAAGTGTGGGCCCATACTCAGCATACACGCGGCGTTTCGCTTGGCGAAGTGAAATTGACGCGTATGGGTGATGCGGATAAATCGATAAAGAAATAAAAATGTTAAAAAGTGCCTAGTAGCGTAGGCACTTTTTTGCATATATGATATATAGAAGAAATTATTGACTGATATATTGTTACGATATAGAAGTTAGATACATTCGTTGATGTCAATGTTCATGCTTTTTGGTGGACTTGTATTAAAAATCTCTATATAATAATAGATAGATGGCTATTATCTTAGGAAGTGAGTAGCCTGTTTTATGGTGAAAAGAAAGGATCTATAAACGACTATGCACATTTTATTAACAAATGATGACGGCGTATGGGCCAACGGGATATTAGATTTAGGCGCGGAACTCGCCAAAGAGCATCGCGTAACGGTGATTGCACCGGAAGTGGAACAAAGTGCCAAATCACATGCCATTACCATTCAGATGCCGGTACGGTTGCGCCGTTTTTCAGACGAGGAAGACAATCCGAGACGCTTTGCCGTAACGGGAACGCCGACAGATTGCATGAAATTTGCGTTGTCTCACTTTTTGAAAAATGACATGCCGGACATGGTAGTATCCGGTGTAAATAACGGTTTTAACTTGGGATCCGATGCTTTATATTCCGGCACGGTAAGTGCGGCCATGGAAGCTATGTTCTATAAGGTGCCGGCCTTAGCCGTATCCGTTGAACGGTACAGTAAAAAACGGAGTGCGGAAATTATGCCGTTCATTCGTGAATTCATAGGTGAAGTATTTGAAAAACAGCAATTTAAGGGCCTGTTGAATATGAATTTTGCCAAAGAAGGTCCCGTAGGTTGGGATAACTGTGAAATCCTCGACCAAGGCATGCAGATGTACTACGATATTATCGATCCGCGCGAAGACCGTAAAGGCCGTAAATATTATTGGATTGGCGGTAAATTATCTTTTGAACCGGAAGAAACGCCGACTGACGTAGCTTCTATCAAAGAAGGTAAGGTTACGGTGGTGGCCCTTACATGGAAGCAGCAGGATGATGAAGGGACAGCCCAAATGCGTGAGATTTTGGGAACAATTAAGAAGTGAGTATTGCTTTACTTGACGCGTATATATTATTGCGTTAAGATATACATAAGACGAGCCGTCATAGTGTGTGGTAACGCTAGGCTCATCTCTAGTGAAATTAGCAAATTGAGAAATGGCCTAGTCGTTACAAACGTATTAGGTCATTTTTCATTTAAGAATCAAGACCACTAAGGTAGCGAAAGCTATCATCAAGGATAAAGCTTCGAATACACTCATGATCTCACCTCCTTAACAGAGATGACCTAGTCGCACTATAACGGCTCTTGATTATTAGTATACTCCTTTTATCTCTATAATTAAAGAAAAAGTCGAAAATATGTTCTTGAGGAAAAGTTGAAAGATTATATTAAATAAAAAAGAAGCCAACCCCAATCGCTCAAAGGCGACATGATGGGTTGACTTCTCCTAATATTTTAACTATACGTGAATTATTATAAGGTGTCAAGAATGGGAAGATAGTCTATAATAAAAGTAAAATAGGTATTAAAATGTGCTAAAAAGGTGCTAAGAAGACAGGAAGAAAAGAGGAAAAGGTAGTGTCTATCTAACAAGTACATACTTGCCAATGCTATTTTATTAGTATATAATAACATATATAGAAATTTAGAAATGTAGATATAAGGCTATACATAGGCTATTAGACTATGGCTGATGTATGGCATGAAAGGATGTTTTAAATGTCAGTATTAAAAGAAGATACAAACAAGTTAATGGAGTTGTTTGAAAAAAATTGGGCGTTGGTAACGGCCGGTTCTATAGAGGACTATAATAGTTGTACTGTTAGTTGGGGGAGTTTGGGCAATATTTGGGGGAATCCCGGACAGAGTCATAAAGTGGCAACGGTATATATTCATCCGGCCCGCTATACCAGTGAATTTTTAAAGCGGAATGACTTTTTTACGGTTAGCTTTTTTGACCCGAAATTTCGTAAAGCTTTAGGCTATATGGGATCTCATTCGGGGCGTGATGGCGATAAAGCTAAAGGCGCAGGGCTGACTCCGGTTGCTTTTGGTGATGGCGTAACTTTTGAAGAAGCTGAACTGACACTATTATGTCGCAAACTGTATTTGCATCAGTTTACTAAAGAAGATTTGTCGCAGGATGTACAGGATTACTATGCATCTTTGCCACAAACTTATCCTGATTTTAAAGGCGGATGGCAACCTCATTACCAAATTATTGGTTCTGTAACAGATATAAAATAAATTATTACCTGATTAAATCATGTGCTAATTTAGTACTAAATATTGCAATAAATGGGTTTGTAATGAATATATCCCTAAAAGTATGTGCACTATTATATGCCTTACTGTTGAGGATGAGTATTAGTTTACTTGACGCTTATATATTATTGCGTTAAGATATATACATAAGACGAGCCGTCATAGTGTTTCGTAGCGCTAGGCTCATCTCTGGGTAAGATTACAAATTGAGAAATGGCCTAGTCGTTACTTAACGATTAGGTCATTTTTCATGTAGAATTAAGACCACTAGAGTAGCAAAAGCTATCATCAAGGATAATGCTTCGAATACACTCATGATCTCACCTCCTTAACAGAGATGACCTAGTCACACTATAACGGCTCTTGATTATTAGTATACTCCTTTTATATCTATAATTAAAGATATAATCGAAAGTATGTTCTTGAGGAAAAGTTGAAAGATTATATAAATAAAAAATGCTATTTCTATGAGCGGGCAATCATCACCCAATATCATAGAAATAGCATTTTTGTGGTGCGGTTGGCGGGAGTCGAACCCGCACACCCGAAGGCACTGCCGCCTGAAGACAGCGCGTCTGCCATTCCGCCACAACCGCATGAAATATGTACTTATTGTATTACTTTTGATGTTTCATGTCAAATAAACGCGCTGTTAAAGCACATTATGCTTAGTTAGTAAATTTAGCGTTGGAGAAATTGGGCAAACGGTGAAATAGTTTCAGCTTCAAATTGTAATGATAATTTTGTATAATTACATATAGAACATGTTCCGGAATAATTATTCTGATGATAATTAAGAAGGGGTTTAAATGTCTTATTTTACTGACGTTATATAATCGGCTAAAGTTAGCCTTTATTTGGTAATAATCCAGTACGACAATTATATTGAGAATTAAACTTAATAAAGGAGACATAATATGGATATGAGTCAATTATATGAAGCTTTGCTGCAATATATAGAGAGTGAGAACTATCAGGAAATAGATGCTAAGACATTTTATCGAAAAATCTTCCCTGAAGGCATACTCGAAAAAGAGGGGGGCTCTGAAGGTAAGCCAAATGGTATTTTAGTCACTAAAGACGCATCCGGTAAGCCAACAGGCCATTCGGCGATTAGTGATGAATTGAATGAAATTCTGAATTTAGATCCGGACTCCGAAGCCGTTATGGCGCCGATTTCGTACTATGGTCAAAACTTGACCGGTCGCAACGGTGGCGTATTACATGCCTTAACGATTACCGTGCCGGTACAGCGTGTTGCCGAATTAGAACGTTTATTGTCCATATTAACACAGTCAGTTTTTCTTAAAGCGACGTATTTCGTACTTACGGGCGAGTCGATTCAACTTTACTATGTCTATGAAGAGGGCGTGGCTATGACCGGTGAAGCCCAAAAAGAGTTGATAGCTCAGAAACAAGTGTTAATTGATCGTTTTAATGAGTTACTGGGCCTAACCAAACCGATTGCCATGACACCGCTCGCCGATCGTTTACCTATTATTGGGACCGTTAGTGGCAAAGACCGTTTGCCGGTTCGAGCGTTTCAAGTTAAGTTAAAGTAAAAGTAAAAGTAAAAGTAAATGACTTGTAGGATGCGATAACCGAAAGATGTTTTTCAAAATTAATAGATAGCAAAAAACACAGGGCGCTTATCATTGAGTAAGCAACCCTGTGTTTCTAGTTTTCATGAGTTACGAATATATTTTTCAGTACAATCAAAAGCAATTTATGCTTCCAGCTCTTTAGCGTAGCGGCGATGTTGAATATACCAAACGCGGACTGTATAGGCAATGGACGCAGCGGTAAGGCCGCCTAAGAGGCCCATCCAGATGCCGTAAGGACCAAAGTCGAACCCAAAAGTGAAGAGCGCTGCTATCGGCGTACTCACGCCCCAATAGCAACTTAGGGCTATGATAGAGATAATTCGCACGTCTTTGTAACCGCGCAATATACCTTGAAGCGGTGTGCCGAAGGCATCGATAACAGTAAAGAAGACCGCATAGGCTAAGAAGCTACTGATTAGACCGGTCATATGAGGATCATTCGTATAGAAGCCGGCAATTTGTTCCAAGTGGGTAAAGCTGTACATACAGATTAGAATGGCGATGATAATGGCGATGCCACGGGCGATATAGGCGTATTGTTTGGCGTCGCGGAATCGTTGGGCACCCACTTCATAGCCAACGGTAATGGTAGAAGCAATACTGATACTGAGCGGAAACCCGTAGAATAAGTTAGTAAAGCTAATAGCTGCCTGATGAGCGGCGATGATTTCTGTACCGTAGTAAGCCATTAAGAGTCCGGCTAAGCTGAAAATACTCATTTCACAGAATATGGCAATACCGATAGGAACGCCCAAGGTTAATTGTTCAACAATATAAGGGCTTTGAAAAGCGGGCCACTGCCTAAAGACTTTATAGTGTTTGAAATTTTTGTTAAAAAGTAAAATGAGAATATAGGCTAAAAGGTTGTACCAACAGCTAATGGCCGTAGCAATGCCGGCACCGACGCCGCCAAAGGCAGGCAAACCGAAATGCCCCAGAATAAAGGCATAGTTTAGCAGTACGTTAAGGACAAAACTGGACACCATAATCATCATGGAATAGTGGGTAAAGCCATGAGCATCCACCGAATTTCGGAGAACCGTGCTGCCCATGAGGGGAATAATCCCGAAGGCAATGGCTATCATGTAATCAATGGTGATAACCTGTGCATCAGGCGCCAAATTAATGAGTTTTAACACCGGCTCGAGGGCAAGAATGCCGGCTAGAATTAAGAGGCTACCTAAGCCAACCGCCAAATAGAGACCATGAGCAATAATCGTGGGTATATTTTCTTTTTTGTCGGCCCCCAAAAGTTGCGCAATAATAGGGGAAATACCCAGTAAAATACCCATGGCACCGAAGAAGCAAGCCGTCCAAATATTATAGCCTACAGATACCCCGGCGAGATGCAGGGTGCTGTATTGACCGGATAGTAAGATGGCTACAAATGAGCCCGCAATTAGAGAGAACTGTGTTAATACGATAGGGCCCGCTAACCGCAAAAACAGCAGGATTTTTTCAAAAATTTTAAAGGTAGGATGCATACGAACTCCTTATCTATACAATAAAAAAGTCTCCAACTAAGCATCGGAGATTTTAAAATAATCACAAGAAAAGCGTAATATCTGATTCGCAATGTATTAATCACAACATATTACTCGAAATGTGTTCATCATGTCAATATTATTATAACTTTATTGTAACATAGCATCAGAAGATTGAAAAGTTGTTAGGCGGGAAGCGATATTGTCGAAATATCGTTAGCCGTGTATGTATTGTGATATGGAAGGATTGCTAGAGTTAAGCGATTTTTATTAAAAAGTAGGCTATAAAAATTTTCAGATTTCTATCGACAAGGTGACGATATTTCGATATAATATCTATAGTATATTGATATATTACGATACATTGATTAATTTGACGGAGGTATGATTTTGGAACTGTTTTCAGCTGCAGGATTATTGGCAATTGCAAAAATTATTGTCATCGACATTTTATTGGCCGGCGACAATGCGATTGTTATTGGTATGGCCGCCAAAAACTTACAGGAGAAGCATCGTAAGCTGGCTATTTTCTGGGGCACATTCGGGGCGATTGCTTTACGCTTAATTATGGCGTTTCTTTTTGTGGAAGCGATTAATAATATCCCGGGGTTACGCTTAGTAGGTGGTGTATTATTACTTTGGATTGGCTATAAATTGATGGCCGCCAATGAATCGTCTCATAATATTGAGGCAAAGAGCAATTTGCGCGATGCCATTATTACCATTGTAATTGCAGACGGTATCATGGGTATCGATAACGTTATCGGCGTTGTTGGTGCAGCCGAAGGCAACATGATGCTTGTACTTGTTGGTATTTTAATCACTGTACCGATTATTATCTGGGGTAGTACGATGTTCATCAAGTTGATTGAAAAATACCCTGTTATTCTCTTCTTCGGTGGCGGTATTTTAGGCTGGATCGGCGGTGAAATGATTCACGTTGACCAGTATACATTCGATTTAATTGACCCGATTAGTTTACCGTTCAAAATCGCTTGTATTATTTTAGTCGTTGGTGCTGCTTTGATTCAACGTAAATTGACAGCGAAAAAAGCTGATAACTAAGAATAAGCTAATAACTGAATAAAGAATACAAAATTAAAGGTCTTAATGTACGACTTAGTAGCTTAGTTGCGGCAATGAAATCGTTCATTAAGACCTCTTTTTATATCATTACAGAATTAATGTAGGTTCATAGAATGCATATTAAGTAATGGAACGCTTTAGTATAAACAAGACGCATACATGTATTGAGAAGTGCTATTGTACTTTTAGAGAAGATTTTCGATATACTAAAAGGGTAGTAAGTAATCGAAAAATTAAATAAACTGATATTTTTTACCATTAATTTTTACCTTAGGAGGACTATCCATGAATACGATTAAAAAAACAGCACTTCGTTTATTTGTAGCATCTGCACTTCTTTCTTCCACGATGGCTGTTAATATGGTTGTATCGGCAGCTGATGAAGTGGCAGCCAATCCGCCAACGACTATTACAGCGAATACCCAATCATCGGCATTAATTACCAATAAGGCTATGAAGCAGCGTAAGCCATTACAAATTGCGGAACAAGGTATTTTTTCGGTAGGCGGTGTGGTGTTACAAAGTGAAGGCACATTCAATCCGGAAGATCTTTGGGAAGCAACGGGAGCAGGTCAGACATTACATGCGGACCATGCGAATGTGATGTATCAGATTCCGGTAAAAGCCGATGAAGCACCGATGATTTTCTTGCACGGCTATGGTCAGTCCCGCATGGGCTGGATGACAACACCGAATGGACGTCCGGGCTGGTCCGACTATTTCCTTCGTGAAGGGCATAGCGTATTCTTAGTAGACCAACCTCGTCGCGGTGAAGCGGGTACTACCTCGGTACCGGGTATTATTACGAATAAAACATTGGATCAACGCTGGTACACACAATTCCGTATTGGTCGCTGGGAAAACAATAAATCCGTCGTGTATGAAGGTTCCCAATTCCCGAATGATGATGCTTCGGTTGATCAATTCTTCAGACAAATGACGCCGGATACCTTTATGAAAACCGATACGGGATTTGATTTTGATCCTGTTGTAGTAGGTAAAGCGTTGGCTACTACGGTGGATGAAGTAACCACCAAAACCGGTGAAAAACCAATTGTAGTGACTCATTCTCAAGGTGGCGGTCCGGGCTGGCTCGCTGCAACGTATACCAATAATATAGCCGGTATTATTGCAATTGAACCGGGTAATCCTCCGGCAGCCGGCAGTGATGCGTACAAAGCGATTGATGAAAAGAAAATTCCGGTAGTGTTCTACTATGGTGATTACATCGACAATGGCGATCCTGCTATTTCTGCTACAGCTTTTTGGCAAGGTCGTCGTGATAATGCCAAGAAATTTGCTGAAGAAATGAATGCTAACGGTGGTAATGTAACGGTTATTGACTTGCCAAAAGAAGGTATTTACGGTAATGAACACTTCATTTTCCAAGATAAAAACAGTGATGAAGTAGAGGCTCACGTGGAAAAATGGATTAAGAAGAACGTTAAATAAGCAGATTTGGCAGAACAATGGCTGAAATCCAAAGGTCTTGGCAAATAAATTTATATAAATATGGTTAATTGATAAAAAGGCCTGTAGTTTTGCAGGCTTTTTTATAAAATTATAGGCAACGCTTATTTTGCTTGCTATAATAAAAACAGGAAATAAATTTTCGTAGTTAATATGAAGGTATTGCTGATTAGTGGAATCTTAATGGTTGTATACTAATCGGGGCCGTACCGGTAAGGAGATACTATGGAATACGTAAAATTAGGCCGCACCGGTCTTGATGTTTCTAAATTGGCATTGGGTTGTATGAGTTATGGCGCACCGGTAAGTGAACAGTTTTGTTGGGTTTTGGAAGAACCGGAAGCCCGTAAAGTCATCAAACATGCGGTTAATCAGGGAATTAACTTCTTTGATACGGCGAATTGCTATAGTAATGGCGTGAGTGAAGAGATTTTGGGCCGTGCCGTTAAGGATTTTATGCATCGCGAAGATGTGGTAATTTCGACTAAAGTATTTGTGGAAATGCGTAACCGTCCGAATGGCGGTGGTTTGTCTCGCAAAGAAATTATGTATGAAGTAGAACAAAGTTTACGCCGTTTAGGCCTTGATTATGTGGATATTTTGTACATTCATCGTTGGGACTATAACACGCCGATTGAAGAAACGATGCGCGCTCTTAATGATTTGGTGACCGATGGCAAAGTTCGTTATTTGGGCGCCAGTGCCATGTATGCATGGCAGTTCCAAAAGGCACAATATACGGCGGAGCGTCATGGTTGGGTGCCGTTTGTAGCCATGCAGAATCACTATAATTTGTTATATCGTGAAGAAGAACGTGAAATGATTCCTTTGTGTAAGGATATGGGCGTTGGCTTAACGCCATATAGCCCGTTGGCAGCCGGTCGCCTCAGTCGTGACTGGACGGCTACTACGACGAGAGCGGAACTCGATAAATTTGCTAAAGGCAAGTACGATAGCACGAAGGATACGGATAAAATTATCGTTGATCGTGTCGGTGAATTGGCTGAGCGTTACGGTACAACGCGTACCGGCATTGCTTTGGCTTGGCAATGGCATAAGGGCGTAGTAGCACCGATTATTGGGCCGACTAAGGAAAAATATATTGATGATGCGGTGGCCGCTATCGACGTCAAGTTAAGCGACGAAGATGTGGCGTATTTGGAAGAACCGTATGTACCTCATAAGGTTATGGGTGCCCGTTAAAAACTCTTAGGTGAGGACATGAAAAGGCTCGTATTAGAGCGACAAACCTCGTATTATTGAGCGGGTACAACCTATAAAAAAGAGTAGTCACGTTGATTGACCGGGCCTTTCTTGAGAGAGGAGGGCTAAGTACAGTACAACATGACTACTCTTTTCACATAGAGAATAAAAATATGGACATAGGTTTAGCACAAAACGTGTTGCATGTCACCTATAATTCTATTAATTGAAGGATTTATAGAAGCGAGGCATCACCGGTGACGAAACAGTTTATAAAATACGTAGAAAAATTGGTGTAGAACGAAGGCGGGGGATAATTATGAAAATTAAGGCGCTATGCAGAGTGTATACTTGCGAGATTATGGTGGCAATCTAATTGAAATTAGTTCTTATAATGAAATATAGAGAAATTTAAATATAGTTGTTGACAAGGTCGGAAAAGCGCTATATAATGTACATGTAATCATAGTTATTACTAGTTAAAACGAATCAGTATTAATCGCGGTATTAAGCGGTTAGTGTTGTTGTGTTAAAGGTACCGTATTAGATTTTTGGGCGGTACATGTGTTTAGATAATGTTTCAACAAAACGAAAGAGAGTGACAAACATGGACATTTTATTGAAAAACTTATTCCGTTACCAAGATCAAGGCTTATTATTTTATCGTATTGTTTTTGGTTTATCGATGATGGCACACGGCTATTTCAAATTTGCCGGCGGCGAACAAGTGTTGACTGCTGTAGGTAGCATGTTAGGCGTATTTGGTATTACCGGTGGCTATTACATGTTAGGTATCATGGCAGCCAGTGCTGAATTAATCGGCGGCTTGTTAGTTTTATTAGGCCTTGGTACTCGTTTAGGTGCCTTACTGATTGTAGGTACTTTATTCGTGGCTACTGTATTGGAATTGGGTAATGGCTTCTTAAAATGGGACTATCCGTCTCAGATGATGTTCGGCGCTATTATGCTTTTCATCGCCGGTCCTGGCCGTTTCAGCTTTGACTACAAAATTGCTCATAAATAAGAATTGAGCGATTGTGTTAAGCCTTGAAATTTAATATTGTAATTAATAGGTTAATTGTACAATGAAATTGAACACATAAAAAAATCCATAGTGAATACCGATT
>NZ_JALKIG010000046.1 GCF_023051165.1 Veillonella sp. KGMB01456
GAAAGACCCTTATAGGGTCAGAGCAAACCACCCGTTCTACGGGTGGTTATGATTTGCCAGTTTTATTTTGAATAGGGTATACTAAGTAGTGCAGAGGAATTAGTTAAGTTAGCGCATCACCATAAATTATAAAATGTGATGAAGCTTATGAGAGGTTATGAATGTGTGAGAAAGTGAAGGAAACATATGGAGAGTCTTAAAAAAGTTTTTCAAGCGCCGGCTACGGGGGGCATTTTATTGCTGTTAACGGCAGTACTGGCCGTGCTCGTAGCTAATTCGTCGTTCGGTCCGCAGTACGAAGAAATATTGCATACGTACGTAGGTCCTTTATCCGTATCTCATTGGATTAACGATGTATTAATGGCCGTATTTTTCTTAGGCGTCGGCCTTGAAGTAAAACATGAAATGCTCGAAGGCGAGCTAAATACAAATGCTAAACGCTTGTTACCGACCATTGCGGCCGTATTCGGTGTTTTAATGCCGGCTTTGATATATACGTTTTTTACTTATAACCAAAGCGAATTGGTTCGCGGTTGGGCGATTCCGACGGCAACGGATATTGCCTTTTCCATCGGTATTATTTCCTTATTGGGATCGCGAGTACCGTTGGCAGCGAAAGTATTTTTGACAACCTTGGCCGTAGTTGACGATTTAATTGCCGTAATAATTATTGCCGCTGTCTATACACCTTCCTTAGAGTTTATGTACTTGGGTGGTGCGGTTCTTGTTTTTGTATTGCTCTTATTATTGAATAAAAAAGACGTAGTCAGCCCGTGGCCGTACATTATTCTTGGCGTAGCTCTTTGGTTCTGTATCTTCAAATCCGGTTTACACGCTACTTTGTCTGGTGTAATTTTAGCCATGACGATTCCGTCCAAAGTGTTGCGTAACGGCGTGGAATTATCGCCGTTAAATGATTGGCATGAGGCATTGGGCGGTTGGATTACGTTCCTTATCATACCGTTGTTCGGTTTTGCCAATGCGGGCGTTTCCTTTGGCGACTTCCAGTGGTCCGAACTTATGCATCCGGTTATTTTGGGGATTTCCCTGGGCCTTTTCGTGGGCAAGCAAATCGGCATTTTCGGTATCATGTTTGTTCTTGTTAAAACGAAGATTGTACCGATGCCTAAGCCACTTACGTGGAAACATGTTTACGGCGTATCCCTCTGTTGTGGTGTAGGTTTTACCATGAGTCTTTTCGTTAATTTATTGGCATTCCCGCCGGGCCATGCGCAGGAGATTGCCAAAGTCGGTATTTTCTTAGGTTCTATTGTATCCGGTATTTTCGGTTATATTATGCTTCGCTTCTTTACTCCGGAAGTGAAATTAACTGAACCGGAAGATCCGTTTTTCCATAAAAATCATTTAGTATAATCGTTTGAAACGATAACGATTGATGCTGGGACTGTTACTTTTAAGAAAGAGTAGCAGTCCTTTTAGTTTCCCCGTTGAGACATGCTAGGGTCAACTAAATATACGGCTAAATGAATAACTATATCGAAGATATTAATCGAAGTGGGAAAAAGCCCCGTTTATTTTGATTAAAGTGGTGATTATAATTGATAAAAGGGGGCGAATTTTGACAAAATTCCCAAAATAAAGTAAAATAGTATTGCATTTAGATACGAGGTGGAAATATTGAGAAAACTTAGAATAGTGACAGTTCTCTTAACGTTTCTAATGGCTTGTACTTCAGTAGTATTGGCTGATGTAGGACGCGGCGATCGCGGCAGCGAAGTACAATTTGTTCAGCGTTTGATGATAACGCAAGGGTACTTGGTTGATACAGCTGACGGTGTTTTTGGTAATAATACGGAATATGCAGTGCGCATGTTCCAAAAACAAAACGGCTTATCCGCTACGGGTAAGGTGGATAGCGACACCTTGGCAGCGATGAAAGAGAACAATAAGAAATTTGCAGCAGCACAACAGTCTCGCAATGTGCGCAATAGCGTAGAAGTGTCACGTTTTGGTGATCGAGGTCGCTCGGTTTCCGATTTGCAGGCTCGTTTAGCCCACAGTGGTTTTTCACCGGGTTCGATTGACGGTATTTTCGGCAATGGCACAGCCAATGCCTTAAAACGTTTCCAGAAGGCAAACGGATTAACCGTAACCGGTGAAGTGGACAGCAAGACAATGGAGCTCTTAGCTAAAGAGCGCGGTATTCCGACAGAGTATAAGAAGACGATGACGATGAATGCCACAGCCTATTCCGCATATGATCCGGGTAATTCTTCATATACGGCACGAGGCAATTTATTGAAACGTGGGTATGTGTCAGTGGATCCTGATGTGATTCCGTTAGGCACAGCGGTTTATGTTGAGGGCTACGGATATGCAGTCGCGGATGATACCGGCGGCGGTATTATTGGTAATCGTATCGATTTAGCCATGGATTCTCATGGCGAGGCCATAGATTTTGGTCGACAAACCGTTAAGGTTTATATTTTAGAATAAGAGAATAAGATTTTAGAGAAGCGTTAGTACTATGTATGAATTTACTTTTATGAATTCAATTATTTATTAACATCTAAAATGCAGCTAAAGAGACTGTAACAAAAACGAGGATTCATTTCTTCGTTTAGGTTATAGTCTCTTTTGTTATTCAAAATACGGAATGGGCTAGTCGTAATGTTTGATAGGTAATGGATGTTTTGACTATCCACTCTTGAAAGATACTTGCAAACTACGAACGTTCAGATAAAAATTAACCTTGAATGTATGGATTTTTACCTTTAAAGTATGTATTTTCCGAACGTTTTGTGGTATCCTTAAAAGAGAACAAGGTTGTTGGCATAGTCGGCAACGTTATTTTTTTGTATAAGGAGGTATACAGTGGAAAAAGTGCGACGCGTTGAGCGCATGGTAGCGCTTACTAAACTGTTGGTAGATTCTCCGCAAGAATTGATATCTTTACGCTATTTTTGCGATTTTTTTGATATTGCAAAGTCCACACTCAGCGAAGATTTAAGTTCCGTGAAAACAGCTTTGCAACATTTTTCCTTAGGCACCTTGGAAACGGTGGCCGGAGTAGCCGGTGGTGTTCGCTTTATCCCGTATCGGCAAGGGGAGCGGGCCATGTCTGTCCTTCGTGAAGTACAGCAGCGTTTACAAGAACCGGACCGCGTAATTCCGGGTGGTTTCTTGTATATGTCGGATATTTTATATGATTGGCATATTGCCAGCCGTTTAGGCGAGATTTTTATGACTCGCTTTGCCGACCGGAACCCGGACTATATTATGACGGTAGAAACAAAAGGAATTCCGTTGGCGGTTATGGTGGCGCGAGCTTTTAACAAACCCCTTGTTATTGCGCGCCGTGACAGCAAGGTGACAGAAGGTTCGTCTATCAGTATTAACTATGTGACCGGATCGAATCGTCGCATTCAGACTATGTCGCTTACGAAACGGGCCATTCCGCCTAAATCCAAAGTATTGCTCATTGATGATTTTATGAAAGCCGGCGGTACGGCGAACGGCATGCGGGAGCTGGTTACCGAAATGGGCGGCACCGTGGTTGGTATCGGTGTACTGGTATCGACGCCGGATCCTAAAGTTGTAAAAGATTGCGAAGCACTCTTAATTCTTAATGGTGTTAATGAAGAAACACGCAGTATTGATATCGAACCTGTAAATTTAGAGGCTGATAAGGAGGCCTAATTGTATGAAACCTATTACATCTTTGATTTTAGCGGCCGGTAAAGGGACCCGCATGAAGTCTAAACTACCGAAAGTATTGCATCCCGTAGCGGGCAAGCCTATGGTGGAACGCGTACTTGAAACCGTAAAAACAGTGGGCACAGAACGCAATGTTGTAATTGTCGGTTTTGGCGGTGAACAAGTGCAGGCGTACTTGGGTGAGGCTGCTGAATTCGTGACCCAGACCGAGCAAAAAGGCACCGGCCATGCTGTTAAGCAGGCCAAACCTTTATTAGGTGATTACAAAGGGACCATATTATTGCTCTGCGGTGATACGCCACTCGTAACGCGTGAATCGTTGGAAGCGCTGTTAGCCGAACATGAAGCAACCGGTGCAGCGGCTACTGTGTTGACGGCTCATATGGCTGATCCGACCGGGTACGGCCGCATTATTCGCGAAGAAGGGACGGGTAAGGTTCTTCGCATTGTGGAACAAAAAGACGGCAAACCGGAAGAGTTGGCGGTACAGGAAATCAATACCGGTATGTATGCCTTTGACAGTGAGAAGCTATGGCCGTGTTTGGAACAGTTATCCGATGACAATGCGCAGGGCGAACTCTATATTACCGATGTGGTAGGTATTTTGGTAAATCAGGGTGACCGTGTAAGTGCCTATATGATGACCAACGAAGAAGAGTCGTTAGGCGTTAACTCCCGAGCACAATTGGCGGAAGCAGAACGTATTTTGCGTGAGCGCACGAACCGTCATTTCATGGACCTCGGTGTGACGATTATCGATCCCGCATCCACTTATATTGCACCGGAAGTTGTAATCGGTGCCGATACGGTAATTTTACCGGGGACCTTGCTTGAAGGGTCAACGGTTATCGGTGAAGGTTGCAAAATCGGACCACATAGTCGTTTAACCAATGTAAAGGTGGGCAACGAAGTGGTTATGCATTTTACCTATGCTCATGATTGTGAAGTAAAAGACGGTGCCGATATCGGACCGTATGTACATTTACGCCCTGATACAGTTATCGGCGAATCCGTTCATATCGGTAACTTTGTGGAAGTGAAGAACAGTATTGTCGGTAAAGGGACTAAATTCCCACACTTATCGTATATTGGTGACAGTGATGTGGGCAGCGGCGTTAATATAGGATGCGGTACAATTACGGTTAACTATGACGGCAAATTAAAACACCGTACTAAAATCGGTGACGGTGCTTTTGTGGGCTGTAACTCTAATTTGGTAGCCCCGGTTTCGGTAGGTGATTACAGTTATATCGGCGCCGGTTCCACCATTACCAAAGATGTACCGGCTAAATCTTTGGCGGTAGGTCGGGCTCGTCAGATTGTAAAAGAAAACTGGGTGACTGACGATACATTTAAGAAAAAATAGAAAAAAGTTGTTTACTTTTTTGCAATAAAGACGGTAATAGTATACAATAATAAAGATGAGGTTTGCTAGGAGCAACGAAGTTATTAATTAGCAAAAGGGGTATTGAATCATGGCATTTGAAGACGGTAAGAAACTTAAAATTTTCACAGGTAATGCGAATCCGGAGTTGGCGAAAGAAATCTGTGATTACTTAGGCTTACCTTTAGGCGAAGCGTTCGTAGGTCGTTTCAACAATGGCGAAGTACAGATTATGATTGATGAAAGCGTACGCGGTAAAGATGTATTTATCGTGCAACCTACCAGCTATCCGGTAAATGATAATTTAATTGAGTTATTAGTTATGGCTGATGCCTTAAAACGTGCCTCTGCGCGTCACATTACGGCGGTAGTACCGTACTATGGCTATGCTCGTCAGGACCGTAAAACTCGCGGTCGTGAACCGATTACGGCTAAATTGGTAGCTGACTTAATGCAGACAGCCGGCATCACTCGTTTGGTAACAATTGACCTTCATGCCGGTCAGATTCAAGGCTTTTTCAATGTGCCGGTGGACCACTTATTCGGTGCCTCCATTTTGGCAAAATACATTAACGAAAAGAAAATGGAAGATTTAATCGTTGTATCGCCTGACCTTGGCGGTGTAACGCGTGCTCGTGATTTGGCCGATCGTATCGGTGCGCCGATTGCGATTATCGAAAAGAAACGTCCGCAACCGGGTGTGGCTAAAGTTATGAACTTAATCGGTAATGTAGAAGGTAAGAACTGCATCATTATCGATGATATCGTTGATACAGCGGGCTCTTTGGTTGAAGGGGCTAAAGCACTTAAAGAATTCGGTGCTAAATCTGTTATGGCTTGTGTAACGCATGCTGTATTGACTGACCCTGCTTGCGAACGCATTGAAAACTCCAATATTAAGGAATTAATCGTAACCAATACAATTGATTTACCGGAAGAACATAAATTACCAAATATTACGTCCTTGTCGGTAGCGCCTTTATTGGGTGAAGCTATTATGCGTATCTTCCACGAAGTATCCGTAAGTAATTTGTTTGACAAATAATTTTTCTCTGCATGGCTGTTTATGCCTCTGTAGAGCGATGTGTGTAACCTCCGGAATCCTTTCCGGAGGTTCTGTTTTTCGTAGATAAAGGATGTAAACAGTGAAAATGGTTGTAGGGCTCGGGAATCCGGGCCGTGAATATGAAAAGACAAAACATAATATAGGCTTTATGGTCATCGATGCTATGGCGGCGAAAGAAGCTCATACGCCATGGCGTGAAGATTTTAAAGCGCTCATTACGACGATAACAATTGACGGCGAGAAGGTTCTTTTGGTAAAACCGCAGACGTTTATGAATGCCAGTGGTGAATCGGTAGGCCCTTTGATGCGGTATTATAAAATAGATCCGGCCGATGTATATTGTGTCTACGATGATATGGATTTGCCGGTTGGTAAAATCCGTATTCGCCCTAATGGCAGTGCCGGTGGGCATAATGGGATTAAATCCCTCATTGCTCATATGGGCACATCAGAGTTTCCTCATTTCCGTTTCGGTATCGGCCGACCGTTACCGCAATGGACGGTTATCGACCATGTATTGGCACCGTTCCCGGAAGAACAGCAGGATAAGGTGAATAAAGGCATTGAAGATATGGCTAAAGCTATTTTAGGCACCTTAGAGGTAGGGCTCGACAAAGGTATGAATTTATACAACCCACGTAAAGGTCGTCGTCAATAATAGTCGCGTAATGCTGATTGCGTATGGTTTTAAAATAACGGTTAAGTGAGAATATTTAATAATAACACTTGACAAGTTTTAATAATTTCGATATAATAACTCTATTATCCGGATAGATTGTCAGTGTTAATGCTTGAGGAGGATGAACTTTAAACCCAACAATGTCATAATCTTGAACATTCCTGAGCAGTCGTACGGGTATGTGGTAATAACCCAACCACTTTTTAGCAGTTGGTTTTAACCCAAATCGCTGTAAGTTATAAGAATAACAAAGGAGGTTCGATTATGAACAAGATTCAAAGTTTATCGAACCGCTTATCGGTGCTGGGATATAGTGGTTTCGAGATTTCTCACATTATTAATTATGCCGCCAGAGGCAAAGAGTTAACAACATTGAGTAAATATCAGTTGCGAGATGTTATTCAGCAAATGGAAAAATATGTAACGCTAGGTACGCAATATGCGGCCGCTTATAGCAAGTAAGCTTTAGCGTAAACACAGGAGACTATACGGAGCTATAGTCTCCTTTTTTTCGATATAAGGGAGAACGGAGGATTACATGTTCGTACGACAAAATCATAAACCGCGTAAGCAACGTTCGTTTCCTGCCGGGCCACGCCAAACAAGGCGTATGGGAATGTCAGTGAAATGTATGATTTTTTGCGATGGCGATATTTTATTATTACAAAAAAAGGATAGAGAAGGACTCAGACCATGGGAATTTCCCGGTGGCGGTCTCGAGTTTGGTGAAGATTTACATGATGCGGCGTTACGAGAAGTTCGTGAAGAAACCGGTCTTACGGTCGAACTGCTGGATGTAGCCGGTCTGTGGTCCTACAAACGCAATAAATTGCAGTTTTTGACAGGGGTCATCTTCATTGCCAAAGCAAATAATCGTGATGTAGTATTGTCGGACGAACACACAGACTTTGCTTGGGTCAAACCGGCAGAGCTTAATACCTATCGGTTGCAGGATTCCTTACGTGAGGCTTTGGATCGCATTAAAACGAGCAATGAGCGGGGCCGGGAATTACGTCAATATTTTGTAGAAAATTATAAATAGCGATTTAGTATTTATAAAATTACAAATAGATACACCGCCATTACTATAAAATGGTATAATTGTATGTATATAAAAATAAGCAAACAGAGGTTTTATTTTGAAAACACATACACAAACGAAAAATAATAATAGGGAACGTAATAATATAGCATTAAATCAGTCACGCATGCCTTTTGTAGAAGCGTTGGAGGCTTATAAAGAAGAGCATTTCGTGCCGTTTCATACACCAGGTCATAAAATAGGCGTAGGAGCGCCTGCTACATTAAAAGCATGGATGGATCCGGCACTGCCGTATGATTTAGGCGTGATGTATGCGCTGGATGATTTACATGAACCGGAAGGTTCGTTAAAAGAAGCGCAAGATTTGGCGGCTCAATTATATGGGGCCGATTACACTTGGTTTTCTATAAACGGAACCACCGCTTTAATTGAAACAATGATTATGGGCACAGTCGGTGCCGGTGATACGATTATTATTCCCCGTGAAGCACACCGCTCAGTAATGGGCGGTTTAATTTTAAGTGGCGCCAAGCCGGTCTACTTGGAAGGGCGTTTTGACGAGCGCTTCGGTGTACCGTTGGGGACTACACCTAGTGAAGTAGAAACAGTCTTAAACGAGCATCCGGAGGCGAAAGCCATCGTTTTGGTAAACCCGAATTATTATGGCATTGCCATTGATTTAGAAGCTATAGTATTATTAGCTCATAAGAAAGGTGTTATTGTTCTTGTAGATGAAGCTCATGGAGCCCATTTGCCGTTTGGTAAAAACTTACCTAAAAGTGCCTTGGCCTGCGGCGCCGATTTAGTGGCACAAAGTACGCATAAATTAATCGGATCTTTAACACAAACATCGATGCTTCATGGACAGGATATGCTCATTAATGAACGACGCATCACGCAGGTGCATCAGATTTTGCAAAGTACCAGTCCTAATTATATATTTCTGGCCAGCCTTGATATGGCGCGGCATCAAATGGCGACAAAAGGCCGTGAGTTAGTCACCAAGGCGGAAATGCTGGCACAGGAATTGCGCCGGGATTTGCAGAACATTCCGGGGATTAATGTACCGGCTGCGGAAGATTTTAACGGTTTATATGATTATGATGCGACCAAGGTGCTCATTGATTTTTATGAGCTCGGCTTGACCGGTGTAGAAGCGGAAAAATTGCTTCGCAAGGAAGGTATCGAGGTAGAATTGGTACAGGCTTATCATGTGTTGGTGCTCATTACGCTAGGCGATACCAAGGACAGTATTAAACGACTGGTCGATGCGGTAAGTAAGGTGGCGGCGAATGTAAAGGAATTTAAGCAATCAAGCCCTCAGGCAAAGCCATTGGCTACGGGTACGCGTTTACCAAGTCCGGAAGTGGTACTGACGCCACGGGAGGCTTTTTACAGTAAAACAGAAACTGTGGCCCTGGCGGAGGCGGCAGGGCAAATCAGTGGTGAGACTATCAGTTATTACCCGCCGGGGATTCCTTTTGTCAGCGTAGGCGAACGAATTACACCGGCGGTGCTGGCCTATATTAAAGAGCGGCAAGCCATGGGCTTTTTGCCGAATGGCTGTGCTGATAAAACATTAAAAACAATTCGTATTATTAGTAAATGAGGTGTGACCCGTGGGCCGTTTAATAATTATTGAAGGTGGCGACGGTAGCGGTAAAGCTACGCAGACGGCGCTATTGAAAGAACGTTTACTCAAAGAAGGCTATAAGGTAAAGTCCGTGAGTTTTCCTAATTACGACAGTCCGGCCGCTATGCCGGTAAAGATGTATTTAGCCGGTGATTTCGGTAAAAAACCGTCTGATGTAAATCCCTTCGTGGCCAGCTCTTTATACGCTGTGGACAGATTTGCTTCTTTTCGCATGGATTGGCAAAACTTCTATGAAGAAGGGGGCATTATTTTAGCCGATCGCTATACGACCTCCAATATGGTACATCAAATGGTAAAATATGAAGACCCGTCGGAACGAAAGGCATTCCTCGACTGGTTGGAAGATTTTGAGTTCGTAAAATTCGGCTTACCGCGACCTGATGCGGTATGTTTACTGGATATGCCACTTGCAGTGAGCGAAGCACTTATGGCGGAACGGAAACATAAAACCGGTGGCGCTACCGGCGATATTCATGAGAAAGACCATGCGTATTTGGGCCGTGTTCACGGGGCCTATGATGAATTGGTGGCACGCTATAATTGGCAGCGTATTGCCTGTGCCGATGAACATATGAATCTTCGCACCATAGAAGCTATTCATGAGGACGTGTATAAAGCGGTAACCGCCGTATTGAAGAAATAGCCGGCGTATCTGCTTTGAGTTGTTTTTTAGGGGCTTCACGGTATATAATAAATATGTTGTAATACATTGAGGAGGCACCATGTCGTATTTTGAGCAAGTTATCGGTCAAAAGGCTACAATCGACCATTTGACGACCTTGGTAGAGCGCGGTACCTTACCCCATAGTTTGTTATTTTATGGGGAAAAGGGCCTGGGAAAATTAAATACGGCTATTGGCTTAGCTTCTTTATTAATAGGCCGACAAGTCTTTTCGGCTGACGGCGGCGCTCAGTTTTTAGAAGCGGTAGCGAATGCTCGTCAAGCGGATGGCGAATCGGAGAAAAAAACGGAAGCGGAAGGCCTTCCTATTTACGTTGATGGCGGTCAGGCTTTTTGGTTACGGCCGATGAAGAATATGCTGAAGGTAGAGCAGTGGTATGAGCTGTTAAGTTCCTATTTAGGGCGTACCGGTAGCGGCCGACGCGTTGTTATCGTAGAAGATTTTCAAACGGCTAATGCAGTTATGGCCAATGCCATGTTGAAAACCATTGAAGAACCGCCGGCTGATGTTTTTTTCATAATTATAACGAATCAAATTGCTTCGGTGTTACCTACTATTAAATCACGGTGCATGCTGGTTCCTTTCGGACCGGTAAGTAATGATATTATTACGGCGGCATTGCGTAAGGAAGGTTTTACCGAAGATTTACAACAAGCTTTGGGAGCCGGTCAGGGTAATCCTGATTTGGTTCGTGAGCTGGTCCTGAGAGGCACGTTGCCACTATTGGAGCAGGCCGTAAAAATGCTGGAACAGCTGCCGAAAGCTTTGTTTTTTACACAGCTGAGTCTGCAAACAGAATCCCTTAAACGCGATGATATGCGCGAGTTAATGGGCTGGTTGCGGCTCTTGGCGCGCGATATGATGGCTCTAAGAGCCGGTGCGCCGGATGATGTACTACAGTGTCCTCTCCATAAAGAGCGTTTATTGCAAATATTACCGTCATGGAAGGTGAAAACCTTATTGACCGTAGAGCGAGAAACGCTGGCGGCGGAAGAGGCACTTCGATTAAATGTGAAAGCAGGTTTGGTTATGGATGGCGTATTGCTTGCCCTTCGCCAAGCCTTAAAGGAGGACACCCAGTGACAACCATAGTCGGTGTTAGATTTAAAAAAGCGGGTAAAATTTATTATTTTGCTCCCGGTGGTGCCAGCTTGAGTTTAGGTGACGGTGTTATTGTTGAAACGGCTCGCGGTCTTGAATTCGGCGATGTGGTAATTGCACCGCGCCAAGTGGAGGAAGATACGGTCATTCAACCGCTTAAAAGCGTAATCCGTAAGGCCACCCCGAAAGATTACAAACAAGTAGAAAAAAATAAGCAGCGTGAAGAAAAGGCATTTGAGATTTGCTTGGAAAAAATTGCCAACCGCAAATTGCCGATGAAGCTTATCAATGTTGAATATACTTTTGACATGAATAAAATCATCTTCTTCTTTACCGCTGACGGACGCATTGACTTCCGTGATTTGGTTAAAGATTTAGCCACCGTATTCCGTACGCGTATTGAATTGCGTCAGGTAGGGGTGCGCGATGAAGCTAAAATTTTAAACAGTATCGGTGCTTGCGGCCGTGCTTTATGCTGTGCCACATTCCTGGGGGATTTTTCACCCGTATCGATTCGCATGGCTAAGGATCAGAATTTAAGCCTTAATCCAACGAAGATTTCCGGTGTATGTGGGCGTTTGATGTGCTGCTTAAATTATGAAAATGATTTGTATGCCAAAGGCGGCGATTTATATACGCAGAAAACTAAAGTGGCGCCCGTTATTATAGAACCGCCGGGCATCGGTAAAGATGTAGTAACCGATGAAGGCATGGGCAAGGTATTGAAGATTAATCGCAACAAGAAAACGGTAAAAGTACAGCTGGAAGAAGGTCGTACTATCGACTTGCCGTGGACTGATATCGTATTGCCTGATGAAGAATAACGAGGAGCGACTGGACGATTTATTGATTGGCGGAATGAAGCTGTGGCAGCGGACCGACCAATTTCGCTTTGCCATTGATGCGGTATTACTGGCGCATTTTCCAAAACTTAGTGAAAAGCGCCGCTATGCCGATTTAGGCACGGGAACAGGGGTAATTCCTTTACTCATGACGGCTCTCGGCGCCAAGCAGATTACGGCCGTTGAAGTGAATCCGGTGCTGGCCGATTTAGCACGCCGTAATATTACATTAAATCAAAAAGAAGTGGAAATTTCTTTGGTTGAAGCAGATTACTGTAAGCTTGAAGGTCCTGAATGGGTGGAGCGATTTGATGCAATTCTTATCAATCCACCATATTTTACGGCTGCGCAGGGAGCAATACCCCAATCTTCTGATGTGAGTTTAGCTCGTCATGAGACGATGTATGATATTTCTGATATTGCAAGGGCAGCAGCAAAGCTCGTAAAATATCAGGGACAGGCTTTTTGGATTTACCCGGTAAGTCGACTGATGGATTTATTGGGTGCTTTAAAAGCAGCAAAATTAGAACCGAAGCGAATGCGTTTTGTCCATAGTATGCCGGGCAAAGCGGCTAAATTGGTTCTCATTGAAGCGCGTAAGGCGGGGCAGGTCGGTTTAATTACAGAAGCCCCTTTATATATTTATGACACACCGAATGTGTACAGTGAGGAGGTGCGTAGTTGGTATGACAGAGACTAAAGGAACTTTATATTTAGTACCTACGCCCATAGGCAATCTGGAAGATATGACCTATCGGGCTGTCCGTGTTTTACAGGAAGTGCATACCATAGCGGCCGAAGACACGCGGCACAGCGGCTTATTGTTAAAACATTTTGATATTAAAAAGCCTTTAATATCCTATCATGAGCATAATAAGGATGCGAAGGAAGAGCCCTTAATGGAGTTGTTACTAAGCGGTCACGATGTGGCGGTTATCAGTGATGCAGGTATGCCGGCTATTTCCGATCCGGGCGCCGATCTTGTATTAGCGGCCATAGACGCGGGAATTCCTGTGGTACCGTTACCCGGGCCGAATGCGGCCTTGACGGCACTCATTGCGTCGGGGCTCGATACGAGGGAATTTACTTTTTTAGGCTTTTTACCAAAGAAAAGCAGTCACCGCAAAGAATTGTTGGAGCGCGTGGCTACATATGAAGGCACTTTATTGTTCTACGAAGCGCCTCATCGTTTACAAGCTTCATTACAGGAGTTATATAAATATTTAGGCAATCGTCCTATTGTGGTAGGGCGGGAGTTGACTAAAAAGTTCGAAACTTTTGTGCGTACCAACTTGGAAGCTTTGCAAAAAGCGGAGGATTTGGTTACTATTAAGGGTGAATTTGTTTTAGTCGTAGGCGGTGCCGCCACCGTTGAGGCTGAGGCGGAGACGACGGAAACAATGTCAACCGATGATTATGTAAGTGCTGTGATGATGCTTATGGAAGCCGGAACGGCTAAAAAAGAAGCAATACGCGAAGTTGCCAAACGACTGGGCGTAGCCAGACGCGATGTGTATAATGCCGTTGAAGCGGCACAGGACACATAAATCGATTAGGCATTAAATGTTTAGATTGATGAAACCGTGAATGATAAATAATTAAATTCAGAAGGCTACACCTTGTTATAGAATAAGAGGAGGTTATTGTATGTCAGATACAACCAACAAACGATTTTATATTACAACACCAATTTATTACCCAAGTGCCAAGCTTCATATCGGTCATACTTATTGTACGACCATTGCCGATACGGTAGCACGTTTCAAACGCCGCGCCGGCTATGATGTGCGCTTTTTGACAGGCTCTGACGAACACGGCCAAAAAATCCAACGTGCTGCTGAAGCAATGGGGATTACGCCGCTTGAATATACCACTAAAATTGTTACCGGCTTCCAAGAATTATGGAAAGCCCTTAACATTTCCAATGATGATTTCATCCGCACTACGGAAAAACGTCATGAAAAAGTAGTTCAGTACTTATTCCAAAAAGCCTATGACAAAGGCGATATTTACAAAGCTAAATACAAAGGTTGGTATTGCACACCGGATGAAACATTCTGGACCGAACAAAAATTGGGCCCTAACCATACTTGTCCTGATTGCGGTCGTCCTGTAGAACAGGTCGAAGAAGAAAGCTATTTCTTCAGAATGGGTAAATACGCCGATCAATGGCTAAAATTTATCGACGAAAATCCTGATTTCATCCAGCCGGAAGCACGCCGTAACGAAATGATTCAATTCGTTAAACAGGGCCTTGAAGATTTGGCCGTATCCCGTACCAGCTTTGATTGGGGCATTAAAGTACCGTTTGACCCTAAACATGTTGTGTACGTATGGTTTGATGCCCTTGTTAACTACATCAGTGCATTGAATCCATTGGAAGAAGATGACAGCTTATTCAAAAAATTCTGGCCTGCTGACATTCACTTGGTAGGTAAGGAAATCGTACGTTTCCACTCCATCATTTGGCCGATTATGCTCATGAGCCTTGAATTGCCGATTCCTAAAAAAGTATTCGGCCACGGCTGGCTCGTTGTAGACGGCACCAAAATGAGTAAATCCCTCGGCAACGTGGTGGATCCGATTCCGCTCATTAATATGTACGGTTCCGATGCCCTTCGTTACTACTTATTGAGTGAAATTCACTTGGGCAATGACGGTAACTTTACATTGCCTAACTTTGTACAGCGCGTTAACTCCGATTTGTCTAACGACTTAGGTAACTTGTTAAATCGTACCGTTGCGATGATTGAAAAATATCACGGCGGTGTGATTACGGCCATGCCTTCCGTTAGCGAATACGACAAAGATTTAGCAGCTATGGCTGAAGCTACGGTTAAAGATTATGAAACCTACATGGAAGCCTTTGATTTGAACCGTGCGTTGAAAGCAGTTTGGGCCTTTATCAGCCGTACCAATAAATATATTGACGAAACTATGCCTTGGGTACTTGCTAAAGGGGCTGAAGCAGGGGATGCTGAAAAATTGCAGACCGTAATGTATCATTTGGCGGAAGCACTTCGCATTATTGCCGTGCTTGTGGATCCTGTAATTCCTACGGGCGCGCCTAAAATTTGGGATCAATTAGGCATTACCGGTTTCGCCGATGCCAAAATCGACGATGTACGTCAGTGGGGCGGTTTAGTGAGTGGCACGAAAGTAGTAAAAGGGGAACCGATTTACCCTCGCTTCGAAGTACCTGAAATGGTAGATGCACCGGCAGCTACTGAAACTAAAGCAGAGGAAAAAGCGGCCGCTAAAACAGGTACGGAAAGTGCGGATGAAACAGACCGTACCAATGAAACTGCCGAAGCAGGTGAACAGGAAATTCCACCGATTAAAGACAATGTGGAATATGACGATTTTGCCAAACTCGACTTGCGCGTGGCTAAAGTTATTTCCTGTGAAAAAGTTAAAAAATCCAAGAAACTTTTAAAATTTGTCTTAGATGTGGGCGTGGAAGAACGCACCGTAGTAAGCGGTATTTCCCAGTACTACGAACCGGAAGATATGATTGGCAAAAAAGTCATTTATCTTGCCAACTTGGCGCCAAAGAAATTCATGGGTATTGAATCGTACGGCATGATTTTATCGGCCTCCGACTTTGCCGATAACTTAGAAGTAACCAACATTGAATCGCTTATTCCGGGAAGCTTGGTGAAATAAGATGGAATTATTTGATACGCATGCGCATATTAACGACAATCGTTTCGACAATGACCGTGAAGCCATGTTGGCAGATTGCCGAGCACAAGGTGTTCGCTATATTATGTGTCCTGCCGTTGACCGCGGTACCGCTGAATCAGCCATTGCTTTGGCTGAGAAATACGATTATGTGTATGCAGCCGTAGGCGTGCATCCTCACGAATCGAAAGACGTGACGGAAGCGGATTATGAATATTTTAAAGAACAAGCTCTTAATAATGACCGGGTAAGAGCTATCGGCGAAATCGGTTTGGATTATTACTTTGATTTTTCCGACCGTGAAACGCAAATGCGTGAATTCAAACGCCAATTGGCACTAGCCCGCGAAGTGGATTTGCCGATTATTATTCATGACCGCGATGCGCACGGCGATATTATGGATACGCTCCGCAATGACGGCAAGGGGAACTACGGTATCTTCCATTGCTATTCCGGCAGTTGGGAAATGGCGAAAGAAGCCATTAAAATGGGTTTTTATATTTCTTTTGCCGGTCCGGTAGTATTTCCGAAGTCTACAAAGCTTAAAGAAGTGGCCAAACAGGTTTCGCTCGATCGCTTATTGATTGAAACGGATTCGCCGTATTTGACACCGCCACCATTCAGAGGGCGTCGTAACGATCCGAGCAAGACTCAGTTCGTAGCACAGGAAATTGCCGCTTTACGTGGTATGGAAGCAGACGAAATAGCAGCCATTACCCTTGAAAACGGTAAACGAATTTTTAATATTAAATAGTATAAATATTAGTAACCAATAAGAGCTCTCTTCGTGAGTTTTGCGAAGAGAGCTCTTTTATTGTACGCCGAATAGGCATGACAAAACCCCCAGTTAAACTGGGGGTCGGT
>NZ_JALKIG010000047.1 GCF_023051165.1 Veillonella sp. KGMB01456
TATCCCCCTCTGAAGGGCAGGTTGGTTACGCGTTACTCACCCGTTCGCCACTAAGATCGATAGAAGCAAGCTTCCATCTCTCTCCGTTCGACTTGCATGTGTTAAGCACGCCGCCAGCGTTCGTCCTGAGCCAGGATCAAACTCTCCAAGATATCTTGGAGCTATTTGCTAGCTCGTTTTCGTTGTTGTCTCTAACCGAAGTTAGTGACTAGAATTTATTTGGTTGGTTTCGACGTTGTCGAAACCCGCACTCTGGCTATGTTCATTTCGTTAAAAATGATTACCTTACATTGTTCAGTTTTCAAAGATCTGCTTTATCGCTTTACCTTAGGGGCTTGCGACAGCTTAATCAGTATATCGCAATCAGTTTATCGTGTCAAGCACTTTTTTAAAATTTCTTTTAAAAAGTTTTGCTGCGAAAACAGAAAGAATATACATCACTTTTTTCAAAATAACCCGCTTCCAATTGCTTGAAGGCGGTCACTTGATGTCCCGTGATTGAGGACATGAACTATCATACCCTTTTTGCCTATGGTTCGTCAACCCCTTTTTACTAAATATTTTTAAGATTTTTAATTAAACACATTATTCCTTCAAGCGTGGACAACACATGCTTTTACCTCATGTATCACCTTTAACTGCATATAGTAGTATATATATATTAATTGTACCTCTTGTTGTATAAATACACTTTAAACCCACTACTTACAATTTTGTCCCACCCCATACCTTACCGATTATGCATACACCCCCTTAGCATGAGTTATAACTAACCTTTATACGTTACACATGCTTAAACTATGCATTTAAATTGACACTCCTATGTTATAACCATATAATAAAATTATAAAACAAATACAGTCCCCTATAGGCGCTTTTTAAGCTTAATAGAGAAGTCGGTGCAAATCCGACACGGTCCCGCCGCTGTGAAGTGGAGTTCCTTTTTATTATGTCACTGAACATTATGTTTGGGAAGGCAAAAGGAATGATGAAGCTGAGTCAGAAGAACTGCCTAAGGAAGCATGTCGTTATACCCGCGATAGACGGGAAGATATGGTGTGATTCTTTTCGCATACAATCTTACCGTTTTGCAGTCTTGCTGTGAAACGGTATTTTTTTCGAAACTACTTCCTATTGGAGACTGCCCGGTACATCCACTTATATGGCTCTTCGGTAGGAAGTTTTATTATTGTTATAGGAGGAAACAATATATCCCACCGCGTTATTTATGAGACACAGTAAGTAAGTCCAACTGCCGCTCGCCATCTCACAGCGCGAGGCTAAGCGACAAAACGGTTTTACCTAATCATAGACGCAACGAAGCCACATAGTGTTGTATATAGCGAATGCATCAATTTTCTTGCATTTCATATTCTATTTGCTATGTAGAAAGGATTCGTACTATGGAACATAAGCAGCAGACTCTAGCCGTTTCAAGGCAAAATGGGCACGAGGAATTGCCCGCTGTCACCTTTGACGAGTTTGAAATTCCCAGTTATGACGAATGGCAGGCCGCCGTTGAAAAACTGTTAAAAGGTAAGCCTTTCGATAAGAGTATGTTCACGAAAACTTACGAAGGTATTTTATTTCACCCAATTTATCGTTTAGAGGATCAAAAAGAATTAACCCACCCTTACACCTATCCGGGATTAGCGGATAAGCTCCGCGGCGCGCATGCCAGCGGCTATATCCACACACCTTGGTCAATCGCTCAGCGCTGTGATGCCAAAACCATCAGCGATGCCAATGCCATGGCAGCTTTCGAGCTCGATAAAGGCAGCACGGTTGTAAGCATTACTACCGACAGCTTAACACAACAAGGCATCGATCCTACCGATGGTACTGACGAAACATTCATCGATACCGGCGTTTCCTTGAGCACAGCCGAAGATGTAAAAGCTTTATTAAAAGATATTGATGTTAACAAGCATGAAATCGAATTATTCGGCGGACCATCTGCCGTTAATCTCATCAGTGCTGTATCCATCGCCTGCAAAGCAGCCGGGTTAAAATCCGCCGAATTGCACGGTGCTATTGCTGCCGACCCTATCGGTTCTTTACTCCGTTTTGGCAAAGTAAATCGTCCGCTCGACGAACTCTATGATGATATGGCTCATACGATTCACTGGGCTAAAGCACATGCACCTAATTTAAAAACAGTCCTCGTTGATGCCGATGTATATCACAACGGCGGGGCCAACGGTATTCAAGAAGCAGCCTATGCCCTTCATACCGCTTTGACTTATATGCGCGCTATGGAACGTCGCGGTATTGATGTTGATACCTTCTGCCGTCACATTCGTTTCCACTTCAGCGTAGGCGCTACCTTCTTCATGGAAATCGCCAAACTTCGCAGCATTAAAATGCTCTGGTCCCAATTAGTACGCCATTGCGGCGGCGACGAAGATGCACAGCGCATTAATTTGTATGTAAGTACATCCGCTTTTTGCCAAACTGTATATGACCCATATGTAAACTTATTGCGTGCAGCATCCCAATCCTTCTCGGCTGTAGTAGGCGGCATTGACGGTATGAATGTGTATCCGTTCGACCATTGTATCCGTCCGAGTGATGAATTCTCTCGTCGTATTGCCCGCAATATCCAAATTATGGAACAGCATGAATTCAACTTCATTCAACCGGTCGATCCTGCCGGCGGCAGCTGGTATCTCGAACCGTTAACGGAAGAGTTCACTGAAAAATCCTGGGCTAAATTCCAAGAATTGGAAAACATGGGGGGCATTATTGAAGCCATCAAAGCCGGTAAAGTTCAAGAAGCCGTTCACAGCATTTTGGAAGACCGCTTCAAGAAATTGGCAACTCGCCAAGACCGTGCCGTTGGTAATAACATGTACCCTAACATGACCGAAGAATTGCTGGAAGTACCTGAAATCAATAAGGCAGACCTCTTAAAGCAACGCTTAGACGAACTTGCCGAACAACGTAAGGCAGCCGATCAAACAGCCATCGACGAAGCTTTACAAGTTCTTAAAGACTCCGACTTCAGCGAACCGATGTCGCTTATCGGCGCTGTGAAAACAGCCCTGAACGCGGGTGCTACTTTCGGCGAAATCACAAACGCCCTCGCTACCGACAGCCAAGGTGAGACCGTTTCACCAATCGAAGCGCATCGCTGGACCGAACGTTATGAAAAATTACGCCGCACGACGGAAGAATTTGTAGCCGAAACCGGCGACAATGTTCATATCTTCCTGGCTAACATGGGTCCTATCCCGCAACATAAAGCCCGTGCCGACTTTGTTACATCCTTCATGCAGGTTGCCGCTTTTGACGTAGCCTTGAACAACGGTTTCAAAACAGTGGAAGACGCCGTAGCCGCCGCCCTTGAATCCAAGGCGGACGTAGCCATTGTGTGCTCCACCGACGATACCTATCCGGAACTGGCTCCGGCCGTTACCAAAGGCATCAAAGCCCAGCGCCCTGAAATGAAAGTATTCCTCGCCGGGGCGCCATCACCTGAATTAAAAGAAATGTGTGATGCTGCCGGCATGGATGACTACATCAGTGTACGCTCCAACTGCTACGAAACGCTGTTACGGATGCAACAAGAAAAGGGGATGATTAAATAATGGCTAAAATACCTAATTTCGCAAATATCCCATTTGCCGGGGCCGAAGCCAATGAGCAAGCGGCTCAAGAATGGCTTACACAGTTAAAAGCTGAAACAGGCAAATCCTTTGATGAAAACTTCTATCGTACGATGGAACAAATCGATGTAGCGCCGCTTTATGATCAGGGTGCTTACGCCGATTGTAATCACTTATCCTATATGGCAGGTTTACCGCCATATTTACGCGGACCATACGCTACCATGTATGTAACCCGCCCTTGGACCGTTCGTCAGTACGCCGGTTTCTCCACCGCCGAAGAATCGAACGCCTTCTATCGTCGTAACCTCGCGGCCGGTCAAAAAGGCTTATCCATCGCCTTCGACCTTGCTACGCACCGCGGTTATGACTCCGACCATCCGCGCGTAGTAGGCGACGTTGGTAAAGCCGGCGTAGCCGTTGACTCCATTCTCGACATGGAAATCCTCTTCTCCGGGATTCCACTCGATCAGATGTCCGTATCCATGACAATGAACGGCGCCGTTTTGCCAATCATGGCGTTCTACATCTTAGCCGGTGAAGAACAAGGCGTTGATAAAAAAGTTATGGCCGGTACGATTCAAAATGACATTTTGAAAGAGTTCATGGTACGTAACACCTATATCTATCCTCCGGCCGCTTCCATGCGTATTATCGGCGATATTTTCGCGTATACGTCCAAATATATGCCTAAATTTAACAGTATCTCTATTTCCGGCTACCATATGCAAGAAGCAGGCGCTACCGCCGATATTGAGTTAGGTTACACCTTGGCGGACGGTCTTGAATATCTCCGTACCGGTACCCAACACGGCTTAACCATTGACCAGTTCGCCCCTCGTCTGTCCTTCTTCTGGGCTATGGGTAAAAACTACTTCATGGAAATCGCCAAAATGCGTGCCGGCCGTATGTTATGGGCTAAAATCGTTAACAGCTTCAATCCGGAAAATCCTAAATCCATGGCGCTTCGTACGCACTCACAGACATCCGGTTGGAGCCTCACCGAACAGGATCCGTTCAACAACATTACTCGTACTTGTATCGAAGCTATGGCGGCGGCTCTCGGCCATACCCAGTCGCTTCATACCAATGCGCTTGACGAAGCTATTGCCTTGCCGACAGACTTCTCGGCCCGTATTGCCCGTAATACGCAGCTTTATATCCAGGATGAAACCAAGGTATGTAAAGTTATCGACCCATGGGGCGGTTCCTACTATGTAGAATTCTTGACTAACCAATTGATTCGCAAAGCCTGGGCTCATATTCAGGAAATCGAAGAATTGGGCGGCATGAGTAAAGCTATCGACACCGGCCTTCCTAAGATGCGTATCGAAGAAGCGGCCGCTCGTCGCCAAGCCCATATTGACTCCGGTAGTGAAAAAATCGTCGGCGTTAACTATCTGCGCTTAGACAAAGAAGATCCGCTCGATATTCTCGAAGTAGATAATACTACCGTACGCTTGGCTCAGATTGAACGTCTTGAAAAATTACGCGCTAACCGCGACAACGACAAAGTTCGTCAATGCCTCGACGCCATCACGCATTCCATGGAAACCGGCGAAGGTAACTTATTGGAATTGGCCGTAGAAGCCGCTCGTGCCCGTGCGTCCAAAGGTGAAATCTCCGATGCCGTTGAAAAAGTGTGCGGTCGTCACAAAGCCATTATCCGTTCCATTTCCGGCGTATACAGCAGCGAATTCAGTGATGATGACGTTATCTCCGAAGTACGTCAGATGACCGATGACTTCGAAGAACGCGAAGGTCGTCGCCCTCGTATCTTCATCGCTAAGATGGGTCAGGACGGCCATGACCGCGGTGCGAAAGTTATTGCTACCGCCTTCGCCGATATGGGCTATGACGTAGATATCGGACCTTTATTCCAAACTCCGGAAGAAGCTGCCCAAGACGCCGTGGATAATGACGTTCACATCGTCGGCATCAGCTCCTTGGCGGCCGGCCATAAAACTCTTATGCCACAACTTATTGAAGAGCTCAAAAAACGCGGCCGTGAAGATATCATGGTTATCATCGGCGGCGTAATTCCGGCTCAAGATTATGATTTCTTATATGAACACGGTGCCGCTGCCATCTTTGGCCCCGGTACCATTATCCCTGTATGCGCGAAGAAAGTACTCGAATTGTTAAATGAACGTCTAGAGGAGTGATACTATGACGGAACGATATAAACCGTCCTGGGTTCCCGAAGCCGATGATGATAAATTCGCCTGCCGCGTTATGCGCGGCGTCAATGACAGTCCTTTGCGTAATACCTCAAGTACACCGCCTCAACAAACCGGCAAACGACCGGCCAAGCTTACCGTCGATGATTACGTGGAAGGCATTTTAAGCGGCAATCGCATGATGCTGTCCCGTGCCATTACCCTCATCGAAAGTAACGCGGCCGCTCATTTTGAAATGGCCCAGCAAGTCATTCAAAAGGTTTTGCCATACACCGGTAAAGCAACGCGTATCGGCATCACCGGGGTACCGGGCGCCGGTAAATCCACCTTTATCGAGTGCCTCGGTACCAAACTTTGCCAAGAAGGTCATAAAGTAGCCGTTTTGGCGGTCGATCCGTCCAGTACCGTAACGGGTGGCAGTATTTTGGGTGATAAAACTCGTATGTTTACCTTATCACGGCAGGAAAACGCCTTCATTCGTCCGTCCCCTTCGGGCGGGACGCTGGGCGGCCTCACCCGTAAAAGCCGTGAAACCTTACTTCTTTGTGAAGCAGCCGGCTATGACACAATTCTCGTCGAAACCGTCGGGGTTGGTCAAAGCGAGACCACCGTGCGCTCCATGGTCGACTTTTTCCTATTAGTCGTACTAACCGGTGCCGGTGACGAACTGCAAGGCATGAAAAAAGGGGTTATCGAGCTCTCCGATGCCATCGTGGTCAATAAAGCGGACGGTGACAACAAACCGAAAGCCCTGATTACAAAATCGGAATACAATCGTATTCTCCATTTCCTCCGCCCCGCCACGGAAGGGTGGACTACCCAGGCATACACTTGCTCGGCGTACACCGGCGAAGGCGTTATGGAGCTTTGGCATGATGTTATTGAAAAATTCATCGAACAATGCCAAGCCAACGGCGTCTTACAGGAGCGACGCAAACAACAAACTATGTCGTGGGTATACTCCATGGTGGAAGAGCATCTTCACAATTTATTCTATCGGGCGCCGCGCATCATTGCCTGCAAAGACAGCGTGGAAGACCAAGTGCTCCAAGGCGAGCTGACACCAACCTTAGCGGTGCAGCAGCTCATCAATACATTTATTGAAGAAAAATTGGAGCCTATCGGATCTAAAAGTAATCCGATACTCAAATAGGCAATATCCGTATCGCGCGGATCATCCTAATATCCCAAGGCCGGCACAAGTGCCGTAGCACCTTGTGTCCGGTCCTTACAGGGTTTCACAACGCCTTACAACCGGAATCCACAGAAAGGAGGCCATCCGATTGACCACACAAAATCAAGACAATGACTACAAAGTGCCTCAAGGATTACTCGACCTTGTATCGCGCCGTTATAATGTAGAAATTATTGACAGCCACTATATTTTGGTGGATGACAAATTCAACCGTTATAACATTATGTATGATATGCGCTTACCCCAAACCGTACAGATAGCTTTGCGCTCAACGTACGGCCCTAACGATACGGCTATGCATGTCAAATGGGAGTTTATAGAGTCAACTAATAGCGTGCGTTTTTATTCGGAGATAGGCAACAATATACTCCTCCTCTTGGATAGCGTAATGCCAGAAAACGACAGTGCTGTCTAAGTGTCTATATAGCTGACCCCAGAAACATTACTCACACCCCCCAACGCTACTCTATAGCTTTCATTGTGTGTAGCCTATAAGGAAAAGCGTAATGCAGAGATTCAATTTTGAATCCGAATGCATTACGCTTTTTCTTTTTATATATTCGCTTGTGAATAACTTATTTTTTAAAACTTAATCACTTTTCTGTGGATAACTTAGGTTTTTCAGTGGATAAGTAGTGGATAACCGATAGTTTAATGTGTATAAACCTGTGACAAACTGTGAATAAGTCACCCTGTTTTGGTGGATAACTTTTTTCATAATCATTCAAACACACCTCAGCTAAGCTCTTTACTGAGCCAATAGGTTTGCCACTCATCCTTTGTATCATAAAATTCAACATAACCATGGCGTTGCCAGAAGGCACATCCTTTGATGAGAAATCTATGGGTATTCAAACATAAATGAGTATAACCAAACTCTTTGGCTCTTGCTTCCAGTACCTTATAAATCTGACGTCCATAGCCTGAACTTTGTGCTTTCGGTGAAATATACACGCGCGATATATATCCCCAGAGCGACTCATCCACACAATGAGGCGGACGGCGATGATGAGCTTCCAATGGGCTTATACAACCTGTCCCCACCACTTCGCCATTTTCATAAAGTACATAGAAAGAACTTCGCTTATCAGGCGAATAGTGTTCCGCTAATTGTAAAAAATATTTATTGTGCTCACTATCCAAAGGCCTTCTATAATGCAAATGCATTTGCTCAACTAAGAATTGATAAATCGGCTCCCGCGGCGTGTCCGGGGTAATCAGTTCAATATTTGCCATACCTAATAAATCAGCCTCCAAATACCTACATCATCCTACTATAACGCCTTGGCAGTCCCTACTGCCTTCACCTTATAATACGACCGGTTTGCGATGCTCCGTCACTTCAAATACAGCCGCTAACAGCTTACGTGTATAAGGATGTTTAGCTTCTGTTAAATGTTTCGCCGAAATTGCTTCCACCACTTCGCCGTTATACATCACAACTACTCTATGGCATATACTGCGAATTAAGGCAATGTCATGAGCAACAAATAAATACGTTAGATTCTTTTCCTTTTGCAATTTAACGAGCAATTTAGCAATCGAATCTTGTACGGATACATCAAGAGCCGAAGTCGCTTCGTCAAATACAACAATATCCGGCTCCAACACTAAGGCACGGGCAATGGCCACCCTTTGACGCTGACCGCCACTCATTTCATGAGGATAACGTTTGGCAAACGTGCCGTTAAGCCCAACCATCTCCAAATACTTGGTGGCAATAGCCGTGGTTTCTCCTTTTTTCAAAAGACCGAAATTATACAAAGGTTCACAAATAATATCTTCAACTGACATACGCGGGTCAAAGGCCTGCGAGGAATCCTGGAACACCATTTGAATCTTGCGGCGTTGTTCGCGCTTTTCTTTGGCCGATGCTTTGGAAATTTCCACACCGTTTAAATAGATTTCGCCACCGGAAGGTGCTGTCATTTGCATAATCATCTTCATGAGCGTACTTTTACCGGAGCCCGATTCACCAACAATCCCCAGCGATTCGCCGCGCCATAAGGACCAACATACTTCTTTACAAGCTTGCAACGTGCCACCATTCGGCAACGAGAAATTTTTACAAAGACCTTTAACTTCCAAAATCGGAGTGCCTACGCCGTCAGCCGCCGCCATTGAAGTATGAGTGCCGTAATTTTCAGTATAGGCTACGGCTTCCTTATTCAACTGTGTCGACATAGCGTGTCCCTCCTAACGTCGGTACGGCTTGCAATAACTGCTGGGTATAAGCGGAATGCTCTTTGAAAAGAACATCATCCCGTGAGCCGTAATCTACCACTTTACCTTGTTGCATAACCATGATTTTATCCGCCATATGAGCGGCTACCCCGATGTTGTGGGTTACCATGATAATGCCGGTGCGACTTTTTTGGCAAAGCCGCATCAATTCCTCTACAATCTGAGCCTGCGTTGTCACATCAAGGGCCGAAGTCGGTTCATCGGCAAGCAACAAGTGTGGCGTGAAGGCCATCGCCATGGCAATCCCCAAGCGCTGACGTTGACCGCCGCTAAGTTCAAAGGGATACCGTTTCAAAAAGTCCTTATCCGCCGGCAAGGATACCATTTTCATCAATTCGATGGCTTTCGTTTCCGCCGCCCCTTTATCTAAATCACTGTGGCGACGAATATGGGCAATGAACTGTTTGCCGATGGTCTGAATCGGGTCCATAGCACTGCCGCTATCCTGGAAGATCATGGAAATATCGGTGCCCCTATATTTCCGCCATTCTTCCTCAGACCATGTAGCAATATCTTGGCCGCGGTAATTAGCGCCGCCGGCCACAACATGACCTCCTACGGACAACAAGCCGATTAAGGCACGAATGACCGTGGTTTTGCCACTGCCCGACTCACCTACAATAACGAGAATTTCGCCTTCTTCTAAGGAAAACGTAACGTCTGTCACAGAAGGCGCCGCTTCACCATAGGCTATGCTCAAATTATTTACTTCTACCAGTGCTGCCTCCCGTGTCATATCGTTTGCGCACATCCTTTCGTATTGCTTATATAACAAAGATTTTTCAAAATATTATATATCACCTAATAGTATTTCGTATCAAAACAACGATATACAAATGAGCTTATTTAGAAATATCGTTCGTAATCCAGTAGTAATCGGATGGGAACATAACTACACCTTTAAGTGCTTTATTGGCAATGATATTAGTCATTGGGTAACCAAGGTATAAAGCTGCACCGTCATTTAAGAGAATCTGCTGTGCTTCAATAATTAATTGTTTACGAACAGCCGGATCGAATTCAGTAGACAATGCATCTAATTTAGCATCGAATTCAGGATTGCTGTAACCGGAACCATTTTGCGGATTATCGCCGTTAACATTAGTTTTCCAGTACCATTTGAGGAATGTTTCAGGGTCACCGGTATTCGCTGTTACGATATTGGAGATAAGCAAATCATAATCTCCGTCGATCCCCATTTTATCGATTAAGGTATAGTCAACCGTTTTAATTTTTACATCTACGCCCACTTTACGAAGGTCAGCTTGTACCGCTTCAGCGAAGATAGGTAACTCAGCACGACTGTTGTATACTACGAAGTTAACGGACAACGGACGACCGTCTTTATCTAAGATTCCGTCGCCATCGGTATCTTTCCAACCGGCTTCTGCCAATAATTGTTTAGAGCGGTCAGGATTGTACGCATTTGGATCAGTCA
The DNA here is from genome assembly GCF_023051165.1 of Veillonella sp. KGMB01456. GTDB lineage: Bacteria > Bacillota > Negativicutes > Veillonellales > Veillonellaceae > Veillonella_A. Next base: position 10,666 of record NZ_JALKIG010000047.1, read on the forward strand.
ATTGATTAAAACCATAATCCATGGATGGTGGAATCGGTGCTTTACCCGGAATGAAGGTGCCTTTTAAGAGTACATCTGCATAGTTTTGACGGTCCGTAGCGCTGATGAAGGCAGCACGCACTTTAGGGTCGCCCAATAAGCCTTTTTGATTGATACGCGCCAATACTACGCGCAAGGAAGCAATTTCATCAACCTGGAATTTGTCGTTCCCTTTGAAAAGATCGATTTCGCCCGGCCCAATGTTAACGGCCATATCTACTTCACCGGATTGTAATGCCATAGCACGAGTATTAGGGTCTTCAATGGACGGCACTTCTACAGTTTTGAACGGTACGGAACCATTCCAGTAGTTTTCATTAGCTTTTAACACGGATTTATCTTTACTGTACGAAACAACGGTGTACGGGCCGGTTGCAATCGGACCTTCTTTGGCAAAGTTACGGCCATCTTTTTCAGCTTGTACGTCAACAACGAGGAATAAAGGATCCGCTAATAAACCGGGCATGTTCGGCATAGGTTTTTTAGTCTTAATAATTAAATCCTGACCGTTGGCTTCAATAGAATCATATTCGAAGAATGTACTGGCACGTTTAGCTTTAGCAAAAGCACGCTCAATAGATTCTTTTACTTCAGCAGCCGTTACTTTTTTACCGTTAGAGAATTTAGCCTTATCATCAATCGTAAATGTCCAAGTCAATTTATCATCAGCCAAGGACCATTTAGATGCTATCCAAGGTTTAGCCACCATGGATTTGTCAAACTTGGTAAGCGTTTCACCGATACCGTAACGCATAACTACCCAAGCATAGAAGTTATCGGTAGGCTCCAACGTATCCGCAAAGTTGGTTACCCCTACTTTTAACACATCTTTGTTTTCTGCAGAATCACTGCCGCAACCGGCCAAAAGCGATGCCGCCAATACCACGCCTAAGCCACCGAGTAGCGCTTTACGCCAGAATTTTTTCATAATAACATTCCTCCATAAAAATACCTTTAACAAATTAACACACAGTTTGATTAACGCTAACACTCAAGATGAAATTATATAAATCCCTAACGGGTATCATCTGACAAAATGTAAATACGAAATTCTCCCATTAACCTATATAAAGATTCCGTCTCTTAGCCTCTGTTTTGACGCGGATCCAAAATATCGCGCAAGCTGTCACTCCAAAGGTTAAAAATAGATACTACGATAAGAATAGCCGCCCCCGGGAAAATCATAAGCCATGGTGCCAACTGTAAATATTGACGACCTTCATTGAGCATTAACCCCCATTCCGGTGTCGGTGGTTGTGCCCCGAAACCGAGGAATGAGAGACCGGCTACTTCGAGCATCATAACGCCAAGGTCCATGCTGGCCGTTACAACGACGAGCGGCATAATGTTTGGCAACACGTGACGACGCAAGATAACGGCCGACGTACCGCCACTCATAATAGCGGCCGCTATATAATCTTCCTGACGAACTTTAATAACAAGACTTCGCACTAAACGCGCATATTTAGCCCAACCTACAATGGTGAGCGCCAAAATGGTATTGCCTACGCTACCGCCCATAATACCGGCAATAGCGATGGCAAGCACGATGCCCGGAAAAGAAATCATGATGTCGCAAAGACGCATGAGCACCATTTCAACTTTGCCGCCGAAATAACCGGCCAAAGATCCTACTAAGGTACCGATGGACGCAACCAACACAACAATGGTAAAGCCCATGAATAAGGATAAGCCGGTGCCGTAAATGATACGCGACAATACGTCACGACCTAATTTATCCGTCCCGAACCAATGGGTAGAACTCGGCGCTTTTAAGGCATTGCTTAAATTCGAAGCAAACGGATCGTTCGGCGTAAGCCATGGTGAAAAAAGAGCTATCAATACAACCAATAAAACTAAGGATGTATAGAAGGAGAAAGCTTTATGTGTTCTAATAAACTCTTTCATTATTTACTCCCCCTTCTCAATCTAGGATCCAAGAGCGTATACGAATAATCGATTACACCATTAATTAACATATACGCAATAGAAGCCCAAAGTACGAAACCTTCAATTAACGGATAATCACGGAAAGTAATCGCCTGTACGGCCATTTTACCAAGCCCCGGCCACGAGAATACCATCTCTACAACCGCAACCCCACCAAGCAACCAGCCCATGGACATACCGAAGATGGTAAGTAGTGGTAAAAAGGCATTTGGCAAAATATGTTTAAACATGATTTCCGTATTTGTCATACCGCGTGCTCTAGCACCTACGGCATAATCTTTATTGATTTCTTCCAAAACTACCAAACGTACCTGGCGCATAAATTTTGAAATTAACGTAAATGCCAAGGTAAAAGCAGGTAAAATCGCATTTTTTAACGAAACGGTTGCCGTCGCAATCGGGGCAATACCCAATTTATAGCCAAAAATGTAAAGCAACATAAGACCAAGCCAGAAAGCCGGTATGGAAATACCGATAAATGCAATTCCGCGGAAGAGGTAGTCAGGCCATTTATTCTGGTAGATAGCGGCGATAACCCCCATGGGAACGGCTATGACGAGTAGCATCACAATTGTTACACTCGCCAACATAAGTGTACCCGGTAAGGCCTCCATCATCTTATCTACAACAGGTTTCTTGGCTGAATACGACATTCCAAGATCCCCTTGCACCGCATGAGACAACCAATTACCATATTGCACCAAGAACGGTTTATCTAACCCCAATTCCTGCCTCGTATGATCAATCAGTTCCTGTGAAACCATGGTATCCGCGGTTTCCAAAATCATGAGCACAGGGTCGCCCGGCGCCAGAAAACTTAAACTGAAAGTTAAAAATGTAACCCCAATTACCGTCACCAACACCTGCCCCAAATGCTGCAGTGTTTTTTTAAACATTCCTGTCCCCCCCTAATATACTCAATTTTCAAACTTACACTATCAACATCTATGAATCCTTTTTAGACAATATCGTTTTAAATCAAACTTCTATTATAAAAATTCATAAAATTTAGTAAATAAAAAAACTCACCCTTGAAAGAGTGAGTACGCAAAACAAATTTTAGTCAAATTAACCCCATAACACATCCCATTAACTATGTGCAACAGTCAATTTGTTATAAGCAGGCTTTCTGGCTCATGATTCATCGTTTATTTCCAGCCTTCCCAGTTTCCCAGTGACTCCTTGTTGAAATAAACTCCTCATTTACAGCTGTTTCCAGCATAGGATTTGCACCTATTTTCCTCTTAAATCGCTCGGCATACCCGACACTTACAACACTAAGATCTTTTATAGAAGTTAGTCAGAGTATATTATTCAATTTCGAAAATAAAATCCTTTATCACTAATATGTTAGCGTATTTATTGTAAATGTGTCAATAAAAAGTCAGGAATTTTTAGCCGTTTTAAGCTATTTTATAGAAAAATAATTCATTATATTGATAGATTCCTATGTTTACTCAAATTTTCTTTAATTTATTATACCCTAGTAGGTATAGTATTATACCGTAAGGGGTATATGTACTTCTTGCAATATACGTGAGTTTACCGGAGATAACACTCAAAAAATGAAGCTATAAGTCAACAGCAATAAACAATAAGGTCTATATTGATATTAATTATAATCAATTCATAGTTAACTGAATTTCTACTAAAATAGTAGCCTTAAAAAGTAAATAAAAATAAATTTAAGGCAGTAAAAATCATGTCAATTTTTTACTCATTTACACTTCACATTTCAAATAAAAGGTGTATAATAAACGGCGTATTATGTTTTTATCAAAGCATAATCAATAAATTAATTTATCGTGATTAATAAGGAGAATTTAGTGTTATGAACAGCAAGGATAAAACGCCGATTATACTGTATTTGGGGGAATTCAATAATCAGTTAGAGGCGGAAATCGTTGTTAAAGAAAAAAGGGAGCCCTATTATTCATCAAATGAAGAAAGCCCGGCGATGATTCGCCGAGCCTATTTTCAGTCAGAACATTATAGAAAGAAGAGAAGGAATTAAGGCTACGCCTTCACAAACTCACACCCTGTTTTAATAGGGAAGTTTTCATACGTTACCCAATCACTGGAACTTCCCACATAAAGAGCGGATTCAATACCGATTTCACTCATGGCGAGCATAGCAAGGCAAGCCGTAATACCGGAGCCGCAATATGTCACAATTGGTGTCTTAGTCGTTTTCAAATCTTTGAACATTTCTTTCAACTCTGCTTCAGACTTTAAACCGTTAGCAGTATAACAATTTTCCCAATAATAGTTGACTGCTGTCGGAATATGACCGGTCATACCATCCATGGTATCGATAACGCTACCGTCATAACGTTCGCTCGCACGAGCATCAACGATGATGTGGTCACCATTTTCACTGGCTGCCAACACTTCGGCACGGCTCATAAGCATATGAGGTTGTAAACGATAATCAAGTTGACTTGTTTCGGTTGGTAATTCAGTTGAATCAGTAGTTAAAGTATGTCCTTCTTTTACCCATCGTTCAATGCCGCCTTCTAATACTTTTACAACGTCTAAGCCGATGTATTTGAGCATCCACCATAAACGACCGGCTAAGAAAATCCAGCTGTCACAAATAACAACAGGAGTATCTTTAGTAATACCAAAACGTTCCATTTTTTTAGCAAATTCAACCATGTTTGGCAAAGGATGACGACCACCATGTTCTTCAACGGGATCGGATAAATCACCGGCTAAATTAATTGCAAAGGCTCCTTCAATGTGACCTGTGGCATAAGCTTTATCATCACGTACATCTAAAATTACAACGTCTTTTTGAATATTGGCTAACTCTTGAGGTGTAATAAAATTTTTCATCTTCGTACCTCCATATATATTAATACTATATTAGAAAACATCTATATAGTGTTATTGTAACAAAAACTAGGCTTATAGGACAAAAAGTGTGTGTGGCTTTTTTAAATTAATCCCAATAAATT
>NZ_JALKIG010000048.1 GCF_023051165.1 Veillonella sp. KGMB01456
ATCCTAACTATCTATGGGATTAAATTACCAACTCAAAATGTCCTATAACCCTAAAATAACGCTGCGACCTACTTAACAGTAGTGCGAATCAGCAACAAAGCAGTTTAAAACAAACAAGGCGGTTATGCAATTTCGAAATTGCATAACCGCCTTTTAGTTACTAAATATTATTTAATTATTGACCGGTATACACGTTAAACAACTCTTCCATGTTAACTAAACCGTGTGGCGCCGGACTTACCAAGTACAAGCTGACTACTGCCAAGATTGTAACGGCAATAGCTGCATAAGAGAATGTGCCGCGTTGGCTAAATTCATACATGCCGAACAAACGCATGCCGATAGCGGCACCAACAGCTGCCACCAAGGCTTCCATAGAGAATAAGAAGTCGGATGCGAAAAGTGCCAATACACCTACGAAGGCAGCTACAAAATAAATTACCGGAATCATTACGTCCTGTTTGCTTGGGAAGGATCGACGCAATGCTTTGGCATATATGGAAATATCCAAACCGAACAAGCCTAAGAACAACAATAGGAAATTCCAAATAACCGACCACGTGCCACGGAACGCATCGCGATGTTTACTTGCATACCAAGTGAAAGCGGTTAAGCCCAAAATACCAAGACCTACTAAGATAAAGTAGTAATCAACCGGTAATAAGCGAACGGCGAATACACCGACCAAGCACCATACGGCGGCAGTCACAACACTGAGAATTACGCCTTTGAGCTCCGGCTTTTCATTGGCCGGTAAACGGTTGTACATGCTCATGGCCAATTCGGCAATAAAGCAGAAAATAAAGAAAGCAATGGCAGCCGGTGGCATAATAAAGGACAACACAACGGAACCTACGAGGGGAATCGCCAAACGCCAACCTTTAAACAATACGAGGTTTTTTATATTCAAGCGAAAATCCTGAGTCTCCGAGGTAAACCCGTTATACACCGCAAAAGTAAGCATAAATGATACTAATTCTGCCGGTGTAGCACCCCAAATTAATAATGTCGGTACTACGATAAACGATAAGGCCACACCGGTGAAACGTGAAACAACAGCCGCACAAAATCCGGCGGTCAAATAAGGCAACAGTGCAAGAACAATCTCCATGATTAACTCCATTCTACTAAGTTTAATTGAAAAAACGTTTCTTTCATACACTCTAGTATAACGAATTCAGGCCTTATAATGCAACACTTCGCCCTATTAATCCCACCTATTATTCTTACAATTATTTGATAGCTTACAGCCCTTTCTTACGTTTTTTCTTTCAGACTTTTCTTACGAACCGACTTACATTATTTTCTTTCGGCCTTTTCTTACCAACTTGCTTACGACCTTTTCTTATACCCTTGCCATGCGTCCAATCGCCGTCGCACCGCCGAATAGGAACATCCCAATTGGTCTGCAATCTGCATCGGACTATGCCCTTCCTGATAGCGCCTGCACACCTCAAACATGTCTAGGGCCAAATTATTTCCCCGCAAGCGAACGCCTTCTTCTTTTAACCGTTCCGCTACGGTAGCCGGTTTCACGTCATACAGGGCCGCCAATTCCGTCGTCGACATATGGCGTTGCTCATATAAGTAGGCCAATTCCTTAACATTTAAATACACTCGTTTATTGCTGTGGCGAATCTCAATGCCGCTATTACGCAACGTTTTCAAAACGGTCCAACGAGACATGCGAAGGTGCTGTGCTATCCAGCCGGCGCTTTGCCCGCTGTTATACAAACTGATAATTTGGCGTTTCACAGAAGGTGTAGGCTCTCTAAAATCCGACTTCTTGTTCATTAACAGTCCCATTTCATGTAAACGGGCCGCTACGGTTGTATGGGAACATTGATAGCGAACTGCCAATTGCTTAACCCCAAGGCCGACGTTTTGATATAAGTGAGCCAATTCCGCTTCCGGCAATTGCTTGCGTCGCGTCCGCACCGGAATTTGATACACATGCAAACGACGAACCACCGTATCTTGACTACACCCCAATTGCTTGGCTATTTCCCAAGTCGACAACTTTTCTTCCGTATATAAACGGTTTAACAATTTCATTGGAATTACGACTTTTGCCATAGATCCATCTCCCCTATAAAATACACTAACTTTTCCGTCTGTCCCCTATTTTCATCCAGATAATTCAAGCGCGTTCTCCCAAAGCCTCATTCATCTTTTAACACTACCTCCATTATAAAAACCACGACGGCAAGGAGCAAGCCATCGACTCATACCATTGGTGCGCATCCGCACTGTCAGTATGAGACTCACACCATTGGTGCGCATCGTCAGTATGAAGCTCATACCAATAATGTGCATCCTATGAAAACGTCCCTATCTTTTTACAAGCCCCTTCTCTTTCGAACCCACCAATTTAAGAAATTATGGGTGATTTTTTTGCTTACATCGATAATTTACGGTATACTATAAATTACATTACATCATACAAAGGAGCTGACTATGTTTAACTTTAATCTATTAAGTATTGTAGCCGCTTTACCGGCTATCATCATTGCCATGGCCATGCACGAGTATGCGCATGCCAAAGTAGCCGACGCGTTGGGCGATGATACGCCGCGCCGTACGGGACGACTCACCATGAATCCCTTCGCTCATATCGATTTACTCGGCATGTTGATGCTTTTGCTCTTGCATTTCGGTTGGGCAAAACCGGTTATGATCAACCCGGCTAATTTTAAAAATAAAAAACGCGATGACACCCTCGTTTCGCTCGCCGGTCCGGCAGCCAACCTAGTCATTGCCTTTATATCCGCGTTCGTGCTGTTTTTCATCAATAACCACGGCATCGACGTATCTTCCGGACTTTACACGGTAATCTCGCTCATGGTAATCATTAACATCAACTTTGCCTTGTTCAATTTGATTCCCATTCCGCCTCTTGATGGAGCGCACATTGTTTCCAACATGCTCTCTCCATACTGGCAGATGAAATATTGGCAATGGGCCCGTTACGGCTTTTTGATGCTAATCTTGCTCATTTACACGCCGTTCCTGACCTGGGTGTTGATTCCGCTGCAACAAATGATTCTAAGTTTGTTTGCTATGATTCTCCAGTTCGTCTAAAACGATTTAGTGCCTATGTAGCACGCCACTTTGTTTATAGTATTTATTGTAAAAAGGGCGCTTATGAAAACACTGAAAAAACCAATCCACGTGCAGTTCGTCTGCCACGGCAATATTTGTCGTTCACCAATGGCTGAATTTGTTTTCAAAGATTTAGTCACAAAGGCAAATCTGAACGAGTATTTTAAAATCGACTCCACTGCACCAGCCGCGAAGAAATCGGGAACGACACTCATCACGGAACAAAAAGTAAACTCCGTGCCCTCAATATCCCCTTTACACCACGAGCCGCTCGACAAGTGACCAAAGCAGATTACAATTCGGCAGATTATCTTATCATCATGGACGAAAACAATCGTCGCAATTTGAGTCGCGTAATCGGCCCGGACGCGGACGGTAAAGTAAAGAAAATGCTTTCTTTCGTCGGCGAATCACGAGATGTTAAAGATCCATGGTACACCGGCAACTTTGACGAAACCTATGATGACATCAGTAAAGGCTGCGAGGCGTTGTTGGCGGAAATTAGAAAGCAGTATAACATTTAAAACTAGCTCATCTAAGTGCTTACTTAGATGAGCTTTTTCATTTAAACAATCACCTATATATTTAAAATACATTGACATTTGTGTTATATAGAATTAAAATTAAATTACTAGTTAGGTAATTTGATTTTAAAGAGGTCAGCAAACATTATGAATAATTACATAGAGTACAATAATAAAATGGCCTTCCATCCGGGCTACTATATACAAGAATTAGTTGAGGATAGTGGTCTTACCCAAGAAGATTTTGCCAAACGCTTGGATACGACACCTAAGAACCTTAGTCTTTTAATCAGAGGCGAACAAAATTTATCTATAGATATTGCTGTAAAATTAGCTCGGCTGTTCAACAACAGCATTGAGTTTTGGCTAAATTTACAAGCAACTTATGATGCTGCCTTAGCTGAAATAAAATCATCCGAAGAACTTGAAAAAGAGCGTCAAATATTTAAATTCATTAATTACAAATATTTTGTAAAATACTTTGATTTACCCCAAAATTCAAAAAATATAGATCTGCAAATTAAAACATTACGTAATTTTCTTCAACTTTCTACCCTATTACTACTTACAAAAAAGGATCTAATAAGCAAATTTAGAGATTCGACTGATAACTTGCCCCTGAATCAAGTGATTATGGCTAATGCAATGTTACAAGTAGGTATAAATCAGGCATTACAAATTGAAGCTGTTAATTTTAACAAAACTAAATTCAAGAAGTCTATTAACTTTGTAGATATTTTGTACGCGGATAATAAATTAAATTTCAATCTTTTAAAGAAGGAATACGCTGATTATTACGATAATATTGATGACACCTTATTAAACTCAGGTGTTATTTTAACAAAAATACCTGCTATGCCCGGTACAAACTTCCGTAGTGCTACTAAAAAACTAGGTTCCAATATTATGTTATTAATTAATGATACCAATACTAAATCAGCCAACACATTAGATACTATATTTGCCGAAATGACTAATATTGCCACCGGCAACTATGGTATTACGTTAAATAATTAAATACAAAAAAATCCTCGAAGTTTACCGGAGAATGTCACAACCAATAAGTTTATGAACTAATTCTCAATTCACTTCGAGGATTTCTTTATATTCTTCAAACCTTATCTAGCTTATTTTCTGGCTTCTGCCACCGCAACAACGATTTTTTTAGCTGTTTCGGTAATTTCAGTCAAAGATTTTCCGCCACCGGTCAACGCGCCGCCTGCCCCGACAGCAACAGCACCGGCTTTAAACCATTCGGCTACATTATCAATGCTTACGCCGCCGGTAGGCATCATTTGAGCTTGTGGCAATGGGCCTTTTACAGCTTTAATGAATTTGCTGCCCATAACTTCGCCAGGGAATACTTTAACAATATCGGCACCCAATTCCAAGGCTTGGATTACACCTTGAATAGTTGTAGTACCCGGCATGCAAGCTACACGATAACGATTACATAATTTGATGGTAGCTTCATCAAATGCAGGGGAAACAACAAAAGCAGCCCCATTTAAAATAGCCATGCGAGCTGTTTCCGCATCAAGCACGGTACCGGCACCAATAACAACTTGTGCATTATCTTTGTATTTTTCAGACAAAGTCAAAATGGCTTCATGCGCACGTGGCGTGGTGAAAGCTACTTCGATAGCCGTTACACCACCGGCAATGCAGGCTTCAGAAATCTGAACTGCTTCATCCGGCGTATTACCGCGAATAACGGCAACAACGCCTATTTTTTTTACTGTTTCAATAACTTGTAATTTGTCCATGATAAAATCCTCCTAATATATCCATTACTTTATTTTTTATGTCACTATACCTAATATTAAACACCGTGCAATGCGTGTAAGCGCTTACTTTTTAAGTTATAGGTTAGGTATATAAACTACATTTTATTCACTTAACTTAGCACTCTTTTGATACGTCGCCAATTGTTCCGGTGTAGGCAATCCTTCATTATCTCCTTCCACCTGCACCTGAAGTGCACCAATCGCTGCTCCGCGGCGAACCGAATCCGCCCAACTGAGTCCTTCCAAGCGGCCGCTGATAGTGCCCACCGCAAAACCGTCACCGGCTCCAACCGTATCGACTACCTGTTCCACCACATACGCCGGTGCATAGAAGGCTTCCGCTTCTGTTTTAACAAAAGAACCTTTAGTTCCCAATTTAATAACTACTGCTTTGGCTCCTTGTTTGAGATAGAAGTCCGCAATGGCTTCCGGTGTATCAAAACCAGTCAAAATTTTCCCTTCACCAAAGCCGGGTAACACAATATCCGCTAACGATGCCAAGTAGTTGATTGTTTCACGCATAGCTTCTTCGGAAGGCCATAAAGCAGGACGAAGGTTGGTATCAAAGGAAACCTGACCCCCATGTGCTTTAGCAGCTTTCATCATGGCTATGGATGTTTCGCGGCAACTATCCGACAACGCCGCCGGAATACCGGTAACATGTAAATGATCATATTTATCCCAAGCAACTGTATCAACGATAGCCGGTTCCATATACGAGAACGCTGTGAAACGCCGGAAATTAACAACCTCCGGATCGCCTTCCAACGTTTTTGCTTTAAGTTGCATGCCCGTTCGATTCACCTCATCGAGCGTAACATAGTCCGTATTAATATGCTGTTCTTTTAAAAAGTCCAAAATATGTTGACCAAACGGATCATTGCCGACACGGCTGATATACGACATATCATGTCCTAAGCGACTCATACCGACTGAAAAATTCACCTCCGCACCGCACACATAGCGGTGAAACGTGGTTACATCTTTAAGTGCCTTCGGCTCCGTTGCCACCATGAGCCCCATAGGCTCACCAAATGTTAAAACTCTTGCCACCCTCCATACCTCCTAAATATATTTTTAAAATGCCAATATCTCTTACAGGGAGTCGCGCTCCACAATTTTGCCCGACAAAATAATATGTTGCTTCGCCATAGACGTACTACCTGAAGCCTCCGATGTCACTAAATCCTCAGACGCTTTAAGACTAGCCGAAACCCTCAGCAGCAATAGACGTGCACATTCACTGCCTATTTGATGCGACGGTAATTCTATTACCGATATGCCCGGTCCGATACTATCCATCCACGGCCAATTATCATAACTGAAAAGTCCCACATCATCAGGGCTCCGTAATTTATTGCGCCTTAATAAATAGGCCATATCACTAAGTACAACACCATTACCGGCAAATAAAGCCAGCTTTTCACCGGCATCACGGGCCGCTGCCAAGGCAGAAAGAATCGCCGTTTTGAGAGACTCTTTATCTGCCTTAGTATATTCCAACGTCATAGCTTGGCGATTTGTTAAGGCTTCATACTGTGTCGAAAACTCATCAAATCGTTCACGCCGAATTCCATTGGTTCCAATTTGCCGCGTAGCAAAAAGAATGCGTTCATACCCCTTACTTAACAATAAGTCCAAACTATCCTTCGTCACCTGCTTCGTATCGACAGACACTATGTCACATTCACAGCCTTCAACCGGTCTATCTGCCAACACAATGGGCACCATGGTACGATTCACTTCGTTCAAATATGAAACATTCGCGCCGGTTGCATTGATAACAAGACCGTCCACACCTTGCGCAATCATCGACTGAATATAGCGTTTTTCCTTATCCGGATCATCACCGGCATCAGCCAATAGCACGGTAAAGCCATGTTGTTCGCAATACTCCGAAATACCGGTGTAAAGGATGGCCGAGAACGGGTTTGAAATATCTGATACGATAACACCAATCATATGACTTTGTTGCAACCGCAAACTGCGAGCCATGCGATTCGGTTTATATTCAATATCCTTGATGACTTCACTGATACGTTTACGTGTTTCTTCGGACATGAATTCATATTTCCCGTTTAAAAAGCGTGAAATTGTGGTTTTTGAAAAACCTGTTCGAGCTGCCACATCAGCGATTGTTACCTTTCCCATACAGCACCTCCCTACGCTAAAATCAATTTTTTAAGTCTCGTTCTAAGCTATGTATTCAATCACGTTCTAATTTATGCTTTAATTAACAGTCTACTTTGTTTTTATTTCACGAAATCGATTTACGAAATCGATTTCTAAACTTGTTATACTCATAATACATCATCAGAAATCGTTTGTAAAACCCTTTAACAATACTTTATAGTCATAGAACTGTCGCAATATGTAGCCTATTTATATTTTTCACAACAAAAAAGCCCGACTCTTCCCTTAATTATAGAAAGAGTCGGACTATATCCGATTTACATACTAAACTATATAATCAACCTAAAATATCTCCTGCACCAAGAACATGTACACAATGGTGCCTACGGCAATGCTAAGCAATAAATTGCGCCGCCAATAGTGAACGGCCGCCAATATTACCAAAGCAATGGCCTCCGGAATGCCGTTCGGCGCTACCGAGAGCGATACATCCTTTAACGAATACACCACCAAGAGCCCCATAACGGCGGCCGGCAACATATCGCCTAAGTACGTCACGATGGCCGGCGGTTTTTCCGACTTGGCAAAAACGACAAACGAAATAAAACGCGTAGCCATCGTACCAAGGACGACGGCGCCAATGGTAATCGTCATTTCCCAAGCTGTCATGAAGCCGTCCCCCCTTCATCTGCTAAATCCGTTTCTTTTTTACCCTTAAACTTATACAGTAAACTGAAGATAACTACCATGAGGGCCATGGCCGGCAGCATAAATACATCCGGCCCCAAGACAATACGCATCAAGAGCGACACGCCGAGACCGATACAGCCGGGCAGTAAATTTTTGCCCTTTAACAGGATATCCAGGAATATAACCGCAAACAAGGCCGCTAGAACAAACTCAATACCTTTTAAGTTTAAGGTAATGAATTGACTGCCTATGGAGCCCATGGCCACGCCGAGCACCCAATAGACAAAGTTCAGCCACGTCACATGAAGATAAAACCAGCCTCTATCCACATTATCCGGCAAATTTACGGTCGCGTTGAGGGCAAACGACTCATCACACATGCCGAAAATAAGGGGATATTTTTTCCACCCCTGTGAAGTATAGCGGGTTAACATGGTCAACCCGTAAAAAATGTGACGTCCGTTAACCATAAAGGCCAGAATAAACGCCCCCAACGGATCAAAGGGAGCGGTCAATAAGGCGACGGTCACAAACTCCATAGAGCCTGCAAAGATGGTCGCGCTCATAATAATCGGCAAATACCAAGGCAGGCCCTGTCCTACGGCAAAGAGGCCGTAGGAGATGCCCAGAAATAAGAAGCCCGCACAAATCGGCACGGTTAAGGGAAAAGCGTAGCGAAACGCCTCCCGCCCCGCACTCTTGTCATGGCTCTTCTTACTACCATCGGGTGAAGTGGCAGCTTCAGTCGAAATATTATTTACATTGCGACTTTCATCATTGCGACTTTCATCATTCTTCATAGGGCCCCCAAGCCTTTTCAGCAACTCGTTTAATGAGTGCCAACTTAGCAAATTGTTCTTCTTCGGTTAAATTATTGCCTTCTTCCGTAGAGGCAAAACCACATTGCGGGCTCAAAGCCAATTGGTCTTTTGGCACATACAAGCTGGCTTCTTCAATACGAGCCAATAGGTCTTCTTCTTTTTCAAGTTCAGGGAACTTGGAAGTAACGAGTCCTAATACGACCTTCTGATTTTTTATAAAACGAAGCGGTGAAAACCCGCCGGCACGGTCGGAATCGTATTCCAAGAAGAAACCGTCAATGTTACAATGACCGAACAGTGTTTCCGCCACCGGTTCATAGCCCCCCGATGAGAACCAAGTGGAACGGAAGTTACCGCGGCAAATATGCATAGTTACAGCTAAATCGTCCGGTTTACCTTCCAAGGCATAATTAATTACTTCTACATATTTTTTAGCAATATGATTTAAATCTAAACCACGGGCCGCATATTCTTTGCGTTTTGTTTCATCGCAGAATTCACCCCAAGAAGTGTCATCCAACTGAAGATAACGACAACCGGCATCATAGAATGCCTTAATCGCCTTACGATAGGCTTTGGCAATGGCTTCAAATAAAGCCTCTTCATTTTTATACTGCGCAATAGGTTCATAATGTTCTTCGCGAACACAGCAAATCAAATGGAGCATGGATGGCGACGGAATCGTAAATTTAGCAACCGCTCTATCACCGGCCGTGGCTTTTACGAATTTAAAATCTTCCAAAAACGGATGGTTATCCGGGAAGTCGATATCGCCTACGATTTTAAGAGTGGCCGCTTTAGGCTGATGGCCTTTAAAAGCTACGGACCAATGGTCCGCTTTAATACGTTCAACGCCCACCAATTGTTCCAAGAAATCTAAATGCCAGTACGCACGGCGAAATTCACCATCTGTTACAGCTTTAAGACCTACGTTAACTTCTTTATCGATTAAGTCGCGAATGGCTTCATCTTCTACCTTACGAAGTTCCGCTTTACCAAGAGTCCCCGCTTCTACTTCTTGGCGCGCTTTTTTTACAGATTCAGGTCGTAAAAAACTCCCCACAACATCATAGCGGAACGGACCTTTCCCAATTGTCTGCTTTGCATTACTCATATTCTCAATCTCCTCTCAAAAGTGGCAGCTAATAAAAAAAGTCGTCAACAAATGACGACCTACTGTCTTATCATCTGCCGGTTACCCGTTGGACTTAGCACCTTGCCTCTTGCATATGCATCAAGCAGGTTGCCGCAGCATCACCGGGCCAAATCCCTCAGCTGCTCTGGATGATTCTATAAAATTATAGCTACCTGGGGGTAAAACATTACCCTTTCGATGTATATTATAATACTTCAATCAGAGATACATGTCAACTGTAGTTATACAAAAAGAGCATCAAATACTGTGATTGTCACAAGCATTCGATGCTCTATGATTCGCTAATCGGAATATTCGTTTATCTCGTTATCGAAATAAACGTTTATTCAATTCTCAGCCTATCCTCTTATTCAGGTTTCTTGAATTTAGGGGATGTTGGGCAAGTTTCAGGCGTTACATCTTTACGTACACCAAGATCGCTACTGCGGTCGGTGAAATGAGTGTGTAACAACTGTTCGGACAATTCGCCCAATGGTTTATCAAAGAATTCAGTGTAAATTGCTTTGATTTCAGGGTTTTCATAGCTGGAACGAAGTTTCATGTTGGAATCCATATCATAGATACCTTTGA
Source organism: Veillonella sp. KGMB01456 (assembly GCF_023051165.1). Classification (GTDB taxonomy): domain Bacteria; phylum Bacillota; class Negativicutes; order Veillonellales; family Veillonellaceae; genus Veillonella_A. Next base: position 10,784 of record NZ_JALKIG010000048.1, read on the forward strand.
TACGAGCTTCACGAACTTTGTTAGCTACCGGCATTTTAACGCGTGGCTGACCGCCGCCACCGATACAACCGCCAGGGCAAGCCATCATTTCAACGAAATCGTATTTTTTACCATTAGCTTTCATGTCGTCCAAGAATGTACGGATATTTTTACCACCATGAACAACTGCTAATTTTAATTTTTTGTCGCCAATTTCAACTTCCGCTTCGCGAACGCCTTCCATACCGCGAACTTCCTGCAAGTTAGTGTAACGTTCAGGAGTTGGTTCTTCACCGGTAATGAATTTGTAAGCACTACGAACAGCTGCTTCCATAACACCGCCGGTATTACAGAAGATTACGGAGCCACCGGTTTCAGCACCGATGTATTTATCCATCTGAGATTCTTCTACCTGAATGAAGTCGATACCGGATTCACGAATCCATTTACCGAATTCACGAGTCGTAATACAGTAATCGGTATCACGAAGCTCTTCTTTTTCCCAGTATGCAGCGGATTTATTCTGTTCAGGACGACGAATTTCGAATTTCTTAGCCGTACAAGGAGCCACGCTCACGGATACGATTTTCTCAGGATCGATATTCATCTTCTTAGCGAAATATGTTTTAATAACAGCTGCTTCCATAGCGATACAGCTGCGAGTTGTAGAAATGTTTGGTAAATATTCAGGATAGTAAGTTTCGCAGAATTTTACCCATGCCGGGCAGCAGCTTGTAAACTGTGGCAATTCACCATGACCGTTTACAACGCGTTCGATTAATTCGCTGGCTTCTTCCATAATAGTTAAGTCGGCACCAAAGTTGGTATCTACTACATAGTCGGCACCAAGTTGACGCAATGCACCAATCATTTTGCCTTCTAAAACGGAACCCGGTTCATAACCGAATTCTTCACCGATACCTACACGTACAGCCGGTGCAGTTTGGATAACAACGATTTTATCAGGATCGGCGATAGCTGCTTTTACTTCGTCCAGTTCGGAACGTTCGTTCATGGAATCGAATGGGCAAGCGGCTGCGCACTGACCGCAATGAACACAAATCGGTTCATCACCGGTAGATTCTAAATCGTAGTAGTCAAGTACACCCATAACGTCAGCACAAGCACGACGGCATAATGTACAGTTTTTACATTTAGTTAAATCATGAATGATTGCAGGATTGTTCTCTGAAATCGGAACACGACGATCAATATGTTGGAATCGACTTTCGAAACTCATAGTTTTGCACCTCACACAAATAATACTAGTTATGTATTCAATATAATCCAACCTCTGTTGGAACCGACATCGACCAAAATTGTATGGTTGTGAGTGATGTCTCTTTGTAGTATAGCAAATTAAATCTCCTGTTTTCAAATAGGAATTAGATTATCATTGTGCATTATTACTCTGCAAAAAGTATGATAATACCGCCTTTTTTAGAGGATTTAAAAAATCAAAAAACAGCCTTCGAACAAAGGCTGTTTTTATAAATTTTGTTGCATTAGTTTACTACTTGTGTCTACTCGATGCGTACTTTCAACTATTTACAATACGATGTCATCAAATAGCCCCTTAGGCAAGAGATGGTCTTATCGGTGCAAAGTAAACTGAGCCAATGAGTACAGGGTCTTGCCTTTAATCACGCAAGCTGCTACGTCTGTTCTAATCAACTCTTTTACTCTGAAAACAAGCGCTATAGCGGACCAATAGCTGCATAATTCCGCCATTTCTTCCAAGTTTTGATGATAGGCAGACCATAATGAAACCATGTTTTTTTCAAATAATGTTTCACCTAATACGAGTCCCCCTATAAAAATAGCGAGGTAGCTAAGCAGCGTTCGATCACTAAGATGCTCTTTATATAAAGCAACTATTAAAGAGCGTCCTCGCCACACAGCAATACAGAACAAAATTGCCATGGCACCTAAAAACCAAGGTACATACGCACCAAACCACACTTCATGTATTCCCGGAAATTCCGGTCCGGTGGCCGTCCATGCCATCGGATAGAAAACACGGCCCCAACTCAATTCACGACCCAGTGCCACTAAAAATAATACCGCCGCACTCAGCCAAAGCCACCGCGTAGAGCGAGCTCCTGACATTGACCACTTAACCGTCATTACAAAGCCGCCTAACAGTATGAGTGCCTCTATATTTTCAATCCAATTATTTTCCCAAAAAGCCCAATCGGGCAAAAGTAAGGCTAACGGCCAAACAGCTATTAACAGCACTATGCTTACTTTGTTAGTTATTTTCACTCTATTACCTCCGTATCTGCTTGTGAGTTCACTTTTCGTATATCTTGTGAATTATCTTTTCGTATATCTCGTGAATGCTCTTTTTCGTATATGATGTATATATTATTAATTTCATTATTCAGAATGTTCATACATCATTAGGTACAGTTTATAAAATATTTATAATTTGTAAATAATTTATTTAAATTTTACGCTTTTTTTACAATTAATCAAACAAAAAAGAGATTTAGCGTACCACTATATACAAAATGTTCAAAATGGCATTAATAAGGTTCTTATTGTTGTTAATAATTCTCTTTATAAAAAAAATATATCAAGTTTATTTCACATGATGTACGAGAATTTGACGGTATGCATCGTTTTTCAACGTATTCTCAAACATTATTTAATATTATTTTTCATATCCGAGTGAATCTCCATGGCTTCGGCACGTTTGTATTCTCCGGTTATTTGGCGTATAATCTAAATTAATAAGAGCTACAATAATATATGTTAGCTGCTAACTCTATACATACTCACTAATTTAAACGAGGTGACAATATGAAAATCATCGTGATGGAACCATTAGGCGTATCCGCCGCCAAAATCGAAGAAGTCAGTGCCCCACTTAAAGCAGCCGGCCACGAATTCTTCTATCCTGAAACCCAGGAATTAGACCAAGCTAAATTATTGGATCGCGTAAAAGACGCGGACGTGTTGATTTTAGCCAATCAGAAATTATCCGGTGACATCATTCGCCAATGCCCGAATCTCAAAATGATTTCTATCGCCTTTACCGGCGTGGACCATGTGGATTTAGACGCCTGCCGCGAACGGAATATCACCGTTTGTAATGCTGCCGGCTACTCCACCAATGCCGTAGCTGAGCTCGCTTTTGGTCTTGCCATTTCCGTAATTCGCAATATCGTGCCTTGCGACCATCAGGCACGTCATGAAGGCACTAAAGCCGGTTTGGTAGGTTTTGAACTGTTTGGTAAAACCTTCGGCGTGGTAGGTACCGGTGCCATTGGTCGCCGCGTAGCTGAAATTGCCCTCGCTTTCGGTTGCAAAGTTATTGCCTATAACCGCAGTGAAAAACAAGATCTCATCGCTAAAGGCGTTAAATTCGTTTCAAAAGAAGAATTATTCCGTGAAGCTGATTTCGTATCTTTACACACACCGTTAACAGCTGAAACGAAAGGTCTCGTGAACGCCGACATGATTAAACTCATGAAACCGACGGCCGTGCTCATCAACACGGCTCGCGGTCCCGTTGTAGATAGCGATGCCTTAGCGGCCGCTCTTAACGAAGGTCGTTTAGCCGGCGCCGGCATCGATGTATTCGAAACGGAACCGCCAATTCCGGCCGACCATCCGCTATGTCATGCAAAAAATACCGTTCTCACACCGCATGTAGCTTTCACCAGCAAAGAAGCGCTCGAAACCAGAGCGGATATTGTTATTGAAAATATCAAAGCGTGGGAAGCGGGCAAACCTCAAAACTTAGTATAGTTTCACAATTACAACAAAAAGCAACCGAACTTACATAACACTGTAAGCATCGGTTGCTTTTTTATAATCATCACCCTAAAGTTAATGACTGTTTAGTTTTTAGTTTTTCAAGTTTTACTCTCGGCTACAATTAATATTGGTCGTCGATAATTTCGGTGCCCTGCTCTTTGAGTGCGTCTTCCACCCATTGACGATCCGCATCACCGGTCAAAGCGGCATGCACATTAGCGGCATCTTTGGCTTGGATTTTTTTAGCCCCCTCTAACACTTCTTCCGCATCCTGCCAAGGCACAACGATAACACCATCGCGGTCCATGACAACAATATCCCCCGGATGTACGGAAATGCCGCCGCAAGCGATTGGCGTATTGATCTCACCGGTGCCATCTTTGTAAGGGCCTGCCGGATTGGTGCCGTTTGCATAAACAGGCATGCTCATAGCCTCTACCGCATCACTGTCGCGAATCGGTCCGTCAATTACAAGGCCGGCAATTTGTTTATAAATCGCATAGCCCAACATGACTTCACCCATGATCGCCCGATATTCCGTGCCCCCGTCATTGGACACCATAATAACATCGCCGGGCTGCGCCATATTGAGAGCTTTATGAATCATTAAGTTATCACCGCCACGCGTTTTTACCGTCAAAGCACGGCCTACCGTCACCGGTTGTTTAGGTGAAGATTTCAAAGAAACGCGCGGATGCAATGCACTGAGGCGCCCCATACAATCCGCCACATTTGCCGCCGGAATCCCCTGATATTCGTTCAATAGTTCATCACTTACCATCGGTCTTTTTAAATACACTCGATTACCTACTGCCACTAGTATCACTCCATTCTTTTGAAAACATCATCACTTTTTGCTATGACTAGCTTATATATCTATAATACTAGATATCCTCTCTTTTTTACAAGTAAAAAGAGGTATAATATAAATAAGCACAAATAATTTAGAATGCTAATTGCAATATCAAATGCGACAAAATTTTAATCACGAATTTATATGTTTA
>NZ_JALKIG010000049.1 GCF_023051165.1 Veillonella sp. KGMB01456
TAGATAAATACTAGTCTCATCGGTCTAAAAACCAACTCAAAATGTCCTATAGGCCACAGTTTCTTTCGTTTGACAGCATTATTTTATAGGCATTGAATCTATTATCGACAAATGAAGAACAGTGAATTACAAAAAGCGGACTGAAGAACTTTTATCTTCAATCCGCTTTATTAGTATTTATAAGTTATCACTTAGAACAAGCTGTCTTCTTCCGAATCCAATTCGTCTTTAGCAATAATAGCTACGGAAGCTACTTTATCCTCACCATCAAGATTTTGCAATTTCACACCGGAAATGGCTTTACCTTTTTTAATGGCAATATCTTTCATGTCAAAACGAATAATCTTGCCCTGTTCGGAGATGAGCATTACTTCATCGCTGTCCGTTACGATACCAACAGCTACAACATCACCGGTTTTATCGGTAATGCGGAAGTTTTTCGTTCCCTTGCCGCCGCGTTTCTGGAGCGAGTAGACATCTTCGCTGTTGCGTTTACCATACCCTTCTTCACTGATAGTGAATACCTGACAAGCTTCGCCCGATTCGGTAATCACACCGGCGCCGACTACATCATCACCGGCATTAAGTTTAATACCGCGAACGCCCTGAGCGGAACGTTTCATGAGACGTACGTCTTCTTCATTGAAACGAATAGCCATACCCTTACGAGTGCCGAGGAGAACATCCTGATTGCCCGCTGTGAGGCATACCGCAATGAGACGGTCATCGTCAGCCAAGGAAATAGCATTCAAACCGCTGCGACGAATATTTTGATATTCTTCAATGGACGTACGTTTTACCACGCCTTGTTTTGTTACCATTAACAAATTAAGATCGTGATTTACAGTTTCCATATCAATCATAGTCGTCACCGCTTCACCTACATTGAGCGGCAATACGTTGATAATCGCTGTACCGCGGGAATTGCGGCTCGATGCTTCCGGCACTTCGTAACCTTTCAAGCGATATACACGGCCCGCAGTGGTGAAGAACAAAAGCGTATTATGGGTACGAACATGAGAAATCTGTACCACATAGTCGTCTTCTTTCGTCTTCATGCCGACAACGCCTACGCCGCCTTTATGCTGGTTGCGATATACATTGGCATTCATGCGTTTGATATAGCCCTGACGAGTCAAGGTAATAACCATTTCTTCGTCGGCAATCAAATCTTCCACATCAAGTTCCGATGTATCAATCGTAATTTCACTACGACGTTTGTCGCCGTATTTCTGTTTCATTTCGGTCAATTCGTCTTTGATGATACCCCGCTGACGGTCTTCGCTGGCCAAAATAGCTTTCAAATCAGCAATAAGGATTTCCAACTGTTTGTATTCGTCTTCAATCTTTTCACGTTCCAAACCGGTCAAACGACGTAAACGCATATCTAAGATGGCAACGGCTTGTTTTTCAGTTAAGCCGAATTTCTGCATCAATGCGTTCTTCGCGATTTCATCGGTTTCCGACGCACGAATTGTGGCGATAACTTCATCAATATGATCGAGGGCAATAAGCAAGCCTTCCAAGATATGAGCACGAGCTTCCGCTTTGGCCAATTCGAACTGCGTACGACGTACGATAACGCCTAAACGGTGGTTCAAATAGTGAGTAAGTACTTCTTTTAGCGTAAGTACTCGCGGATGACCGTCCACCAAGGCAAGCATAATCACACCGAAGGTGTCTTGCAATTGAGTGTGTTTATATAATTTGTTAAGAACGATATCCGGCTGTACATCGGCGCGAAGCTCTACAACGATGCGCATACCGCGACGGTCACTTTCGTCACGAAGCGCGGTAATGCCGTCAATAACCTTGTCACGGCTCAATTCGGCAATGCTTTCAATAACACGGGCTTTATTAACCTGGTACGGAATTTCCGTTACCACGATACGGTGTTTGCCCTTGTTCATTTCTTCAATCGTGGCACGGGCACGCATCTTAATGCTGCCACGGCCAGTGCTGTAGGCTTTTTTAATGCCATCGCGACCGAGGATTAACGCCCCTGTCGGGAAGTCAGGCCCTTTAATGGCTTTCATCAAATCGTTTACATCCACATCAGGATTGTCGATAAGCATAATTAAGCCATCCGCTACTTCGTTCAAGTTGTGCGGCGGAATATTGGTCGCCATACCAACGGCGATACCGGCGGAACCGTTAATTAACAAGTTCGGAATTTTGGCCGGCAATACTGTCGGCTCTTGCAAGGACTCGTCATAGTTTGGCATGAAATCAACGGTATCTTTGTCGATATCAGCGAGCATTTCCGTCGTAATACGAGCCATACGTACTTCCGTATAACGCATAGCCGCTGCCGAGTCACCGTCGATGGAACCGAAGTTACCGTGACCATCTACCAAGAGGTAGCGCGTATTAAAATCCTGTGCCAAACGCACCGTTGCATCATATACGGAACTATCCCCGTGTGGATGATATTTACCAAGTACGTCCCCGACGATACGGGCCGATTTCTTATATGGCTTATTCGGAGTCATACCGGTTTCATGCATAGCGTACAAAATACGACGATGCACCGGTTTTAGACCATCGCGAACATCCGGTAAGGCACGCATAACGATTACGCTCATGGCATAATCGATATAGGAGCTCTTCATTTCTTTATCAATCTGGACGGGCTCAATTTTCCCGTGACTCCAGGTCGTTTCCTCCACAGTCTCACCTCATTTAATAATAACTAATCGTACATTTCAAGCGCTTCATTTAATTTATTAGCAACTTATATTATAGCATTTTTAGCGTTTTTATGCTACTTTTAACCGCATCAATAAGGGATTTTCACCACATTTAACGGGGATAATACATAATAATTAATACCCCTACGAGGGCAATGGCACCACCTACTAAATCGGCCATATCGGGCACCACTTTATCCACCTGCCAGCCCCATAATATGGACAAAACAATAAAAATACCGCCATACGCCGCATAAACGCGGCCGAACGAGGCCTCCTGCAAAGTAGGTATGATACCGTATAAAAAGAGAACGACGGCACCGGCCACTAAGTACCATGGCCCTTTATCTTCTTTTAAAGCGAGCCATACCAAATAGCCGCCACCGATTTCAAAAAAGCCGGCTACGATAAAGTAAAATAAGGATTTAGCTATTTCCATCAGTGTCTCCTTCCTTATTCACCAAGATTAATCATTGTATCCAAACGGTTCATGCGAAAATCTTCTACCATGAGCATAAAGGGCTCGTTATGAATCGGATTATAGGTCGTACCAAACAGATGACTGTTACAATCACAGTCACTTGAGCCGAAGCCCGGCACCTCCCAGCCATCCAAATTGTTAACAGCCTTGGCCAATTCACATTCCAAATCGTCGCTGCTACGAATCGACAAGGTGGCAATCATTTCACAGTGAGAACGGAAATAATCGAGATGCCAATGCATCTTTTTACGTTTCCGTTTATGACGTTCCAAACGCTTGGTAAGATTGGCTTTAGCGGAGCCCACATAGGTATAATACCCTTCCTCAAAATGAAGGATACCCTTACTACCGATTTCCAAATCCATGGCGGTAGACAAATGTAAAACCACCAGATAATCGCCGCGGTCCTGTGCTTCCCGGCGAAGCAGTTCCGCATCAAAACGGCATTCACGGATTACCTCCGGCATGGTAAATTCTTCCGTCCAACGCAGTGCCACCGCCTTCCAATCAAGATCTCCCGCTACTTCACCGAAAGTTTGGGCAAAGGCCAAATCCGTATGATAATCCGGTAAAAACCAACGGGCCCGTTCCCACTGTACCAAGAACAAGACCCCCGTATGATAACCTTCACTTTTAAGAGCCTGTAGATGCAGTAAATGTTTACGCCCTCGCTCCGTTATGGCATCAGGGAACATGGCCCCTTCACGACTGAACAAAGTGCAGGATTTTACTTCCAGCAAAAAAGACTCGCCGTCATCATTGGTTAATAACAAATCAAAGCGGCTATTACCTACTGTATATTCACGGCGCACGACGGACCATTCTTCCCAACCGGGAATTTGTTTCGTAGAAATTAAATACTCCGCCACATCATTACTGTAGTTAGTATCCAACATAATCGGCACCCCATCCCGTTCAATGCCGATAACCCGGTACTGTGTTTTGGCGTCCTTTTTCGGATGATGGACTATGTAGAATTTAACACCGGGGTATAATAACTCCCACATGCGGCCCGGATTCGGCAAATGGGCCGGCAATACTTCACCGTTTAAATGATCCATAGCCAGATGAACCACAAAGCGATTCGGCCGTTCTACAAATCGTCCCGTTAATACTTTTTCATATAGTTGTTTCATGGTCTACCTCTTATTACAAAATTGCAATAACGAATCATTCTTCTAATATATCTAAAAAAATAAAAATGTAGCACAGGCTACATACATTTCAAGTAAAATGTCCTATAATGAACAATGTAAACACGAAGATTACCGTGTACTAAACGACATGAAGCAATATTTTTACTCGTATTATAAAAATATTACCTTCTTTATTATACGTAGAAGTAATGCACTCGTAAAGGAGTGCCGTCAAGGGAAAGGACGATGACATTATGGCTCAAGTAGCAGGTAACTTACAAAGAATTCGCAACGGTCAACGCCGTTATGCAATCACACCACGCATTCCGGGTGGTTTCGTACAACCAACTATGCTTCAAAAATTTATAGATGTAGCCAACACATTTAAGGCTACCCTCAAAATCACCGGTGCCCAACGCATCATGATTACTAACTTAAAAGCGGAAGATGTTGATAAAGCTTGGGAAATGCTGGGAATGGCACCGGCTTACAGCACATCCAATCGTGTACGCAGCGTAAAAATTTGCCCGGGCACCACGTTCTGTAAACGCGCTAAGCAAGACAGCGTAAGCCTCGGCATGAAATTAGATAAATTATATATTTCTCAGGAAATGCCTTCCAAAATGAAATTCGGCGTATCCGGTTGTCCAAACTCTTGCTCCGAATCCATCACTAAGGATATCGGCGTAATCGGTACCGCAGAAGGCTGGCAAGTATATGCCGGTGGCAGTGCCGGAGCACACCCTCGTTTTGCCGATCTCATCGCCGAAGTAGCCACTGAAAAAGAAGTATTAGCCTTAGTAGACCGCATGGTTACTTTCTATAAAGAAAACGCTCATATTGAACGTATGGGGGCCTTCATTGACCGCATTGGTCTTGATGCTTTCAAAGAAGCTGTATTAGGTGATGTTGAAGCAGCTGACGCATCCAAATCTGCAGCAGCAACCGCTACAATCAGTGCCGCTGCCGCAGCTGATGTAAATGCCACTGAGCCTTCCGTAAAATTACCGGGTATGGGTAATAATGCTACACAAGGTTTACAAATGGGTGAACCTATTACTGAAAACTCCATCATTCGTGAAATCATCGAAGTATATCCAAACACAATTCCGGCTCTTCAGGAAATCGGCATGGGCTGTCTCGGCTGTCCGTCGGCTACGTCCGAACCATTATGGCAGGCCGCTTCCATTCACGGCTTTGATGTTAATGACCTCGTAACTCGTTTGAATAATCTTCGTAAAGGAGCGTAACCATGTCAGCATTCTTAGGTCACATTCATTTTTGGTTGTATAAAAAAATTCGCCTCGTTATTGAGCGCGAAGACTTAATCTATAAAGAAGCACAGAAATCCTTAGGCGATTTAGCCGATGAGCTTCATTTCGTTGCCGTAGATCTTTACGGCAAACCAATTCCGGCGGACCGTAATCTTGAAATGATTATTGACCACAGCAATATTCACGGTTGGTTACAAAATCAGATTGAAATTGCTACGGTCCGTGAAGCTAACTTCATCAAAGACTTGCTCGACTGCGGTGGCGAAGATGCGGAAACCGCCATTTTGACAGCCTTCGTAACCCAAGGTGCCGCATGTGGGAAAGTAGCGGCCGACGAGCTTAATAAGGGTGAACATACGCCACAGGAAATCTATCAGATTATGCAAAACTACTATTTAAACGGCATGCCTTGTGACGGTGGCGATACAGTTCTCGCTAATACAGCTGATGAATACGTATGGGAAGGTAGCCACGCTAATCAAAAAGCCAACTGGGCTAAAGCCGGCGTCGATCAGACATTCATGATGGCTGCCTACCAGGCTTGGTTCCAAGGTTTTGTAAGCGCTGCAGATCCTAAGTTCAAATTCACCGTAGAATTAATTAACGGCGAATTCCCGCAATACAAAATCGTGCGCGCTTAAGCAACACTTCAAGTCCGGCTATTTTATACAGCCGACTCCCGGCTGATAGTTAAATCAGCAAAAAATTGTACGCCCTACAATTAACAATATATGTATATAACTTGCCGTCAGCTGACCATTGCACTTTATAACTAATTTACCTTTCCCTTATAGTCTAAAGGCAACGTACTGTCGGCAAGTTTTTTCTTACAATTATTTCCAAAGGAGGTTTTCTCATGGTTGGTACTGAAAAAAACGAATTGGGCTTATTATTCCAAGGTCCTAATTTTGTAGTTGTAAAAAAAGGCGGCAAAGCCGGTGAAAAAGTAGAAAATCACAATCATCCGGAAGCCAATGTAGTCTTTACCGTAGTAAAAGGCAAAGTAGCGGTTCAACTGAATCAGGAAGAAGAACATGTGTTAACTCCTGGTACGGTTTTACAGTTTAACGGTGACAACTTCATTCAAGCAACCCTCGTGGAAGACAGCGAATTTATTGTTACTTTAGTGCACAAACCGGAATAAAAAATAGCGACACATCCTTATTACGAAAATGTATCGCCGTTAACACAATATTTATAGGCACTAACCCTTATTCTATAGCCTCATAAAAGTAAAAGCGAGCCAAGGTCATCCTTGACTCGCTTTTTTTAATGAGGGTCTACTGTCATATGACAGTCCCTAACTAATGAAGTTACTTGCTTATTTCAACAAAGCAATTACGTCGTCAGTTACGTTTTCAGCAGTAGAGTTTGGTTCGATGCTTACGATTACTGTAGGGTTAGCTACGATGAAAGGTAAGTTTTTCTGAGCACGTACCTGATCCAATTTTTCTTGGATTTTAGAATCAACCGGTGCGAAGATTTTGTTCATTTCTTCGTTGTATTTCTGAGCTACCGGAGCATATTTTTTATCGATAGCTTCCTGTTTTGCTTTTTCGTCTTTGATAGCGTTGATTTCGTTTTCCAATTTCTGAAGTTTTGGAGCGTATTCCTGTTCAACTTTCTGAGCTTGCATTTGAATAGCGCCGTAACCAGGGTATGCCTGCATTACCTGAGCCATATTAACTACGCCAACATTAGCTGCGCTGGCAGCACCTAAACCAATTGTTCCAATAACTGCTAAAGCAGCAAGATTCTTTTTAAAATTCATGTCCCAAAGACCTCCTTACAAAACTAGAGCGTATTATGTAGCCCTATATTCACTATAGTAACAGAAATATAGAGAAACTACAATATCTAAAAAAATTAATTTAGTATTCAATATTCATTTTTGTCATGTATTCATCATACCGATTGATAATGAACATCAAATGAATTATCGCTAAAACCAATTATATACTCTAAACAGCCCCTTAATAAAGAGGCTGTTCGGAGAAATAATATTTTATTTTTCATCATTTTCGTTGATATAAATATATTGGTCCTTTTTTAACTTGGAGATAATTTCAGGAACCATACCGATAAGGCGATCAAAACCACTGTATTTAGCAGAACCTTTGATGTTGAATAATTCTACCCGTTCGCCTTTGATAACAAGAATAGCAGTCGGTTCCATTTTAGCACCGCCGCCGGCGCCACCGCAGTCAGCTTTACCGGCACCACCGGTACCGAAACCCATGGTTACATCTACAAATGGAACGAGTGTAGCATCGCCGATCTGAATCGCTTCGCCTACTACAGTTTCCACTTTAATCATATCTTTGAATTTTTCAAAAATAGGTTGTAAATTCTCTTTAACAAAGGTGCATTTATTTTCCATGAGGATCCTCCTTAACGCATGTGTACTTCACACCGATAATAGTTAGTATCGTAGCAACGCGTTACGCAGCTGCTTTATCTTTTGCTTCTGATTTTTTAGCTTTGTTATTTTTGTCTGTAGCCTGTTTATTATCAGACTCTTTAGCTTCCGCTTCTTTTTTAGCTTTTTGTGCTTTGCGATAGCGCAAGGCAAATTTTACCGCATCAATTAAAAGGTCTCGCACCGGTTTAGATACGGCAAACAAGGTACCGTAAAAAGCAAGTACGCCTGGGCTGATACGACCATGCACGTCTAAGCTGCCTTCAAAAGCGGGCTCAACGAAACTAAGTTCCACATTAGTCATTTTTTCAGGCCAAATCGAATATAAGGCGGATGCGGTCAAGCCCATTTGATATGGATTGCCCGTACCGAATGTGCCTTCGATTTCAAAGTGACGCGGTTTCGAATGATTGTAACAACGCTTGGTAAAAAGCAATAATTTCTCATATAAGGCACCGTTGGTTACATGTTTAACCCACCACCATTTATAAGGGTCTTTTGCCTTTTCTTCAGTCTTAGCGTCTTCGTCAGCTTGCTTGCTGTCAGCATCAGCTTTATCGGCCTCATTGGCTTCTTCAGCTTGCCGTGTTGCCTTAGCGGCTGCCGCTTCATTTTGAGCTCGCAATTCACTTGGTGATATAGTGCCTTCCACTTCACCCGTAGTCGGGTTCGTCATGACAATGCGGTCACCGCTTTTTTCAGTGACTTCTTCCACCGTTTCTACAGGCTTGCCGTCAGCATCAAAGCGTACACTCTTAATCACCGTCTTAGGTGTAGTGTCTTCTTCGCCTTCTTCCTGTTGTATCCGCGTTTTGTCCAACTCTTCTTCATAGACCTTGGATTCATCAGGTTCAGCCGTCTCTTCCGCTACGCGGCGGGACAACCAATCTTCATAATCGCGGACATCGCCCAATTTTGCTTTACGCAAAATATAAACTTCTTTGAAAAAAGGCTTGCCTTGCTCATAGGCAAAGTGAATGCGAAACATTTTGCCCCACCATTGAACAAATAAGCGCGCTTTATACGGTTTACGGCCTACTAATTCAACAGCGTATGTAATGGGGTTAAAAATAGCGACTATAATCAGAACAAAAATAACCAGTAGCACTATGGCTAGCCAGGTCACAGGCAACACCTACCCTCCTATAGTAACGTCTTGCGGTTTTCTCTATATCCGCCGCCTTTTCAGCTACCTGAAAAAGGCATTCTTATTAATATTCTCCATATAGAGAGAAAATTCCTCTATTTTAGAAATCTTAATTTAAAGAATTCTATCTGAATTTATTGTGGTTAGTTTTCAATGCCGGCTCTAGCTAAAACACCTTTGGTATAATAATGTTTTACCTCTTCCATAGAAGTAACCAAATCAGCTGCTTCGACGAGCCAATCAGGAGCCCCACGACCGGTAAAAATCAATTCGGTCTTCGGTGAACGATGTGCCAATAGAGCTTCCGTATCTTCGCGACTGATAAGTCCGAAAAACAGGGCCATTACATATTCATCAAGTACTACCACATCATATTCGCCGGAACTTACTGCTTCTTTAGCTCGTTCCATGCCTTTAGCTATAAGCGTTACATAATCAGCCGGCGGTTTGCCGACAGGAAATACAACAACTTCATCACCCCAACGAGCCAATTCTTCTTTGGTTTTGACTCCTTCTTGGATGATAAAAAAAGGCTTACCTACCGTCTCTAAGGTCAGATTCGGTAAGGTCGGTAAAATTTTATGTTCACTGTAAACCTTCGATTTCATGAACTGCAAAAACAACACTTTTTTGCCTGCTCCTAAGGCACGAATCGCCAACCCTATAGCAGCAGTCGTTTTACCTTTGCCATCGCCCGTATAGATTTGCACATACGTATCCATGATGGACCTCCTTTACACATTTGTATATTATCATTTTACCACATCTAAACCGCTAACGTTATATAAAAACTGTATACATTGAAAAATCTTTTAAATTTTTTTATCAAAAAGGCTATAACAACTCAAATATGCCATTATGAAACAAGAAAATTCTAATAATTTTCCTAATCATAAGACAATCTATGAGTGTTATAGCCTTTAGTTTTTATGATAACTTATTCAATTTTCATATAGGATTTGATTCGGTTATTCGCCAAATACTACCCGGCTCTCGGTGCCAAATTCTAAACAGCAATAAAGTTAGTGAATTAACAAGAATGCTACTGAATCGGCAAGAATAACAACGGATCTACAGCTACGCCGTTAATATCCACTTCATAGTGAACATGGCTACCCGTACTCTTACCGGTACTCCCCATTAAAGCAATCGTGTCACCTTGTTTTACCTGCATGCCTGCATGAACAAGTAAAACCGAGTTATGGCCGTAACGTGTTACAAAACCATTACCATGATCGATTTCTACCAAATTACCGTAACCGCCCGATGTTGCATCGGCAAAGGTAACCGTCCCCGCTGCAGTAGCAATAATCGGTGTACCGTAGTCATTAGCAATATCAAGCCCTTCATGGGTAGCGGAACCGCCATAAACAGGATCGATACGAGTACCGAAATTGGACGTAATAACCCCTTTAGCCGGCCAAATAGACGGCATAGTCGATGTATTGCCCGGATTATTGGCTGCAAATGCTACCGATTGTAAATCACGAATATTCTGGCCTGCGCCGTCACGCAAAATATTGCGCAACATATAAAACGAAGCCATACGCTGCTGTGCCAAGCGGTCAAGGCGCGACAATTTAGCCGACAAGCTTGTTACGGATGTTCCGGAACTGCCGGCGGCATTAGCTGCAGCGCTATTAGAATCTGTTTTAGCGGCACCGCCAGGCTCATCCTTATCGCCGGAAGCCGCCTGCGGGGTTTGTGCTTCTCCACCACCTTGCGGTATCGTACCGGATTCGGAGCCCTTAACCATTTGGCGAATTTCTTTATCCAACTGGTCCAACGATTCCATTTTTTTATCTAAAATCTCAGTTTTTTGTTGCAATAGCTTCAATTGTTCCGTCTGTAATTGCGTTTGTTGCCGCAATTGCATAACTTCAGCCTGACGCGTAATGCCCCAGATGCCGAAGCCTAAGGTAACAACCAATAACAATACGAAGCCGGTCAAAACCCAGCGCCATTGTTGTTTCGTTATTTGCAACGTATACGAATCGCCCTGACTTTGCACATGCTGTGCCAAAAAGTCCGGAATTTTCATATATTGCCCCAACTCCTTCTTTTTACTACAATCCTTTCATCATTAAATTTGTTGTAACAAGATGTATCTATCTTATTTTACTACGGAAGCGCTGATAAGAGCTTCTTCATTGCTCTTCGTGCCCAAAGCTTCCTGCAAGCTTTCCATTTCTTCCTGAGAAAGACTGGCAAGACTTTTACCGTTAACAATAGGTTTACTGAAAATACGAGATTCACTGCGTCCATATACACTGGAAATACAAATCCCGTTGTTATTACCATCCAATAAAGTTACGGAGAACGATAAGTCGTTTCCTATATTTTCAAAGGCATTGTATTTAACAAAACCAATTTTCTGAAATGTATTGTGCTGTGTCGCCTGAATTGCTTCCTGCTGCTGGAATAAACTTTCAATCGATTCCGCCGCATCACGCAATTCTTTGACTTCTACAGATAATTTACGCTCTAAACTACTGCCATTTTCACCGCGCATAAAATAATCATATCGCTTACTTAAGGAATTAATTTTACTTTGCAGTACGAGGCAATAGAGAAATAATACAATGAGTAATAAACCGCCGGCAGTGGCGATCCAAAGTTGCATATTTTCTAACATGATATGCCTTTCTATTTAAAATTATACGAATATAATGAATTTAATATTAAATTACAGCCTATTTCATCAATAACATGAAATAGCAAGGCTATAATATGCTGTTTTTTCCTTTTAAGGAGTCCATAATTCAACCAAATTATATCTTATAGCTGAACTTTTATTATATCACAAATGTGTGATTATTGTTACATTCAAATGCCTCAAGCCTACTTATAACTCAGAAGCAAAGGGACTAAGTGCACGGTCTAGTATACCATGTAATGACGCAATTAGCACGCCATAATTTACGATAGGCACCCCTTGTTGTTCTGATACATCCAGGCGGCGCAATACTTCACGGCGCGTCAACATACAGGCTCCGCAGTGAATTATCAAATCGAAGTCCTTTACATTTTCCGGGAAAGCGCCACCGCTGGTCCATTGCAAATCTAAATTTTCATACCCCGCCTGTTTTAACCAACGCGGGATTTTAACCGTAC
Organism: Veillonella sp. KGMB01456; assembly: GCF_023051165.1. Classification (GTDB taxonomy): domain Bacteria; phylum Bacillota; class Negativicutes; order Veillonellales; family Veillonellaceae; genus Veillonella_A. The sequence continues at coordinate 12,262 of NZ_JALKIG010000049.1, forward strand.
CGATATCATCACATTGACGATGATGGGTGCAGCCTTCACTAATCAGAACTTTAGCGCCCGGTTTTAAGTTTTTAACAGCTTTCACGCCGGCTGCCAATGTTTTTAAATTACCTTTAAAACGAGCCATCAAAATAGAAAAGGATGTAAGCGGAATGTCATCCGGCACCTGCTGAGCCACGGCATCAAAAGCCTGCGAATCGGTGATTACCATTTTTGGTTTTACCCCTAATTTAGCAAGAGCTGCCGAAACTTCTTCCGTTTGCACTACAAGACCCATACCATGAGCATCCAATATTTCACGAATCATCTGCACTTGCGGCAAAATAATACGCCCTTTTGGCGCAGCCTCATCGATGGGGCACACCAAAAGAATAACATCATGCGGCTCTACCAAACCGGCCAATAAAGATTGCTCATCTTCACCGTCTTTTGGTTTCATAGAACCTAATTTTTCTAAAATAACTCTCTGTTTATCATTTTTCAATAAGTCAGCGCCTATATAGGCCAAGTTCAAATCACCCAATACAGCACCGGCTTGTGCCATGTAAGAATCAGCGGTAATACCGGCCACTTCATTTAAAACAAGTAAAGTATTTACATTTTGACGTTGCAACAAACCAAGCCATTCCATATCCGCTGCTGTTAGTGTCGCATCGGTTTTCAAAACATACACGGCCAAGTTCATGCGCGGCAATAATTCTTTTGTCTTATTAATACGCAGCGGTCCCAACTCCGACGTATCGTCAACGCCGGCTGTATCGGTAATAACAACCGGACCTAATGGCAAAATTTCCATGGCTTTGCTCACCGGATCCGTAGTTGTACCGGCTACTTCCGAAACCAATGCAATTGGCTGTTCAGTCAACATATTAATCAAGGTAGATTTACCTGCATTACAGCGGCCGAAAAAACCGATATGTACACGATTTGCTTTTGGTGTTTGTTCCATACTTGTCATAGCTTCTTACTTACCTACCTTTAATATAACGTAAACCGCTCCAACCGTATGAAAATAGGTTAGCGGTTAAACGTGAAATGAAATGGAAGCCGATTCATCAGCGTCAACTTCAGTCTGTGCAGGAGAAGCTCCCTCAACTTCACCCATACCTTGGGCCTCTATATAATCTATGAGATAGTTTAACTCCTCTTCACTACGGAAGGCTATCTCCATTTTCCCTTGTACCTTATTACCTGCTTTAACTTTAATATCTACGGGCATGCCGAGACTCACTTTTAAGCGGTCCATAATAGCCCGTAACTCAGCTGTTTGCTGAGCTTTCGTTCTTGCTTTGCCCTGTTTACCATAGGTACCGTCAAGCATTTGCTTAACCAGTGTTTCCACCTGGCGGGCCGTTAATTCTTTTTCTTTAATAAGCTTTAATGCTTCTTTTTGTAATTCTTTATTTTTTAAACTCAATAGTGGTCTGGCTTGACCAATAGAAATATCGCCAAGGGATAATTCTGTAAGAATAAAATCCGGCAGCTGCAGTAGGCGCACCATATTGGCCACATGAGAACGACTGCGTCCCAAGCGAGTGGCAATGGCCTCTTGCGTCTTTTTAAACGTATCCATAAGGCGCTTATACGCATATGCCTCTTCTACAGGGTCCAAATCTTGACGCTGTAAATTTTCCACTAAGGCGATTTCCGTAATCTGTTCCATACTGTAGTCTTTAATGACTACCGGTATGGTCGTAAGTTCCGCCAACTGGGCAGCGCGCCAACGACGTTCGCCCGCCACTATTTGATATTTATCATCCATTTTACAAACTACGATAGGTTGAATCACACCATACTGACGAATCGATTCCACCAATGTTGCCATTTCATCTTCTAAAAAATTACGACGTGGCTGATTTGGATTAGGCTCGATTTCCGTTAACGGTAATTCAACAATTCCCGTTTTAGCGGCTTCATCAATATTGGCTGTGGCCGCGGATGCAGTTCTCTGCTCATCTTGCGGCAGCAAGGAAAGCACACCTCTGCCGAGACCACCTTTTTTCTTACTGTCTCTAGGCATTTTTGATGACCTCCTTGGCTAATTTCATATACACTTCGGCCCCCTTGGATTTCGGATCATAAATAATGATCGGTTCGCCATAGCTGGGCGCCTCACTTAAACGCACATTCCGAGGAATGATAGTTTTATACACTTTAGTAGTGAAGAATTTTTTAACTTCATCCGCCACTTGAATCGATAAATTAGTACGACCGTCAAACATGGTTAACAATACACCTTCAACTTCAAGTTTTTCATTCAAGGATTTTTTAACCAAGTTAACGGTATTAATCAACTGGCTAACTCCCTCCAGTGCATAGAATTCACTTTGAATCGGAATCAATACACCATCAGCGGCAGTCATCGCATTGAGGGTGAGCAAATCGAGTGATGGCGGGCAATCGATGAAAATAAAATCATAGTCATCTTTTACTTCTTTTAACGCCTTTTTCAAAATATGCTCGCGCTTTGGTAAGTTTACCAATTCAACACCGGCTCCGGCCAAATCTATGGATGCAGGTGCAATCTTCAATTTCTTAAGAGCTGTTGGCACGATAACATCATTCATCGTCATGCCATTGATTAAAACATCATAAATACAAAGCTCTAAATTATCTTTATCAATGCCAAGTCCGCTTGAGGCATTTCCCTGTGGATCCATATCAATAAGCAGCACTTTTTTGCCTAATTTCGCAATACAAGCACTTAAATTAACCGATGTGGTCGTCTTGCCGACTCCACCTTTTTGATTTGTTATGGCTATTATTTTTCCCACAGGCTCACCTCATTTTCTTAATACAAATACACAAAAATATTATACCATACTCCCCGAATAAAAACTTGTAAAATAGGACAATTTAATCATTTTTTAAAAATTGTTTCACGTGAAACAATTGAATTTTTCTTTGCTTATAAAGAGATGTTACATTAAATTCAAAACAATACGCACCTTTAATTGCGTGGCTATTTGTTTCACGTGAAACAATCCAACTCATCTTCAAATTTTAAAATTCTAATATTAATTTTATTCCTCCCGCATTAGTTTTATAATTCGAGCATTAATGTTTCACGTGAAACATTTACGGCGATAATTAAATAGGTTCTATAATTTATTTTGGGGCGCTAAAGAGAAACGCTAGTTGCGTGTCCTCT
>NZ_JALKIG010000050.1 GCF_023051165.1 Veillonella sp. KGMB01456
AAAGACCCTTATAGGGTCAGAGCAAACCACCCGTTCTACGGGTGGTTATGATTTGGCTCAATTTATTTTTTGCGGATACGGGAAGTGTTTGATGAAATTGATTAAATCTTTCATCGCATAGGATAGGTATTTGTTTTTGCGAAAGACTAATCCGATGGTCACGGTAAGGGGCGGATCCATGGAAATCAGTTGGACATCATTTCGCTCTAATTTTGCTATGTCCAATAAAAAGGAGAGCCCCACGCCTTTGGCAACGGAATCAATATTAGTTTTAATCTGATTGGACGAGAGTACAATTTTAGGCAAAAAGCCATAAGCTTCGCAGTTGGCCAATACACTTTTACGATGAACCGAATCTATTTTCATCAAGATGAGGGATTCTTCTTTAAGTTTATCAAAGGGCACTTGGGAGAGGCTATGAAAAGGATGACCGCTGGGAATACATAATTTATGTTCACTTTTAAAGAGGGGCATCGCTTCCAGCTTCGGCGATATATTATCGATAATGACAATCCCCAAATCGGCTTCATCGGCTAATACGCGCTCAGACACACCGACAGATCCTTCTTCGAGGACATTTAACTCCCATTGGGGATATTCTTGGCGGAAGTGATTCAGTAACGGCGTGAACAAATAGGCACTAATCATCGGCGGGATACCGATGGTTACTGTGCCGGAGAGCTTATGCCGTTCATCTTTTATTTCGGCCACTGAGTTTTCCAGCTCCGCCAATACGTGTTTAATCGAAGTATAAAATTGGTGCCCTTTTTCAGTCAAGGTCATCTTTTTATACTCTCTTTTAAACAACTCAACGCCTAATTCATCCTCTAACTTTTTTATGGCAACGGTAATATTAGGTTGTGATACATAGTGTTGCTGTGCGGCTTTAGTCATGTTACCCAGTTCGGCTACTGAAATGAAAAATTCTAATTGTTTTAACTCCATAGTACCATCCTTGCTGTATAGTGCGAATACAATGATACGCTAAATATACATATTGCGAATATAATGATGAACTATATATAAATTATATTTAGTCCTATAAATTAAATTTATTGCATAATTATTATAACATATTTCACAAAAAAGTTATAGTCTTGTTATGCTTGTGCTAACAAAAGTTGTTACAACACAATGGATAAAAGTTTAGTGTATTTCAAATTAGGAGGGTTAACATGAGAGTATTACAGACAGAAGCCTTAATTCCTGTCATTGAAAAGTTGTGTATCAAAGCCTGCTGTGAATTGAATGATAATGTAATGGATGCATTCCGTAAAGCCGTTGAAAACGAAGAGTCGCCAATTGGCAAAAAAGCCTTGGAAATTATTGTTAAAAACGGTGAATTTGCTAAAAAAGAACAATTGCCATGTTGCCATGACACCGGCGTAGCTGTTGTACTCTTAGAATGTGGCCAGGAAGTGGCTTGGGAAGGTATGCCACTGGAAGATGCCGTTAATGAAGGGGTTCGTCGCGGTTATACGAACGGTTATTTACGTAAATCGGTAGTAGCGGATCCGTTGAATCGTGAAAACACCAATGATAATACACCGGCTATGTTGCATGTTGAAATCGTACCGGGCGATCAAGTAAAAGTAACGGTTATGCCTAAAGGCGGCGGCAGTGAAAATATGGGTGCCTTTAAAGTATTATTACCGGGCGAAGGCAAAGAAGGGGTAAAACAATTTTTACTTGAAACCGTAGCTAAAGTAGGCGGTAATCCTTGCCCACCGTATATTATCGGTATCGGTATCGGCGGCACCATGGATACCTGCGCTTGGATGGCGAAAAAAGCCTTACTTCGTCCTATCGGTGAACACAATCCAAATCCATACTATGCTGAATTAGAAAAAGAATTCTTGGAAGCAGTTAATAAATCGGGCGTTGGTCCTATCGGTATGGGCGGTACGGTAACGGCGTTGGATGTGCATATTGACTATCATGGTGTACATATTACAGCCTTGCCGGTAGCTATTAATTTCCAATGTAATGCAGCACGTCAAGCAAGTGAAGTTATTTAGGAGGCTATTATGGAACGGGATGTACAATTACCATTAACGAAAGAATTTGTAAAACAATTAAAAGTAGGGGACGTTTTATATTTATCCGGCTATGTATATACTTGTCGTGATGCGGCTCATAAACGTATTCAGGATTTGTTGGAAGCCGGCGAAGAATCACCGTTAGACTGAACCAATCAATTGGTATATTATGCCGGTCCATGTCCACCGCAACCGGGCCAGGTATTTAACTCCAATGGTCCTACAACTGCGGCGCGTATGGATCCGTTTGTAGAAATGATGTTCAAATTGGGCGTCGTAGCTTTCTTGGGGAAAGGCGACCGCGCACCTTACGTAGCTGATTTATGTAAAAAATACGGTGGTGTATCCTTATTAGGTGTAGGCGGTGCGTCAGCCATCAACGCGGCTCGCATTAAGTCGGCTGAAGTTGTTCTGTATCCTGAATTGGGCACTGAGTCTATTAAAAAGTTATACTTTGATCGTTTCCGCGTAATCGTAGGGATTGATACAGAAGGCAATGTTTTGCAGAAACAAGAAGTGGCAAAATATAAACGTGATTAAGCGTAGAGCGCTATTTACGTTCGTGTGATTAGAGGGCATACCTTTAGATTAGGTACATAGGGATAGTTATGAACAATAAGAGTAAAACGATAGCGTCTTGGATAATACCGATTATGGTCGGTGTTATCATAGCCGTTTTACCGGTGCCGGTGGGCTTGTCCACGCAGGCAGGGTATTTGCTGGCTATATTTTTGAGTACGATTATTGGGTTCATAATGCAACCGCTGCCGATCGGCGCCATTGCATTAATCAGTATTACAATCACCCAATTAGCGAATGTTTTAAAACCGAGTCAAGCTTTAGCCGGCTTTGGCAATAGCAGTATTTGGTTAATTGTGGCAGCCTTTTTGTTTGCGAAGAGTTTTATAAAAACGGGGCTCGGTCGCCGCATTGCGTTTTGGTTAATTACTAAAATGGGAACGAGCACGTTAAAGTTGGCCTATACGATTATTTTGAGCGACTTGATTATCAGTCCGGCCACACCATCCAATGCAGCGCGTGCCGGCGGTATATTATTTCCTATCGTTCGGGGCTTGGCATCAGCTTTTGATTCCGAACCGAATAAGAATCCTCGTCGGGTCGGCGCCTTTTTGATACAAGCTGAATATCAGGGGAACACTGTAACATCGGCTATGTTTATGACGGCGATGGCCGGGAACCCATTGGCCATTTTGTTGGCCAGTCAGGCTTTAGGCATTAATATGTCGTGGGGCACTTGGGCATTGGCTGCCATTGTACCCGGTCTCATTGCATTGGCCGTGATTCCGTATTATCTGTATAAAGTGTATCCGCCGGAATTGAAGAAGACGCCGGAAGCACAAGCTTTGGCACAGCAAGAGTTAGCGGAGATGGGTCCTATAAGCTATGCTGAAAAAGCCGTAGCCTTTATATTCGTAGGGGCGTTGTTGTTGTGGAGCACATCGAACCTTACGGGCTTAAATGCAACCGTAGTTGCCTTATTGGGCGTGTCCAGCATGCTGGTAACCAAAATTTTGTCTTGGCAGGATGTATTGGATGAAAAAGGTGCTTGGGACACTCTCGTTTGGATGGGGACTTTGGTAGGCTTAGCGGGTCAGTTGGCTAAATCCGGCGTCATCGATTGGATGTCGGGGCATATCAGCAGTGCTTTAGTCGGTGTTTCCTGGCTCGCAACCTTGGTTATTCTATTGCTCATCTACTTCTATATTCATTACGGCTTTGCCAGCTTGACGGCTCATATTACAGCATTGTACTCGACCTTTATTACAATCGCTGTAGCGGCCGGCGCACCGGCCTATTTAGCAGTGTTGGTGTTTGCCTTTGCTTCTAATTTATGCATGTCGCTGACTCATTATGCAGCGGCGCCGGCGCCGATTTACTTCGGAGCCGGTTATGTACCACAATCGACGTGGTGGAAGTTGGGCTTCCAAGTCTCTGTAATTAATATCGTAATCTGGTTTGGCATCGGCTCCGTTTGGTGGAAAGTATTGAGCCTTTGGTAAAAGCGGATCGATATGCTTTGATATGCTTTGGTAGTGAAATTTAATAGTGATATATAAAAAATGACTGTAGCTAATATGTGAGTAAGCATTTAGTTACAGTCATTTTTTGTTATAGTGAATACGCTTTTAAATTAGATCCTTATTATCTTCAAAAAACTGAATGAATTCCTCCATGGCTGGCGTCCGTACAGTCTGTTTATTCGTTGCCAGAACAATGGTGATCGGGAAGGTAATATCTGTGAGAAGACGAACCAGATTATCTTTAGGGGTAACGACTTTATCGGTCATAAAGGCAGCGGCAGCCGAACTTCCGACTAATTGCTTGATAGTGTGGATTTGATTCGTGCGTAAGCGGATTCTAGGGTTTACGTTATAGAGCTGGAAATACTTGGTAATGATGGCCTGTATATTGGATGTTTCTTTGTAAAAAATCATGGGAATATTTTTATAATCATTTAAGGTAAGCAGATGATTCGGGCGACTTTCGGCAAGTTGCACCAACGGATCGTCCGGACCGACATAAAGATGGTATTCGGTTTTCAATAATGTAGTAAAGTCTAATAATTGGGCATCTGATTCATTTTCAATGAGGAATGCAATATCTAATTTTTGTTCTTTTAGCATTTGTTTTAAGCGAAGAACGCCGGATTCATAGACTTCAAATTCGATATGGGGATAGGCTTTTTGAAAATGGTTAAAGATGACCGGAAATATAAAGGGACTCATCATAGGGGCTACGCCTAAGCGAATAAATTGGCGACCTTTCTGTAACAGCTTGATGCGATCCTCCAAGTTAGCTGTGTGATTTAATAAAGCCGTTACTTCCATATAAAATTGTTTGCCCGTTTCGGTTAATGTCAGTTGACGTTTGCTTCTATCGAAGAGGGAAAGTTGTAATTCGGTTTCTAAATTTTTTAAAGCTACGGAAAGGCTCGGTTGTGTAATTAATAGTTTTTTAGCCGCTTCATGGACCGATTTAGAGTTGACGACGGTATAGAAGTAGTTCAGCTGTGTCAGGGTAATCGTATTTAATAAATCCAAAACAGAGCCCTCCTTTAATTGTATGTGCCAAGTAATTTTATTCTATAAAAATTTGATAGTTTTAAACTATCAAATGATTATTTATTAATATTTTACACTATATAACATGGGCTGTATACTTTGAACTATAAGAAAGCAAGCATACGCAGTGTGGCTAACATACAAGCCGTAGGAAATGTAAAACTTAGGTATTGATTGTTAATGGACAAGGTTAAATGAGGAGGACATTATGCACGCTATTGAAAAAATATTGGCCAAAAAAGCCGGTTTGGATTCGGTTAAGACCGGCCAAATTATTAATTGTGAGATTGACTTAGCCGGGATTAATGATTTGTATTTGCAAACGGTTCGTTCCTTTTTTGAAATGGGGGCGACTAAAGTGAGTCATCCGGATCGCATTGCTATGTTTTTAGACCATTATGCACCGGCGTCTACGATTACTCAGGCGGATAATCAACGCCAATTCAGAGAGTTTTGTGAAGAACAACACATTGAAAAACTAATGGATATCGACCAAGGTGTTTGTCATCAGGTTGTGGCGGATAAAGGCTGGTCCAGACCGGGGCGCATCATTGTTATTACCGACTCCCATACAACCACCCATGGTGCTTTTTGTACCGGTGTAGGGGCTACCGATTTAGCGATTATTTTGGCAACCGGTCAATTGTGGTTCCGCGTACCTGAAATTAATAAGATTAATTTTGAAGGGACTTTGCCGGAAGGCGTATATGCTAAAGACATTATCTTGCATGCTATCGGTCAATTGAAAGCAGACTTTGCCGTATACAAAGCGGTTGAATTTGCAGGACCTGTTATTGATGCATTGAGCGTGTCCGAACGCATGGCGTTATGTAATATGACCACTGAAATGGGTGCCAAAACTTCGTATATCCAGCCGGATGCGGTAACCAAAGAATTTTTGGCAAGCAAAGGTTTAGTAGAAGGACAAGATTATGAAGTTTATACAACTGATGCGGATTTCAAGTATGCCGATGAAATCACTTTTAATGTGAGTGATTTCACACCTCAAGTAGCGGCACCATCCAGTGTAGACAATGTGTTTGATTTGAAAAAATATGAAGGTCAGACGATTAATCAGGCTTATTTGGGTTCCTGTACCGGTGGCCGCGTAGAAGATTTAAAAGTAGCTGCTGAAATTGTGAAAGGTAAACACATTCCACGTCTTGTTCGTTTTGTCATTGTACCGGCCTCGAAAGGTGTATTTTTAGAAGCTATGGCTAAAGGCTATGTACAGACTTTGGTTGAAGCGGGGGCTACGTTCGTAACACCGGGTTGTGCGGCATGTTTAGGGACTCACGAAGGTATGATTTCATCCGGTGAATATTGTATTACTACAACTAATCGTAATTTCCCGGGCCGCATGGGCTCTACAGATGCTCATATTTTCTTGGCCTCGCCGGCAACCGTGGCGGCATCGGCTATTAACGGTAAGATTACCGATCCCACACCATACTTATAATGGGTAAGTAATGGTATACAGTGAAACGAGTAATAGTCATTGAGGAGAATAGTTATGGACAAAATTATTAAGGGCGAAGTATTTACTTTTGGCAACAATATCGATACAGATCAGATTTATCCGGGGCGCTTTGTAGAACTTACCGATTTGAAAGATATCGTACCGCACACCATGCAGGGCGCTGACCCAACGTTTGCGAGTACATTTAAAGCCGGCGATATTGTTGTGGGCGGCACCAATTTCGGTTGCGGATCTTCCCGTGAGCATGCGGCGATTTGTTTGAAAGGCATTGGAGCCGGCGCCGTAATTGCGGAATCATTTGCACGAATTTTTTATCGGAACGGCATTAATCTCGGCTTGCCGCTCGTAGTGTGCCCCGGTATTAGTAAATTGGATTTAAACCATAAAGAAATCTCGCTGGATTTGGAAGCAGGTACGCTCACAGCAGACGGTAAGGTTGTGGCTCAAGTGGAACCTTTCACGCCGTATGTGTTATCTATTCTTGAAGCGGGTGGTATCAAGAATATGATTCGGGCAAAACTGAACGTCTGATATATAGGAGGTATGGGTATGTTGGAAGATAAATACTTTCCGGGATTTAAACAACAATTTATTGAAACAGAACCGGGCGTGCGGATAAATACATGGATAGGCGGCCATGGGGATACGGCCGTATTGTTGTTGCACGGACATCCGGAAACACATTTAATCTGGCGCTTTTTAGCACCGAAGTTGGCTGAGCAATATACGGTTGTCATGACTGATTTACGCGGTTACGGCGACAGTTCCAAACCGGTAGGTTTGCCGGATCATTCGAATTATTCAAAACGCGTTATGGGCGAAGACCATTTTACGGTGATGAATAAGCTTGGTTTTGAGAAATTCCATTTAATTGGTCATGACCGTGGTGCTCGTGTCTGTCATCGCATGATAGTAGATAAACCGGAGCGTATTTTAACATGCACGATGATGGATATTTTACCAACATTGGAAATGTATGCCGATACGAATGAAGAATTTGCTACTAAATATTATCATTGGTTTTTCTATATTCAGCCAAATGGTTTTCCGGAAACATTATTGGGGGCGGAACCGGAATATTTCATTCGTTTTAACCTTGAGAGAAAAATCGGACCTACTGCACGGGCTAACTTTCCGGAAGACGTAATGCAGGAATATATTCGTTGTTTTTCAGATCCGGCTACAATTCATGGTATTTCGGAAGATTATAGGGCATCAGCCACGATTGACCGTGAGTTTGACAAAAAAGATATTGACAATAAGGTAATTATAAAGACGCCGTTATTAGTTATGTGGGGCAAAAACGGTGTAGTCGGTAAACTTTGGGATGTATTAGCCGGTTGGCAGGCTAAAGCGGAACAGGTTGAAGGCTATGGCATAGATAACTGTGGGCACTTCGTACCGGAAGAGCAACCGGATATGGTTAATCAGCATATTTTAGATTTCTTAGTAAAATATAAATCATAACTAATAAATTATAAGTATCTTGAATTTAATAGCGTATATTATCGGTAAAGAAAAGCTGTCAGACAAGGCGGCTTTTCTTTTTTTGCCATAATTTTAAGGACAAAACTATTGAGAAGTGGTATCATATACATAGAAACGAAATTATTCAATATAATAGAATACAATTAATTACAATGTAATAGAATGCAATTTATTACAATAAAAAAGATTGCAATTGATGTAATATAAATCAGCGAGAATGCTGAACGTGTTTTTAGAATTAAATTCGTAGTATAAGAAATAAGGACACAACATGGATAACGAAAAGAATTTACGCATATTAAGCATTAATCCGTTTGCCTTGGCGCAGATGGATAATCCGACGGACGAGATGAAGTTGACCGCCCTACGCAAAAACGGTATGGTACTGCAGTTCATCAAAAATCCGACGCCGGAAATGATAGATATAGCTCTGTCGAACGCACCGCGGGCTATTCAGTACATTGAAAACCCGTCCCATGAAATACTGGAACAAGTGGTAAGCAAAGGCTGGAATAACTTGGGGTTAATTGAAAATCCCGACGAATCGTTGATTCGATTAGCTTTAGCCGAATCGGGCTGGGCCATTCAGTATGTAAAAGAACCGAGTGAAGAGCTTCAAATTTTGGCGGTAAAGTCGAATTATGACGCCATTAAATTTATTGAGAACCCGTCCAAAGCGGTACAGCTGGCTGCGGTGGGTCAGAATTATCAGGCGCTCAGCTATATTAAAGATCCGGTACCGGAAGCCATTGATTTGGCGGTCACCTTAGACCCTCAGGCGGTACGCTTGTTGGGTACGGTGACGGTGGACCAGGCACTTCATTTTATCGGCATCAGCAGTCTGATTACGAAGTATTTGCCACCGGATTATATGATTCCGCCGATTTACTTGGAAGAACGTTTGAAAGAAATTTTGGCTGATGAAAACACGAGCGAACAGTACGTGCGCGATTTACTCAATTGCACGTACATCGGTAAGCATAATAAAGGCTTTGAAGCGGATGTGGTCGGTCTTATCGACCAATTCGGTACGCAAAAAGCACGCCGCATCGCGGTGGATGAGCTTTTGAAATTCTAAAGACTTTTAATGCGACCCATCGCGGTAGATGAGCTCTTAAAATTCTAAACTATTGAGAGCTAAGTAACTGAGATTTTAAAAGTGTTGAAATTTTAATAGAGTTCGGACGCTTATATAAAAGCTGTGCCGGATGAAAATCACAAATTAAAAATTAAAATATATTAAATAAGGGAAAAGGAAAACATATATGAACTTTGTAGAAACAATGAGAAGTGTTGAGTTGGTATTATCGGCCGGTCAGGTACCGCTTTTAGTCGGTGAAACGGGGATTGGTAAAACATCCTTGGCACATCGTTTGGCGGTAAAAAACGGTTGGTCCCTCGTAACCATCGACGGCAACTTATTAAAAGAAGGCGAAATCGGCGGTTTACCGACGGTAGACAGTTTTTCACGAAAAATGAATGACGGCACAACGGTTACGGAAAAAGTAACCATTTATGCTATTCACTATAAATTAAAACAGATTGCCGACTACATGGCCGCCGGTCAGCAGGTAGTTTTATTTATCGACGAAATTAACCGCTGTGAGCACGCGGTACAGCAGGAATTAATGAACCTTATTTTGAACCGTGAAATCAACGGTTTTAACCTTGGTCATTCGGTGCACATCGTGGCGGCCATGAACCCGACGAACAGCTATGATTACCAGACGGTTGAAATGGACGTGGCCCAACAAAACCGCTTCGTATGGCTCCATATGGAACCGGATTACATGCAGTGGCTTGATTGGGCGGCGGAAGCTAAATTGGAACCGATGGTGATGGAATTCATCAGCACCTATCCGGAATATTTACACAAGATCAACGAAGACGATATTTATGCCACACCGCGTAGTTATGAACGGGTATCCGCGCTGTATGCCATGTATAAAGCCAACAAAGAAGCCATCGGTAAAGATGTGTTCTTCAACGTAATTCGCGGTAATGTGGGTAAAGTGATTGCGCAGGAATTTGTGAGCTTCATAGAAGCAGACCATGAACCGTTACTTATGTATGATGATGTGTTCAACGGTGAAATTATGGCGGAATCCGTATTGGAACGTCTCAAAAAGGAAAGCCATACTCGCCTTTATTTGACGGCTAAAAATTTAATGTGCGTCATTGAAATGCGAGCTAACCAGCTATTTGTAGACGAAGAAGCGGCTCAGGTAGTAATTAACCGTTTTATGGACTTTTTAAAAGCCTATCCGGAAGATTTACAGATGGCTGTGATGAAGGATATCCGCAATACTTATCCACGTTTTTATAAGGAAGCCATCAAAAGTGATGAGTTCGTCAATAACTTCTTTGATTTACAGCGGAGCTTATAAGCTATGAATGGTGAAATAGATATTGTAACGAGGCGGACGCTAAAGTTGGACTCGCAAGTCGGGGACAGTAAGAACGGGGCTCTTGAGGGTGGCAACGGGAACGTTGAAAACGGCGCCAATGCTGTAAACGGCGCAGCTCTTAATCAGGATCCGCTCGATGCGGAACGTGCTTCACTACTGGAGCTTACCAAAAAATTGGTAACGGCTTGGCAGCAGGAACGTGATGCGCTCCAGCGAGAACAGGAGATTAAAGATAATGCCTATACCAACTCTATCGGCTATGCCATAACCGAAGCCGCTGCCTTGGCGGCGGGCAAGCGTGATTTAACAGCCGGCACCGACGATTTTACGGTAAATAAGGAATACGAAGAACGTTTTTTCAAACTGGTATCAAAATTAAATTTGCGCCTCATTGAAAGCGATTCCTTCTACGGCTATTTCTTTTTACAAGTGGGACAGGAACTTCGCTTCGGCATGACCAGCGGTACGGGCATTAACTTTAAAGGCAGCCGCTATGTGATGTACTTCAATCCGTTGATTTTTTTAGACATGTCCACGGAACAGATGATAAGCTCCATTAAACATGAAATCCTTCATGTGATTTCGCGCCATTTAGTGCGAGCAAAGCGTTTGTATCAGCGATATTCACCACTTGCTATTAATATAGCTATGGACATTGTGGTGAATAACTATATTGAGCCCTTACCGCCGAATGCGATTGATGTAAAATGGCTCAACAAGAATTTCGGCACTACCGTGGTGGCGTTTAAGCCACTAGAATATTATGTGGACGAGATTCAGGCACACATAGATATTGCGCGTGAAACAGACGGCGAAACGGAAGTGGAAGACAGCTTAAGTGATGCGGCTATGAGTTCGCCCGGCGTGGCCGAAGCCTTTGATATAGCCAACAGCCATGACCTTTGGAGCGAGTCCGATGAAGTGGATGGCGATTCCCAACAACAGCTGACCAATAAGATGGTGGAGAATTCTGAAAAAGGCGAATTGGCCGGGTATTTGTCGGGCCTTTTGAGTGATATGAAAAAACATCGGGCATCCTTGCCGTGGTCAGTCTACTTAAAACGCTTGGTCGGTTCCGTTGCGTGGGGGCATAAAAAAACGACTACTCGTCGTAGTCGTCGTCAGCCGGAACGATTGGAAATTCGCGGTACTTTGCGCAAGCGTCGTGCTAAAATTGTGGTTGCGCTTGATTGTAGCGGCAGTATTACGGATGGTGCTTTCCGTCAAGCCATGTTGGAAGTACTGGAAATTACCAAGGCTTATGATTTTGAAATTACCGTGGTGGAATGCGACAGTGTCATTCGCCGCACCTATCCGGTAAAAACCATGAACGATGTTGAGCCGCGTGTAACGGCTCGTGGTAGTACGCTTTTCACGCCGGTAGTTCATTATGCTAATCAAATGCAAGCGGATTTGCTCATCTACTTTACGGATGGTAAAGGTGAAAAACATTTGAAAGTCGATCCGAAGCATTATAAAATTCTTTGGGTTTTGGTAGGCGAAGAAGCTAAACTATCACTCAAGAATCCGTGGGGTCTCGTTAAACATTTGAATCAGACATTTGAAGATTATGATATGACTGTCGATTATGAACGGGTGGACGGTTTCTCCATGAATAACCAGGAAGGGTTCTCCATGGCCAATCAGGAACGGGATTGGGATAAATAAGATAATAAAATATGTGGGTTGAGTTTTTGTTGTTCTTCTTCGAGTATAAACTTAAAACATTATTTTTCTGCCACCGGTTTCCGGTGGCAGTTTTTTTGTCTTATTTATGCTTGTTTGATTTGTTATTTACAAATTGATTACCTTTTTATATAATCAACGTAATAAATGATGTAATAAATGTGAATGCTGTTTTCGGTGGAACTATATTCTTTAATCAGTTGAGGAGTGTTAGCATGAAACAGGCATGGATTAAATTGACAGTAATAAGCAAAACCGAATTGAACGAGTAACGACAGAAGGTATTCCCCTGTCTATTGCAGAAGATGATGCAATGGATTATGTGGACCTTCTTTTTTTACTACCAATATTGAATTAGAGGATAGTAAGGATATGGATTGGTATCGTGGATATACAAAACTGAAGAATAATAAATATTTAGTCTTTTTTTGTATAAGTGTTTTAATAATATTTTTTTTAGTGTTACACGTTATTATATAAAAGAGATGTCAAATTTTGAGTGGACTAAGAAAGATATTATTGTAATAAAGGATGGATATCATTATACATTTATTGCTCCTTATAATGATTACGATAATGTCAGTCTAGACCTTAGAAATTTTATTAAGCAAGATGAAATATATAATTTTGCGGTAGATAGTAAGATTGATAAAAATAAGCTTATTATAATTTATGTGAATCGGTCATTGGATTTAATACTATGCATTAAATCTAAATCAGATTATAAAGCTATAAAGATTGAAAGTATGGATAAACAATTTGTATATAGCATATATCCTAAATTATGGATTACTAATTTATCATATTATATTTATATAGACCATTATTTATATAAAGTAGATAAGCAAACTTTAGAAATCGAAAGGATTTTATCAGATATAAATGGGATACCTTCTATCAGCATTAGTGGAAATGTTATTTATAAAAATGATATAAATTATATTTCTGTAGTAATGTCGAAGGCAAATAAGAAGTTATTTTTGGTACCTAGATATAGTAGTTTGCAAAGTTGGGGGAGCAATAAAGATAGTTTTATTTTAAGCTTGAATGATAAAATTGAGAATATGACTTTATCAGGAAATCATAATTATACTGTTGTTAAACCTAGTTATGGTGATTTAAAATTTGAAGGTGATTTGGGTAGATTTAAAATTGTAAGATTTATACCTGATAGTGGTGAAGAGCCATTTATAGATTGGGCATTATGGTTTGAATCTATAAAAGATGGAGTAGAATATAAGTATTATCATTATTATATGTATGATTCACTAACGAATCATTTTTATGAATTACCAAGTCAATTATTAGGGTTCTTTTCGCATAAGAATGAGCTGATTACAGGATATAGTGGCGAAGTGAATTTAGAGGCAATATCTCAGTTAATACATATTGGATATTAAATTATTTTAGATTCAATTTGAAAAGGAGTAATAATTTGGGGCCAAATTATTTGAATAAAATAAAAATCACTATAGGGTTCTTAATATTGACAATAATCTATAATTATTTTCTTTTTTACGAATATTTTTATTTGAATCATGATATAGATAGGATTGCTTTTCTGGGGTTGTTAATATTTTATGGAGTTACGATATATCATATTATTTTAGTAAAAAAAGAAGTTTTTGATATCTTTAAATTATGGCATAATCAAGGAATTACAAAAACGAATATGTTAAAGCGACTTGTTTGTGATGAAAATGAATCCACATTAGAATATGTTAAAAAGAATCCATTAAGGCGTATGTTTATGAGGATTTGGGCTGTATTTTATTTAGGCGGGTGCATTTACTTTTTCTTAGCGGGATTTGCTGATTTTATTAGAGGCTTTATTGTCATTGTTTTTTTTGTTATAGGATTTGCAAGGTTAAAAAAATGGTTTTATATATGGTTGTAGTTTGATAATTAATTGAAAAACAAAAACGGAAGAAACCCATGTCTTTTCTGAATGTGTATTTTAGTAGGAAAAAACTGTATTTTTAAAGGTATTGGGGAGAATATGTGGCAAAAGAATAAAAAGCTTTGTGCATTGTACTGGAATAAGTATAGTCCTATTGTAAGAAATATTTTTTTAGGGATTTTTTTGTTAGTGGCAATAGGCGGAAGAATATATAATTGGACTTTCCCGGAAGAAATAGAAAGACAATATGGTGAGTTAAGTAAGGTCATTTATAGTTTAGAGGTTTTTGATAACAGGGTTTTGAACCTAAGAGTAGGAACAGGTAATATTGTCATTGCAAAAGAGGTAACGGCTAATATTGATATGGGAGGGGATATTAATGATGCCATGGAAAGCAGGGCCAAAATAATAGAGTATTTTCTCCATCATGGGTGGGAGCCGGTTTCTTTACATAAGAATAATCTAAAATTTAGAAATGAAAGATATGAGATTGATTTATTTGGGCCGATGAGACAGAAACCTTTAGCTCATAATCATTGGTTAGTTACAGTAGGCTTTAATACTATTTTTCAAAGACTTAGGTTTTAAGAACGTGTTGGATATACATTATTTATTAGGGAGAAATAATGCAATTGAGTAAAGGTATAAAAAAAGAGAGAATAATAGCTTTTTTTAGATATGTGAAGGAAAATATTTTTGTGCTAAATTGCAATATCAAATTGAACACTTTGTAAATCCACTAACTTCTTAACTT
>NZ_JALKIG010000051.1 GCF_023051165.1 Veillonella sp. KGMB01456
TAGATAAATACTAGTCTCATCGGTCTAAAAACCAACTCAAAATGTCCTATAGGCCGTTATTTACATATACACAATGGATTTTTTAGAACCAAGGGGACAAATCGAACTCTTCACCAATGGTTACTTTCACATGGGCACGCCCTAAATAGAGGCCCAAGAGCGTCAAGCTGGAATGGCTAAGCGGCATGGAGTCATACATATCAGCCACTTTAGGCAATACCGGTGAAATGTATTCCAATACCTGTTTGCGTTCGGTAGAGTTAAAATCAACCGGTTTGCTCATCGCTAACCCTAAAATGTGTTGCTGAATTTCCGGATTATCCAAATGAGCCATCTGGAAGTAGCGCGGTGCCAAGCCTTCATCAACAACCGCTAATTTAAGAAGCGGAGAGTTTACACTTTTCACCACATAGCGAGCATCCAAATAATTACCGCGCAAAGCACGGGTCAATTCGTCTTTGTCAAAACCGGCATAACCGAATACGAGCGGATAGGAATGAACCATAATATCCCAGAAGGTATTACGTTCCGGCTCTTGAATGGAGCAACGAAGGTAATCCAATTGACGATACATAGCTTCTTCCCGTGGCAATTCGGACAAGAACGGCTCGATATATTTATCTACATAATGCTGTAAATGTTCCAAGCTGTAGTTGTTGGAGTTGCGGGAGTATTGAAGCAATAACGCCAAGGCCATAATCTGAAAATGACCGAGCTGCAAATGCGGCAAGATGCGCAAAGCGTCAAAAGCTACCAGGTACGGCG
Organism: Veillonella sp. KGMB01456; assembly: GCF_023051165.1. Classification (GTDB taxonomy): domain Bacteria; phylum Bacillota; class Negativicutes; order Veillonellales; family Veillonellaceae; genus Veillonella_A. Next base: position 766 of record NZ_JALKIG010000051.1, read on the forward strand.
TACTGGATTTAGGCTGCTGTACTACGTCCACAAAGGCCTCAATAGCGGTTTCCTTCATCCAAACGGTTGGTGTCGTAGCGTAAGCTTTTTGCATACAAAGCAAGGCTTCCTGCACCACGATATTTTCCAACAAGGCATGTAATTCACCACTGGCGGTGATGCCTAAGCGGTCGAAAGCCGTTTTAGTAATATCCAATACCTGTTCTTTAGTGCTGGCGCTAACAGCACCGAAAGAACTCATGAAGTGCGATGTGCCAAGGGTAATTAAGTCGGACATGTCCGGCTCACCATAGCCGATATGGCTTGCACCGTGACCGGTGCCATGAGCGGTAGCATCAGAACCTGCATGTTCACGCACAATCGGAATGATACGAGTTGCATCAGCCGCAACTTCCTCCGACGTTGCTTCAGTCGGTGTCACACGATGAATACGACGCGTTAATTCGCTGTCATCTAAAGCGGCTGTTGGCGGTTCGGTCGGAATTTTAAGCATAGGCTTCGTAATGTCCAAATCAGACACTATGTCACGGTTTAAACTGCCTTCCGAGGAATCCTCATGGGCCGAGCCGAATCGCGATGCCGACGGTTCCGTCATCGCATTATGAAAATCGGATTCCATTTGCGTATTAGACAAAGGAACGAATGTGGTGGCCATCTCTTTATCGGATGTTTCTTGACGGCCATCGCCTGCTTCTTGACGGGTACTGCCAACTGCACTGCCGGATCTATAATTATCTCTATTCTGTTTCGCATCCTCACGATAGTAAGCGGCGCCGTGATCACGACGTTTACGCTCGTAATAATCGCCGTTGCTCACTCTTTCATTGGCTAAAGCTTCAGCTTCTTTAGACTTACCGCTGTCACGGAATACTAAATAACAGACTCCGAAAAACAAGACGATAACGCCCAATACGACTAAATATGGTATAAATGCAGACATTTTCTTCCTCCTGCCGTAGTTTATTAGAATTATATAGACCACACGATTAATGCTTGTCAAAAATCCGTGTCGGCCTTTCTATTTATTCCTATATTATTATATTATGTTACCACATCTTGGGGTATTCGCCAATGAAGATAGGAGATTTATAGTAAAAGAATTTCCTCCATAAAAGTCATTATATATACGCCATAAATTAATAAAACGATTTTTCTCGTTTTCATTCTTTTTCCTTGTAAATAACGACTTTATTCGTTAAAATATAATTAAAGAAAGGAGTGACTCGTATGCCTAGAAACGCGCTCAATGAATTTGAAAAGGGACTTAGGAAGCAAATTTCGGAAAATCTAAAGAAGTATACCCCAAATATCACACAAAATGAATTATCAAAACTAACCGGTATTCCAGCATCAACGATTTCCGGATATTTTGCAATGCGCTCGACTCCAAATGCAACTAATGTTCAAAAATTAGCTAATGCCTTAAATTGTTCCATAGCAGATTTAGATCCACGCTTTGCCGATACATTTATAGATACTAAAAAAATATCAAATACAGAGAATCGAAAAAGAGACATACAAGTACAGCTACAAACACTTTTTGACGAATTAGATAATAAAGACTCCATAAATTTTTATAATGGTAATAAAATATTAGACGATGAAACGAGAGAACTGTTAAAAATATCACTGGAAACTTCCATAAAGTTGGCCAAAAGCCTCTCAAAATAGAATGCTTATTATTATAAGCACCTAACATTCATTTAATACATCATAACAGGAAATATTTTATCGGGGTTTATTAGGTCGTTATTTGGGTTTTATTAAAGTTTTAAAACACTAACAATTTGAGTTTTCCTTATATTACTTGGCTTTTTGGCACTTTAGATTACAAAAAGTTATTTAAGTTTATTGGGGTTTATTTGTGTTTCATCTAATTGAATGATTGCATCATTCAATTATTGCGGGGGGTTCAATGAATATTACAGCACAAGATTTAGATAGATTATTATTAGCGGGTGAGAACATAACATTCGAAGTAAAAACCGCTACCAACGGAGTCCCCAAAAGTTTTTGGGAAACATATTCTGCATTTGCAAATACAAACGGCGGAATAATTGTACTAGGGATTACCGATTCACCAGAATTTGAAGTTTTAGGAATTGAAAATACACAAAAATATATAGACGATATCATTTCTACAGCACGTAGTGACAAAGTAAGTCGCAACCTATTTACATCGCCTGACGCGATTTTTTCTCTATCATACAAATCCAAAAATATTATTGTATGTGAAATCCCAGAAGCGCCATTTGATGACAAACCTGTATATTTGAATAACCATTTAGCAAATGCTTACGTTAGGAGAGGCTCCGGAGATCATAAAATCACTAAAGATGAATTATCGAGTATACTAAGAGATACAAATCACGAGTTAGATCGTGAGTTACTTAATAACTTTACAATCGACGACCTTGATATGACGTCTATTATCAAGTATAAGGCAATTCTTCATAAGCGTGCACCATCAAGACAATTCGATACTCAGGATATTCCAACTTTTTTAAGTAATATGGATGTATTCGTACGCGATAGAGTTGATGGAAAGCAAAAACTAACCTTAGCAGGACTATTATTCTTCGGAAAACTTAACAGCATTAAATCATATATCCCAGCCTACCACGTTGACTACTTTGATAAAAGAGGCTCTACCGAGCGTTGGCGTGATAGAGTAGACTCGGAAGACTTAGAGTTTGAAAATTTAAATTTATTCAACTATTATGAAATAGTAATGGAAAAGTTAAGACTAAGCATCGATAGAAATTTTGAATTAGATAACCAAACCACCAGAAAACCTCCCGGGGAGTTACTCATAGCACTTAGAGAAGCCTTCGTAAATATGATTGTCCATGCAGATTATTTGTCAAGCCATCCTACACTTATCGCCGAAGTTCACGATTTATACTATAAATTCTTGAATCCTGGTAAAATGAAAATTACTAAAGATGAATTTTTCTTTGGAAGCAGGTCTATAGCCAGAAACCCTACTCTTATTTCATTATTTACAAAAATGGGGGCTGCAGAAAGAGCCGGCAGTGGTAGTCAGAAAATCATAGATGTTGTCAAAAAAAATGACTTTAAATTACCTGAAATAGAATCTACCATTGAAGAAACGAGACTAAAGCTATGGATTGCACATCTTATTGATTCTTTAAATTTACCACAAATTGAAAAGGACATCTATGCCGTAATCACTATCTCTCCAACACACTCTTCATCAAAAAAAGATATAATGAAAATATTACCCCATTATACTGATTCTCAAGTTAGGGATGCCCTTGAAAAATTATATGCACAAAAATTAATTAGTAAACATGGTGGCAACAGAAATAGAACCTATTCAAGAAATCTCTCAGAGTTGGAATTCATTAAATCATTAGAGGCAGTGACGGAAAAAGTAAAGCAAATTTATACAAGATCTAAAAAAAGTAAGTTATAAAAGCATAAAAAATGGTGCGTATTGAAGATTTTCCCCTTCAATACGCACTATTTTTATTTCGCAAAAACTAATTAATGTACTATTCAAAATCCGTTAGTGAAACAAAACTCTTAGTATTTATCCTTATTTTCCGGAACGATACGGACACGTTGAATGGTTGGATTACCATCTTTGTCTTTTCTTACCGTGTCAATACGGATGTATTTGAGTTCCGGCGAGAATTCTTTAGCCAAACGACTTAAGGTATTGTCGCCTTTAAGAGCCGCATTAGAAGCAGCACCTGCCATAATAGCTCGGTATACGATCGTTGCAAATTCATAGCGAGTCATCATACGATCGCCACCGAAAGTTCCGTCAGGATAACCTTCGATGATACCAAGTTCATGAAGTTTAGTCACATATTCATAAGCCCAATGATTATCTGGCACATCAGGGAAGAGTTCGCTGTTTTCTTCCTGAAGTCTACCCGGATTTTGACCAGTCAACTGATTAATCAATTCACTTTGACGATTAATCACGGCATTTTGATTATTAACTAATTCTTCAAGTTTGGCCATACCGGCTCGAAGATCTCGCACTTCTTTAGCCACACCAACACGGGAGTTGGATACGTTATTGCCTTGGCCCAATTTGAAGGATACACCGGCGTTGATCATATTTTCGCCGCCACCGATAGTACCACCGATGGAGAAGGTAGTATCTTCGTTAGGTTTGTAAAAGGCACCAAGTGCACCGGCACTTGCACCGTTATAATTGCCATAACCGAAGGCAAAATCCCATTTGTCATCAGGATCGAAGTCCTGTGGATGAAGGGCTGCCAAAGCGGCTGCACCGGCACCAACTTTATTAATACGGTTATCTAATTTATTTACCGCACCACCTATGTTGTTAATAGCCTGGTCACGTTGAGCAAGTTGGCTACCATTAATTGCATCGGTGGAGCCTGGAGCAACGACACCGTCAGCAACACCGCTCACCACGTTGTTACCCATGTTGATATTGCTATCCTGAATAGTGATTGTACGATCACTGTCTACCGTCTTAATGGTAACACCACTATTATTAATAGTCGCATTACCGGTTGTTACACTATCAAGACCGGTTAAGTCTTTAACAAGTTTAATATCAAGACCATCACCGTTAGCATTTTTTACGACGCCGATATTACCGCTGGATAAGTTAGAAGCATCAGCACCACCGTTGAGTTTCAAGGTATCACCAAGGCCAACAGACACTTTATTATCAGCACCGTCGTCGCCTTCGAACACACGACCTCCGGTAATCTTATCATCAACCGTTTTCAACTGATCTTCCGTAGCTGCACGACCGGATTGAATGTTTTGGCCATCCCACTTAGTATTATCCAAACCGGTAAGGTAACTGCCTGTTGCCGGATTGCTGTCGCCTGCCGTGTTGTCTTGATTGCCAAGAACAACACCGCCTGCGGAAATATGACCTTTGGAACCATCCAGCTTAACTTGGTTATCACCACTGCCGGCTGTCACGGTTGCACCATTACCGTCGATGTTAACTTGTTTCGCCGGATCAGTATTATCACCAAGAGTGATATTATTATTCAAGTTAACTTTATTGTTTTTATCAACGGTAATATTCTTACCGGACTGAGCTTTCGCAGCCTCAGCTTGGCCCTTAGCAATATTGTACACGTTACCGATGTTAGCACCGTTGTTGTAGTTTTCTTGACCTTCCACACTTGTATCATAGTTATTGCCAAGACCACTACCTACGTTCTTGATTACAGTATTGCCTGCATTAATGCCATCTTTGTCGATGGAAATACCGGAATCTTTAACAGTAATCTTGTCAGTAGCAACGCCTTCTTTGTCAATAGTTGTGTTGCCGGCTGTAATAGACCCTTTTTGACCAAGATCTATATTGTCTTTCAAGCCTACTTGTAATTTGCCGTCATCGGTTACTTTTGTTTCGATGTTTTTATCACCGGCTACAGTAATCGTCTGACCTAAATCTTGCTTTACAGACTTGCCGTCATCAGCTGTTAAGCCGAAGCCACCGTTTGCTTGACCTTTGATGTCATTAATAGCCGTGTTCAAATCACCGATATTGGCCGCGTTATTCCAGTTTTCCTGACCAGCTTTAGTGTTGTCATACGTCTTACCGGTTGTACCGCTGGCCACATTAGTAATTTGGTTACCACCGTTATTGAGGCCTTTATCAGTAAGACTTACCGCACTTGTACCGCTACCGATAGTTACACCGCTGTTGTTAATTACGGTGTTGCCAATAGTTACGGAACCTTTATCAGAGAGGTTCAAGTCTTTGTTCAACTTAATCAACAATTGACCGTTATCGTTATCCTGGCTGGATACAACACCGATATTACCATCAGTTAAGTCAGCTTCGTTAGTTGCATTGCCTTTTACATTAACTTGGTTGTTCAATTTAACTTTAGAGGTATTACCGAAGTCGCCACCGTATTTCATGCCGTCGCTCAAGGTAGCTACAGTATTACCGCCTACAGTAATACGATCAACAGGGGAGCCGTTTACATCGTCAACACTAGGACCAACTTTAATATTTACAGTTGTACCAGGTGTTCCGTCAGCACCGGCAGGACCGGTTAAACCGATAGAACCGTCCTTGCCGTTGATAACAACGGATGAACCATCTTTACCGTTGATACCAATCTTACCGTCTACGCCATCTGTGCCATCAGAACCGTCTTTTGCACCGATAGAGAGATTATTACTTAAACCTACAGTAATCTTACCATTAGCAGCATCAGCTGTAGTTGTAATATTCTGACCATCGCCGGCAATTTGGATTGTTTCGCCGAGATTTTGTTTAACTGCATTACCACTGTCTGCAGTCAAACCAAATTCACCGCCACCGGTGCTTGTTGAAATAGTATTTACCTTATCGTTAAGAGCTTTAAGTTGATCTTCAGTAGCGGCACGACCACTTACAGCATCAGGGTTAGTCGTATTCCAAGCCGTATTATCTAAGCCGGTTAAGTAAGTACCTGTTTGAGAAATACCACTTGCTGTACTTGCCTTTTGTTTCCCCAAAACTGCACTACCTACTCTTAATGAACCCTCATCGCCTAAGTTAACGTCTTTTACTAATTGAACTTTTAATTTACCGTTAACGTTGTTAACACCGATGTTATTTTCAGTTAATTTGTCGGCATCAGCACCACCAACGATATCTAACTGTTCGTTAAGTTTCTTAGCGATGACATTAGTGCCATCTTCCTTAGCATTGTCACCGGCATACTTCTGGCCATCATTCAAAGTGGCTACTGTTTGATCGTTTACTACGATACGGTCAACAACTTTTCCGTCTACACCCTTAACACCATCTATACCATCAACGCCTTTTATAGTAATAGTTTTGCCCGGAGCTCTGTCACCATTGGCAGGACCGGTTAAACCAATAGAACTGTCTTTACCGTTAATAACAACGGAAGAACCGTCTTTACCGTTTACAGTTACACTACCATCTTCACCATCTTTGCCTCTTGTACCGACAGAAAGAGTATTACTCAAGCCTACGGTAATTTTACCGTTAGTTGCATCACTGGTAGTTGTAATGTTGCCGTCACCGGCAATATTTAAAGTTTCACCAAGGTTACGGTGTACGGAATCACCACTATCAGCCGTGAAATTCAAGCCATCATTAGTTAATTCGGTTTTAGCCGCATCGGTAATATTTTTAATGTCACCGATATTGGCACCATTGGTAAGGTTGTTATAAGTTGGGTTACCATCAGCATCAACACCATCATAACCGCTAGCTACATTAGTAATCTGTTTGCTACCGCCATCGATGCCGCCGGTTGTTACGGACGGGCCGTTAGTAATTGTTAAACCGCCGCTTGTAAGAGCTGTATCGCCAACTTTTACGCCATCATTATTAACAACAGTGTTGCCTGTTGTCACGGAACCTGTATCGCCGGTATATACCATGCCGTCATCAAGCGTAGCTACAGTCGCACCGCCTACAGTAACACGGTCAATGGAGTTACCGTTTACATCGTTAGCAGCCGTGCCGGCTTTAATAGTAACAGGCGAACCGTCAGCTGTATTCAAAGCGATAGAGCCGTCAGCACCGTTAATCGCTACTGCAGAACCAGCTTTACCATTTACGGTAATGGAGCTGTCCGTCCCTTCTGTGCCTGCAGCACTATCAGCAGCACTACCTAAAGTAATATTATCTGCCAATTTCACATCATAAGTCGTTGCACCGGTTGTTTCAGTTTTTTCAGTTACCTGCAAGTTGCTGCCTGTATAGTTACCACTTGTACCGGCTGCAGTACCGCCTTCAACAGTAAGGTTTGTCTTGCTGCCTTCACCGGCACTTACACCTGCAATTGCCTTGGTCAACTGATCTACGTTGACAGCATCCGTGCCTTTAACACCGGTTGCCACATTGCTGATGACATTATTACCATTGTCAAGACCGGAACCTGTCAAGGACACAGGGTCACCTGTAGCAGGCGTAATCGTAATGCCATTATTATTAACAACCGTGTTACCTAAGGTTAAGGAACCGGTAGAACCTAAATCAACATCTTTCACTAACTGAACTTTTAACTGGCCGTTAACGTTGTTGACGCCAATGTTTTTGTCCGTCAATTCTCCTTCAGCACCGCCAACAATATCTAATTGCTCGTTAAGTGTCTTAGGAATAACTTTAGTTGTATCACTCTGACCGTCATCACCGGCGAATTTAAGACCGTCGCTCATAGTCGCCACCGTCTGGCCGCCTACAGTAATACGATCAACAGGATTACCGGCTAAGTTATTAGCACTTGTGCCTGCCTGGATGGTTACAGGAGAACCGTCAGCTGTATTCAAAGCGATAGAACCGTCAGCACCGTTAATAGCTACGGAAGAGCCGTCTTTACCATTTACCGTGATAGAGCCGTCGGTCCCTTCTGTACCGGCTGCACTGTCGGTTTCACTACCTAAGGTAATAGTATCCGCCAACTTCACATCATACGTCGTAGCTCCGGTTGTTTCGGTTTTTTCAGTAATCTGCAAATTGCTGCCTGCATAGTTACCACCGGTTCCGGCTGCAGTACCGCCTTCAACAGTAAGATTTGTCTTGCTGCCTTCACCGGCACTTACACCTGCTATAGCCTTGGTCAACTGATCCACGTTAACAGCATCTGTACCATCTGTACCGGTTGCAACATTGGTAATCTTATTGCCACCGTTATTAAGGCCACTATTAGAAAGGCTTACCGTATTATCGCCGCTACCAAAAGTTAAGGAACCGGTAGAACCTAAGTTGATATCTTTATTAAGTTTAACCGTTAATAAATCGTTGTCGCCGGCTTGGCTGGAAACAACGCCGATGTTACCGGTCGTCAAATCAGCTTCCGTTGCTGCTTCACCTTTTACATCTACTTGATTGTTGAGTTTTACATTGGAAACTGTACCGAAGTCACCGCCGTATTTCATACCGTCATTAAGAGTTGCTACAGTTTGACCGCCTACGGTAATACGGTTAACAGGGGATCCGGTTACGTCATTAGCACTGGTTCCTGCCTGAATGGTTACAGGAGAACCATCAGCTGTATTCATTACGATAGAACCGTTAGAACCATTAATTGCAACGGAAGAACCGTCAGCACCATTAACAGTCATAGAACCATCGGTAGTACCTTTGTCGCCAAGCGCAACAGTATTGCTCAAACCAACAGTAATTTTACCGTCTCCGGCCGTAGTCGTAACATTACCGTCACCGGCAACTTGAATTGTTTTGCCAAGGTCCTGTTTTACAGCTGTACCGCTATCATCAGTCAAGCCAAAACCACCGGTTGCATTAGCACTGGTACCGTCGGAAACAGCAGTCACTGCATCGCTTACGGTTTTGAGCTGATCTTCAGTCGCTGCACGACCGGTTACGATGTCAGGATTTGTTACATTCCAAGTCGTATTGTCTAAACCGGTTACATAGCTGCCGTCTTGAGCTACACCACCGGCTGTCACAACGCCTTGGTTACCTAATACAGCATCGCCCGCTTCTACCGTATTCAAACCGGTAATATCTTTAGCCAAGCGAACGGTTAATTTGCCATTGTCGCCATCTTGAGCGGCCACAATACCAATATTATTATCGGTAGATAGTTTGGATGAATCGGTTTCGCCACCAACAATATTTACTGTTTTATTTAATTTAACAGCAGCCGAACCTGTGTCGCCGGTATATACCATACCGTCGTTCAAGGTTGCTACAGTTTGTCCACCTGCTGTAATACGGTTAATAGAATTACCGTTCACATCATTTGCCGACGTACCGGCTGTGATAGTAGCTGTAGAGCCGTCTGTACCGGTTAAGGCAACAGAACCCGTTGCACCATCAACAGCTACAGAAGAGCCGCCTGTACCGTTAACCGTAAGGGAACCATTTGTACCACTGGTGCCTGTGCTACCTAAGGTTACGTTATCGGCAAGTTTTAAGTCATACGTCGCTGTACCTGTTCCGGTCGTTGACGTAAGTTGTAAATTATTACCTGTATAGGTACCACTTGTACCGGCTGCCGTACCGCCTTCAACAGTAACGGTAGTCGTCGTACCGGAGCCACCGCTAACACCGGCAATAGCTTGATTCAATTGACTGACGTTAACACCATCTGTACCGGCCGTACCTGCAGCAACGTTAGTTATCTTATTACCGCCATTATTAAGACCGGCGGTGGTCAAAGTTACATTACTACCGGATTTAGGTCTGATAGTAACGCCATTCCCGCTAACAGTTGTGGCGTTGCCGGTAGTCGGATTTGTTAAATAAATCGTTTCCAAACCGCGAAGTGTTTTATTGAGGCGAAGTGTAACTGTATTATCACTGATGATAGCCCCGATATTAGGTTGAGCTGCAAAATCAGACTGATAATACAGTGTATTATCTACACCACCCGTAATCTTCAACGATTGATTTAAAAGCTTAGTAACTGTACGCGGTGTGCCGTCAGAACCATAGGTAGTAGTATAGCTACTGTCTTTGAAATCACCGGTAGTAGCAAGCATGGTATTTGTCCATTGCTTCATGTTCACGGCATCCGTATCATACTGACCGGCCGCTAAACCGGTAAGTTTACGCGTCAACGCAGTTCCATTGGCTCCATCAGTACCAATGGAAACAACACCGGACGTGCTATTCCATGCCCCACCGGTAGTAGTTCCGGCATTGCCTTTTGTAGAAAGCCAGCTTCTCCAAGTGCTGTCCTGATTATTCCAACCGCCACCGGTCGTATCTGCAGCACGACTTGCCACAGAGTTAGCACCAATAGCAACACTGCCTACTGCATTAGCTGCAGAAGTATCCCCTAAAGCGACAGCAGTGGTAGCCGAACCATCAATAGTAGAACCTTTACCTATGGCAATAGCATTACCTGCCGTAGAACTCGCCTGATAACCAATAGCAATAGATTCCGGTCCGGTTGATACAGTACCTGCAGTTGCTTCTCGGCCGATAGAAATACTTCGTCCACCTACTGCTTTGGCTTGATAGCCAATGGCCATAGAACTACCTGCACTGGCTACGGTATCATAACCCAGGGCCATCGTATACGAAGAAGTTGCTTGTGCATTCGTACCTTGAGCTATTGCGCCACCACCACTGGCCACAGCAGTAAAACCCACCGCTAAAGAGCGTAATCCGGTTGCCTGAGCACTGTTACCTACAGCTGTCGTATATTGATTGTTAGCAACTGAAGCTGCACCGGCAGCAAGAGAACCAACAGACGTAGCTTTAGCAGCCTCCCCGAAAGCAGACGTACTGGTGGCACTTGCGAGAGCCCCATCACCAATAGCGGCAGCACTAATATCGGTTGCCTGGCTTCCTGAACCAATAGCTACAGTATGAAACGACGTTGCTTTAGCCCCGGAACCTATGGCAGCTGCAGCCAAACCATTACCGTCATATGAAGTTCTACTAGTATCGGTATTACCGGCAACAGCATTATTACCAATAGCGATAGCGTCCGTAGAGTATGAACGAGTATTAGTACCGATGGACATGGTATTTTCATAGGCAAGCGTACTCCCATCAGGTTGGCCGGCATACGCATTCTGGCCGATGGCAATACCATGAATAGCATTCGATCGGTTATTTGAACCTACAATAACCGAGTTGCCGGCACGACCGTAAGCAATATTGTCATGGCCAATCATGACACGGCCGCCTAGAGCCGAGCTAAGGCCTGTTCCCTCAGGCGTATCTTCCGACGCAGTGGTGGTCGGAGCAATAGCCGTCTGATTAGCACCAACGACGACATCATTGAGGCCGTAGGCTAAAGCCGAGCGACCAATAGCAATGGCATTTTCACCACTCTGAGTTACGCCGCCGACTGAATATGTACCACCGGCGAAAGCACCAGCCCCCATTGCAATTGCATAATTATAGCCTGAAGTGGCACCACCGATAGCAACGGTTTCCGTACCGGTTGCAGATGCATCAGTCCCCAAAGCAAGGGCATCCTCACCGGTTGCGGTAGCCGTACCTACAGCTACTGCACCTCTACCATCTGCTCTTGCAGTACCACTGACAGCCGTAGTATCATTATCAAAATTAACACGTGCCCCCCATTGGTTTGTTGCATCAGCTGTCATAGGATTAAGCCATGCACTACCTACAACTAAACTACTTACTACAGCAAGGCGCAACAAATCACCGGTTACCTTCATACCGGATTGTGATTTGTTTCTACTATGACTTTTTGCTACTTCCGAAACTACTACATAAGCATTTCGAACCTTACTCCAAACAACCTTATAAATCTTATTCATTACGACTACAACCTCCTCTTTTTCTTATTTGATTATTTTGAATAAAATTCACTTAATTAAATATTAAATAAAATGTTTCTTAAATCAAAAGAAAAAGCAAAAAAAATAAAGGTTCTATAATTTATTTTGGGGCGCTAAAGAGAAACGCTAGTTGCGTGTCCTCT
>NZ_JALKIG010000052.1 GCF_023051165.1 Veillonella sp. KGMB01456
TGTCCTTCCTCAAAGTGCATAGACTCTTTAGCGCCCCAAAATTTGACAAAGAGCCCAAAAACAGAAGACGGTTATGTCGGTAAAATTTACCGATATAACCGTCTTCTGTATAATTCCCCCGATCCATGTTAAAACACGGATACTATTTAATTAAAAGTCCCCGTTGCCCGTGGCTCTCACCCCACCAAGCAACTTTTTATTTACCGGCGGCTCTCACCCCGCCCGTATCTCTCTTGTAGTTACGCTCTCTGCTCACTCAAAGTCCCCTCGTAACTCTCTCTCTTTAACAGTTCAATGACTGTTGAACTTCCCTTGACTGAAATCATTATACGTTCTTTTGTCTTCTGTGGCTAATATATACAGAAAACGGTTAGCTATAGTTTAAACCTATATCTAACCGTTACGGTTTGTGTCCTGATCAAACACTTTGCGTATTCTTTTTAAGTGCTTCAATATAATTGCGACAATATTTACCGGCCGCTACCTTATTATGCAAAATATAGCCGATTTCAATTTTTTCATCCACATCAAGCGGAGTAGCCAAAATATTAGGGCCGTTCAGTTTCTCACTGATAATACCGGAACAAATCGTATAACCGTCAAGCCCGATTAAGAGATTAAACAATGTCGCTCTATCACACACCACAATATCTTTGGCACTGTCACAGGTGCTCAAAATTTCTTCTGAAAAATAGAAGGAATTATGCTCCCCCTGTTCGTAGGAAAGTCGTGGAAACGGTGCCAAATCCTCCAAGGTAACCTTCTCTTTAGATGCCAAAGGGCTAAAAGAGCTTATAAATACATGAGGCCTTGCCGTAAACAATGGATGGAAGGTTAAATCATGTCGTTTAAACTCTTTGCGTAAAACCGTTTCATTGAACTCATTAAGGTACAAAATACCGATTTCACTGCGAAGTCGCGCTACGTCTTCAATAATTTCATAGGTCTGTGTTTCACGAATACGGAAATCATATTCATCGCCACCATAGGCTTTTAAAACATCTACGAAGGCTTCCACAGCAAACGAATAATGCTGCGTAGATACGCAAAATTGATGCTTAACCGGCGTTTGTCCGAAATATTTTTCTTCAATCAGATTTGTCTGCTCAATTACCTGACGGGCATAGCCGAGGAACTCTTCCCCTTCCGTTGAAACGATGACGCCCTTATTGGTGCGGGAGAAAATGGTAATCCCCAATTCCTGCTCCAATTCCTTAATAGCCGCCGTCAAGCTCGGCTGAGCGATGAATAATTCTTTCGCCGCCTTATTAATGGACCCTTGCTTGGCCACGGTTACAATGTATTTTAACTGTAATAAAGTCATATATCCTCTTACCTCTATATTTCACTTCAAGTCAAAAGCTTTTTAACTAAAAAATATCTATTTTTACAAATTTATAGCAGAATATGCCTGAATCTTTAGTGCTAAATTTTTAGTCTTCAAACCTCTATTCTTACTATAAAGCAAAACAAAAAGGACTGCAAGCACTCGGAAGTGTTTGCAGTCCGTATAGGTCAGTTGATTACGCTACATTTCGGTTGATTAAGCCACGCTACGTCTGGGCTGATTAAGCCACACTACGTTTGGAACGAAGAGCACGAGGCACAATATTGAAGGCCAATTGGTAAACAATGTAGCCGATAATAATAGCAATCGTACCGCCGATCATAGGGCCTTCACCGGACGCATAAATTGCGTATACGGAGTAAGCAATCGCTACGATGCTCAAACCGAAAATGCTGCGACGAGTGAATTTGGAAGCACCTTCAACTTTTAATAATTTATTAACAGCAATACAGCAGAGAATGTAAGGGAATACATTCGTAACTACTGCCAAGTTAACGAGGTTTTCAAACTGACGGCTCAAGGATTCGTTCATGGTCATGAAGGCCAAGAGAGACTGAATCGTCAAGAGAATCAACAAACCACGTACAGGTGCGTCAGCTTTGTTTACACGGCTGAATACTTTAGGGAACAAGCCTGCATCGGCAGAGCTTTTGAACACACGAGATAAAGTGAACTGCCAGCAAAGGATAGCACCGCAGCAAGAGATTACCATAGCAGCCATAACAATCTGGCCAACAGTTTCATTGAACATCTGCGCGAACACCATACCGAATGGTGCCGTTGAGTTCAATAAATCAACATTTGGTACAATCCCTGCCATAATATTAGTAGACAATACATAAATCACCGCTACTGCTAATGTGCCAAAGAATGTTGCAATTGGTACGTTTTTCTTTGGATTTTCTACAGCATCCATGTTAGCTGCTGCGGACTCAAAGCCCAAGAAACCCCAAAGAGTTAATGCGATGGATTCGCTAACTGCATCAAAGAAAGGCAGTTGGTTCGGATTCCATACAGCTGTGTACATATTTGGGTCAAACCAGAACCAGCCGAATACGCTGATGAACAATACAGGGATGATAGCCCCCCAAACAGTGATATTACTTATACGACCGGTTTTGGCATTACCGCCGAAGTTAAGAACGGCAGCTAACCAAAGAAGCACGATAGTGGCTAAACTCATCTGTACCGGCGTCAAGGTTAAATTAAATAAAACAGCTGCGTAGCCTACTGCGGAAATCGCAATCGCTACGTTTGCAATTACAAGTGAAATGGCATAAGCATAGTTTGCCATAAAATGTCCGGTTCTGCCGAAAGAATACTCTGCATAGCCGCCAAGTCCACCGGTTTTCGTTGTGAACATGCCGCACTGTGCGAAAATGTGGGCCAATACTAAGGACCCTACGGCTGTAATCAGCCAAGACAAAACGGAAATAGTTCCTACTTCTGCAAGTTTAGTAGGCAACATAATAATCCCAGCACCCATCATATTTGCTGCAACGAGGGTCGTAAGCTGGAATACAGACATTTTTTTAGCGGTGGTTTTCATGTATCAATCCCCTTTCTAATGTAGCTCAACATCTACAACTTAATAATCAGTGACCGCTATCGATACCAGTCCTTGCGGTTGTGCGTGGATGTGGTATCGTATGAAACGTATTTCTCTTTATTTTATTTGACGACTTATTCTAACATCTATTGACAATTAATGAAAGTCTTTTTTTCAATAAAAAAGGTCCACGAAAGCTAGTCGCCATCAATGGCGGCCCGTGTTTTTCATGGTGCAATTCTCAAAGTGGGCATTATACCTAACTTTTTAAAAATTTTACGCAAAATTTACCCCATTGGCGGACAAAAAATATTACACGAATTGAATAAAAATATATAAACTCTATAATATAAACGAGGAGAATTCATTTGAACCATAAAAAGTTTCAATTTTAGTCTATTTTTTCCTATGCCGATTAGGTATTTTAAGGGCCTATTCCGAATTAATTATGATTTTTTTCGAACTAAAACAGGGTGTGTCTACTGTGCACAGACACACAAAATATTTCCGTCATTGAATTTCAAATCCAGGCCCTTGTCGAATGACAGTGAACACTTTAACGCGCACTTTTACCGCCTAAAAATTACACAAACCGTTAACGACATTAACAACGAAGCGTTAAAGGACGGCGGGTAGTCCAGGCACAAATTAACAGTCTGTTAATTTCCTACCTGCAATTCATATTCCCTTGCAATCTCATCTTCCGACGCCTGCATGGCGGCCAGGGTTTTACTTAAAAGCTCATCCAGTTCCCAGCCGAGCCGTTCAGCACCGTTTTTGATGACATCACGAGAGCAACCGGCAGCGAATTTCTTATCTTTGAATTTCTTCTTCAGACTCTTAAGTTCCATATCCTTCGTTGATTTGGAAGGGCGCATCAAAGCAGCAGCAGCACCGATCAAACCGGTCAATTCATCGGCCGCATAGAGCACGTTTTCCATCAATTCTTTTGGTTCCAAATCGATGCAGATACCATAACCGTGACAACAGATAGAATAAATTTCATCGTCAGCTACGCCCGCTTCTTTTAAAAGCTCCTGTGCTTTAACACAATGCTCTTCCGGATACATTTCAAAGTCCACGTCATGCAAAAGGCCTACTTGAGCCCAATAATCCGCTTCTTCACCAAAACCAAGCTCATTGGCGTACCAACGCATCACCGCTTCCACGGTTAAGGCATGTTGAATATGAAACGGTTCTTTATTATATGTTTTCAATAATGCCAAGGCATTTTCTCTTGTTAATGACGGTGTATGCATACCCATCCCTCCCTCAATTCTCATAGTTGCAAAGTCTATCCCGGTTGTCTTAAACACACGGTCTATCGACAAATTTTCGGTATCACGGCCGACTGCCGACACTTCCGGTGTCACGCCATTCACCTGAACCGATATAAAATAAAATGCATACCAAAAGTCTAATTATCTTTTTGGTATGCACTATATAGTATAACATGATTTGACGGACCTGTAAAAAAAGCCGCTTTAAACACTTAGTGGAAATTAGCCGCTAAAGCGCTTATCGCCTCATTGGCAGCCCCTTAGATTCTTATAGAATCAAGCTGTGCTGCCCATTTAGCCAATTGTGCTTCTTCTTCGGCCACTTGAGCCGCCCCGTTTTTACGTTGACGGGCTACACATTCAGGCGCTGTGCCGCTGTAATTTTTACGACCGGCCACACAGGCTTCAATGGTAATTGCATCAAGAATATCGGCTTCGAATACAGGGGAGATTTTTTTGAAATCTTCCACGGTCAAATCCAATAAAACACAATGATTCTGAATGCAATGCTGCACCGCTTCACCGACGATAGCATGGGCTTCGCGGAACGGTACACCTTTTTTGGCCAAGTAATCGGCCATATCCGTAGCATTAGAGAAATCGTTAGCTAAGACGGAATAGGTGCGTTCACCGTTAACGGTCATCTGACGAAGCATATCCGCCATAATCGACAAGGCAAATTGCAAGGTATCGATAGCATCAAAAATACCTTCCTTATCTTCCTGCATATCCTTATTATAGGTAAGCGGCAAGCCTTTCATGGTTGTCAAAAGGCCCAATAAATGGCCGTAAATACGGCCCGTTTTACCGCGTACAAGTTCACATACATCAGGATTCTTTTTCTGCGGCATAATGCTGGAACCGGTGCAATGCGCATCATCGAGCTCAATAAAACCGAATTCCGTGCTGGACCACATAATCATCTCTTCGCTGAGACGACTCAAATGCATCATAGTCGTAGCGGCAAAATGTAAAAATTCAAGCACATAATCGCGGTCACTCACCGCATCCATACTATTTTCGTAAATTATGCTAAAAGCCAATAATTCCTGCGTATAGCTCTGGTCGATTGGATACGTCGTCCCCGCCAATGCACCGGCGCCCAAAGGCATTACATCGGCGTGCTTATAAATGAGCGGTAAGTGATCAAAATCACGACCAAACATGGAGAAATAGGCCATCATATGATGGGCAAAAAGTACCGGCTGCGCCCGCTGTAAGTGCGTATAGCCCGGCATAATTACGTCTTGGTGCTTTTCAGCCACTTCAAGGAGCGCTTTTTGCAAATTGACCAACAATTCACCCATGTGAACTACGGTCTTACGCACATACATATGCAAATCAACAGCTACTTGGTCGTTACGGCTACGGCCCGTATGAAGGCGACCGCCCGCTTCACCGATGGCATCAGTTAAGCGCTTTTCAATATTCATATGAATATCTTCAAGAGCCACGGAGAAGTCAAACGTGCCCGCTTCAATCTGTTTCAAAATATCGTTTAAACCGGCCACGATTGCATCGCAATCGGCCTGAGAGATAATTCCCTGTTTCGCCAGCATTGTCGCATGTGCTTTACTGCCGGTAATATCTTCCGCATACATCCGGGCATCAAAAGCGATAGAGGACGTGAAGTCCTCTACCGCTTTGTCAGTACCCTTTGTAAAACGGCCACCCCAAAGTTTAGCCATTTATTTACCTGCCTTTTCTTTCATTAAAGCATTAATTTTAAGTGGCAAGCCGAAGAGATTAATAAATCCTTCTGCGTCTGCCTGATTATATACATCATCTTCTTCGAAGGTTACAAATTCCTGATTGTATAAGGAATAAGGTGATGTTGCACCGGCGCTGATGATGTTACCTTTGTATAATTTTAAGTTAATAGTACCGGTTACGGTTTTCTGCGTTTCATCTACGAACGCCTGTAACGCCGCCATCAATGGTGCAAACCACATACCGTCATATACGAGCTCTGCATATTTATTAGCTACCAATTCTTTATAGTGGTAAGTCGCTCTGTCGAGGCAAAGGTATTCCAATTCACGATGCGCATACATGATGATAGCGCCACCCGGATTTTCATACACGCCACGAGATTTCATACCTACCAAACGGTTTTCTACAATATCAACGATACCCACACCGTTAGCGGCACCCAATTCGTTCAAAGTCTGCAACAATTCAAGCGGAGTGCCTGTTTTACCATTAACAGCTACCGGTACGCCTTCCTTGAAATCGATGGATACCATGGTTGGTGTGTCAGGTGCTTCTTCCGGAGATTTGCAAACTAAATGCACATCATCTTTAGGTGCATTAGCCGGATCTTCAAGATCGCCCCCTTCATGGGACAAATGCCATACGTTCTGATCCATGCTATATGGATGAGATTTAGTGGCAACTACCGGAATATCGTGTTTAGCAGCGAATTCCATGCAGTCTTCACGGGATTTGAGCTCCCATTCACGCCATGGGGCAATAATTTTAGTATTAGGCGCCAATGCTTTGATAGTCAATTCAAAACGAACTTGGTCATTACCTTTACCGGTTGCACCGTGCGCAATGGCGTCGGCCCCTTCGGCTTTAGCTACTTCTACTAATTTCTTGGCAATCAAAGGACGAGCAAAGGACGTACCTAATAAATATTTACCTTCATATACGGCACCGGCTTTAACGGTTGGCCAAATGTAATCGGCTACGAACTCTTCTTGAACATCAAGAATATACGCTTTGGAAGCACCGGATTTGATGGCTTTCTTTTCAACCGCATCATAATCTTCAGGTTGTCCCAAGTTACAGCATACAGCGATTACTTCACAGCCGTAGTTCTCTTTTAACCACGGAATAATTACGGATGTATCAAGACCGCCGGAATAGGCTAATACTACTTTTTTAATATCACTCATTATAAACACCTCTTTGAATAATCAGTTACTTACGTTCTTGTCTTTCATGTGTAACATTATACATAGTTGTGAATATTAATGCAAGTATTTTTGTAAAAAAATACAGACTTTTTTATTTTTTTACATCATATTGTATTAAGCCATAGGTTTCACCGGCCACCGATGAGAAATGATGAGTCCCTACCGTAGCTTTAAGACCACTCACGGCACCCAGTACAAATGAGGCGGTACGCAAAGAATATTCCTCGCCCGGTGGGTAGCCCAAAGTCTGCAAAACACGCGGTTGTTGGTCGCCCAACGCATACATAACATTAATATTGGTATCGAGGTTTTTATCACGACCGTTAACCCAATGGTTTGGCAACAAATTGGCACTGCCGATAACGGCTACTTGCCTGCCCGACGCTTCGGCCGCCAATTGCACAACTTTACCAAACATGTATAATTCCTCATAACTTAAGCGGCCCATGGTAAGGCGCACAATCTGCTTATTCCCCAACCCCTGTTCGGCCAGGAAATGGAGCGGAATTGTAGCCGTATGATGCAAAAAATAATCATCGGTGGAAATAATCGGCAAACTATCCAAAATACTGGTCAACGGAATGCCCATGCGTTCGCTTGATTTTCGCAAAGCCGCGTTAAATGTACTATCCGTCTCCATGCCAACCGTAAAGGTGGTACCATTGGCCAATGGAATAGCGCCGCGCAAACGAGCTTGCGGGCTGTAGCCGATAGCATCATTTAAAGTCAAATGATAGCGACTCAATATTAAAATCGTTTGCGGCTTACTGGCTTTTATAGCTGCTGCCGCTTGCTCCATAGCGCCAATCACTTCATTATAAGCACTGCGATCAGTCGCTACCGCTTCATAATATCGAAGAGGCGCCGGCCAATAGGAAACACTAACAATACGTCCCTTCATCGAAACCTCCTTATAAAACTATAATAGTATTTATTATATTTATTATATTTTACTATGAATAAGTGTAAAAATCACTAGCTATTTTTTGCACTTATGGTATGATAGAGCCATGAAACTATTATTTAAATTATTAATCACTATCATCGTATTGGGGCTCGGTTTATACTGGTTTGCCGGCTATACGCCAAACGAAACCGGCCAGCAACGTAGCCCTTATACGATGAAAGAACAGACCTTAGAGTCCACCGAAGACCAATTGAGCCGTACCGCTCGTATCAATCGTTTATTCCACTTCAAAGAAGCCGTTGAAACGGCTCTTGATCAGCGAGTGCCTGACAATCAACGCGTGAAAGGAGACGAAATCAGCCAGAACTTAAAGGATGCGTTGGTAGCCACGGAAGATAAGCGATACTACGAACACGGTGCCATCGATCTTTTCGGCATCGGTCGCGCCTTTTACACAAATGTAACGGCCGGTCGTACCGTTGAAGGTGGCAGTACAATCACTCAACAGCTGGTAAAAAACCTCTTTTTATCCTCCAAGCGCATCATGTCGCGTAAAGTGGAAGAAGTGATTTTGGCATACCTTATGGAATTGTATTACACCAAAGACGAAATTTTAACTATGTATCTTAATACTATTTATTACGGCAATAACTATTACGGCATCGAGCAAGCTGCCAAAGGCTATTTTGACACCACCCCGGCTAAACTCACTTTAGGCCAAGCAGCGTTACTGGCCGGCATGCCGCAAGCTCCATCCTATTATAATCCGGTGACGAATTACAAAGGAGCCAAAGAGCGACAGCGCACGGTTCTTACCTTGATGACGCAGCAGGGCTTAATCACGAACCGCGAAGCGGATAAGGCGTATTATTCCAATTTAAATTTACAGCAAACACCGGCAACAGATGATGAAGTTGCGGAAGCGGCGCCATCGAGTGAATCTGGCAGCAAGGACGACAATACTTCCGATGAATCCTCATCGTCCCGCAGCTCTAAATCTAACAAATCAAGCAGCCATCATTCCTCTGCATCTACGAAGTTTTCTATTGATGAATAATGTCGGTCTGCTTCTACGGACTGCGCTTTAATCGCCGCCAATAAAATCAACTAAAAACCGCCTGTCCGATGCATTCTTTAACGAGATGTATCAAACAGGCGGTTATTTTTTACCCGTACAAACCATCATTCTTGTGTAATTTGCACTTTAGTGCATTTTTTAGAAGCTCGGTCATATGTATACAAACCCGAGTGAGTGATATGTGCCGCTTGTAACAGTTCTAAAATTCGCTCCAAGTCCGAATGAGCACACAGAATACAAAGACCGCACATATTATGCAATGCCGGCGGGGTCGGAATGAGTTGCAATTTAATCCCTTCCGCTTGCAACATTTTTTCCGCCTTATAGGCAAAATAATAATTTGTAAATACTATTAAGTTTTCCATAATCGGCCTTTCTCGTATCGGGGCAATGCCACACTACAAGGTTACCATGGGCTCTGTGAGCATCGCTTCCGTAATGGCATAAAGATTAGTAATGGAGCCGACAACTACTTTTTCCTTCAGTCCGTAAAAATCAAGGCAAATACCGCAAGCAGCAATGTCGACGCCGGCTTCAACCAAGTTCTTCAAGTTTTCAAGATGTGGTGATTCTTCCGTCACCATTTTTACACCGCTGTTAATAAAATAGATTTTAGACGGTTTTACATCCGATTCCGCTAGGCAAAACATAAATGTTTTCATCAAAGTGCGGCCTAATTCTTCATTGCCTTCGCCCAGATAATCTTTGGTAATTAAAAGAACTTTGCCACCAAAGTTTGGCGATGAAACAGATGCTGCCGGACTCTTTGGAGCCTCCGAAGCGACCTCTGTGACCGAAGCCTTGGTTGCTGAAGCTTCAGGGGACACTGTGGCGACTTGTGTACCGGCCGGCACCATAGTTAGATAATGTGTGTTCCCACCAGTCGCTACGGTTACTTCACACTGTCTGGACTTACCAAACTTGGTCACATTATCACGACTGACCTCATTATCTACAAGAGTTGTAATAACTGCTCCGGGGTGCTCTTCCATAGCTTTCTTCGTCGCAATCACCGGCATCGGGCATAAAGAACCGCGCATATCAACGACTACACTGCCCTGTACCAGCCACTCTTTTTTCACATCGTTCGGTACTTCCGTCATAGAGCGTAAATCAGCTCCATAGACCGCCTTCACTTCATCGGACATAAACGTCAAAATCTCCTCTCGCTACCACCTTGCCAATCTGCTTAGCCGCGTGAACACCGGCTTGGTGCAAGGATTTAACCAACTCTTCCGCCTCTGACAGGGGCACAGCCAATAACAAGCCACCTGACGTTTGCGGATCAAAACAAATATCACTCCACACAGATTCCAATTCAACTAAACCGGACACAGCCGTAATCGCTTTACGATTGCCGTAGGTAGCCGCCGGCACCAGACCCATCTCGGCCGCTTCGACTACATGAGGAAACAGCGGCAACGCTGTCGTATCAATTTCCAACGATACATCGCTGCCACTTGCCATTTCAGAGCCATGCCCCATCAAGCTAAAGCCTGTAATATCCGTACAGGCATGAACCGTAAAGTTTTTAGCTACTTCACAGGCCAGTTTGTTGAGCATACTCATGCTCGCCATAGCCGCCTGAGTTCCCTCGGGAAAGAGGTCTCCCTTTAAGGCCGTACTCATAATCCCCGTACCTAGCGCCTTAGTTAGAACCAGCGCATCGCCCACTCGGGCGCCGCGATTCCGCCAAACCTTATTTGGCTGTACCTGACCGGTCACGGCGAGTCCAAAGATGGGCGTTTCATTTTCTATACTGTGCCCGCCCAATACAACTACACCGGCTTCTTCAAGCGTTGCCATGGCTCCCTTTAACACATCCGTTAAGGCGCCCGCTTCCACAAGAGGCACCGGAAAGCCTACAATGTTCAAAGCCGTCAAAGGGCGTCCACCCATAGCATAAACATCACTCAAGCTATTGGCCGCTGCAATGCGCCCAAACGTATACGGATCGTCTACGACGGGCGTGAAAAAATCGACGGTCTGCACTAAACCAACCTCTTCGTTTAGCACATATACGCCCGCATCTTCGGCGCCCCCCATAGCCGTCAAAACATGGTCATTCGTAGGAAATTGAACCGATTTGAGTACAGCGTCTAATATATGGGGTCCTATTTTACAAGCGCACCCGCCCTTGGCGGCATACGGTGTTAACTTAATCAACCGTATCGCCTCCTGCCGTATTAGCCGGGGAGCTTACACTCACATCTGCTTGTGCCGCCACTTTTGCCTGAGAAGCCGCTTCTTTTTTAGCTGCCTCGGCCGCCTCCGCTTCAGCTGAACGAATCACAATCTTTTTAACCGCTTTTTCAAATTTAGAGCGCGATAACATCACTTGATGACCGCAACCGCGACAAACAATCGTAAAATCTGTACCAATACGCTTAACTTCCCACTCCGCACTTCCACAAGGATGGGACTTTTTCATTTTTACCACATCGCCTACATAATATCGTACAAATGCCATTGCATGTCTCCCTTCTTCGATTCACAATCAATCAATTCAAATTAAGTCTGATAACAGTACGGACGCTTACTAATTCTATCCTAATATATTTATTATATACCATTTAGAGTTCCCTGCCGAATACATTATATGCAAAACAACGTATTATTTTGCTAAAAAATACTTTCAAACGAAACGAGTCTGTTATATTTACAATTTCAAGGATCCTCCGGCCGCCTCCCCACGGCGGTTAAATTTTTAATTCCTACTAAAATGTAGGTATTCTCATTTTATAAACTTGAATCACTGACATTCATTCTCAATTGCGTTTTTATGGTTATAATGCTGTTTTCAAAGCGTTAACGCTCCAAAAAGTCAGCAATCACGCGTATTGATAAGCTTTATCAAATAAATCTTTTTTAAATTTTTCAAACTTTTGGGCTTGATTTTCTCAATTTCATAGGCTATAATGTAATCAACAATGATTATTCATTAGTTTGAATTGTTGTGAAATAAAAGTTTATTTCTAAGCTATTTTAATTCTTTACTTTATTTCGTAAGTACATTATGAATTGTGTCAAAGTTGTCACAACAAAAAGGAGAGATTAATATGTCAGAATTAAAAGGTACAAAAACTGAACAAAACTTACAGGCCGCTTTTGCCGGTGAATCTCAAGCTAACCGTAAATATACATACTACGCTTCTGCAGCTCGCAAAGCGGGTTTGAACAAAATTGCTGACTTCTTCGAAGAAACAGCAGTAAACGAAAGCGCTCATGCTAAAGTTTGGTTCAAATTATTACACGGTGGCGACGTTAACGCTGATACTGCAGTAAACTTGAAAGACGCTGCAGCCGGCGAAAACTACGAACACACTGAAATGTACCCTGAATTTGCTAAAGTAGCAAAAGAAGAAGGCTTTGCTAAAATTGCATACCTTTTCGAACAAGTTGGTAAAATCGAAGCTCGTCATGAAGAACGTTATCTTGATCTTTTAAGCTATGTAAATGGCGGCAAAGTATTCAAACGCGAAGAACCGGTTGCTTGGATTTGTGCTAACTGCGGTTACATCCATGTTGGTACTGAAGCTCCTCAGATTTGCCCGGTATGTGCTCATCCACAGGCTTTCTTCTCCCAACACAGCGAAACTCTTTTATAATTTAAAGTAAGTAACAATTTTTAGTATATACTCAAGTGAGCAACTGATAACCTATATTAAACAAGTGTTATTTAACCTTCGACGAGTGTCATTTATTGCATACAACAAGTGTTGTCTCTTATGATCATCAAGTGATGAACCGATGTAGAAGATAGAACTCCTAAAAAATTATGTATGCTAACTAATGATTTAGTTGCAGTATACGGGAAATAAGTATTTCCTCTCACTATGTATGAAAAGTTCACATGTTGTTAGCGCCAAGTGGCGTAACATACTATAGAAACCAAGTGGTTTCACCCAAAAGGGGCTGTAACGAAATACACCCCTAAAAACAAGAATGCGGTTTGAAGATAC
>NZ_JALKIG010000053.1 GCF_023051165.1 Veillonella sp. KGMB01456
AACCGACCTCCTTAAAATTAGATTTTTAGGTCTAACTTTAAGGGGTCGGTTCAAAATATACTTTCGGAGGTCTTTTCTATTTTTATAATGTAACTAAATTTTATGTTTTAATCGTTTGTTTTTTACTTTGAAAACAAATATCAAAACTTAATTCTATTATACAGTAATCATATGAAAAAATGGTAATTATTTACAACAACGGTAGCTGATTAATTCTTATTTTACTATCCGTATATAGGGGACTTTAAACACCGTATTGTGCTATAATAAAGTGATATATTTGAGACAAAGAGACCATTATTTCATGTTGTTTGTAAATTACAAGGAATTAAGGAGTAAACATCTTGGAATTATTATGGCTTATTTTTGACATGGTGGGCACCATTGCCTTTGCCGTTTCGGGGACGCTTGTAGGCATCGGGCGGCGTATGGATATTTTCGGCATGCTTGTTTTAGCTTTGGCTACGGCCATTGGTGGCGGTATTATGCGTGATTTAATTGTGGGTAATATTCCGCCAAATTCGCTTCGCACCGGCATTTATGTGGGAACGGTCATTGCGGTAACCTTTATTATGTTCCTTATTTATCGCTCACGCAGCGATCATTACATCGGGACTCGTTGGGTTCGCCGGATGTATTTGGCAGCCGATACGTTGGGGCTTGCATCCTTTACGGTTACCGGCGCCGGCATCGGCGTGTACAACTATCCGGATATGCCGGTTTTGAGCGTTATCTTAGGTTTGTTGACGGCCGTAGGTGGCGGGGTAATCCGTGATATCTTGGCACAGCGCGTACCGTCGGTGCTGCGTGAAGAAGTGTATGCCTTGCCGGCCATTATCGGCGGTATCGTGTATTGTGCGTTTTACTACGGAGGCATGTGGCAAATGGCGTCGTACAGTGCGTTTGTCATTGTAGTTGTTATTCGTACGCTGGCCATTCGGTATAATTGGAGCTTGCCGCGCATTAAATAAAATAGGGTCACATATTAACTTAGTTCTATATGTTTAATTAACACAAAATATGATATAATACTAGAGATTACAAGAATTTCGATGAAAATCGATGTTTATTATGTTAATATAAGTCAATTACATTTTATAAAAAAATCAAGTAAAGCTAAGAAGAAGGAGTGAGTGTATTGAAAAAACGATTTTCCTGGCTGGCAGGGGCTTTAGCGGCTGCTGTTTTATGGGGAACATCGCAGGTAGAGGCAGCTACCATTTTATTTGTACCGCAGGATAACCGTCCGGTTAGCTTATCTTACACCGTTGACACGGCGGAAGGTGCCGGTTATACGGTGATTACGCCGCCGGATTATCTGATTTCCGGTAAAAATTATCATGGTGAAGCGGATAAAATTTGGCAGTGGGTTGATGAAAACGCCGGCCGCGCCGATGTGATGGTGCTCAGCACGGATACGTTGGTGTACGGTGGCTTGGTAGATTCCCGTAAACACAACTTATCCTTGAATACGTTGTTGAACCGCACGAAACAAATCGGAACTTTGCACGACAAATTCCCGAATGTGCCGATTTATGCGTTCGGTACGGTAATGCGTTCGCCGCGAGCCAGTGGGGGCGGGGTAGAGCCATCCTATTATGATGAATACGGCCCGACTATTTTCCAGATTGCCGCGTTGCAGGATAAAATGGATGCCGGTAATTTGACACAAGAAGAACAGTCTTCATTGGTACAACTGACCGCTACGGTGCCGGTTGAATACTTACAAGACTGGTTTAACCGTCGTCAGAAGAATATGACGGTTAACCGTGCGCTTATTGATGAAACTCGCAAAGGCGTTTTCAAATATTTCGCCTTAGGTCATGACGATACGAGTACTTTATCGCAGTCAGCTTTGGAAAGTCGTTATTTGAAGTTATACAGCAAAGGGCTTAACATTGATCGTTACGGCAGCTTCCCAGGCGCCGATCAGCTCGGCTTGTTGCTTATTGCCCGCGCTCATGTGGACCGCAATAACTTGAAACCGTCCTTTGAAGTGATTTATCCGTTGGGCGGTGCCGGTGAAACGGTGCCTCATTACGAGGATCAGACCGTTGCCAAGACGATTGCGGAGCACGTGGAAGCCGTAGGTGGCACGCTGGCTACCAAAGGCAAACCGGACATTTTATTGGCCGTAAATACGCCGCTTGGCAAAGTAACCGGCGAATCGGAAGCGTTTGAAAACTTCCCGATGATTTCTGCCAGCACGAATGCCTTTTTAGACAAAATTCAGACCGCCATTGAACAGAACGTACCGGTAAGTGTTGCCGATATTTCTTACTCTAACGGCGCTGACAATACATTCGTATATGGACTCTACAAACGGGATTTACTCTACAAAGTAGATGCGTACAATGGTTGGAATACGGCAAGTAATACCGTAGGCTATGCCATTGCGCAGGGCATTTTGGGCAAAGCTATGCCAACTCAGGCTCATCGCGATATGTTGACGCAGCAGTATTTGGATAACTGGGCTTACCAGGCTAACATCCGTAAAGATATTTATCGCATGCAGGATTCGATTCGCACCGATAATGTGCGCTACACCGGTACTTTGAATGAAAAACTGGAAAGCTACATGGGTGAACGCGTTCAGGATTTTGCCGAAAAATATCTGAAGATTGATCCGCGTACTGTTTCAGCACGATTCCCTTGGGGCCGTCTGTTTGAAACAGATATTACTGTGTATGATCAGCCGATAGCACCTTTGCAAAAAGAATTACGTTTACAGCGTGAAGCGGAAGCCAAGGCTAAAGCGGAAGCCGAAGCAAGAGCCAAGGCCGAGGCGGAAGCCAAAGCTAAAGCGGCAGCCGCCGGCAATGCAGCCCCGGCAGCACCTGCTACGGGTGGCATGTCCACTCAAATTCCGGTAACGCAGGAATAAGTGAGGCAGCATCAAATCTTAGCGGCAAAGGGTTGCGATTCAGCCGTTAAGAATAAGTGATATAGCATCAAATCTTAGCGGCAAAGGATTGCGATTCAGCCGTCAGGAATAGTGATGTAGCCGTAATTTACCAAAAGAAGTAACAGATATATACGGGACGGAGGGCTTAGTCCTTCGTCCCGTTTGTGTTAGAGAGGAGATACTGTTTTGAAACAGGCCTTTTTACCTGAAATAACTTATATGCGCGGTCTCTGTATGCTTGGCGTTATCGGCATACACGTAGGCTCATTTGCCCTCGCCAATCCGCAAGCCAATGTACAGTTAATCGGTTTGTTGGAGATTTTATCGCGCTTTACCGTGCCGGCATTTTTCTTCTTGTCAGCCTTCGGTTTGTTTTATCACACGTCAAGCTTTGACGAGTTTTCCTACAAGGATTTTCTGTGGCGCCGTTCCCGCGTTGTCTTGTTCCCCTATATTGCTTGGTCTATTTTATATATTGCGTATGCCGGGGCGACAGTGGGCAATTTTGCAGGCTTAACACCGCGCTATTTATTGCCGGCCTTGTTTTTTGGCAACGGCTACTACCACTTGTATTTCATGGTTATTTTGCTCTGGTTTTATCTTATGATGCCCCTTTGGCGGGCCATGGTGCGCGGTATTTTGCAAAAGCCCATTCTTTGGTTGTCGCTCATCTTCGTGGTTCAAGTGGCGTTCAACTTTTGGTCGTCCTATTACAGTGGCCAGATTAAGTTTGCTAATCACTGGCTTCAATATGCGTACTCCATGAAGCTCAATTATTGGGTGCTTCACTATATTTGGATCTTCCTCTTAGGCGCGGTGGTAGCGGAACGCTATGAAGCAACCTGTGAGTTATTGTGGCGCTATAAAGGGCTTTTGACAATCATCTTTGCTTTTTCGGTGGCCCTCATGATAGGCAGTTATTTTTACGTCCTCAATGAGCGGCATTATACCTTGTTGGAAGCAATTTATACGGTTCATCAATTGAGTCCTATGGGGATGCTCTATACCGGTGCCGCCACGCTGTTCTTCCTGTTCTTTTTCATTGCCACGCCGATGAGCAGTGCTGCGAGGGCTATTTGGGAGCAGATTGGTGAGACGTCGTACGGGATTTACTTAATTCATCCGTTTATGCTCATCATTCTCTCGGCCGGTATGTTTGAGGCAAAATTGCAATATACGGCTTTGGTTGTTATCGGGATTTATATTTGTACGGTGTGTCTGTCTTATTTGGGGACGCTTGTTTTAAAAAAATTACCAAAACCGGTGCGTCGAATTCTTCTGGGCCGTTAATAATCTTTTTGACGGAGTACGCTGCGTTTGCTTGGCTGATAAACGATTTTGACTATACCGTAAATTGAATAGTTAATAAAATTATTTACCTTGTGGGCAAGTGTCCGTCGACTGTGCTATAATCGTTACATAAACAATATTTGATTTTTGTTGGATGTTCCCGATGTGTAATTTCGGGTTGCCACATAGGATATGCGAGGTGTTCTTATGAAAGAGTTAACCTATTTTAACGGTGAATTTGTAGAGCCTGGTGCTAAATGCGTCAGCTTAGACGATCGCGGCTATTGCTTCGGCGACGGTGTGTATGAAGTAACACGTGTTTTTGACGGCCGTTGCTTTGCTTTTTCGTACCATCAGGACAGACTCTATCGCTCCATGCGCTTCATGGATATTCCGGTAAAAATGCGTCCGGAAGATTTGCAGGAACTGCATGAAATTATGATTGAACAGAGTGGTATTACGGACGGCTATATTTATCTGCAGATTACCCGTGGTGTGGAACCGCGTCATCATGCATATGATCGCTCCAAATTGGAACCGACCATGTACATGTATATTCGCCCGATCAAAGAAGATTTGAGCAAATTGGGCGAAGGGGTCAAAGCAATCAGTTTGCCTGACGAACGTTGGCTTAATGTGGATATTAAAACTTTGAACCTCATTCCGAATATTTTGGCCCAGACTAAGGCTGAAAAGAAATTCGCTTATTCCGCCGTTTTATTCCGCGACGATATCTGCACGGAAGGGGCTACTTCTAACGTATTTGCTGTTAAAGACGGCATTTGCTATACCCATCCGGCCAATAACTTGATTTTAAAAGGTATTACGCGTCAGCTCGTAGTAACTCGCGTAGCTCCGACGGCAGGCGTTTCCGTCATTGAAAAAGAATTTGACCGTGAATTTGTTGAAAATGCGGATGAACTCTTCTTCACCGATACAATCGGCGGTATTATTCCGATTACGACCTATGACCGCAAGCCGGTTGGCAATGGTGAAGTAGGTCCTGTAGCCGCCAAATTGCGTGCCGGTTATGAAAAATTATTGGCAGAAGGGTTGGCTTAATTAATTTATGAATACCCGAATCATTACGGGGACGGGATTATTATTGGCGCTGGCTTTGCTTAGTCAAAGTCTGCGCCTTATTATTCCGTTGCCCAATATGGTAAGTATGTTTTTGATTGGCTCCTTAGTGGGGCTTTGTATGTTGGTGGCGGCCATGCGTTACGGCTTGGCAAGCGGTCTTGGTATTGCGTGGGCAACGCCGGTGATTGCTTTTATGCAGGCCATGTTGCCATTTGCGCCTTTCGTGCCGCTCGTGGCGTTAGGGAATACGGTATTTGTAATACTTGGTTATCTCCTTAAAAATCAGTCCGTATGGCTGCAAGCTCTTGTGTGCAGTGTGGCCAAATGCGTCGTTTTATATTGCAGTTTTGCCCTGCTGTTTGTAGGCTTTGCCGTGCTGTTTGTAGGCTTTGCCGTGCCATATCCGATTGGACGGGCCGTTCTGTTTATGATGAGTTGGCCGCAGATTGTGACGGGCACGTTGGCTGTTGTAGGGGCGAGGTTCCTTTTGAATCACAGCTCACTGGGAGGCAATAAATAATTTTATAAATGGTTATATAAGAACTCTATAGGTAGCTATATAAAAGCCCTATAAGCTGTCTATGAGTCTTCTATTGACAGTCATTCGCTACAGTGTTATGATTTTATCACGCTAAAAATACATAGGTTCATCAAGAGTTGACTGAGGGACTGGCCCTATGAAGTCGCGGCAACCATCCGGTAAGGAACGGTGCCAATTCCAACGAAGCTAGGCTTCGACAGATGAAGAAACTGTAACTCTTCATGTGTGTGAAGAGTTTTTTTATTGTATTAAATATATTTCAAATAGAGAGTTAGAGAAAAGGAGAGCGATCACATGATTGAACTTACGCATATTAGCAAAGTTTATGACGGTC
Source organism: Veillonella sp. KGMB01456 (assembly GCF_023051165.1). Taxonomy (GTDB): domain Bacteria; phylum Bacillota; class Negativicutes; order Veillonellales; family Veillonellaceae; genus Veillonella_A. The sequence continues at coordinate 6,154 of NZ_JALKIG010000053.1, forward strand.
CGAATCGCGTAGAAGCGCTAAAAGACATTAGCCTATCCGTTAAAGAGGGCGAAATCTTCGGGGTTATCGGTCAAAGTGGGGCCGGTAAATCAACCTTGATTCGTTGTATTAATATGCTGGAACGACCTACATCCGGTTCTGTTGTAGTAGACGGTGTAGATCTTACGAAATTGAATGAAAAGGACCTCAGGGAACAGCGGAAAAACATCGGCATGATTTTCCAGCACTTCAATTTATTGTCGTCCCGTACGGTTTATGATAATGTAGCCTTCCCGCTGGAGTTGCAGGGGATGAGTAAAGCGGAAATCAAGGAACGCATTTTGCCGATTCTTGATATCGTTAAATTGGGCGACCGTTTGAATAACTACCCATCTCAGTTATCGGGTGGTCAGAAACAGCGTGTCGGCATTGCCCGCGCTTTGGCAAGTAATCCGAAAGTATTACTTTGTGACGAAGCCACGTCTGCGTTGGATCCGCAGACTACCAAATCCATCTTGGAATTATTGAAAGATATTAATGAAAAATTAAAATTAACTATCGTCCTCATTACACATGAAATGCAGGTTATCAAAGAAATTTGCGACCGCGTTGCCGTTATTGAAGGCGGCGTTATTTTGGAAGAAGGTCGTGTAGTCGATGTATTTACAGGCCCTAAAGAAAAGACAACGAAGGAATTCGTAGGGGCTATTATCAGTCATAAATTACCGGAAGAAGCATGGCGCCATCTCAATGTACAGCCCGATTGGAAAGACGGCTTACATCCGATTATTCGTTTGAACTTCACCGGGGATGTTGTGGATGAGCCGATTGTAGCGGGCATGATTCGCCGCTTCGGCCTCGATGTAAGTATTCTCTTCGGCGGCGTCGATTACATTCAAGACACGAGCTTTGGTCATTTGATTGTAGTGTTAGACGGTAACAGAGAGAATGAAGAGCAGGCGATTCAGTACTTGAATGAATTGCCTATTGGAAGCGAGGTGATCGGCTATGTCGCAACAAATCATTAATTTGTTGATTCAAGGTTTAGGCGAAACCTTGCAAATGACAGTTATCTCTACCATTGTATCCATGATTGTAGGGATTCCGCTCGGTGTTATTTTGGTAATCACCGGCAAAGGCCATATTATGGAAAATAAGGCAGTGAATGCCACATTAGGTTCGGTTGTAAATGCACTCCGTTCCATTCCGTTTATTATTTTGATGGTAGCGATTATTCCGCTGACCCGTATTATTGCCGGTTCCTCCATCGGGACTACGGCGGCTTGTGTACCGCTTACGATTGCGGCTATTCCGTTCTTGGCGCGTTTGGTAGAAACATCGATTCGCGAAATCAACAGCGGTGTTATTGAAGCAGCGCAGGCTATGGGGGCTTCACCAATGCAGATTATCCGCAAAGTGTTATTGCCGGAAGCATTGCCTACAATTATTGATAACATAACTGTTTTGGTAGTTAACTTAATCAGCTACTCCGCTATGGCCGGTGCTATTGGGGGCGGCGGTCTTGGGGATATCGCGATCCGTTACGGTTATCAGCGTTTTCAAGGCGACGTAATGTTGGCGACTATCGTTATCTTGATTGTATTGGTGCAATTGATTCAGTCTTGCGGTGATTTCTTGTCCCGCAAAGTGAATAAACGTTAAGCTTTTGTAAAAAGCATTGGCATGCATGACGTGCCGGACAGATAAGTTTTTTTGAAAAAGAAAAAGAGAGTAGAGAAAAGACTGGGAGGAAACATATGAAAAAATTAGCATTCTTATTGGCAGCCATCGCAACGTTCGCCTTGGTATTGGTTGGTTGCGGCAATGACAGCAACGACGGCGCCGCAGCGGGGAATCATGAAATTTCCGTAGGTGTAACAGCCGGTCCGCACGCTCAGGTTATGGATTTTGTAGCCAAAGAGGCGGAGAAACAAGGTCTTAAAGTTAAAGTCGTAGAGTTTAATGATTATATTCAGCCGGATGTGGCGCTTGAACAAAAAGAATTGAGTGCCAACTCCTATCAGCATCAGCCATTCCTTGACAACATGGTGCAGGAACGGGGGTTGAAATTAGTGTCTATCGGCAAAACAATTCTTTTGCCAATGGGTCTTTATTCCAACCAGTATAAAGATTTGGCTACTGTACCAAACGGTGCGAGCGTAGCGATTCCAAATGATCCGACTAATGGCGGTCGTGCTCTATTGTTATTACAGCAAGCAGGGCTCATTCAGTTGAAAGACGGCGGTTCGCCGAAATCTACGGTAGCGGACATTACCTCCAATCCTAAGAACTTACAAATTAAGGAATTGGAAGCCGCTCAGATTGCCCGTTCGCTTAACGATGTAGATATTGCTTTAGTTAATACAAACTACGCGCTTAATGCAGGGTTAAATCCTTTGAAAGATGCCGTTGTAGTTGAAAGCAAAGATTCCCCGTACGCTAACGTATTTGTTGTCCGTCAAGGCGATGAAAACAACGAAACTATTAAGAAATTATTGGCTGTTTACCAGTCTGATGCAACTAAGAAATTTGTAGAAGATACCTTCAAAGGTTCCATTATTCCGGCATTCTAGTCGGGTTGAAAAAGACTTTTTCACTTTTTTGTGTGAAAGTCTTTTTCTTTTGCTTAAATATGTATATAATAAAATTATCTAATTAAGCAAAGGGAGGATTCTTATGAGCGTCAATGAAAAACTACGTAATCCTTTAAATAATCAATTGTTTGAAGCCATCTTAGCCTTGAAAACAATCGACGAATGTTATGAGTTTTTTGAAGATATTTGTACGGTCAATGAATTGAAAGCGTTGGCACAGCGTTTGCAGGTAGCACGTATGCTGGAAGCCGGCGAAAGCTATGATAATATTGTGGAGACGACGGGTGCCAGTACAGCCACAATCAGTCGTGTAAAACGTTGCTTGGTCTATGGAGCTGATGGCTACAAAACTATTTTGGCACGTTTGAAATGAGGCATATATGGATGTAAGTTTTATTGATCCGGCACTTTTGATGCCGCTGATGTTATTTTTTGCCGGAGCGTTGGCCGGTTTTGTGGACTCCATTGTAGGCGGTGGCGGATTAATTTCCGTGCCGGCCATGTTGCTTACTAATTTACCGCCCAGTGTGGCACTGGGGAGTAATAAATTATCCAGTGTATTCGGGGCGTTAACGGCGGCTATTGCGTACGCTCGTTCCGGCAAAGTGGAATGGCCTTTAGTAAAACGCTTAATGCCGATTACGTTTGTAGGCTCCCTCCTCGGGACTTGGCTGGTTATCAGCATTCCCCCTTTATATTTAAAACCGATTATCATCGTGCTCCTCGTCAGCGTTTTGATTTTTGTGCTGTTTAAAAAAGACTGGGGCACAGTGACCACCTATGCGGGCGCATCGAAGCAAAAGTTGATTTTACTCGCCATCGGTGCGTTAGGTATCGGCTTTTATGACGGCTTTGTCGGCCCCGGCACAGGCACGTTTTTAATCTTTATGTTTATTTATGCCGGTTTTAACTTTTTATATTCGTCAGGCAATGCTAAGTTATTGAACTTTACCAGTAATCTGGCGTCACTGATTCTGTTTATAAGTTTGGGTCATGTAGACTATGTGCTCGGCCTTTCGGCTGCGGCGGGACAGATTATAGGAGCTACGCTGGGGGCACGCTTGGCCATCAAAAAAGGTGTGGGCCTGGTGCGTTTTGTATTTATTGCCACCACCGTAAGTATGCTTTGTAAATTAACTTATGATTATATCGTTGCGCAATGGTGACAAAGGAAGGTGAGATACTATGCCAATTAACAGTGAAAATCAGGTGGCTCTTATTAGTGGCGGTACTTCCGGGATTGGTTTTGCTACGGCGCAATTACTACTCAAAAAAGGTTGGAGTGTTGTGATAAACGGTCGCAATGAGCGAGCCGGCCAAGAGGCGGTCGTTAAATTGCGTCGCATTTCGTCTAAAGTACGCTTTGTACAAGGGGATGTAAGTAAAGTCATGAATTGTCGGCGTATCGTTGATGAAACCTGTCGTTTGTTCGGCGATATCAGCGCATTGGTGACTGCCGCCGGTTTTTATAAAGAAGAACTCATTGATGATGTGACGGAACAGGACTTCGATGAAATGATTGGCACCAATGTGAAGGGTACCGTCTTTTTATGTCAGGCTGCCGCGCCTTGTTTGCGTCGTACGAAAGGCAGTATCGTAACCGTGTCCAGTGATGCGGGGATTCAGGGCAATGTGGCATGTTCCGTATACGGTGCATCTAAAGGTGCCATTGTAAGCTTTACCAAATCGTTGGCCCTTGAAATGGCCGTCCATAAGGTGCGCGTAAATTGCGTGTGCCCCGGCGATGTAGATACTTCGCTCGTAGCTCGCCAGCTTGCGGAAAGCGATCAGACCTTTGAAGAAGCTATGGAAGAAATGGCCATGCATTATCCGTTGGGCCGTATTGCCAAACCGGAAGAAATCGGGGAAGTCATCGCTTTTTTACTCAGTGAAAAAGCCTCCTTCGTAACCGGTGCCGCTTGGACTATTGATGGCGGCTTAACGAGTTGGTAATAACGGCCTATAGAGGCTTTCGACTCCCGATTAGGCGTATGGTTAGGCGTATGACTAGGCAAGCCGGATAGAACCTCTGTGCCGGGCGGAATTAAGTCGGCGTAAGATTGCATAATTAATATAGATAAATAAAGAGGATTTTTCACCCTTCATATAGAAATAGTTAGAATGAAGGGTTATAATTAAATTGAATAGTATTAATTTGTCTGTTATTTGACTTTACAGGTGATAAAGGAGCGATATAGATGGAAGATGTAAAAGATTTGATGACTCATCCGGAAGGAACGTTAGCAGCCGTAGAAGCGGAACTCGCGAATCGCGATGCTGAAATTGAAAATATCTGCCGTTGGGCGGCCGCTCGTGCCGGCGTACTCGTGATGGCACCAAAACTTAGCACCACTGCATTGATTGCCAATGATGCGTATATGGTAAGCCGCATTGCCGCTGTTTATGGTCATACGGCTACAGCCGGTGCGATTATCGGCTTCCTCGGCGGTTTGGGCGGTAGTGTAGTGAGCGCTTTATTGACGTCCGTATTCCCTAATCCGAAAGTTAAAATCCCATTGGCTATTTGCTTGACCTATGCCGTGGGCAAATGCGCTAAACTTTGGGTAGAAAACGGCATGCCTATGCCGGGCGATTTCTCCGAATACAGAGAACGTTTGACAGACATTATTGAGCATAATAAAACAACGGTGGGCATGTTGGTAAATTCGCCGCTTAAAGATAAACCGTTAGGCGATGAAAACAAAGACTTCTTAAAAGAAGCCGGTGTGGGCAGCGATGAATTCTTAGGCCTTAATAAATTCAATTTAGACAGCTTGTTGACGGGCGACTTATTGGAAAGCTTTGGCTCTATTAAAAACATAGTAATCGGTGTAGCCAGTGCGGCCGTAGCCGGTATTGCCGGCAAAGCTCTTGCCAATTCCGACAATGAGTATGTAGCCAATGCTAAACATGCTTTGTCCGGTATCGGTGCTTTATTGGCAACCGTAGGCTCCACAGCCATTGACTTGGCAGCCGGTACAGCTACATCCGCTATTAAATCGACCGGTGAAGCAAAATCTACCGTACTCGGCAAAGTGAGCGATATTTTGACATCCGCCGGCGATACTAAAGATGATGTAGTAGATAAAGTAAGCGACTTTGTTGCCTCCGCAGGGGATAAAAAAGACGAAGTTGTGGAAAAAGTAAGCGATGTTGTAAAAGGCATGAAAGACAATTTACAGAAATAATCACCGCGGCAATCCAGTATAGGTATACGAGAATTATAGGAGTGAGCATCAAAATGAATCCTTTGAAATTAATAAAGTATGCGAAATTCTTTTCGTCATCTAAGTTTTTAAATTTTGCCACCGGTGTCGGTAAAAATGTCGCCTTCTTGCGTCGTGCGGCTATTTTGTTCTATTGTTTTCGTGACCCTGACACCCCTAAGTACGTAAAAGCTATCGTGGCAGGCGCTTTAGGGTATTTGATCTTGCCAATCGATTTAGTATCGGACCGCATTCCGTTTATCGGTTGGGTTGATGATGCCGCTGTCATTGCGTTGGCTTTTAAAGTGGCTAACCGCTTTATTAAACCAATGCATCGTGAACAGGCTCAAAAACTTGTTCCGTTCGGTTCAGAAGAATAAGAATTTATCAGCTTTTTGGGAAATGCTGAATAATAAGAAGGCCGACCTGCGAGATTTCTCGCAGGTCGGCCTTTGCTTTTCAAAATAGAGTTATAGGACAAAAAGTGTGTGTAAAAAGTGCTGTAAACCTAGATAGATAC
>NZ_JALKIG010000054.1 GCF_023051165.1 Veillonella sp. KGMB01456
GAAACAAAACTAATTTTATTTTTTCGAGTGTCTACTTGACGGGTAGCAGTTCAAATTTCGAGGGGGCTCTAAGGTCTACCTATTATTTTCTAAATACGAACAAATATTCATGGGCAATCAATAAGAAATTATATTTTACACTATTTGTTTTCCAATACCCCGTCGCCCTACAATTATGTTGCTCTTTAATGATTAATTCTTTTAAAGTAAAGCCGGCGTCTTGGAATATTTTCATAACGTCAAACGACATAGGCTGCATACAGCCTTTTTGTCGCGTATCTCCCATGAGGATTGCACAAAACTTATCTTTCTTTAAAACGCGGTAACATTCATTGACAACCGGTTTCATTGCTTCTAAAAAGTCTTTAATTTTAAGTTGTGATAAATCTTCCGGAATACCATCACTATACTTAATAATATTAGCGTATGGAGGATGCGTACAAATCAAATCAATACTTTCATCCGCAACAAAATCAAGATTTCTGGCATCGCCTTTACGCACCACAACTGTACCATCAGCGCCATCATGTTCAAAATCTATTTTTTCTTCACAACGTGCTAACGCTACATCATTACAATCAACCCCAATAATATTACGATTTAATAACTTAGCTTCAACTAAAGTTGTGCCCCCACCGGCAAATTGATCCAATACTAAATCACCGGGTTGAGAGTATCTCAACAAAATATTTCTCGGAATATATGGTGACCAATTGCCACGCCACTTCGCATCATGGGTAGCCCAATCCCCCCTTTTTGGAAAAGACCAATGAGTTGTCATCTCCAATTCAAAATCTTCAGGTTCCCATTTTTTAATTTTCTTTACAGCCATAACTTACAAATACACTTCCTCATTTTATAACTTTTGAAATAATATCATTTTCCAAATCTTTTATATTATAAATATGGTCCATTATGTCAAAAGTTTCTTCTAAATTATGTCTGGCACTGTTCCAGCCTTTACCATCAGTAAACCAAACAAAAGAAAATCCATCAATCGTATTCGACTCCATCGCCAATGTCTTATAGCTACGAGCTGTTTCATTCAACTTACTACCACCACCGGCATAGAAATTAGTTTCAATACCATATACCATAGCCTCGGTCTTTATAACAAAATCAAATCGTTTTTCACTGCGCCCTCTATCAGAAATCGCAGATAAATCAATTCCCCAATTTCGAGTGATATCACGAATATACATTTCCTTGAAGTAGCTTACATTACGCTCAAAACCAGCTTTTTTAATATATGATTCTACTAAATCCTCCATCAAATGACCACCACGATTTTTACGTCCGTTTGAGTCTAAGCCGGTTTCTACGCCGGTTGCATAATCAATGAGATTACTGATAATATGATTAGCCATTAAATCAAACAAGCCTGTTTTTCTCATGAACATTTTATACGCATCAGCTGAGTAGTTCATCTTTTTAAAATTGAATAAAAACTCCCCATCATCATCTATTGCATAGATTTCGTTTGCTCTAACAGCCAATAGAAGTGGGATGCATTTGAGAACTTCCGGGTATTTAGCTACTAGACCTTCAAACTCAGACTCGATATTTTTTGAGCCAATTAGAGAGTTTAAAATATTTAGTTCAATCCTAATTTTATCAATATTACCATATATTTTTTCAAAATTTATGTAGTACTGATAATTAGCAATACTGTCCTTAAATTCTGCTAGCCAATTAATAAAATCACGTTTCATGATACTATCCTCCCTATACACTATTCCTAATACAATAAATACCTAAAAATAAATTAACAGCAAATAGCTATTAATGAATGCCCCTAAATTTAATTTTGCTTTCAAAATTATTAATTACTAATCAACAATTCGGTAATCTTACCACGTTTTGAGCCCTTGCTATTTATAGCTCGGTTAGCAAAAATTCTTTCGATTTTAAATCCACTATAGATTTCGTCAAAAAAATCATCGTCCGGATTCGTATTTTTGGGATCAGAATTACTTAATAACACACGAACTCCCTTACCATCTAAATGATGTGCGAATTCCGCTAACTCTCGTTGTGAATCATCATTAAATTCATATTCGCTGTATGACGTAAAATTAGCTGTTTCCGAGAGAGGGCGATACGGCGGATCAATATAGACAAAAGTCTGCTTATCTGCAAAATCATCTACAGCTTTATAAGTATCACAAACAATGTGCACTTTAGCTAAAGCTTTAGCAACCTCGACAAGGTTTTCTGCATCACAAATTAATGGTCGCTTATACGCCCCCATAGGTACGTTATAAAAACCATTGCGATTAACCCGATATAAGCCATTAAAGCAGGTACGATTCAGGAAAATAAAGAGCGAAGCCAACTCAATATGTTTATCCGTCAAAGGAGCTGTATTAATATTTTCCAGAAATTTTAAACTTAGCAGCTCATTATATCTATCCCTATTTTTATAAAAAAGCACTTTTCTGCCCTCTTGTTCCATAGGCCAAAACTTTTCTTGATAAGCTTCTAATTGTGCTATAACATCACCAACATTCTGCTGAATGCTTTTATATGTATTTATTAAACTTTTATTTACATCACTGATATAAACATCATCTAAATCATATTTACTCAATATATCAAATAAAACAGCACCGCCGCCAATAAAAGGTTCCGCATATTTATTTATATTTTTATCTTCAAATGGATAATACGCCTCTATGTAAGGGAGCAACTGATTTTTGCCGCCAGCCCATTTTAAAAAAGGTTTCATCGTTCCAATTGCCTCCTTATGTATCACAAATTAAATCTACTAAAATACTGCAACGTCTATTGCGTTTTGATCTTTATTATATAAGTTTAACTACGATAAGTAAATTAAAATACACCAATAGTCAAGAATCCACTATTGGTGCGAGTCAACTACTATTAAAGTAAAACGACTCTAGATAAAACTAAAGCAAAAAGAGGCAAGGAATAAATCCTCACCTCTTATTACAGCACAACTAATTATTTAGCCCAAACTTTTAGTTTTTCAACGACCTCAATATCTGCCGGTAGCCAATCAACACTATCTAACGCATCAATTGTTAACCACTTAGCCGCCTCATGTTCCAACAAAGTAATTTTAGAGTCCACTAGCTCACAAATATAGCAATGCATCGTAAGATGGAATGTATCGTACTGATATTTCACCGTACACAGAAAGTTTTGAATTTCAATATCGACAGCTAATTCCTCTTTAATCTCACGTTTCAACGCTTCCTTAGGCTCTTCACCGGGCTCTATTTTACCACCGGGAAATTCCCAACCATCTTTAAATTCACCGTATCCACGTTGAGTCGCCAAAAACGTATCATCATGTCGGATAATTGCTGCGACTACTTCAATTTGCTTCATTTTATCTCCTATTCTACGTCTATATCCACAGTTGTAATATAGTCATAAATATCTTCACGCACTGGTTGGTCCAAAATATAATGAATTTCAACCGCATTCACAAGCTTATTACTTTGGACCTTAGCTTTTCCTTTTTCAGCCTTTACCGTATTATTAGTTGGTCTCTTAATCGCCTTAGTTTCTCCATTTGATTGCATTGTTCCCAAGTAATAAAACTCTTTAGACTGTTTAGACTTCTTAGACTTCTTAGATTTTTTAGACTTGTTATCATCCTTATTTTTACGCACAAATAGAGCAATTATAATATTATCTTCATTTTTATTTGCTAAACGGATAACCTCTTGCGATGATTCAGTCCGATTTACTCTAGAAAGACCTATTAAATGGCTTCGATGTACAAAGCGGTCCTCATACGCAAGGCTATGAGATATATTTTCTTTTACATAATTTATAAACACCGGCATCGTATTAGTAAGTACATTGTATACATATCCACCCATATTTTTTTCAACAATCTTCTCTGGCCATTCTAGTAAGCGGCACACATCTTCATAGGTATATTTAGCATATAACTGGAACGGTCTTTTTTTGAATAGTTTTCCATACTTTTTTTTGTAATTATGAATACCATACTCGATATGTTTTTCAATAACATTGGCAAATTCCTCTTTATCCATTGCCTTTGCAAATATCGGCGATTTCTCTATTACGCCATTATTTTCAATAATAAACGGATGGTCTTTATAAAGCTTAACCGCAAAACCAGTATAAAAGTCGCCGGATAACACATTGAATACACTATCATGCAAAGACTTGGAATTCTCTAAATTATACATTGTCTCAAGTTTATTTACAAAATCGCTCCATTTAATAGCATCACTATTAACAATTGTTTCCAAGAGCAATAACTCATGAATACGCTTACCCGGCATATATTTCTGAGATAAAATTTTTATAAACGCCTCTTCATCAGCATTAAAAGCAACTGTATACTCAGGCTCATATTTTTTTAAAAATTCATGATATGACCCAGAATAATTAATGATCATGAACACATCTATAGCACCAAATTTATCAAAATCTTCAAGCGCCGGAATTTTTCCCAATTTATTTTTAAATTTAATATATTCATCTTTTAAAAATTTGACTGCATTAAGTTTAGCCTTATCAATAGCCTTATAAATTCGGTCCTTCGTAACTGCATCAAAGTGAATAGTAGAGCAACCCGGAATCTCACTCGTTCCCTCGCTTACATAACGGCGCATATTGTCTTTATTATAAGTACGGTCGCCAGACAACGCTACCGGAATCATAAAGTTATTATTGTAGTTGCCGATAAAATCTAGCACTACCACATATTCTTTATTGTTCGCCTTACGCAAACCACGACCTAATTGTTGCACAAATATAATCGGCGACTCCGTTGGACGAAGCATTATAACTTGATTAATATCAGGAATATCAACACCTTCGTTAAAAATATCAACCGTCAAAATATAATCTAGTCGTTCAGATTCAGGCACAGTGTCATCGCAAAGACGTTTAATAGCATCTTCTCGTTCTTGCTGCGTATTAGCCCCAGACAAAGCCAATGTACGCCAACCTTTTTTATTAAATGCCTCTGATAATTTCTCAGCCTCTTTTACAGTTGAGCAAAATATGAGGCCTTTAATTCTGTCGCCACTATGGCCATAATATTTAGCATAGTCCATTACGTATTCTACACGATCGTTGCTTACGAGTCGACTAAAGTCTTGAATCTTTACACTTTCATCATCAATTTTTAAATCAGCAATGCCAAAATAATGGAACGGGCATAAAAGTCTATCTTCTAATACATGTTGCAAACGTATTTCATAAGCAATATTATAATCAAATAACTCATAAACATTAAAGTTATCCGACCGTTCGGGCGTAGCAGTCATCCCTAAATACAAAAAGTTAGGCTTAAAATAGTTCATAACCTTCTGATACGTCGCCCCACCAGTTCTATGTGCTTCATCAAAGATTACCACATCAAAGGCCTTTTTTGAAAAACTGTTTAATGTTGTATCCTTTGATATAGTTTGAATCGTCGCAAAAATAAAGTCACAATTCTTTACAGTTGCATTATTTGAGTTGCCCGATAAAATCCCCATATTACGATTATTACCAAAGACCTTCTTATACGTATCCATGGCTTGCTTTAAGATTTGTTCGCGATGGACAATAAATAGAATCCGTTTAGGTCGTAATCGTTGTATACCAAATGCCGAGGCGTAGGTTTTACCCGTACCGGTAGCCGAAATCAACAATGCTTTTTTCTTGTCCGCCTTGAATAAATTATACAATGAATCCATAAATGCTACCTGCATTGTATTTGGTTTTAACGTTGCTCCCTGTGCTATTAAAGCATTTTGTATAGCAGTCTGTTGTTTCTGAAATTGTAATTGCTTTTTCTTAGCCTCATATATCTTGGTATAGTCATCAATACAGTCCTTATACCATTGACTGGCCGGACTATTCCACATCTCATCAAATTCACCAACTATCGTTTGTGCGTATGCACCTTCAGTTGTAGTAACAACCTTCGTATTCCACTCTTTGTTAACGGATAAAGCATACTGTGTTAAATTAGCACTGCCAATAATAATATGGTACACTTCTTCATCCGAGAAAATATATCCCTTAGTATGAAATCCTTCAGCACCATCACTTTGAGTGCGATAAATTTTCAAGTCAATATTAGATAGCTGTGCAATCTTTGCCAACGCCTTTGGCTCAGTAAAACATAAATAATCTGATGTTAAAATTTGTCCCTTAATACCTTTTTGTTCTAGATCTTTTAAAGTACCAAGCAAGCCTTCAATACCACTATCAGTAATAAAAGCCACGCTAAACTTAAAGCTGTCACAACGATATAACTCACGTTGCAATGTAGCTATTACCTTCGACTTCTCTGTCGGATTATTAAGTACCAATTGAGGTTGGTACATAATATCCGACACTTCATGCTTACTAATAAAAGCTGTTTCAATCCCCTTACGAATCCGTTCAATTTGCTCTTCAAACATGATTTAGCTCCTAAAAAAACTCCCTCTAAGTTGACCAATAGATCAAGTTTAATAAGACATTGACACATCAGTAACTTCAGCACATTAACTACTGAAAGAATATCCAATTAAAGTTGAAAACTATTATACCTGTTGAGATTATTGTAGCAGCTTTTAAATCAAATTCATACAAATTATTTCCTACAAACGCAGAATAGCCCCTGCTCAACCGAGCAAGGGCTATTCTCCGGTAAACATTTATTTTTACCGCACTTCAATTCACTCTAATCAAAAGAGCACCTTCAATCCACTCCACACAAGGTTTCCACTGCTAAACGCCTCGCATGAAGACATTTACTACTTAAAACCTCTTACATCTTTTCAAACTGAGATTTTGGCACGCCGCAAGTAGGGCATTCCCAATCATCAGGCAAATCGGCAAATGCTACGCCTTCAGCTGCTTCATCATACACATAACCACAAACTGTGCAAACATATTTGTCTTTCATACGTCATTCCTCCTTAGGAATCAAACAACAGCCACTTGGCTTATATTCTTCAGCAACTTACAACTCACCCATGATTTCTTTAGCAATCACATAACCTTGGGTGTAGTTGTGGCCCAAGTTAAGACCGAATACATCCAACGGATAATCCGTACTGCCATAGAAATGACCGGCTAAATTGCCTGCCGCGTAAAGACCTTCAATCGGTTTATCGTCATCGTCAACGACTTGCAGCCGTTCGTTAACTACCATGCCGGAGCAAGAAACGGTAAAGCGAATATGACGATGAATACCGTAAAACGGTGGTTTGAGCACCGGGCAGAGATTTTCTTTCGCCACGCCGAATTCCACGTCGCGTCCGTCCGCCGCCATTTCATTATAACGTTTAACGGATGCCAAGAATGTCGGCACGTCTTTTATCTTTAATTTTGCAGCCAATTCTTCTAAGGTATCAGCCTTAAAGGTAGCAATGAGCCCCGGTACAACGCCGGTGTGTTCCACATCTTCTTCCGGCATCCATTTTTTAATGGACTCGAAATCTTCGTAGCCAAGCCCCAGTCGTTTGGCCTGTTCAATATAATCACTGTCAAAAATCTGGCAATAATGACCTTCGTCTTCCTTGCTCGTCAAGTAGCAGTTCATAAGATCCATGCCCAATGCTTCGTCGCAGAAGCGCTTACCGTTCATTTTAACACGCATATACGGCGAATCCATCATCGACGCCGGGCCCGCATCCATATCATGGGCCATCTTAGTATGTCCCACATTTTCCATGCGACCGCCTACCCAGGCAATCATCTTGTGACCGTCACCGTCATAACCGAAGCGTTTGCGTTTCAAATTATCCATATCCGGCATGTAATAATGCATCATTTCAGCATTATTTGCATAGTCACCGGTGGCAAGGACAACGCCCTTCGAGCCGTTCAATTGAATATAGCCGTCCGGCGATTTAGCGATAACGCCGATAACACGACCGGTTTCATCCTGTACGAGCTGTTCACCCGGCGTACCGTAGTAAATATCGATGCCCCGTTCTTCGGCCAGTTTACAAAGAGCCTTCATGCCCTGCCCCGTGTTATACGGTTTCGGTCCAAACACACAAGTAGTAAACTCAATCTTGAAGCCATGTTTTTTCAAAAGTGCCGTATGTACCGGTGTGCCCATGTCTTTTACTTGAGCACCGGCGAGTTTTGCCTGTTCAATCACCCAGCTTACTGCTTCCCCGGAATGGTTGGCCCACATTTCAATGAGGCCCCGTTTCGCCCGGTGATCGGCTGACGCCTCTAAGAGCGTCACCAAACGAGCTACATCATAGGGATCGCTCTTATCCAATAAGACCCCGGCTCCGAAGTTACCGCCCGCCATAGCGGATTTTAACTTCTGTACAATGGCAACTTTAGCGCCCAATTCAGCCGCCTTCAACGCACAAGGCACGCCCGGCGAGCCGGCGCCCACTACGACGATATCATACTGCTTGACATCCTTAATATCCGTAATCGGGTCCGGCTTTTTAAAGAAAGCTAACTGTTCGTTCATAAACATTACCTCTTTTCCACCTGAAAAAAATGTAATACTAAAACAAACGTCATTCAAGCTACTACGTTTACCTCTATTGTACGCCTTATATCTACAAATATCAACTTGAAAAGGACTTCAACTATTTTACAACACAAGTCTCCCTATTAAAACGTATGCCGTCTCACCTTGTGCCTTTATTCCACAGTATCGTAAGCAAGACCGGAATTCCAAATAATCGGCGGTTCCCAAATTTCAAGGGCCCGGTCTTGAATCTTCGTCGACATAATCATAGCTTTAGCCAGCACATCCGTAGGCATCGGCTTTTTATCTTCAAAAAGGCCTTTATCATTAAAAAAGTTCAGTAAGCCCACACTGACAGTCTCGGTCCATCGATCCGTGTGTTTACGCTCCAAAGCCGGTGGTCTGAGAATCGTTGTTTTTGCAAAATGAAGTCCCTTCACAGCCTCTTCCAACTCGCCTTTCATACGAGTATAGAAAAAGTGCGAATTCGGTGACGCCATTACCGTAGATAGCAACACATAATGTGGCACTTCATTCTTTTTAGCGGCTTTAGCAAACTCCATCTGATAATAAAAGTCCACCAACCACTGCTGTTCCTGACTGCCCGCATCCTTACGAGTCGTGCCGAGACACGCAAATAACACATCACCGGTTACAGACTTTGCCCATAATTCCGGATTATCAAAATCTATAATATGGGTAATCAACTTTTCGTGGATAATTTCCGGATTACGCCGTACAAAAATCTCAACGGAATCAAACATCGGATTGGCCAATACCAACTCCAATAAATCGCGCCCCGTAGCCCCGGTCGCGCCCACTATAATTGCCTTCATAAAACCTCCCACATAGCTTCAAACTGAAGCTATCTTATATCAACTTCATGTATCATTTTACCGATTTTTGATATATATAATCATTTCATATATCAATTTATATCGATATTATGCTATAATGATTATAACGTATTTATGTTCAATAGTACATTTTATTAATCATTGAAATTTTGAATAAACGAAAGAAAAAAGGAGGATTCACAATGTTTCCGGACAAATTTTTTGAAGTATTAAAACACGAAGGTGTTGTTTCCATTACGACTTGGAGTGATAATGAAGCTCATGTAACCAACACGTGGAATTCCTATTTAAAGATTAAAGACGATACAATCTTAATTCCTGCAGCCGGCATGACTTCTACCGAAGCGGACATTAAAAAGAACGACCGCGTTATTGTAACCATGGGCGCTCGTGAAGTAGAAGGCTTCAACGGCTACCAAGGCACCGGCTTCCGTGTAGAGGGTACGGCAAGCTTCATCGGTGAAGGTCCTATTTACGATGAAATGTATGCGGACTTTCCATTCTTAAAACGCGTATTAGTTGTAAAAGCCGAATCGGCTAAACAGTTATTATAATCTGTTTTAAAACGCTATATACATAACTAAATACTATATCCGGTAGAACCGGTAAGCCCACTTCGGTGGGCTTTTTTCATACAAAAAATATTGACACTTCTAATAAATTCGATGTATCATATATTAGTCCATAAATGGACTATTAGATTTTCAGACTAACCATAATTTTACAATTAGAAGCTCAAATAGAAGATATATCTGTTTTATATAAATATACTTTTAGTCGATGGAGTGTTTAATGAAACCAACTATAAACGATCAAATTGCAATGTACTGCAATCTGTTAAACGAGTGGTATGTGGCTTATGAGGCCTATGCGAAATCCATGGGCTTATCAAATACGGCACTCGATATTTTGACAACAATTTATGAAAACCCAAATTTCACGCAAAAAGAAATTGCCGATAGCTGTCTTTTGCCAAAGCAAACGGTAAATGCCGTTGTGACTGCTTTTTTAAAAGACGGTTGGGTAACGCTTGAAGAGTTGCCGACGGATCGTCGCAATAAAACTGTCAACTTAACTGCTGAAGGTATGACGAAGGCCCAAGAAATCATGGACAAGATTCATAATTGCGAAGTAACGGCTATGAGTCAACTAAGTGAAAGCGAACGGGAAACCTTGCTAAAACTTACCAAACGATATATTCAAAATTGCAGTAAGGCTATGAGCGTTGAGTAATAGTACCATTTTACAAGCTTACGGCCATATAATTCGACCGATACAACGCATTGGAAAAGAGAGGAGTTCTTATAATGATGTGGTTAATACTATTTGGCAGCCTGTTCCTGTTGGGTGGCGCCAGTTTATTATTTCTTATATATAGCGTAGGCCGCTTGCCGTTTATCGAAATGCTGGCTAACGGCAGCAAACTAATGACCTGGCTCATCAGCGCCCTCATTATTATCGCGCCTACAGCCTTAATCTGGATGTCATATACCGTTACTAATGCCATAATTGTGCTACTTCACCTGACAGTCTTCTGGGGACTTGCCGAAATTCTGCGCATCTTGGCCATGAAATTTGATATCGTCACCGTCTCCCGTTCGATGAGTGCGGCCGCAGGTATTCTGATTACTGTTTTATACCTCGGACTCGGTTGGTATCAGGCTCACCATGTAGCCCAAACCGATTACACCGTTATGACCGATAAAAAAGTGGGCAATCTGCGCATCGCTCTCATCGGGGACTCTCACTTAGGATCCACCTTCGACGCCGACGGTTTTGCCAAACATTTAAAAACGATTGAAAAAGCAAAACCGGATTTGCTCGTCATTGCCGGTGACTTTGTAGACGAGCGCACCACTAAGGCGGAAATGATTAAGGCCACGCAAGCGCTCCAAGATGTTAACACGCAGTACGGCGATTATGTATTCGGCAACCACGATAAAGCCCTTTACAGACCGGATTCACGTGATTTCACGGGCAACGATTTAGTAGCCGAGCTTGAAAAAAACGGTGTCATCGTACTTCAAGATGAAAGCATCTTGTTAGATGACCGTTTCTATATCGTAGGCCGTCAGGATGCGTCCGAAGAATTCGATTTTGGTCGCTCCCGTGCAGCTATCGCCGATTTAATGGCTCCGCTCGATCACAGCAAATATATCATCGTGCTCGACCATCAACCGCGCGATTACGCGGCTGAAGCCAAAGCCGGTGCCGACCTCGTATTGTCCGGCCACACCCACGGCGGTCAGATGATTCCACTCAAGCAATTAATCAATTGGTTTAGTATCGGGCAAAACGACCGTATTTATGGCTTGGAACAACGTGACAACACCAACTTTGTCGTAACCTCCGGCATTTCCGACTGGGCCATCCAGTTTAAAACCGGCACCAAATCCGAGTTTGTCATCGTGGATGTAAAAGAGCCGTAAGCTATCAAGCATACACGTTAATGTAAATTAAACATAGAATTGAACGTCGAATTTAATATTGATTAATAAAAATGACTGCAACGAAAATGCTAATTAACATATTCGTTGCAGTCGTTAATTTTGGGAATATTTGAAGCCGTATCACGTAGTTTTGAGGTGACAATATGCAATGGCAATGTGATATTTTAGTTGACTTCAAAATTCATAGAGCTTAATTTTTCAACCTTTTACTTCAACATTCTTGACGTTTTGTCAAAAATCCGCTAAAATAACTAAGTAGTCATGCCGGCATAGCTCAGTTGGTAGAGCGGCTCATTCGTAATGAGTAGGTCGTAGGTTCAAGTCCTATTGTCGGCTCCATTATTTTTAAAATTTAGAGGAATATTTCAAATTGCTGATAAATACAGTAATCATAAGCATTTGTGATTCTGTTCAGTGATTTGAAATATTTCTCTTTTTTTCTTATTCACAGGAAGCACTCCCATTTTGGCCTATAGGACATTTTGAGTTGGTTTTTAGACCGATGAGACTAGTATTTATCT
>NZ_JALKIG010000055.1 GCF_023051165.1 Veillonella sp. KGMB01456
TAAACATATAAATTCGTGATTAAAATTTTGTCGCATTTGATATTGCAATTAGCAAAAGATAACCAAATTGGAAAAAATAGGGATTCTGATTTGGTTATCTTCTTTTGTTTGTGATATAATATTAGAATGCGCCGACGAAAATTAGACGAAAATAAGATTGATTTACATAAGGAGGACTCATATAGTTCATGCTTGAAAAATTTGAAGAATTACAGATTAGCGAGCCCATTTTACGGGCTTTAAATGATATGGGGTTTGAAGAACCTACACCGATTCAGAAGGAAGCAATTCCTGTGGCAATGAGCGGCTTAGACATGATTGGCCAGGCTCAGACCGGTACCGGTAAAACTGCCGCTTTCGGTATTCCTGCATTGGAACAGGTTGATGAAAATCTTCGTGCCGTACAGGTTTTAATTTTATCGCCAACCCGTGAATTGGCTATTCAAGTAGCGGAAGAACTCAACAAAATGGCACAGCACACTCATATCCAGGCCTTGCCTATCTACGGCGGTCAGGATATTCAGCGCCAATTCCGCAGCTTGCGCAAAAATCCTCAAATTATCGTCGCAACCCCGGGTCGTTTAATGGATCACATGGAACGTGGATCCATCAATTTTGATAACGTAAAAGTAATTGTCCTCGATGAAGCGGATGAAATGCTTAACATGGGTTTCATCGATGACATCAATAAAATTTTGGCAGCCGTGCCGGAACAACGTCAGACATTATTGTTCTCCGCCACCATGCCGCCGGCCATCCAGACTTTGGCTGAAAACTATTTAAAAGAACCGCGCCTCATTCGCATGAAACCGACGCAGGTTACTATGGACTTAATCGAACAGTACTACATCGAAGTACAGGATCGTCAGAAGTTCGATTTACTTTGTCGCTTACTCGACATGCAGGCACCTGACCTTGCCATCGTATTCGGTCGTACGAAACGCCGTGTTGACGAAGTAACGGAAGGTTTGAAAAAACGCGGTTACATGGCTGAAGGTATTCATGGTGATTTATCCCAGCAGAAACGTGACAGCGTAATTCGTCAGTTCCGTGAAGGGACTATCGATATCTTGGTAGCTACCGACGTAGCTGCTCGTGGTCTCGATATCAGCGGTGTAACTCATGTATATAACTATGACTTACCGCAAGACCCTGAAAGCTATGTTCACCGTGTAGGCCGTACCGGTCGTGCCGGTAAAGCAGGGATGGCGAACACGTTCGTTATTCCTCGTGAAATGGAACATTTACACGCTATTGAACGTTTGACTAAACGTAAAATTGCTCGTCGTAAAGCCCCGTCTTTAGGCGAAGTATTGGAAGGTCAACAGAAATTAGCCGTTCAGAGCTTAATCAATATGGCTGATGATACGGAAAACCTTAAAGAATATCGTGCCAGTGCGGAAGAATTATTGAATGATTTGGATTCCGTAACGTTGGTAGCGGCCGCTATTAAGTTATTGACTAAAGAACCGGATACGACACCGGTAAATATCACCGAAGAAGCACCTTTACGGGTTCGTAAAAAACGCTCTTTCGGTAAAGACGGCCGTCGTCGTGATGGTCAACGCAGCTCTCGCAGTTCCGACCGTCGCGGTGATCGCCGCAATGGTGAACGCAGTTTCCGTGACCGCAGTGGTCGTGATGATTCCCGTCGTGCCGGCGGCAATCGTTCCAAACGCCGCAATCCGGAAGGCCAAGGCCGTCGCGGTGGTCAGGAAGCACATAAGAGCGGTGCCTTTAAACCGTACTTCAAAGACTAATCCTACCATATATAATTAGATTTGATGAGCGGTTATCTTGCCAAAGTATACTAAATTTGCTATAATTACTTAACCAATAATTGTTATTGGTTAGAATTGATATTCTAGTTAAAGCAACTTAGCTACAGGCAACGTGCAGAGTTGCACGAAACACTTTTAAATCCGAGTGGAGAGAGGATTGATTGCTATGGATATTGCACAAAAACTGCGTTCCGAAGGTTACAAAGTAACCCCTCAACGTATTGCGATTTACCAAGTGCTTTATGGTCAAAATGAGCATCCAACGGCGGAAATGATTTATCAGAGTTTACGCCAAGATCATCCTACCATGAGTTTAGCAACCGTATATAAGACGATGGAAATTTTTGAAAAAATCGGTCTTGTAAAAGTTCTTGATATTGGTGATGATTCCAGCCGCTATGACTGGGATACTCATAACCACCCTCATATGCGTTGCAGCGTATGTAATCGCGTTGATGATTTGCACGATATGAATATGGAAGATACCTTAGCTGAAGTCGAAGCATTGAGTCACTACAAAGTGACCGGCCAGCAAATTACGTTTGAAGGTATTTGCCCTGACTGTTTGCGTAAAGGAACCCATTAAACAAAAAGAGCCGCAAGGCTCTTTTTTTGTTGTTAAAATATAGGATGGCTGTCAATGTTTGGCTGTGAACTTAGAATTTAGGCAAGTAATCAGTAATTTGTTATATAATAAAAGTATCGGTGTTAAATTATATACTGTATACTCGCGGCGGAATTTTAGGCCGTTGTACTATAAATTGTAAAATTGTAATTTTAATTATTAAATAGATTTAAAATAAAGGAGCGTTCAATGTTAACTATCGGATGTCATTTATCGATCAGCAAAGGCTATTTACATATGGGTAAAGAGGCTTTAAGCCTTGGGGCCAATACATTTCAGTACTTTACACGCAATCCGCGCGGCGGCAAGGCCCGCACGTTTGACGAAGCGGATATGAAAGCATTGGAAGCTTTTATGGCGGAGCATAACTTCGGCAAAATTTTAGGTCATGCACCGTATACGTTAAATGCTTGTGCTGCGGATCCGTCCCTGCGTCAGTTTGCTAAAAACATGATGCGCGAAGATTTAGAGCGTTTGGAATTTTTGCCGAATCAATTATATAATTTTCATCCCGGCAGCCATGTCAAACAAGGTGTTGATCAGGGCATTGAATATATTGTGGAAGCCCTCAATGAAGTCATGTTTGAAGGCATGCACACTACCGTATTGTTAGAAACTATGGCCGGCAAAGGGACTGAAGTGGGGCGCACCTTTGAAGAAATTGCCCGAATCATTGATGGCGTGAAGTTGAAAGATTATATCGGTGTCTGCATGGATACCTGCCATATTCACGAAGGGGATTATGATATTATCGGCGACTTGGATGGTGTTATGGAATCTTTTGACAAAATCGTCGGTCTCGACCGTTTACATGCCATTCATTTGAATGATTCTAAAAATCCGCGGGGTGCCCATAAAGACCGTCATGAAAAAATCGGTGAAGGTCATATCGGTTTGGAGGCGATTACGAAGGTAATCAATCATCCGGCACTGCGCAATTTACCGTTCTATTTGGAAACACCGAATGAATTGGATGGTTATGCGAAGGAAATTGCCTTGTTGCGCAGCGTTTATAAAGAAGCGTAAGGTATAAGATGTTTAGTTTTTTCAAAATCTCTATAAAAAGGGAGCCTATAGAGAAATTCAGTGTTTAGCGTGTTTTGAAGAGGGATACTATGCGGATATTACACACCGGTGATTGGCATTTAGGCCGAATTTTTTATGCCCGCCATCTTACGAATGACCAGGCCTATGTACTGGAGCACCAATTTTTCAAGCTGCTGAAAGACGCAAAGATAGATGCCGTTGTTATTGCGGGCGATGTATTTGATCGCGCCGTGCCGCCTGTGGAAGCGGTGGAATTATGGGATATGGTGATTACTAAGTTGGCCTTGGATTATAAAATTCCGACGCTGGTTATCGGCGGTAATCATGACAGTGCGGAGCGCCTCGACATGGGCCGTGATTTGTATTCTAGATCACACGTTCATGTGTGGGGGCGGATGGACCGCAGTTTAGAGCCCCTCTATTTGGAAGACGGGTATGGCGAGATTGCCTTTTGTCCTATGCCATTTACGGAACCGCGCACAGTTTTTACCAATTTATTGGAAACGGTTCCGGCGAAGCAGCGTTTGGATGAGTGGCAAAATCTCGCGGTAGCCTATGGCGAAACCTATGCGGCTTGGGCCGATTATTTGCGTAGCCTCGTGCCGCAAGGAATGCGTACGGTCGGCATGGCTCATACTATGGTGGCCGGCAGTATTACCAGTGAATCAGAACGACCTTTGGTAATTGGCGGTACCGCTAATGTGGGGGTCGACGTATTTGCGCCGTTTAATTATACGGCCTTGGGACATATTCACCGGCCGCAACGCATGGGGACCGATAACATTCGCTATAGCGGGTCCCTATTAAAATATTCCTTTGATGAGGCGAATCATAATAAGTCATTTACCATTGTTGATATGGATGCAAAGGGCCACTGCCAAATTGAACAGGTTGGTATCGAAGCGCAACATGATGTAGCCATTGTTAAAGGCAATTTTAATGATATTTTGCAAGATACGGCACTTCATGAAACTTACAAAGATACGTATTTACAAGTTGAACTGGCGGATACGGAACCGGTTATCGACGGCATGGCACGCTTGCGTGACGTTTTTCCATACGCCATGTCCTTGGAGCTTACGGGCCGTATGCAGGCGGAACTGACTGCCGACAATCGCGTAAATTATAAAGAATTATCAGAGCGTGAATTATTTGAAGATTTTGCTTTGGCCGTTCGTAATGAGCCGTTAAGTGACGAGGAGAAGGAATTTATGAACTCTCTTTGGGAACGTTTGATTAAGGAGGACTGACATGAGACCTTTAACTTTAACGATGACGGCGTTTGGTCCTTACGCGGATACGGTTCACTTGGACTTTGCTGATTTGAAAGAAGAAAGTTTATTCCTTATTACGGGGCCGACAGGAGCCGGTAAAACAAGCATTCTAGATGCCATGGTTTATGCTTTGTTCGGCGAATCCAGTGGCGGTTTGCGCAGCGGCACAAGCATGCGCAGTGATTACGCTTCACCGGAAACATTGACGAAAGTTACCTTTACGTTTTCAGTAGGTGATGGTCAATATAAGATTGAACGGTGTCCGAAACAAAAGGTAAAGAAACGACGCGGTGAAGGCTTTCGCGAGCAGGCTGCCGTAGCGTCATTAGCCGTTTTAGAAGATGGCGAATGGCAGGAATTCAGCAGTCGCGCCAATGATATTAAGGAAAAGGTACATGAGATTCTGGGCTTTAAAGCGGAACAGTTTTTGCAAGTCGTATTACTGCCTCAAGGGGAATTTCGTAAACTCCTGGTAGCCCCTACTTCAGAGCGTGAAACGCTGATGCACAGTCTCTTTCGGACTGAAATATATGCCCGTTTGCAGGACATGCTCAAAGAAGAACATGACAAAGTATATGCATCGGCGCGTGAGGTGGTGGACCGTCAACGGTATTTATTGAGTACAGAGGGCGTAAAGACTGAAACAGATTTGCGTGAAAAATTGAGTAGTGCCGAAGCGGAACAAACTAAAGCGGCCGGCATCCTGGCAGAGGCGCAAGCCAATCAGGTAAAAATTTTGGCTGACTATGAATTAGGGGAAAAGCGCCAAACATTAGGCGCCACCATTAATGAAAAACAAGCGGAGCTCGCTGATTTGATGAAACAAGCAGAATCTGTTAATGGATCACGACAAATCATAGAGCGTTTGGAACAAGTGACGCCGATTTTTCAGAAAGAAACGGAACGGGCAAAACTAGAAGCTAAAAAGCAGCAACTTACCGATGATTTAATAGCTGCGCGGACCGATAAAGAGGCACTCCTGAAAACCGGGGAGACGCTAACTGCTACGAAGGCATCCTTGGCAGAGCGTAAACCTATGAGTGAAACCTATCGTTTGGATATTCACAAGGCCGGCGAGATTAAAGCGCATTTTGATGCTATCACCTTACTTCAGACTGAATTAAAACAGCTTGGGGAAGACGTTGAAAATGCGGAAAAGGCGGTAAAGGCGGCGAATGAACTTTTAAAAACTAAGCTGGAAGAAGCGGATACAACCGGTAAGAGTGTGGAAGAACTTCGGAAGGCTTTAGGTAATCAGAGTCAACTCATGAAGGAACGTGAGGCTGTTTTGACGGCTGTTCAACTGGGTGAAAAAGCAACGCAGTTAATAGAAGAGCGGGCAGCGGCCAAAGTACAAGCGGCTAACACGCGTCATGCCTATGAAGAAGCTAAGCAGCAGGAAGAATTAGCTTTCATGGAGCGAGCGCATCAGGAAAATCTGTGCCGGCAATTTGCGGCAGCGGGATTAGCGGTCGCTTTGAAGACCCATGAAGCCTGTCCGGTTTGCGGATCTACGGACCATCCTCACAAAGCGGTTTTGCCTGATGAATACTCGGAAGAAGCCATGATGAACGCGGAAAAAGCGTATAGTAAAGCGTTACAAGAAACATCCGCCCGGGCGGAACGACAGAGCGCGGCTGCCGAGCAATGGACTCGTGCCGATGAGGCGGTCAAAGAAAGTGAAAGGGCTATAGCAGCCTGGTTGGCTGAACATAGTGATATAGATATAAAATCAACGGTTGCTTGTGAGTTTTTGGCAGAAGCGGACAGTGTTAAAACTATTCTGAATCAGCGTAGTCAAGCCTTAGCCGTAAAAGAGAAGAAAGTCACACAATTGAATGATACCCTTGCAGTTTTAAATAATACTATCGAGACCATTCGCATAGAATTGAAAGAGAAAGAAACAAGCTATCAGGATACGCGCACGAAGCTCGTAGGCAAGCAGGAAGGTTTGGCTCTTCATCAAGAGGCGGTAAAAGCGATAGATAAGGTTTCTTGGGCGAAAGAATTACAAGCTAAAGAGACGTGGCTCGCCACTTTTGAAAAGGAACAGCTTCAATTTGAAGAAGCGGAGCGGGATTATTTACAGGCCAAGAGCTCAAATGAAACGACTATTATAAATTTAGAAAAACAGCAACGGGAAACGATGCACGAGGTTACGGTTAAAGATCAAGAGATTGAAGCGGAACTTCGCCGGTCGAAATTGAGTGACGCTGATTTGTTGGAGCTTCGGCCGATGGTGGCACGCAAGACGGAATTCGTAACAACTGTCAAGAATTATGATGCGGCAGTGGACCGCGTACAAACTTTGCTGACGGCGGCTTCCAATGATTTGGCGTCGTTGGCAGAACCGTCCATGGTTGTAACGAAAGAAATGAAGGACGAAGCATCAGTTATCTATGAAAATGCTGTGCGTAACGAAACGAAGGCAGCGGAGACGGTTCGTCATCTCGAGGAAGTTTTAGCCGAATACAGTAAATTAGTGGCCGATAATGCGGCGATAACCGAACGATTTACGTTTATTAATAATCTCTATGAGCTTGCTAATGGCGGCAATGCCGGGCAAAAAGGGGTAACCTTTGAACGCTATGTATTGGGGGCTATTTTGGAAGAAGTGGTGGTAGCCGCCAATGTGCGGCTACGTCAGATGAGCCGAGGGCGCTATGAATTGCGACGCGCTCAGGCGGACAGTGTCAGTCGCGGCCATCGTGGCCTTGATCTGTCGGTGCTCGATACCTATACGGGTTATGAACGGCCGGCTAATACCTTGTCCGGCGGTGAAACCTTCCTTGCTTCTTTGTCGCTGGCTATGGGTTTAGCCGATATTATTCAAGCCTATGCCGGTGGGATTCACTTGGATACGATTTTCATTGATGAAGGCTTTGGGACTTTGGATCCGGATACGCTCGATATTGCCATGGAAACCTTGGTGGAATTGCAAAAATCGGGTCGCCTGGTTGGTATTATTTCTCATGTGCCTGAATTGAAGGGGCGCATACCGGCCCATTTGGTTGTGGAAGCTACCAATAAGGGCAGTACGGCTCACTTTTTAGTACCGTAGATATACGGGCGAAGAAAATGGGTAGCCCTATGCGTGTTGAAAGTGATACATCATATAGTAGTTTGTCATATTGTTACTTCATCATATAGCAATATATCGAGATTTATGATACTATTAAATAGCAGTATTAAATATTTTGAGCAGTAAACTTTGAAATAGAAAATTAAATAAGTTCGTATGACTTTTTATGTGATGAGAGGAGATTACAAACATGAAATTTACAATGGTACATAATAATTTTAATGTTCGTGATTTAGATAAAAGCATTAAATTTTACGAAGACGCTTTAGGTTTAAAACCGGGTCGTCGCATTGAGCCGGCTGACGGTTCTTTTAAAATCGTATATTTGGAAGACGGCAGCAGTAATCATCAGTTGGAATTGACATGGTTACGTGATTGGGATCGCCCGTATAATTTAGGTGATAACGAATTCCATTTGGCATTCGTTGTTGATGATTATGAAGGGGCTTTCAAAAAACACAAAGAAATGGGTTGTGTTGTGTATGAAAACCCTAACATGGGCATTTACTTCATTGCCGATCCGGATGGTTATTGGTTGGAAGTAATTCCGGCAACTCGTTAATTAGAAGTAATAGTAGTTATTTCGTTAATTTGCGGTATAATGGTTGAAGCGCTAATTTGTGAATCGTTGAATTCGTACTCTATGATGCGGTTTTTGACGAAAATATATTAGCGCCAACTTATTTTTAAAACGCTGTTGCCTAAGAGCGGCAGCTTGTAGTAGTCACTTTGGTGGCAGTCAGTAAAAAGTGTATTATTGATGGGAGATTTGAATGGAACACATGTTTACCCGCTTAGAATGGCTGGTAGGAAAAGAAAAATTAGAAAATTTGGGTACTAAATCGGTAGCCTTGTTTGGTTGCGGCGGTGTAGGCGGTTTTGCCATGGAAGCATTAGTGCGCACCGGTATCGGTCGTTTAGTTTTGATTGACGGCGATAAAGTTACGGTAAGTAATTTGAACCGTCAGCTTATTGCGACGCAGGAAACTATCGGTCGTCGTAAGGTTGAAGTGGCCAAAGAGCGCGCTTTGTCGATTCGACCTGATATGCAGGTAGATACTTACGATATCGTATATACCAAGGAAGCGTATCCTGATTTTATCAAGGACATTAAGGTAGATTTTGTAATCGATGCGATTGACATGGTAACGGCTAAATTGGCGATTATTGAAAACTGTCAGGAATTAGGTATTCCTTGTATTTCGTCAATGGGCACGGGTAATAAGATGCATCCGGGATTACTTCGCATTTCCGATATCAGCAAAACTCACACCTGTCCTTTGGCCAAAGTTATTCGCCGCGAATTGCGCAAACGCGGAATCAAGAAACAGACCGTAGTTTTTTCCACTGAAAAGCCGATGACGCCGACTCGTGATGACGATTCACGCAGTCCCGGCTCTTGCGGTTTCGTACCATCCGTAGCGGGTCTTATGTTGTCGAGTTATGTACTGCGTACATTGTTGGAGGTAGAATAGCATGAAAAAAGCGATTATCCATATGGAAAAAGGCGATATTACGATTGAATTATTTGCAAAAGAAGCACCGGGTACGGTTGCTAATTTTGAAAAATTAATCAAAGAAGGTTTTTATGACGGCCTTACATTTCATCGTGTAATTCCGGGCTTCGTAGCCCAAGGTGGTTGTCCTAACGGCAACGGTACGGGTGGTCCCGGTTACACCATTAAAGATGAATTAATCGGTAATCCGCACAAACATGAACGCGGTGCCTTGTCCATGGCTCACCGCGGTCCGAATACAGGGGGCAGTCAGTTCTTTATCGTGTATGAACCACAACCTCATTTGGATGGTGTTCACACTGTATTTGGTAAAGTAATTGAAGGTATGGATGTAGTAGATGGCATTCAGCAAGGCGACCGTATGGTTAAGGTTGAAGTTGTAGAAGACTAAGCTTAATCGTAGGTCTATGTATAGAAGGTCACTATTACAATAATTTTATATGTTAAATTAAGTTGATGTAATAGAGGATTGAGTAATATATGGAGAGTTTGACACTCAAACATCCTGAATGGTTGCAGGTGAAAAAAGACGGCCGTTTTTCTTACGGTTATAACCAAGAATGGTATCATGATGATTGGCAGCGTTTATCCGGGTGCGGCCCGACGACGGCTACACAGGTAATCAGCTACGTGCAGTTCCGGGACGGTTTGCTCGATAGTACGACCAGTAATGATGGCGAAGCTGCTTTAAAGCGCATGGAAGAATTGTTTCAATATGTGCGTCCCCGCATCGGTGGCGGTTTGTATAAAACACAGTGGTTTCAGGAAGGTCTGAATGACTATTGTGAAAAGAAAGAATTGCCTTACACCGTGAAGATGATGGGGGTTTACCCCTTTGCTGTATGTCGTCAACCGTTGCAGCAGGTAGTAAACTTTATTAAACAGGGGCTCGGCAGTGATTCGCCGGTTGCTTTTTTGAATCGTCATCGCGGTAATGAAAAAGGCTTGTCCACATGGCATTGGGTTCCTATCGTAAAATTGACGGAAAACAATGATGATGTGCGTTGCGTAGTATACGATGAAGAAATTGAACGCATTTTTTCACTGAAAAGATGGTTACAAGATACCATGTTGGGCGGCGGTTTCGCCTATGCCGTACGTAAGCAACAGTAATTGGCTATAGAAAGCTGCAATTATCAAGGGGTGCTTGTGAATATCAAGTCCGGCTATGATTGCCGAGTATGATTGTGGTTACGAAGGCAGCTTGCAATTATTAAGGGGTGGAGTTTTCAAATTTGTATTCACTGATTTGGTAGGATTAGTGCTTGTTAATCGATTAGGAGGTTACCAATGGCAGATTGGATTACAGAAAATCAGTCCGCTCATTTGAAATTGAGCGCAGAAATCGATAAAGTTTTATATTCCGGACAATCGGAATTTCAGAAAATTGAAGTGGTTCACAGCTTAGAATATGGCACTATGTTGTCCTTGGATGGCGTGTTCCAAGCATCGGAGCGGGAAGAGTTTATCTATCATGAAATGATGTCCCATGTTCCTTTGTTCTTGCATCCGAACCCAAAACATGTTTTGATCATCGGCGGCGGTGACGGTGGTGTAGCCAGAGAATGCGTACGCCATGATTGCGTTGAAACTGTAACCATGATTGAAATTGACGGCAAAGTAGTAGAGCTTGCCAAAGAATATTTGCCGACCATTGCCGATGCCATGATTCGCAAAGATCCAAAACTCACAGTAACTATTGG
The DNA here is from genome assembly GCF_023051165.1 of Veillonella sp. KGMB01456. Classification (GTDB taxonomy): domain Bacteria; phylum Bacillota; class Negativicutes; order Veillonellales; family Veillonellaceae; genus Veillonella_A. Next base: position 11,030 of record NZ_JALKIG010000055.1, read on the forward strand.
TGACGGCATTGGTTTTATGGCTGAGGCTGAAAATAAATACGACGTAATCATCGTAGATTGCTCCGACCCAATCGGACCGGGGGAAGGTTTATTTACCGATGAATTCTATGCCAATACGTATAAGGCTTTAAAAGAAGATGGTCTTTTTGTGCAACAAACTGAATCACCTATGATGCATCAGCCGCTGGTTGAAAAAGTATTCGGCTATGTTTCGAATCACTTCCCGATTGCCCGTCTTTATACGGCGTTTATTCCAATCTATCCAACCGGGATGCATTGCTTCACTATGGGTTCGAAGAAATATGACCCATTAACATGGGAAGCTAATCGTGAACAGACGTTTACAACTAAATACTATAATGAGGGGATACAAAAGGCGGCATTTGCATTGCCTAATTTTGTAAAAGATTATTTAATCAAAAAATAACTAGTTAATTAAAAATAATAGTTGACAGTATCCCTCGGAGAATGATACAATATCATTCGTTACGGGGGATACTTTCCTCTGTATGTTCCACAGTGGTGGGTATGGTGAAGCGGTTAACACGGCGGATTGTGGCTCCGTTACGCGTGGGTTCGATCCCCACTACTCACCCCACTTAGGGGCGTCGCCAAGTGGTAAGGCAATGGACTTTGACTCCATTATGCGCTGGTTCGATCCCAGCCGCCCCTGCCATTGCATGACTCATTAGCTCAGTTGGTAGAGCACCTGACTTTTAATCAGGGTGTCCCGC
>NZ_JALKIG010000056.1 GCF_023051165.1 Veillonella sp. KGMB01456
ATTTATTGGGATTAATTTAAAAAAGCCACACACACTTTTTGTCCTATAAGCCTATTTGATTTTCATCGGCTGCGGGCTTTATAATATAAGGAGAAAGATAGTGAACGTTTGGAACCGTTGGCTATCCTCAGAAGAGTTTAGCAACAGGCCCACACCGTTATCGGCGTTGGGCCTTTTGCATTAGTATCTAAAATCTTCAGATGGTAAAAAATACAATACAGATGATGATATGGAATTGAACGATTAGTTTGTTTACAGCAATGGATAAAGACCAGTATACTGATATTATATAGATAGATGTTTTTATATATTGGGGTAAGGGGAAATCATTATGCAATTTATCATTATGATGACATTATTCATTATAACAACGGCCATATTTAACGTCTGGTCCATACCTATATGGGTTGCCATTGCTATTTTTAAAGGTATCAATCAATATATTCTTGAGCCGAGAGAACGTAGAAAGCGCCTCAGATGGCGGGATTAATAGAATAATAGACCGTTGACCGGCACATGTTACCGGAATTCAGTCAAATTTAAAAGGCCCCTACAGGGGCCTTTTTCGTTTATGAGAGTTTTATTTTGGACTTATAGGGGGATAGGGATCTATAGGAGATTTTGGGGCCATTGAAATAGTTGTGTTTTAGGTCTATTTGGTAAGCCACTCATTGATTGGCGTACTATATCACCGTAAGAACACCGCCACAAAAAATCCGTCTTTTACTTCAATTAAATTAAAAACAACTTTGTCGTTTTTATGGATTCCTTCAATGATTTTGGGTTCGTTTAACAACGTACCGAAGAAACGCGGCGGCTGGCAATCTTCGCAGCGAACCCAGCAATATTCCGGTTCTTTTTCTTGGTCGTAGAAGATAACGGCTACATCATCGGGATAATCGGCATGACGGTAAGCATCCAACTCTTTAATTTTGCGACATAATTCAATACCTTTGTCGGCTTTGTAGAACTTGTGAATTTGCTCAATTTTTTCATCATACGCATTAGGCGTAAGTTTATTGAGTAATACAATTTCCTCATCGCCGATAGATTCAGAGCGAAGTTTGACTGAAATCTCGTCATTTCCCGGGAATAGCGTTGTCGTGTCGTTTTCGTGCCGCGCGGCACTTAAAACTTCAAATGTAAGCCCCGCTTCGTGGTCGATATAACCATAGAGTAAGAGTGCGTTGGCATCGTGGTAATTAGGGAATTCTATGAAAAAATCCGGAATATGAGGATCGTTTTTGTCGATAGGTAATAATATAAATTGGTGAAATAAGTCACGAAAAGCGTGTTCATGCAACTTCATAGCTCATAACCTCACTTTTAATATTTTGAACTGCTGTAATGCAGTCACAATCAACTAATCTTTTTTATAAATTTTACTACTGTAGAACAGTCTCGATGAGCTGTTCTTTTTCTTTTTCCAAGGTTTTTAAACTTTCTTGAATCTGGCTTTCTTTTTTTAATAGTTTCTTATATGTATCAGCTAGTTTATCCTGTACGGCAGGCTCGATTAAAGGAATCTTTAACTCTTTTAAATCGCTGATGCTTAAGGTACTTGTCGAACTGCCACGTGAAAGTTGTTCCAGTTGTTTTTTACCCGAATTCGAATTTAAATACATCCACAAAAAGAGGGGATTGATTTTTTCTTTGTTAATTTGCAAAAAATAGGTGTTGCCATTCGAGAATACCTGATTGTTTCTGGTGTTTGACACATAGCCGGTCTTAAAAGGCAGAAGTTTGCTCATGACGATAGTGTCGTTGCCGATAGATTTCTTTTTCAAAATATCGTCCGTCTCAATCAATGAGGTAACGGTGGTTAAGTCGATAACGCTATCGTTTAGATGCTTAGGGGTGATGTACTTTACGGAGTTGTCATCAGACACTAACTCATCTAACTCTTGCGCTTTTAAGAGAACCCCGCGGTTGATCTGGCAGACGTCTTTTAGCAAAATATACTCGGCCGGGAAGTCTTCGCCTAAATGACGCGAAGGTGATAGGTTATAGTTGGATTCGGCTAATTCGGAAGCCGAAACATAGCGGATAAGCCCTTGATATCCTTCGAAAAGCTCGGAAATAGGAGTTCGATTAGTAACTAAACACGTTATTTTTTCAATATCGCCGAGAGATAGGCTGAATTTGCGGCGCCCTTCCGTTCTAATACGAGACGCATCAATTAGGCGTACCGTTTCGTTGTTTTTTGAAAAAATCCACAGCATTGACGGGATAGATGTGCCCGGCAATAGGTTTTCAGATAATTGAACAACGCATTCTACTAATCCTTGTTGTACTAAATTACGCCGGATTTCGCTATATGTTTCCGTTGAGGCAGCACCGTTAGTAGTGATAGCGTAGAGTCGCTTTTCATCAGCTAAATCATCTAAGGCTTTCAGTATAAACGGCCATTCGCTCTTATACGCGCTGGGGCCCATAATGTCAGCAAAGCGCGGTAATGTCGGTACTCGCAGCCCTTTGTTATTTTCAAAAAACTCATCAATCATGACACCAAATGGAGGGTGGATGATAGCGGAATGGGGTTGTTTGGTAGAAATATCGCGGAAGTTAGTAAAAATACTTCGATGCCGGTCTTCTTCGTAAAACATATTGCCAAAGTGCAATTTGATGGTCCGCTCGTGTGGCAGGAGGGACAGTCTGAGTTTGGTAACGACATAGCATTCCGGATTGATTTCAATTCCCTCTAGTGATTGCGCGTTGCCGTAAAGTGCGGCGGATAGTAGGAATTGTCCGTAACTAAAGCCCCAATCGTAGATAGACATTTCGTTTTTTACAAGTTCGACGAGCAATCTGTTTAGGCTGCGGCCGCTGTCGAAAGCGGCGTCTTTTTTGCTGTTAGGATTGGCAAACATCAAATAAGTTAGCAGTTGCAGACTAGTGCAGCTTCGTAAGGCTGAATGCATTGGGGTGAATGATTCCAAATTACTGCTTTGATAATAGTCTGCCACCGTTTCAAGCGCTTTGGTGACAAAAGAGTCGTTTAGTTGAGATCTGAGCTGAAAAAAGGCAGACTTGATTCTTGAATTATCTACTTTACTTACCAGCGTTAAAGCCACTATGAATAGGGAGTCTTGAAAACTCGCGACGGCGAACGGTTTGAGTATATCTTCTACCTTTGCGATGTATGCGTTAGTTCTGTCTGTGTTTTGCAGTTTTAATTCTGCGAAAAGCGATTCAAACATGGAAGACCTCCTTTTATTGATTGGTATAGTTATATTACTTTTACTCACTTTTATTGTATCTACTTATCTATTTAAAGTCAAAGGTTTTTAATAACCAATGACTTGAAAGATAAAATTCAAGATTAGCAAAAGACAATTAACACTCAAGCCAGTCAGATTGAAGAATTGCAGGCTCAAGTGAAAGTACTGATGTCCAAAATAAATTCTTAATACAGTATTTATGCTAATAAGGATGTATTTCACATAATTTGTCTGAAAATTCAAATAAACGATTTGTGTATTTGAATAAAGTTTTACTGAAAAAAGCGTTATGTAAGCTATAATATGTGATATATTAATATAAAATACATCATATTTTAATCTAGTTACGATGAATAACAAAAAGGATATTTATATGGGTTTAGGTAAGAACAATAGTGGAAATAAATCAAACAGACAAGGGCTTCGCATTGGCATCACATTTTTCTGGGGCTCAACGTACAAACACATATGGTCCAATGGAGCCGGTCAGAATATGTATTTTTTACGTGAAATGCTCACTCAAATTGACGGCGTTGACGATGTATACTTCGTGTTCTGGGGCAATGATTTAAAGACATTGCCTAAAGAACTGGAAATCGAAGCCATGGGCGTCGATATTTTCCCATACGAAGAAGTTGTAAAAACCACCGATGTCTTGATTGAAGGTACGCTTACGTTAGAACCAAAGTATGAAAAAGAATTCCGCAAATATGGCGCCAAAATTGTTACCTTCCGCATGGGTAGTGATTTTATCATGGATATGGAAAAATTCGTGAATAAAAAGGATGGCGGTCGCGGTTTTAACGGGTGCACGTTTGATCAAGTCTGGTTAATTCCTCAAGTATATAAGACTAACAAAGACTATTTGGAAGTCATGACCGGGACAAAAGCCTACAAAGTACCGCATGTGTGGAGCCCATTCTTTTTTGACCGACAAGTGGCTAACCTGCAAGACGGTTTGAGTTTTGGTTATAATCCCGACAAATCGAAACGGGGCCGTCGCATAACCGTGATTGAGCCGAATATATCGGTTCTAAAAAATTGCTATACGCCGGTCCTCATTGCCGAGGCAGCCTATAAAAAAGATCCGGAGGCTATTTCCCACGTGTATTTGTGTAACACCTATGATGTACGAGATATTTCCGGTTTTCACAATTTTATCGGTTATACCACACTGGTAAAAAACAATGTTATGACCGTTGAAACTAGACATCTATTGCCCTACTTTTTGTCGCGTTACACCGATATCATGCTGGCTTTTCAGTGGGAACTGGGGCTTAATTATACCTATTACGAAGCCCTTTACGGCAATTATCCGCTAGTACACAATTCGCCGATTTTACTTGATGCGGGCGTTGGTTTTTACTATCCGGAATTTGATGCTCAACGAAGGGCCGACGTATTACTCGACGTAATTAAGAATTACGATGCTCAAATTGAAATTCATAAGAAACACAATCAGGCGTTTTTAGAAACTTTGTCGCCATACAATCCGGCAGTATATAGTGAGTACGAAAAATTATTGAAGCAGTTGTTTTAAAAAGAAACGGTTCCGTTAAGTTGGAGGCTCTTCAAAGTTAGATGTTAAAATCTACCTTTAAGAGAGATTTCACAAAACGGAATCGTTTTTTATTAGCGGAATTATTTATGATGTTAAGTTGTTAGTAATTATAAGGCTATTTTTTCATCCGTAATATGCTTCCAAAATCCTAAGCGACCTCTTAAAAGCATTGTATTGCCATCTAAATCCTCGAAACGCAAGGATTTATTGCCAGCCAGTGCATGGGATGGGGGCGACGGTGCATTTTGATGTTTCGGTATAAAGAAAAATTATAGTAGTCTGCATAATTGTTACTGTACTTTCATAAAGGCGCACTCTAGAATATAGATAGCTAAAAGAGCAAAATAATTTAAAAAATAAAGAATTTAACACAATAAAGTCGTTAAAAGAGTAAAAAGAATTAAAAAACAATATTAAATCGTAATAAGTGTTAAAGAAAGGGAAAATAATAAGATGACAAAAGAGCTATTTTCAATGGGTTCAAAAGTTCGCGATGTCATCCGAGATGAGGCATTTGCCGGCTTCGGCCGGCTTTTGTTTCCGGTAGATTTGGCGATACCGCCACAGACAAATTTAAAAGACTTAGGACACTATTTTATTTGGTATAGCTATATAAAACCGGAGCGGACGGTGAGTATTGTCAATGAGCTGAAAGAAAGAGTCCTTGCCGGTGAGACCGTTTTTTATGATATTTATAGCCCGCAAGAAAAGGCTGTCGATCTTAATAAAAAGAACACAGGTTTACTTTTCTTTCGCGGTAAGCCTCACGGCAAGACCGCCATTATCAGCGCCGGCGGTGGTTTTGCCTATGTCGGTGCCATGCACGATAGTTTTCCTCATGCCCAAGCATTGGCTAAACGAGGCTATAACGCCTTTGCTCTCATCTATCGCGTCGCTGCTCGCGAAGCCTGTGAGGATTTGTCACGAGCTGTTGCTTTTATCCATGAGCACTCAAAGGAACTTCAGGTTGATGTCCGTGATTATTCACTGTGGGGCGGTTCGGCCGGTGCTCGAATGGCAGCTTGGGTCGGTACGTATGGGACGAAATCTTTTGGTGAAAAATCCTATCCACAGCCGGCTGCGGTTATCATGGAGTATACCGGTTTGGGCGATGTAACCGGTAACGAGCCGCCTACGTATAACTGTGTGGGAACGGCGGATCGTATTGCGTGGTATGGCACCATGAAACGACGAATTAAGGATATTCAGGCTAATGGAACCGATGCCGCCATCGAAGTGTTCCCCGGATTGCCCCATGGCTTTGGTCTTGGCGAAGGAACTGTTGCGGAGGGGTGGCTCGATCGAGCTGTATCTTTTTGGCAGCGGCAGATTAAAGTGTAAACGATTATTTGGGGGTTAGGATGATGGCCCGTTGCTGTCAGAAAGGAAGACCGCAGACTAATGTGATTACGTTTGAACCGGGCAGTTATAGCGGTTGGCATACTCATGTCGCTATGACTATAATCGGTGTGCCCGGTATCGGAATGAACATATTAGTCTGAATGAAATTATTCAGGCCAATCTTCAGTATTGACAGTAAGACTCAGTATGTTAAAAGATATAGTTTTAAATCAATTTTTGGTGAGTGAAAATTCAAATACACGGACTCCGTGCATTAAGGTAAAGCCCTTTTAAAAATGCACGGAGCCCGTGTATTTTGTTGTATAATAGAACTAATAAATGAGTACCATTAGATATGATAACGATAATAATTAATAGGAAGCCCACGTGATATGATTTAGAGTAAAAGAACTGGTTATAGGGAGGAAGAAATGAACTATCCGGAATTTCCGGATAGTTCAACTTGATGAGGCGACGTTTAGTTATCCCCTATATTTTGTTATATAATAAAAGAAAGTAGTTTTAAATTTTCTTACAGTAAGAAAGGATAATCATCATGAAACAGAATGTGCCTGTAGCAAAGGGCCAAGTCTATGAAATTGCAATTGAGAGTTTAGGTAACAGCGGTGAAGGCGTGGGCCGTTATGAAGGGTTTACGGTGTTTGTGCCGTTTGCCCTCCCCGGGGAACGTATCAGTGCCCGCATTACATTGGTGAAAAAGAACTATGCCGTGGGGACGTTGGTTGAAATTTTAGAACCGTCACCACATCGCATTGAACCGGTTTGTCCGGTGTATGGTACTTGCGGCGGATGTACTTTGCAACATGTGACGTACGAAGAGCAATTGCGTTTGAAAACACAAAAAGTGCGCGACATTATGGAGCGTATCGGTAAAACAAATCCTGATTTGGTGCAGCCCGCCTTAGGCCCGAAACAACCTTGGCATTATCGGAATAAAATGCAGATTCCGGTGGGTTGGGGTGTTGATACCGGCTCAAAGTTACAGGGACAAACAGGCAAAACTCAGGCGGGGGGAGCTAATGAATTAAAGCCGGTGCTAGGCTTCTACGCCATGGGCTCTCATGACATCGTGCCTTGCACAAATTGTGCGATTCAAAATGAGGGGAATAATCAGATTGCTGCCGTTTGCGAGCGTTTAATTCGTGAAACCGGACTCACACCATATAATGAAGTGACCGGCGAGGGCATGATTCGCCACATTATCGGCCGTATCGGTGAAAACGGCTGGATGGTTATTATCGTAAGCACAGCCAAAACATTGCCGCAAGCAGAGCACTGGATTTCTGAAATTCGTAAACACTTGCCGCAAGTAACGAGCATAGTGCTCAATCATAATTCGCGTAAAACGAATGTTATTATGGGCCGTGATTGCACATTGCTTTGGGGTGACGAAACGATTAGCGACACCATTGACGACTTGAAATTCAGACTATCGCCGCATTCGTTTTTCCAAGTCAATCCGGAACAAACCCTCGTATTATATAAGAAAGCGTTGGAATATGCTAATTTAACCGGTGAAGAAACGGTTATCGATGCATATTGCGGTACCGGTACGATTTCTCTGTTTTTGGCAAAACAGGCAAAACATGTTATCGGTATTGAAATTGTGGAACCTGCCATTGTAGATGCCAAAGCGAATGCGAAGCGCAACGGCATTACGAATGTTGAATTTATCGCCGCTGATGCGGCCAAAGAAATGCCGCAACTCGTGAAACGGGGCGTGAAAGCCGATGTGGTTGTGTTTGATCCGATTCGGGCAGGCTGTAAAGAGGAAGTTTTAAAAGCGGCGGCCACCATGAAACCGAAACATATGGTGTATGTGTCTTGTAATCCGGCGTCCATGGCGCGCGATATTTGCGTGCTACGTGAGCTCGGTTATGAAGTGCAAACCGTGCAGCCGGTGGATATGTTTGCCATGAGTGCACATGTTGAAGCCGTGGCTTTAATAACAAGAGTTGCTGTTAATCAAAATGATGAGGTGATATATGGTGCCGAAAAAATCGTATGAAGATGCATTTGAACACCCCGTTGAACATCCCAAAGATGTGCCGGACCAAGATCCCTTCAAAGAATATATAAAAGAATCCGAACCGGCTAAGCGTGAAAAAGGTTATGCATGGCAGACGGCTATCGGCCTGCAGGCCGTTGATGGTCTGCAGCCTTCGAAGTATTTATTGGATACGGCGATTCGAAATATTGAAGGCGAGATTTCCTTGGAAGATGCTCAGCAACTTTTGCAAAATTATTACGAGGCGAAGCCGAACACGGATGCGTCGAATCGGACAGAAGAAGCCGATAAAGTGTCTGTTCGTATTGCAGCACTTCTTTCAGAACATGCTTTCAGCTTTACCCCAAATGAGTATCTGGCCATTCATAAAAAGCTTTTTACGGGCATCTATCCTCATGCAGGGACATATCGTGATTATAATATTACAAAAAAAGAATGGGTGCTGAACGGAGCAACTGTTCTTTACGCCAGTGCTTCAGAACTACGGGCAACGCTGGAGTATGATTTTTCACAAGAAAAGAAGTTTTCTTATAAAAATCTGTCCATGGATGAGATTATTCACCATCTTGCCGTATTTGTAGCCGGCTTGTGGCAAATTCATGTATTTGGCGAAGGTAATACACGGACAACGGCTGTATTCTTTATTAAGTATTTGAGCACATTGGGCTTTGCTGCTACGAACAATATTTTTGCCAAGCATACTTGGTATTTTAGAAACGCGTTGGTTAGGGCTAATTATAGCGATTTGAAAAACGGTGTTTTTGCAACAACGGAATTCCTTGAGTTATTCCTAAGAAATTTATTGCTTGATGAAGAAAATGTGCTACAGAATCGAGCCATGCATATTGGTAGTATCTTAAAAGAAGAGGAAGCACCGTATATGTTTGAAGAATATGTTAAGGCTAAAGTTGAAGAATCATACGAGATAGAGTCAATAAAATAAACTATAGACACTTTCGCTTAGGTGTTCAGTATACAAGTAACTGTTTTTTATTTATAATAATAAGAGATATGAATGAAATGTGAAGTACAGCTTACCGTCTTGAGGACCGGAAAGACTTCACGATTCAGCACGGTTATAGGCTATCTCTAGTCGAAAATAATCGATTAGAGATAGCTAAGTATGAAGGACTTTTATGTGAAAGGAGAACCGTATGAAGAAATTAGCAGCAAAAGTACTTTGTGGTCTTTTTGCCATTACGGCAACAGCAGGTTTTAGTATGGTGGCTGAGGCAGCCCATGGAGACAAGGTCAATATTGCAGCGCCTTTTAAGGCGACTGTCCTTGTAGATGGCTTGGGTTCTCCGTGGGAAGTTCTTTGGGGACCGGATAATTCGTTGTGGGTAACCGAACGTCAGGCAAAATCGATTTCTAAGGTTGACCCGAAAAAGGGTAAGCATAAGGTATTGTACACCTTTAATAATGCCGTGGCGGCGCCGCCTCATCAAGGCGTTCTGGGCCTCGCACTGGACCCACAGTTCCTTAAAGGAAATAATTATGTCTACACGGCTTATACCTATGAAGTGAATGGTGAAAAGCATGCTCGTATTGTCCGTATGACTTATGATCCTAAGACCGAGACACTTCGTGATGAAACAGCTATCCTCGATAATCTGCCGGCCAGCGTTGATCATAACTCCGGTCGACTTCGTTTCGGACCGGATGGTAAGCTTTACTATACCATCGGTGACCAAGGGAATAATCAGGGGACTCGCGTAGCCAAGGAAATCCAGGCTCAGATGTTACCAACAGCAGAGCAGGTAGCCGCTAATGATTATAGTCTCTATCCGGGCAAAATTTTGCGTCTCAATGCAGATGGCTCCATTCCTTCAGATAACCCTGTATTAAATGGTGTCCAAAGTCATGTATATGCCTATGGGTTCCGCAATACTCAGGGGCTCGCCTTTGTTGGTGATAAACTCTTTGCGACCGAACATGGTCCGTCTACAGATGATGAACTGAACCTTATTGAAAAAGGCGGCAACTATGGCTGGCCGTATGTGGCAGGTTATAGAGATAATGAATCCTATGTGTATGCCAACTATTCCCAGGCTTCCAAAGAATTGCAGGCAAAATTTGATTCAAACAATATTCCGGTAGGCGTTCCGACTCAGTTGGAAACAGACTTTAATGCTCCGAACCTTAAAGATCCGCTTAAATCCTTTAACGTTGTTCGCAATGGCTATGATTTTGCCGATGAAACCTATGCACCACTTTACTATGTAGGTTGGCCAACCATTGCTCCTTCCAGTGTTGCCTACTATCCGGCAGACGGGAAGATTACAGAGTGGCAGAATTCCTTGCTCATTACGACGCTTAAGAATGGTGCCATTTATCGTGTGAAACTTGATGGTAAAAGTGAACAAGTTCAGGGCGATGTAGAAAAATTATTCAAGACTAATAACCGTTACCGCAATGTTCTTGTAAGCCCGGATACTACAAAGATCTACGTTGCTACGGATAACGGCGGTAATGCGCTAGGTAAAGATGGCAAGCCGATTACAGAAATGGAAAATAAGGGCGCTATTATCGTCATTGAATATACAGGAGATAAGACCGGCAAATAAAAAGACTGATTCCCGGTAGAGATTTCAGTTTACGTTCTTTTCGAGAATATAGCATAAATGAATATATGTAAAAGGGACCCAGCGCCATAACGGCTGTAGTGACCCCAAAAAGTTAGACTTTTATTTCCGAGAAGCCTGAATAGGTTT
>NZ_JALKIG010000057.1 GCF_023051165.1 Veillonella sp. KGMB01456
TCGGTATTCACTATGGATTTTTTTATGTGTTCAATTTCATTGTACAATTAACCTAATATTTATAAGATTAAAAATATTAAATGTTTCTCCTTAAGTGAAGCGGCACCACTGATTTCATTATATCCAAATTTATCTAACCTTCTTACAAAAGATGCTTTTGACAAAAATGATATGGACGCTTTTACGACTATTATCCCTAATTTTGGTTACGTTACGTTCTATGATGACCAAAAATCAGATGATAGAATTAGATTTACGTTAGCACATGAACTTGGGCATATTCTACTTAATCATTGTATTGACTTTGAAGAAACTTTGTATTTTCGTTCAGGTTTATCTGCAGCACAATACAAAGTATTAGAAAGAGAAGCTGATACATTTGCAGGAGCTTTTATCCGTCCCGCAAGACTTGTTCGCCTTTTAAATAGTATCTACCAAAAACTACACATTGCGGAAATTCAAGCAATTTTTAATATATCCTATTCTGCAGCCAATGCTTGTATAAATATCGTTAAAAAGCTAAATGTTTTACAAGAAAAAAATAATATTAACTTCTTCTTTCAAACGCAATTTTTTGACTTCATTAATGCAAGTTATTGTATTAATTGTCACTACCGCTTTACATCTAAGTCTCCAAATTATTGCCCAATTTGTGGAAAGCACAACCTATTATGGTATAATACTAATTTATACATTTATGACTTTATAGAATTAGATTACGGAGAAATTCCCATTATGGACTACAAAACATATCCCCAAAATATAGATAACGGAAGAACAGAAACATGCCCACGTTGCGAACTCGAAAACATAGATTCTGATTGGAACTACTGCCCGATTTGTTCGCTACCTACTCAAAATGTCTGTGAAGACTGCGGGGAAAAATTAGATCCGCATTTTCGATATTGTCCTAAGTGTGGAAAAGAAAGCCTTTATTTTAAAGAAAAAGCTCTAACATCATGGAAAGATGAATACGACACACAGCATAGTTCCCCTACAACAACTGAAGCATCCTCCTGGGATGAGGATACCATCCCCTTCTAATCAATTAAAATAAAAAAATCCCCCACCCGCGGCAACGGATGAGGGATTCATATACAACACCTGGAGAAGTGCCGCATACTCAGTAATTTAATTATATCACGGTACACGCTCCAGGTCTATTAACCATACCTATTTTTAGACAGGAGCGTGATTTTTATGCGAAGAGCGAATGGAACAGGTTCTGTATATAAAATGAAACACAAACCGCTACGTAAGCCCTACCGGGCTGTTATTACCGTTGCGGAAGACGAAGAAGGCCGTATGATTCGAAAAACTGTTGGAACATTTCGTACGGCCCGTGAAGCCTTAGACTTTTTGAAAGATTATAACGGCGATCCTAAAACATTTGATTATCAGAATATTACTTTTGGGCAATGCTTTAAATGGATGATGGAGGACAAGGTACGTCGTGGCAACAGTAAGTCATCGATAGACAACTATAAAATGGCGGAAAAACGTTTGATGGAGTTAATGGACATGCCTATATGCGAGATACGCCTCGTTCATTTACAACGTATCATAGATGATAACAAAGCGTCTTCTCGGTCAGCCATTGATAAAATTGTAGCGGCCATGTCAGGTACATTTACTGCGGCCATAAAAAATGATATTGAAGTCAAGGACTACTCTAAATACGTGGTACGTCCCCCTGCTGAAGAGAGGAATATTCATAAACCGTATACACCGGAAGAGATATTAACCTTATGGCAGAATCAAAATGAAGGTATTAATAAACTCAAGCTTATTTACATCTACACCGGAATGCGGCCACGAGAGTTAATCAATTTACGAGTTGAGGACACGCATTTAAAGGAAGGTTATGTTATTGGGGGAAGTAAAACTAAATCCGGTAAAAACCGAGTCATCCCTATCGCCAAGTGCATACTGCCCTTTATGTTCGAACTTATTAATCAAGCTCGGTTTAAACATCATGAAACGCTATACGGTGTTATAGGGCAATATGAGAAATTGATACGTCATTGGAAGAAGGACGGTCACCTACCCCACGACGGCAGGCACACGTTCGCAACAATGGCGTCGAATGCGGATATTAAACAGCACATCATAAAACTTATCATAGGTCATAGTATCAAAGATGTTACCGAAGGCACCTACACACATAAAACAATACAACAATTAGTCGATGCTGTAGAACTTCTACCTACTCAAAAAAATTTATTACCGGTTGAGCAACGGTTGAGTAACAAGTAGAAAATCGTACATAAAAGAGCCTAACCTATAAACGAGAAAGCCTGTAACCATGCGTGGTTACGGGCTTTTTAAATTTAGTAGGCGTGTTAGTTACTCATATTATAAGACGTGCCATTCAAATTAGCAATATAAGCCGTTCCCCTTATAATACAGCCTTGCCGCATGTTCTGCTGACGCTTATATACTCAAAAATAAAACAGCTGTAACTTAATTTCAAAAAATCGATTTCTATAGTCTATAAAACATGTTGACATATGTAGCGACATGTTATAGTATGTACGTGTAAGCTTACAAACAGAATAGTTAGGTAACGGCGCCTAGTCCTCAGATGATTCTGAGACTAGGCGCTTTTTGTTTATGAAAGGAGTTTATTATGGTTACTATCGATACAGGTAATACGGCCTGGGTACTCGTGGCGGCAACCTTGGTGTTCTTTATGACGCCGGGCCTTGCCTTGTTTTATGGCGGTATGGAACGCAGTAAAAATGTACTTAATACAATCATGGATAGTTTCTTTTTAATTGGTGTGGTTTCCGTGGAATTTATGCTGATAGGCTACACCTTAATTTTCGGTAGCGATGTTGATGGTGTCATTGGCAATCTTGATAAAATAGGCCTTATCGGAACGCAAAATAATATTATGGATGGCGTGAATATTCCGGAAATGGCTTTTGTTGCCTTCCAATGCATGTTTGCCGTAATTACACCGGCCATTATGAGTGGTTCTATTACAGGGCGCATGCGTTTTGCTCCTTTTGTCGTATTTTCTGTCATTTGGTCCTTATTAGTGTATAATACTATGGCTCATTGGGTATGGGGCGGCGGCTTCCTCGCTCAATTAGGAGCGCTCGACTTTGCCGGCGGTCTTGTTATTCATATATTATCCGGTGTTTCCGGCCTGGTCCTTTGCTTACTATTAGGACGGCGTCGCGGTTATGGACGCATGCCGATGTTACCTCATCATTTGCCAATGACCGTTCTCGGCGGTGCCATATTATGGTTCGGTTGGTTTGGTTTTAACGCCGGTTCCGCTCTCGGAGCCGGACCGCTGGCCGCCAATGCTCTGGTAACAACTCAAATAGCGGCAGCTATCGGTGTTGTCGGTTGGGTATTGGCCGAACGATATCATCGCGGCAAACCGACTGTATTGGGCGCTGTATCCGGTGGCGTAGCAGGACTTGTTGCCATCACACCGGCAGCCGGTTTTGTAACACCTGTCGCTGCTATTTTCGTCGGTTTAATCGGCGCTATCTGCTGCTATGTGGCGGTAGCTATTTTGAAAAATAAGCTCGGCTATGATGACTCCCTTGACGCCTTCGGTATTCATGGTGTAGGCGGCATGTGGGGCGCTATTGCTACCGGATTATTTGCTACGGTTAGTGTCAATCCGGATGGTGCCGACGGTTTGTTCTATGGCGGCGATTTATTGTTGCCTCAATTGGTTTCTATCATTGTAGCTGTTCTCTTTTCTATTATCGGTACTGTTGTCATTTTTAAAGTAGTCAGTCTCTTTATGGATATGCGTGTCAGCATCGGTGCTGAATCCTTAGGCGTTGATATTAGTGAACATGGTGAAGAAGCATATAATCAATCTGAATTTAAAAGTAGCGGCCGTTTTATTACGTCCGATCACCATTCACTGGTTTAAGATGGTTTTCATGAAAAATAGAATTTACCAACGGTACAATACTGTTAATTAACATACAAAGGATGTGGTAGCGTGAAACGGATGAAAAAAGTAGATATAATAGCCCGCGCAGAACAATTAGAAGATCTAAAAGAAGCTTTGAATCGTATAGGCGTTCAAGGTATGACGGTGTCTCAAGTATTTGGCTGTGGTTTGCAAAAAGGACATACCGAAGTCTATCGCGGCAAAGAATATACAGTAAATTTAGTGCCTATGGTTAAAGTTGAAACTGTTGTATGTGATATACCGGTCGATCTGGTAATGGATACGGCCCGTGATACTTTGCAGACCGGTGAAGTTGGAGATGGTAAGATTTTTGTATATGACGTGGAAGATGCTATGCGGATTCGAACCGGTACGCGCGGTACTAACGCGGTGACTGATGATGAAATATAATAAATGCGGTTTGAAGCTATGTTCGTAGCTTCAAACCGCATTTTTACTATATTTGTAGAAGTAAACAACGCCTAAATTTTACAAAGAAACATACAAAAACCGCAAGGGCTTCTAAGAAACCCTTGCGGTTTTGTATTACAGGAATTACTGTTTACCGCTAGACGGTAACCTCACAATTGCTTGCTTGGCTAACAGTCAAAACCTAAATTTTTATTATTGTACTTCGTCAAAACCTTTTTGAAGGCGTACATAGCTCTTACGACGTTCAATAGCGTCACGTTCAGTTTTAGCGAACAATTCTTCAGCCATTTCAGGAGCAGCTTTCTTCAAGGATGCATAACGAACTTCGTTCATTAAGAAATCACGGAAGTTTTCAGTTGGTTCTTTGGAATCCAAGCTGAATGGGTTTTTGCCTGCTTCTTTAAGAGCTGGGTTGTAACGATAGAGATCCCAGTAACCGGCTGCAACAGCACGACGTTGTTCTTCCTGAGCGTTACCCATACCGCCTTTAATACCATGGTTAATACATGGAGCGTAAGCGATAATCAAGGATGGACCTGGATATGCTTCAGCTTCGGTAATAGCTTTCATCAACTGGTTCTTATCAGCACCCATGGATACTTGTGCTACATATACGTAACCATAAGACATAGCCATCATGCCAAGGTCTTTCTTCTTAGTACGTTTACCGCTGGCAGCGAACTGAGCTACGGCAGCTGTATGAGTGGATTTAGAAGACTGACCACCGGTATTGGAGTAAACTTCGGTATCGAATACGAATACGTTGATGTCTTCGCCGGATGCCAATACATGGTCAAGACCACCGAAACCGATATCGTAAGCCCAACCGTCACCACCGAAGATCCACTGGGAACGTTTAACTAAGTATTGTTTCTTAGCCAACATTTCTTTAACTTCAGGAGTCTGTTCAGCAGCTTCTAATTCTTTAACTAAAGCAGCAACGCGTTCACGGGAACCTTCGCCCTGGTCTTTAGCTTCTACCCAGTTTTCAATAGCTTCTTTCAAGCTTGGAGCTGCATTTTCAGCAATTACTTGAGCAGTTTCAGCCAACTGAGCGCGAACTTTGTTAGCACCGATTAACATACCATAGCCGTATTCAGCGTTGTCTTCGAACAAGGAGTTAGCCCATGCAGGACCAAAGCCGGCTTGGTTAGTAGTGTATGGAGATGCAGGCATGGAAGCACCCCAGATGGAGGAACAACCGGTAGCATTAGCAATAACCATACGGTCACCGAACAATTGAGTAATCAAACGAGCATATGGAGTTTCACCACAACCTGCGCAAGCACCGGAGAACTCGAGAAGTGGAGTTTCGAACTGGCTGCCTTTAACAGTTTCTTTCTTCATTGGGTTTGGTTTTACAGGTAATTTAACTGCATAATCCCAAGTTTCAGCAAATTCCATTTCGCCGTCGATAGGACGCATTTCAATAGCTTTGCCTTTAGGGGAAGGACAGATATTTACACAGTTGGAGCAACCTAAGCAGTCAAGTGGAGATACAGCAATACGGAATTGAAGATCTTTAGCACCTAAAGCTGGGATTGCTTCGAAGTTGTCAGGACCGGCAGCTACTTCTTCAGCTGTTGCCAATACAGGACGGATAGTTGCGTGCGGACATACGAACGCACATTGGTTACATTGGATACAGTTTTCTTTGATCCAGTGTGGAACGAAGAGAGCAGCACCACGTTTTTCATAAGCAGCAGTACCGGCAGGTAAAGTACCATCTTCGAAACCGGTGAAAGTACTTACAGGTAAATCATAACCTGCTTGAGCATTTACTGGTTTAGCAATGTTTTCTACATAGCTTGGGCAAGACTGGCAACCAGGTTTAACTGCTTTTTCACCGTTGTCAACTGCGTCTTTCCAAGATGCAGGAACGTCGATTTTAACAAGAGCGTCAACGCCTTTGTCGATAGCAGCGTTGTTCATGTCAACAACGTTCTGACCTTTTTTACCGTAAGTTTTTTCTACGGAATCTTTAAGGTATTCAATAGCTTTATCAACAGGGATGATGTTTGTCAATTTGAAGAATGCAGACTGACAAATCATGTTGATACGGCCGCCTAAGCCGATTTCACGAGCAATTTCAGCAGCATTGATGATGTAGAAATTTAATTCTTTTTCAGCAATGGTACGACGAAGTTTTGCAGGTAATTTTTCTTCTAATTCTTCAGGAGTCCAAGTACAGTTCAAGAGGAATGTACCGCCTTTTTTGATACCGCGAAGGAGGTCATATTCATGAACATAGGACTGACGATGACAAGCGATGAATTCAGGTTCGGTTACGAGGTAAGGTTTGTTGATTGGAGTCTTACCGAAACGAAGGTGAGACATCGTTACGCCACCGGATTTTTTGGAGTCATAGTCGAAGTATGCTTGAGCATACATATCAGTGTGGTCACCGATGATTTTGATAGCGGATTTGTTGGCACCTACAGTACCGTCAGAACCGAAGCCCCAGAATTTGCAGCCTGTTAAGCCTTCTGCAGTAACAGATACGCCTTCAGCACGTTTCAAGGAAAAGTTGGTTACATCGTCTTCGATGCCCAAAGTGAAGAAACGTTTAGGAGCGTCAGCAAGCATGTTATCGAATACGGACACGATGTCGGCAGGGATAACGTCTTTGGAGCTCAAACCGTAACGACCGCCATATACTTTAGCATTGATGTCGTTCTGTACTAAAGCAGCTTGTACGTCGAGGAATAAAGGTTCAGCCAAAGCACCAGGTTCTTTAGTGCGGTCTAATACAGCAACGCGTTCTACTGTCTTAGGCAAAGCAGCTACGAAACGATCGGTAGCGAATGGACGGAACAAATGAACTGTTACCATACCAACTTTGCGGCCTTGTTTATTCAAGTAGTCAACTGTTTCTTCTACTACTTGGCAGCTGGAACCCATAGCTACGATAACGTCAGTAGCATCAGGAGCACCATGGTAGTTGAACAACTGATAGTTACGGCCGGTAATTTTGTTGATTTCAGCCATGTAGTGTTCTACTACGTTAGGAACTTCAAGGTAGAATGGGTTGGAAGCTTCGCGATGCTGGAAGTAAATATCAGGGTTTTCAGCAGTACCGCGAGTTACAGGCGCATCAGGATTCAAAGCGCGTTTGCGGAATTCTTCAACTGCTTCCATATCTACTAATGGTTTTAATTCGTCATAGTCAAGAACTTCAATTTTCTGAATTTCATGAGAAGTACGGAAACCATCGAAGAAGTTGATGAAAGGTACGCGAGTTTTAATAGCTGTCAAGTGAGCTACAGGGGAAAGGTCCATAACTTCCTGTACAGATGCTTCGGAAAGCATTGCACAACCTGCTGCACGAGACGCCATAACGTCCTGGTGGTCACCAAAAATGGCCAATGCGTGTGCTGCAAGAGCACGAGCTGCTACATGGAATACGCCCGGTAATAATTCACCGGCAACTTTGTACAAGTTAGGGAGCATTAACAATAAACCTTGAGAGGAAGTAAATGTAGTTGTTAAAGCACCTGCTTGTAAGGAACCGTGTACAGCAGCGGCAGCACCGGCTTCAGATTGCATTTCTACAACCTGTACAGTATGGCCGAAAATGTTTTTACGACCTGTAGCTGCCCAGTCATCAACGTGTTCCGGCATTGGAGAAGATGGAGTGATTGGGAAAATCGCTGCTACTTCAGTAAAACCGTATGCAATGTGAGCCGCAGCCTGGTTGCCGTCCATAGTTTTCATTTTACGCATGTTAAAAAAGCCTCCTTAAGCATTAAGAATGAGTTTTACACTTGCTTACCCTTATTATCTCAGGAACAAATTCCCCCGCACCTAGCGCATATCTATGTCCATTACTGCATAAACGCACGATAAGACCCTATAGTATAATGAATACACTATAGGATTCAATTTTATACCGCGTATAAATTTTTGACATACATATTGGCAAATCACTTCTAATTCGCATTACTTCTACATTGTAAGCAACAAAGGACGTTAAATTTAATGCATTCTTTGTCGTAATTTTCGTAAAAGCATTGCCTATCTTGCAAAAATGTAATAATATAATAGTTATTAAAACTCTTTTGCATTTGGAGGACCTATTTCATTCCTAAAATAACAATTCGATATAGCCTCATGCTTTAATTATACAATTATAACGTGCATATAGCAACTGAAAGAGGCGTATCGGACTTGCTAATTATGAGATGTTGAGTTGATATTTTTTCATAGGTTCTCAATATTGCGAATGCTTTTCAATAAGATATTTTTCGCCCCCTCAACCGCTCCATTTGGTTCGAGGTATGACTATAACGCATTCTTGAAAAGCAGCTTCGAGTTTTTCATATATTATTTAACTAGTCGAGGTGTATTATGGATTTTCATCATTTAAAGTACTTTGTAGAAGTAGCCGATCAAAAAAGCTTCAGTAAGGCAGCTCGCAATCTGCATATTTCCCAGTCCGCCATCAGCCGTACCATCAAGGCTTTGGAAGATGAATTGGGCGTCGTTTTGTTCATGCGTAATGCCAAATCTGTAGAGTTAACTGACGGCGGCACTATTTTCTTAACACATGCCAAACGGGTTGTATTTATGTTTGAGCATTTAAAAGTAGATTTTGAGAACGAATTTCGTTTGGAACAAGGCTCTATTCTCATCGGTTTACCACCGATTACGGATGCACCGATTTTTGCGCAGCTCTTGGGCGAATTTAAACGTGCTTATCCGCAGATTGAATTGGAATTATATGAACACGGTTCCAAGAAAATCGAACTTAGCGTACAAGAAGGTCTTATCGACATCGGTATTATTTGTACCAAACCAAATCCTAAAGAATTTGAATCTTTCTACCTCACCAGCGATCCGTTGTGTGTAATCTTACCACGCGATAACCCGCTCGCTAAAGAAAAAGAAATCTCCCTTGATATGTTATCCGAAGAATCCTTCGTACTCCACAAAGACGATTTCAATCTTCATGATGAAGTTGTTAAATCTTGTAAACATGCCGGCTTCCAACCGCACATCGTCTTTGAAACCAGCCAGCGCGACCTCATGCTGCAGACTGTAGGGGCTCATTTGGCCATCGCTTTATTGCCTAGCCGCCTCTGCCCTACTAAAGGTGAAAACACTAAAGTTGGTACCAGCGTAGTGGTTCGTCCGTTGGTTCGTCCTGAAATTACTCATACTTTATATGTAATCTGGAAAAAAGGTCATTATTTATCTCATGCGTCCCGCTTGTGGCTTGACTTCGTAACGGCTAAATTGCCGTTGCCAAGCGGTTCTATTGCAACTGAAGGGAAATAAGCGCTATGAGTGAGGAACGCCCTCGCCATCAAAGAATTAAAAATATAGGCAACTATTTGTTGCAAACGGTAAAAAAGACCGGCTTTTGGCTCTGCCTTATTATTATCGCCATGGCCGGTTATATAGCCTACCAACAGGCTCAAATCGATGAGTTGGCCACCCAGGTTTACGGTCAACACAATATGAGTGATTCGGACAGTTTCGACTATCGGATCACTAATCTGGAACATATCAGTAACGCCCATGCAGCCCGATTAAAAGAAACGGAAAAAGATATATGGATATTGCGCAAGGAAATCGATAATCTCCAGTGGCGCCTCATGCAGTTGGAATGGATTCATCCGGAAATAACGGTTCCGCAAGCAGAGCCCACTAAACCATCACTGAAAGATTTCAACAGTAATCCGGGCAATGTTCCGTTCCCGTTAAAACCGGACGAAAGTATTATGAGTAATGAAACGCCTTAATCACGCACACCTCAGTGGTTAGGCATAGAAAAACTAGAGTTATAGGACAAAAAGTGTGTGTAGAAAGTGCTGCAAACTTAGATAAATACT
>NZ_JALKIG010000058.1 GCF_023051165.1 Veillonella sp. KGMB01456
AATCGGTATTCACTATGGATTTTTTTATGTGTTCAATTTCATTGTACAATTAACCAAAATATTTTTGTCATTTATGGAGCTATTTTAGCTATAGTTATAGTTTCCAGTTTGCTCTTTCAACTCTTTTGTTCAGCGTATATAGATTCAAGAGCTCAAAATCTGGTTAGCGTTTTAAAAAGTATGGAAATAGTTCAAAATTATAGTGTAACTTCACCAACTATTGAAGGGGGACTATTTGCTCAAAAAGGTGTTTATGTAGTGATAAAAGCGGATAAAAATAAAGAGGAATTTTCAGATGAACTGAGGCAATACTTTTTGAGTAAAAATTATACAATTGATTCGATAAGCGAATCCGGTGGCATTAATGTTTATAATGACCTTTATATAATTAATGTAGGCCCAATATATAAGCGAGATAACAGCTATACAGGAAAATGGATGATATCTATTTATTATAACAATATATTGACAACATTGAATTTATAGCTAACTAACAGTAAAAGATAATGGATATATAAAAATTATAATGTCATATTTCGAATATACGGTTAGTGTAGGAGGTCAAGTCATGTCTACCATCAATGAAGGTATTCGGTACGGTGCAGTAGCAGTGGGAATAAATGAATCCTTACAACCCGTATTAGGAAAAAATAAAGAACAAAGAACTCCATAAATTAGCTACCTTGGTTGTGGGCAATGTGGTGACCGGACAAACATTCGGGGCAGCAACGGCGTTAAATGTAATCACATATAATTGGCTTAGCCATGCGGATCAAGTTAATTATGCAAGAGCATTGTATAATGCAAAGGATATGCCAATGACTCAAGCCCGCATTCACGCATTGTATGGTGCGTTAGATTAATATAATGATGATACATATGGGCCATGTCAGAACTATTTGGAAGCATTCTTGGCATCAGCTATAAAGAATTGAAATTTCATATTGCAATTTAGTAATACTATACTATTATTAGCGAGGTGAATTTTATTGGGGTACATTAACATAAACTCGTATTTTGGAATAAAACTATTATTAATTTTCGTAATTGTTTTTTTTCTGTTAGGGTATGTTTTTAGAATGCCAGCTCCATACCATCTAGATATATTTCTTAATAGTTCTTTTGCTATTATTGTTTGTGAATTATCTACTTGGAGCATGAGGCATAATGGGTGGGTGGTTGATTATGAATTAGAAAAATATCGAGGAAATAGTTTAGTAGAAGAGCCTAGTTTGTATTTTAAAATAATATTTAAGATGTGTAGAGTTATTACTATAGGAGAGTATTATTATTTAAAAAGTTTAGGCGGGTTATGGACTATAAATCAAGGCATAGCATTTCTTTATTTACCTAGTGAATTTTACATGATAGAAGCTATTTTAGGATTGGTAGTTTGTATTTTTATTGGAAGAATAGGTAGTAGCTGGATAAAACGATATTATAAATTATAAAATCAGTATACAATAACCAGATACGACCAGTTGAAAAACAATAAATAACAGATTGGCTTAATCCGTACCAATATAATTGTGTTAATATTTGAAATATGTTTATTTTAGAAGAATATATTAGAAGATAGAAATAAATATTCTGGGAATATACAAAAATGAAAATATATAAAGACTATTATAAAAAGATTGAAGAGTATATGGATGGTTTAACGAAAAATATAACTATTGCAAATGAAGAAGAGTTGGAGAGTATTTTGGAGGCTTTAGAAAAAGTAGATTTTGATAGTCATTTAACAAATTTGGCTGAAAAAGTTTTTTCAACTTCAATTTTATTAGCGGAATATCCATATATTTTACCATTAGAGATATACAGACATGCTATGAAATATCGAGTTAATATAAATATATGTAAGTCTTTTTATCAGTATATTAGTGATAATGGATGGGATGAAGAAAGTATAATTATAAAAGGTATGTTGTGTGAGAAGGACTTGCAGGGGATAAAGGAATTTTGTATTAAACATACATTTTCAGATAGAGAAAACTCGTATTTCATGGAGCGCCCTATATGGAAGGGAAAAAACTATGAAGATGTATTAAAAAAATATGGAGTACCATGGAAAGAAGGATTTGATTTTTAGAAAACAATAGTTAATTGTAAGACTGCATTGAATAATATAGAGTCAAAAAACTCCCTTTTAAGTAGCACAAGTTTTATTTCCTGTGTCTGCCTAAAAGGGAGTCTGTTTTATCCGTTATAAATACTAAGGTTGTTTTTGTCCTATAAGTCTCGGTTTTTACTTCACCCAATCCACAGTCCAACGCTTACCAACAGATGATAGAGTGTCACACTGATGGACGTAAATTTCATAGCTTCGTTCATTTTTACCACGTCCGCATAGCGTTGCAAGATAGCAGCGCTTTTAAAAGCCGGGAAGAGAGCTATGATACCGAGCAAGGATGCTGATGGCAAATGCCCTAAAAATACCCATAAGAATAACCAAAGGACGCAGACGATAAATAAGGTTCGCAATAAGCGGATTCCTTCGTCTTTACCTAAAAGGATAACCAAAGTACGACGTCCGTGGGCTTTATCATTGCTGAAATCGCGCAGATTATTGGTCATCATGATATTGCCGATGAGGATGGTAGACGGAATGGCCGGGATTAAGAAGTCCCAGTAGAGCGTGCCCGTCCAGGTGTAGGCCGTAATATAGACAATGGCAAAACCCATGGCCACACCTGAGGCGAGTTCGCCGAACGGTGTGCGCGAAATCGGTTTTGGACCGCCCGAGTAGAATAAGCTGATCAGAATACAAACGGCGCCGGCCGGCAATAACCACCAAGATACTTGCGATGCCAAGAAAATGCCGAGCACGAGCGGCGTGAGGGAAAAGATATAGCCCAGTTTTTTTACCTGCTGTGGCGAAATTCCTTCACGGACGATGGTGCCGCTGTTGCCGGCCGCTTGGTTTAAGTCGAGACCGGATTTAAAGTCGAAATATTCGTTCCAAATATTGGCGGCAATCTGCGAACTCATGACGCAGATTAGAATTAATAAGGTGTAAAACAGGCTTAGCCAAAGGCTCTGAACCGCTGTGTGCAGCGTCGCCGCATAGGAGGCTCCGAGAATAACCGGGCTGAAGGCAGCTGTTAGCGTGCGGGGCCGGGCTAAGCGATAAAGTTGTGAAGCAGTCATACAAAATTAGTCCTTTCGACCGAAAAACGGTCCTATAGATAATTGTGGTGGGGATGGTAGTTGCGCCAGCAAAACGCCGAAACACATGGCTATGAGCCCCCAGATTTCCTGATAATCAAGCCGTTCATCCAAAATTAAATAGCCTAAAATACCGGTAAATACGATTTCGAGGCTCAGAATAAGGGATGCTTCCGTCGGCGGCAATTTGCGTTGCCCTAAAAGCTGCCCTGTAAAACCGATACCGGCCGATAAAACGCCGCCCCAAACGATGAAAAGCCAAGAGTCGGCTATATTTTGAAAAGTTGTGGTTTCCAAAAATAGGGAGGCTATGGCTGAGAACAAGGCACAGCCGAAAAACTGACCCATGGACAGTAAGAACGGATTATATTGTTTGGATACCGTATTTAACAGCAAAATGTGAATGGCCCAGAACAACGTGGAAATCAGGATGATTCCGTCGCCGTAAGAAGGAATGAAACTGTCCTTTAAGCTTAACAAGCCGGCTCCGATGATGGCACAAATAACGCCGCCTAAGGCGGTTAAGCTGAGTCGTTCACCTACAAAGAGACCAAGCAGTGGTACGAGGACCACATATAAGGCTGTTAAAAACGCGGCTTTTGACGCCGTCGTATAGGCGATGGCATATTGTTGCAAACTGGCACCTAAAAATAACATAAAGCCAAGGGCCAGGGAGGGCCAGATGATGGAACAGTGCGGCTTTTTCAAAGGTGCTCCCGTTTTTATCCAAAAATAAAACGGACTTACGGTTAATACTCCCAACAAAAAGCGTATCGCATTGTACGCATTGGGACCGATTACATCAGACGCAAGACGTTGGGCTACAAAGGTGGAGCCCCAAACAAACGCAGTGAGTAATAAACATAAGCGAGCTTGTAACATAAAAAGAGGATTCCTTTCTATAAATGTAGAATTATATAAAGATAACCCTTAACAATTGTAACTAAAATAAACTTAGTTGTAAATTGTTACCCCCAAAGGTTTATTAACTTTTGTCTCAAGAAGTGTGGTATTTACGGAAGTTTTACACTTCCCATAAATACTCTATTACCTCTAGTATAATTCCATAAATCAAAGAAAGCAAGGAAACACGCGGATTCCTTGCTTTTCTCAATTTAATATTATGCGTTTTTTGGGGTAGCTTGCGATTCGTTGCTCAACCGTTGCACAACCTTTACAAGGTCATTATAAGTCGGCAATTTGTTAACCGCCGCCACTAAATCAGCCGTATCTTTATGCGTGTAAATTGATTGTGTGATATTGGCAGCTAGGCTGTGCCCTAATATACGCTTGATGATATTTTCGTCAATGCCGCACGCATCGGCAAACGTGGCGAACGTATGACGCCCGTCATGTGGACGGTGCCCGTTGGCTGCCGAAATCGCTAGCCGATATGTCTTATAGGCCGGCATAACCTTGCCAAGAGTAGCGGCTTGCTTAAATTTAGCCTTAGCGTAGGCATCAGTCAATAAGGGGACGATGCACTCGGCAATAGGGATAATTCGATTCTTCCCGGCTTTAGTTTTGACGCCGCCTATCATATATCGTTCCTTTAAATGGATATTATCAAGCTCCATATTGACAAGTTCGGCCGGACGCATGCCCGTGTAAATATAAATAAGTTGCCATTTAGACATTTTGTCATTGGCTTCCCATAAGTCAACTATTTCGGCCGGCGTATATGGCTTGTGAATTCCTTCCTTATTCTCCGGCTCTGGTGGCAACACTAGGAGTGAGGGGTAATTAGTGAGTTTTATGTCATTCTTAGCGGCCGCCCTATAGGTGCCGTTTAAGCCTTTTAGTATAACCTTAATAGTAGAGCGGCTCATGTGACTATGAGCGTCAATGATGCGTTGCAAATCGGCGAGCCGTATATCGGTAATCGGCCGTTTAAATAAATGTTCTACCCGTGGGCGTGCGGCAGTGTACGGCTTAAGCCCTACGCCGGCTCGTTTCTTGTCCTCTAGCATCCATTCCCAACATTGCCCAAATGTTATGTCTTGACGAATACATTCCGCCGGATTGCCGTTATAATTCTTCAAACATTCCTGGGCTTCCTTTGCCGTTCTAAATGTGCCGACTGTCCTGCGGATCGCCTTGCCTTCGTCTGTATAATCAATCGTAATCACTACTCGGTAGGGCTTTCTTAAATTCTTATGTTTCATTTTGTAAATACTGCCGGTGCCGTTGGCTCGTCGCATAAAAAATCACGCTCCTTGCTAGTTAAAAAGTATGACAAATTATCCTAGAGCGTGTTATAATTAAATTGTTGGTATGGTACCGCTCTAGGTACTGTATTCTCCCTCATTCCGTTGCCGCGGGGTGGGGGATTTTTATTTAATTAAATCTTCCATTCATGGCCACATTTTAAGCATTTGCCTTTGAGTTTATTTTTGCCCATGAATCCGGCGGCGATACCTAAAGGGCCGGCTAACACACCGCCAACAATGGCCTTGCCGCCGCTAAACCCTTTCTTGTTAAATTCGATATGCACCGAGCCACATTTCGGGCATCTCAATTCACCGTCATCTTGAGGCTGTTCTATTGTAATTCCTGTTTTAAAAGCAAGAATTATCTTCTTTAACTCATCGTCATACTTCCAATTACCGACGTTAAAAGTCGCCTTAATCATTCCGGCACCCGTCAGCGTTTTAACCGCCTCTATTGCACGTTGCTCGGCTTGTGCTTTTTCTTCGGGCGTTCCGTCGTCAAAAAAGCCCGTTTTAATGACAACTTCGGCGACGTTGATAGTAACGCCGTTTATTTTTTTGGGATAATGCGGCATTTGTTGAACCGGTTGTACCTCTTGTATTGGTTGTACCTCTTGAGTTTGCACCGCATCACCTGTAGGCGTTCCGCAATTTGAGCAAAACCTTGCCCCTTCGTTTAATTGAGTACCGCAATTTTGACAAAACACAAATAACCCCTCCTTTTATACTACATGATAATAAAAATTTATATTCTCTAACTCTTGGTTGAGATAGTCGGATTCCCTAAGCATACGCTCCAATAATGACGCTTTTTCAAAACTTGAAAAGTCGTCTTTTTTTACATGAAAAACCTCGTGCATAATTGCCTTACGAGCCTTTTCTTCACTTAGACGGTTATTTACTATAATTGTGTATGTCCCGTCCTCATTGCACCGAGTTAGTGCGTCTACTCCTGTTTCTAGCGGTGCAATCACTATAATTATATTCATTCTATCACTCCGAAAAGTCGCTGTCATTGTGTTCTTGCGACTTCAAAAATTTAACAAAATCGATTGTTTTTTGTAAACTCTCTTTTGAAATTCCCTTAGTTGCGGAAAACAAAACTCGTATGTCCGGATTCGTTCTCGCTTCTTCGGCTAATTCAGCTACTTCGGGGTCGTCATAGTAGCCTTGCTCCGGAGCTGATATATCTATTAATTGCTCCCCGTCGAGCATTGTAAGCAAATCATCTAATGTGATTCTATATAAGTCCGCTACCGACTTCAAAACTGCCGTAGAAGGCACGATAGGCTTGCCGGAACGTGAATTTCTATTTAATTCTAACATTGATATATATGCTTTAGTGAGGCCCAAAATATCGCCCATTTGCTTTTGAGTTAAGCTATGTTCTGTTCTATATTTCTTAATTAAATCGCCTATATGCATTGTTTCACCTCCCGACTAAATTTTTATTTTGCCTGTTAAGTACATTATACAATTTTGAAAATATTTTGTAAAGCTAGCTTGACTAAATTTTTGAATGGTGATATACTACGAATATAGTAAAGCACGCTTGATTTGAAGGAGGTGATTATATATGAGCGTAGGCGAACGAATTAAGGAAATTAGAACAAAGCGAGGATGGACGCAAGGGGAGCTTGCAGACCGGTCCGGCTTATCTCGGGTTACTATCAATAATCTCGAAACCGGAAAACAAACGGTTACAACAAACAGAACTATACAGGCTTTAGCTGACGCATGTTGTTGTAAACCGTCTTATTTTTTGTCCTAAAAGTCAAGTATGCTTGATTATTGAGGCAAAATTTATGAAACAGAAAAAACAAAAATAAAGAAAGTGGTGATGTAATGGATGGACATATTTTAGGAGTTATTACTGGTTCGCTGAGCGTCGCTATAGCACTTTGGTTTTGGTATGAAGGACGGAAAGCCCTTCTAAAGTTGTTTGAATATCTTCTTGGGAAGAGATAGTCTTTAAAGCTTCAATAAGTAGAATAAACTCTTGAAATTCGCATGGAAATTCCTTAGCGATTTCTAGTTGAGATTTATCCCATAAACAGAAACTCCAATCTGCAAAATCCTTATACACAATAGTTGATTTTACGTAATCTATACAGTTAGACACACACAAATTGAAGATCAATGCTAATGCTTTTCTGTACTTTTGATGGGCTTTTTCTCTTGTTCGCTCAGAATAAAAATGGTTTAAAAATACACCAAAAGCGGTAGCGAATATGCCCGATAAAAAGCCTTGATAATCATACATGTTCTTCACCTGCCTTTTAAGGTGATTATAACATGAATTAGGATGTGTAAAAACAAAAAGAGGTGATGACATGGAATGTAGAACGTACAGCGTTGATGAGTGAAAGAAAAGTGTGCCACATGTGCGGTGCAGAAGTTACCAACCGCAAAACCTACAAGATATTTGATAGGCAGTGCGGAGTTATCGAGGTTTGTGTATTGTGCCAAGTAAAGGCGAGGAGGTGAATATTATGAACACACAGGCAAGCGTCAAGGAGGCCGTCGGCATCCTTGGAATCAGCGAGCAAGCTGTAAGAATCGGCTTGCAACGTGGCAAGTTTGATATATTCGGTCGTGCCATTGACATGACAGGCAAGGGCAAACGGTTCAAATATGTCATATTTCGGGCGCCATTGCTTAAGTTTGTGAACGGTGATTGGACTGTTCAAGAAATCGGGAAGGAGGGGTAAAAATGGACGAAAAGAAAAGTCGTAATGATAACAACTGGGGCGCAAGGTTTGAAATTAATGTAGAAATTTCGATTAAAGCGTCGAACTCTGACGCAATTGAAAAATGGATAAAAAGATTGGCGAAAATACAAAAAGAGTACAGCTGCAACTGCACTCTTAATGTTAAGGGTTAGTCTTCTTCATCCATTAACTCAATGAGTTTTTTGTAAATAACTTCTGTATACTCAGGTAAAGTTTCAGGGGTAACAGAGTTGGAATCAGCACTTGCTTTAGCTGTTACTATTTGTGCTGATAAATCTAAAGAAGCTTTTAAAATATCGCTTTTACGTATCATATAATCACCTCCCTTCGAGATGATTATAACACGCAGAATGAGAAGGAGGTGTGGGAAAAGTGGAGTCTTTAAAAGAAAAGACATATATTGAAGAATTAACTAGCAATTTGCGAAAGCAAAGGCAAGCTAATGAAGAATTAAGGGCGCTGGCTTTACTTTCGCTTGCTGTAAGCATTATGAGCGTAGCAATAGCTATCTATAAGTTTTTACTTAAATAAAGTAATCAAGATAGCAAGCACAGATGTGGCTAATGAGGCATAAGCAATTTGACGAGTCCTTTTTTGATGATAGGAATAAAGGTGATGACATGGAATGCAGAACATATAGCGTTGAGGATGTTGCTAAGATTTTAGGAATATCAACGAAAAGGAGGTGAAAGGATGGATAGATTAGATAAAGTATTAATTGCGTTGAAAGAAGTGTATGGTTATAAATTTACAGATAAGCGAGCTAAATGGGCTAGATATTTGCTCCGTAAAAATAACAGAACCATATATGAAAAAGATATAGAGGAATGGATTTTAGTTAGAAAAGATGCTCCAACAATTCCAGACCTCTATAAGTTATCAAAATCTGTAGAGCCTAATAATTAATCTTCAGGTAGTGAAGAAAGCTCTAGGCTTGATAAAGCTAAATTTTTTGCGGCTCTAACTTTTGCTGATACAGGACTCCAAGTCGTATCGACACTAATTGTTTGAACGTTTTTTTCAAGAAAATGTTTGTACATCTTAAAGTCATTTATGAGTTTTTCTGCCTCTTCTAATATGGCTATATCTTGATATTGATATTTACCAGGGTCAAAGTCAGCAGCCATGACTGAAGACAAGATTTCAAGAAGTGTAAAGCCTGGATCATAATGACTTGCCATTTCGATTATTTTAGTGGATTTCTTTTCAGTATCTCCGAGTGGTAGATGGGCGTCCCATGACAACATAGCTTTTTCTAAAGTTTCGCAGATAGCTAAAAGCTTAGTTGCCCAATGATTGATGTACTTCATTGATTTATCGATTTCCATTACAATCACCTCCTTTCAAGGTGATTATAACACGCAGAATGAGAAGGAGGTGAGAAAAATGAGCGTAACGGGGTTATTAGTTAAGAGTTTCGCA
>NZ_JALKIG010000059.1 GCF_023051165.1 Veillonella sp. KGMB01456
ATCGGTATTCACTATGGATTTTTTTATGTGTTCAATTTCATTGTACAATTAACCATGTTTTATCTTTATTTTTGAAAACTAATTTTATAACCTGCTGTTGCGGTCAATATTTATTTTTGAAAAATAATTTTATGCCTTGCCGTAGAGTTCATGCCAAGCATTAGCCAAAGCGGCAAAGTCATCTAAGGTAAAGGTTTCACCGCGCAAAAAGCCGTCAATGCCGGCTTTTTCTAAAATAGCCGCAATCTGTTCTTTAGCGAGACCGGTTGTTTTCATAGTATTGCTAAATGTTTTACGACGCTGCGCAAAAGCGGCCTTAATAACACGGAATAAGAGTTTTTCATCAGCCACTTGTACCGGTGGTTCTTTGCGCAAACGACAGCGAATAACCGCACTGGTTACTTCAGGTGGCGGCAAGAAGGATTTAGGCGACACTTCGAATACGATATCCGGTTCCGTATAGTACTGTACAGCCACGGAGAGTGCACCATACGCTTTGGTTCCCGGTTCGGCCACCATGCGCTCTGCCACTTCTTTTTGTACCATTACGACGAGTCGCTCAATAGGAAGTTTCATTTCCAATAGGGACATAATAATCGGCGTCGTAATATAATATGGTAAATTTGCCACTACTTTAAACGGCTTATGGTTCATTAATTCAGGAATATTTACTTTTAAAATATCGCCATGAATTATATTAACATTGTCATAGCCTGCTAAGGTCGTATCCAATACTTCCAACAAACGGCGGTCCAATTCTACGGCCGTCACATCCGCTTTACTCTGTGCCAAGCCCTGCGTAAGCGTACCGATGCCCGGTCCGATTTCCAATACCGGCTCCCCCGGTACCAGCTGGGCTGCTTTTACAATATCATCTACCACATGGCGGGAGATGAGAAAGTTTTGTCCCAACTTTTTACTCATGTGAATGCCAAAGCGTTTGCATATGTAATGCACTACTTCGGGACTCGCAATAATTGATTCTAACATATATATCCTTTCAAAAGAGTACTTTAACTCATTGTATTCGCACTACCGATCGCTAACAATCCCACCTATCATCATATCGTGTAAACGCCCGACTAGCCGCTTATTATGTCAAGTAAGCCTCCAACTAGCCGCTTATTATATCAATTAGGCATCTGACTAGCCAATCATTATGTCGCGCATGGCCTCATTAAAGCCCTCACGGGTAACGCCGTAGTGATTTAAACGGTATAAAAACTGCTTGCTGTTGCCATAACCGATGCCCAGTTTAGCACCTGCAATAGCGCGATTATCGGCGCTACGCGGTGAACCGGTTAAGTTATGAGCTACCATGTCCTGCATGGTAAATTCTTCAGACGACTCAAGCGACTGTGTGTGTAATTTTCCTAACGCTTCACGAATGGCTTCCGGTGGCGCTTGTTCAATCCCAATATCATCGTTGGCGGTTGCTAAGTCACGCGAGATAAATGCATGCTGCGCATCCGGAAATTTTTTGGCCAAGAAACGACGAATTCGTTCGCCCGCCGTGTCAGGGTCGGTAAAAATAATAATTCCTCTTTTTTCATAGGCAACTTGTATTTGCTCCAATACCCCTTTGCGTAAAGTAAATCCTTCGGTAGCAATACAATCAGCCTCTACTGCTTTGGCAATCTGCTGAATATCCGACTTGCCTTCGACTACGATTACTTCTTTTAACATAAGTATTTCCTTTCCACAATGGCCAAACAATCAACTGTGAATAAAATCAACTGTGAATAAAATAGGCTTTATAGCTACTTAATTTTACCAAATTTTTCAAAAATAATAAAGAAGAGGCTATAACAACATGCGGGTCAAAACGCATTTCGTTACAACCTCTTCTTACGACGAGTTTACATATTTAATTACTGTAAAAATTCAATTACTATGAAGTTTATCAGGCCTAAATTAGGTACTGAAAAAACTTCTTTACTGTAAAACATAAACTTCTACAGAACGGCGACCAAATTCCATCGCCTCACCATAAGATTCCATTAATAGGTCAATTTTGTGACCTCTAATAGCTCCGCCGGTATCCGCTGCTATAGCCATGCCATAGCCCGGAATGTAAAGACGTGTACCCAATGGAATCACATTCGGATCCACTGCTACAACGCCTCGTCTGGCCACCATGCCGGTAGCCGTGATGCCTCGACCATCACCATCACCCGGTAAATACGCTGACGCTTCCATAGTCAGCACCTCGCGATAGCGTACTACCCCACGAGAGGTTTCTACCACATCTCGTGAACCTTCTTTGATGATTGTCGGTACCATCCGTTTAATATCATTCTGACTAATAATTTGCTTTTTGATTTCCTTACCATCCTGGTACAAGATTTCCTCCTCAACGGAAACTAAACCGGGAGTACCCTCTTGGATAACTTCCTGTTCGCCGATGTGCATGGAGTCGTCTCGCTGACGAATAACCTGTACTTCTACAGGCTGTTCGTAAGTTTTTACAGAACGACCGGTTACATGAGCTATAGCAACCTCACTACCAGCTTGTAAGTGCTGATTGCTATCTCCCAATGGTACGTAATTAGGTGCATGATATCCCAACTCATCAGCTAGACCCTGGGCTGTCGTTTGAACGGTCATAACATCTTTAGCTACGCCGTCAATCGTTACTTTTACAGGAAATGCTCGTAGAACTGTTAATTGAGTTCCGTTTTGCAAAGTCTGCGTATTTAATAATACAGCATCTTTTGGCCCGAGCGTAATCCCGGCATCGTGTAAAATGCCCTCCGCTGAGTTGAGGTGTGTCCTAACAATCTGTGCTTGACCATCAGCTAAAATCGTAACCGATTTCTCATTCCAAGCAAAGCCTGAAATCGTCATAAACACGACCGCTAGGAGTAACAGCAAAAGTGACGTATGGCGTCTCAAGAGGGTCGCCATATTCTTCTTTTGCATTACTAGATATTTTGTCATCTAATCCCTCCTACCGCGCTATTCTACCACAAAGAGATACAGAGCGTCAACAAAACGGCCGGACGGTATAAATAAACACAGCATCTTCAGATTTCTCTCATGTTTATATTTTTCTTTATTTTTCGTTTATGTCCTTTTGTAGTGTACATAAAATAGCTACAATTATATTTATTTATTTTATTTATAATCTCCTCATTTTTATTTTATTCTCTTTAGGAATAATTGTGCATGAAAATACACTACCAGCTCTGAAAGCCTTTATATAAAGGGCTCACAGCTTTAATGTTAATAATCAAAAAGAAGTATCGACCTGATAATGGAAATCACTTTCTATTACAAGTCGATACTTCAGTAAGAAAAATTATTTGATTTTCTGATAATTACACAAAAATGTGTTTAAATGTTTTTTAAAACCAACCGCTATAATCGGCGCTTTATTATTAAACGATTCGTGTAATTCCTCACCTCTAATTTCAGGCGTATACATATCTTTATTATGTCGTATTTAAGGTTAATAACGGCTTATACATTAGCTGAAATCATATATAAGGCTTTTTATTCCTTAAACATTGGTTGCATGCGTTCAACTACGGTCATTTTGGGATGTTCACTCGCCTGTTTGGCTTCTTTCATCAACGTTTCTTGAGCCGAAACTTTGTCAGTCTTGCTTACAAGCTTACGATAAGAGCCATCAGCACGCATTACATGGGCTTTTTGATTATCGCGAAGGTATAAATCCAAAATACCGCGAACGCGTTCTTTATGGATTTTATCTTCAATCGGAATCATCAGTTCTACACGTTCATTGAGGTTACGCGGCATCCAATCGGCACTGGATAAGAATACGCGGTCGTTACCGCCGTGACGGAAGTAGAACAAACGATGATGTTCCAAGAAACGACCGATTATAGAGCGAACCTGGATATTTTCACTCACATTCGGAATGCCCGGACGCAACGTACAAATACCACGTACAATTAAATCGATTTTAACCCCTTTTGAAGACGCTTCATAGAGTTTAGCCACTACTTCGCGGTCCAATAAAGAGTTCATTTTAGCTATCATATAAGACGGTTCGCCTTTTTCGGCATAGCTGATTTCTTCATCGATGAGTTCCATTATTTTTTCGCGTA
Source organism: Veillonella sp. KGMB01456 (assembly GCF_023051165.1). GTDB lineage: Bacteria > Bacillota > Negativicutes > Veillonellales > Veillonellaceae > Veillonella_A. The sequence goes on from NZ_JALKIG010000059.1 coordinate 4,074, forward strand.
AATTGAGAGGTGCTACGATGAATTTATTCCAAATCGGAGGATCGGAATAGCCGGAAATTAAGTTGAAGAAAGCAGACGCATCTTCACCGTATTCATCATTGCAGGTAAAAATACCGCAGTCGGTGTATAAACGCGCTGTTTTGCCATTATAGTTCCCTGTTGCCAAGTGAACATAACGGCGAATGGCATCATCTTCACGACGAACTACCATGGTAATCTTAGAATGAGTTTTCAAACCTTTCAAACCATAGATTACGTGACAGCCGGATTTTTCCAAACGACGAGCCATTAAAATATTATTGGCTTCATCAAAACGAGCCTTGACTTCCATGAGGACCGTTACCTGTTTGCCGTTATCCGCCGCTTTAATAAGGGACGAAATAATCGGCGAGTTGCTGCTTACGCGGTACAAGGTCTGTTTAATAGCCAATACCTGCGGATCATTGGCTGCTTGGGCTACGAAGTCTTCAACGGTTTTAAAGGTTTCAAACGGATGGTGCACGAATAAGTCGTGACGGCGAATGAGGTCAAAAATATTTTCTTCTTCATGACCTACAAGATCGGCGGGCTCACAAGACTCAAATGGTGCATAGCGCAAGTAATCATAGCCTTCCATGTCGCAGAAACCAAAGTATGTACATAAATCGAGCGGACCTTGTACGATAAATGCATCTTTCGGTTTTAACTGCAAGCTGGTTAAAATGAAGTGCAATAATTCGTCATCCGGTTCACCGGCTACTTCCAAACGAACCGTAGCACCACGGCGGCGGCGACGTAAGGACTCTTCCATTTCTAGAAGTAAATCTTGTGCTTCTTCTTCGTCAATTTCAAGATCCGCATCACGGGTTACACGGAATGTCATGGTATTTAAAATGTCATAACCCACAAAGAACTGCTCTGCATAGAAGTTGATGATATCTTCTAAGTAGATGAAATAACGCTGGCCGTCTTTAGCAGGCACTTCTACGATACGATCGAGTACCGACGGAATTGGTAAAATGGCGTTCTTTATTTCTTTATCCTCTTCGGTTTCCACAACAGAACGTTTAATTTGAACTACCGTATTCATTGTTTTATTGGCCAAGAATGGGAATGGATGGCCCGAGTCGATGGCAAGCGGTGTTACTACCGGATATACCACCCGTTCAAAGTGAATGCGTAGCCATTCCAACTGTTCCTCGTTCAAATCTTCCGGTTTTACAAAGTGCAAACCTTCTTTGCCAAGCATTTCCATAACATGGTTCAAATAAGTGTATTGAACACGCACCAAACGCTTAGCGGACTCATCAATAGCACGCAATTGTGCACGTGCATCCATGTGAGCCGCATCGTATTTAACGATGCCGTTTTCTTCCTGATGGCGCAAACCGGCTACACGAATCATAAAAAATTCGTCTAAGTTGGAACTGGTAATCGCAATAAAACGCAATTTTTCCATCAATGGATTCGTATTGTCTATCGCTTCTTGAAGGACGCGTTGATTAAATTTTAACCATGATAATTCACGGTTAAAGTAATATTTATAGTTTTCAAACATGCCTTATTTACCTCCTATGCGTAAGACCATTTCCAAACCAAAAACTTCACTAAAGTATTCTGCTTCTCGTTCAAAGGTCCATTTTTCCAAGGACAAGTCTTGCTTCGTCGTTGCTTTAACCACGATGCGTTTATCATTGCGTTCAATAGCCAGCTTCGACACTTTCAATTTATGACTTACATCCAAGGCACGCATACAACGTAATACGGCCACGAATTTTGATACCCATATCTTTTGGACTTCTTTTAAATAACGGAAGTTTTCATCATCATCATCGGGTTTGCCCTTGTAATGATAAAATACCACATTGGCTACCACTTCTTTTTCACGATCCGACAAACCGAAAAGGTCAGTCCCCATAATGATGCGATACGCATGTTCACTGTGATTACGGAGACTCACGAATTTTCCCACTTCCGATAAAATAATCGCCGTGCGAAGTACAAAGATCATGCGTTCGTTAATGCCGAAATCCACTAAATGACGACAAAGCTGTACCGCAAAACGCTCAACCTGAGCAATATGGGTTTCATCAACCTGATAGCTGCGCGCAATAGCACGAGCCAGTTGCAAGTTTTGTTCGCGCATTACTTCAAGGAAGTGATTATTTTCAAGTTCCGCGCCCTTGTATACAATTACACCCTCGGCAAAACCGTAAGGGCTGATTAACAGGCTTTGCGGTCGTACCATTTTTAACAATTCCGAATACAATACAATAGTCGGCATGAGGATATTAGCACGATATTCCGGAATACCATAGCGGTTAACGAGCTTGGTCGCGGTAACGCCATGGAAGGTGTCAACAAAGTCTTCAAATTGCTGAGGCAATAAAGACATAGTTTCCTGACCATGCGTTTCAAAACCCATCAAATTTGCTATTTCACGAGGTTCATCGCCGGATAACACGAAATATTTAACGTTAAAACGACGTACTTCTTCCTCTAACGGTTGCAACATACTGTGCAAATATTCACCTACCGCTGCCGGGAAGGATAAAGATGAACGCTGATTACGGTTAAAGGATTCCATAACGCGCAATGTACCTAAATGCACGTTTTCTTGGAATACCAAGGTACCCTTTTGCCACACCGTAAGCCCTACGCCGCCGGATGTAATATCGATAAATAAGGCTGCATCTTTAGTCTTAGTAAGCCCTTGTTTCATCATATGATAGTACAATCCGAAGTATTTATAATAAATTTCTTTAGGCATGTCCACGACTTCTACTTTGAAGCCGGTCTGCACGAAAATCTGGTCCATAATACTGCGACGGTTTTCAGCTTCACGAACGACAGCCGTAGCATACACGGTATAATCCGTAACTCCGTATTCATCGAGCATTCGTTTATAACCTTTTAGCAGGCGACAAATTTCTTCGATTGTTTGGAAGGATAATCGTTTGCTGTGGAACAATTCTTCCCCGAAGTTTACATCACGCGAAGCATAGTCGATTATTTTCACTTCATCGATAGTGGTGTATTCTACGATGGTAATACTCATACTGCTGGCTCCCAAATGGATGGCTCCATAAAGGGGCGGCTTCGATAATGCCATTATTTCCTCCTTATAAGGCTTCGCGCCACTCTACAATTAAATTCTTTCTAAAGTCCTTCTTACACTGCTTAATCAGCTTACCAATGACCACCTCCGCAATGGATGTGTTGCCGCCCGGCTTTTTCCAAACGGTCACATTAATTGTTTTATCAGTAAATTCAGTATTAACCAATACAGCCGATTGTTCATGGCTTTCGTCAATTGCTTCCGCTAAAGCTAATACTAAAGAAACTTGTGCTATCATAGCGCGATCGTCCGCCGTCAATAAATGGCCATACGGCGAGGCCTTAATAAATTTACTGTTAGTCCCATGAGAATTGGCTGCCACAAAGGCACAAATGGCCTGCTCTTTATGAGATAACCCGTATAAACTGCTGTTAACAATCAGATAGGCACTGTGACGGGCGTGACCGTAATAGTTAATGGTCTTACCGATATCATGGAGCAACGAGGATACTTGCAATAATTCACGCATGCGCGGCCCCCATTGATATACCTTGTCCCATTGATCATAGAGCATCTTTGCTAAGTTCGTAATGTACTTGGCATGAATCAAATCGCCTTGTACCATGTTGAGTAATACATTTTCAGCGGAATGAAGCAGAATATCATCTACGATGCCGTCTTCATTCATATAATTTCGGCCGTAGTAACGATAAAATAAGCCGTCACGCAAACCGCAACCACTGACACGAATCGTATTGGCATCAACGAACAACATAAGTTCGCGAATCAAAGCTGTTCCGGCAACGATAATATCGGCACGTTCAAAGGAAAGGCCGGAAATCTTACGGCGCTGTTCCAATGTACGGGTACATACATCTTCATAAATCGCATCTAAGCGTTCAAAGGATAATTCATAATTATGCAGTTTTTCAATCGGATAATTATGCGCTCTTTGGTCAATTTTGGCCAAATTACGCACTGTACCGCCAATCCCAACAAGCGGTAGCTGTTTATCCTTCAGCCATTTCTCCTTGCTAAGTACATCTTGAATATGGCTGATTAAGTTTTTACGCTCTTTTTCAGACATTTCGTCGCCGCTTTGGAATTTGCCCGTTAAAGTAAGTGCCCCCATAGGCAAACTTACGCTGTGTTTTACAGCTCTGTCTTTAACGAGTGTTACTTCAATGCTGGCGCCCCCAAGGTCAAAGAGGATGAAGTCTCGAAGGCCAATGGTATTCACTACCCCTAAAAATCCCAAATAGGCTTCTTCGGTGCCATCAATACATTCCAGATCAATACCGGTACGCTCCTTAACCAACGTAAGGAATTCGTTTCCGTTTTTGGCTAAGCGTACGGCAGCCGTGGCTACGGCATATATTTCAAGACTATCCATGGCTTCTGCCATATGTGCAAATGCCTTAAGTGTCATAATGGCACGTTCCATAGCTTCTTCAGTGAGTTTATTTTTCTCCCACATATTCTCACTGAGTCGAATGCTCTCCTTCTGCTGATAAATCAGCTGATAACTACCGTTTTCGTTAATTTCAATAATAACAAAACGCACGGAGTTGGATCCCAAATCTATAAATGAAACACGCTTCATAATTCTACCTTTCGTCTAAAACAATATGTTACCTTAATCTTACCGAAACTGAAAGAGTATTTCAAGAATATTACATAATCTTTACACACTTTATACAAAATTTTTCCTTGTCATTACATCATTGATTCACTTCAGTTAAGACTGTAAATCATAACCACCCGTAGAACGGGTGGTTTGCTCTGACCCTATAAGGGTCTTT
>NZ_JALKIG010000060.1 GCF_023051165.1 Veillonella sp. KGMB01456
ACTGACGATCTTCGCCGTGACAGGGCGACATGTTAACCGCTACACCACGGGGCCGCAATACCGTTGTTTCAGGTACTTAAATATAATAGCACGATTTTAATTTGTGTGCAAGAGGCAAAATGAATTTTTTTACATTTTTTTGTGAGGAATATTAGAAAACGAGATATTGTATAGAGATAAGTACGAATAAAGCACACTTATCCCTATACACTAATTAGACCACTCTAGCTCTACACTACTCTCAAACGCCACTACTAGACTTACATACTTTACAGCATCAAATAACACGATAGTATATACAACTATTAAAATTGGCTCTTTTACAGAAAAGCCGAAATAAAGCTTATAAATGATACTCTCATACGCACAAAACTGATGATATATGAATGTACAATTTTGATTAAATCAGTATAAAAAGAGAGGATATTTCATACTATTTATTGACAAATGAATAGTAAACCAAACTAGTTTTACACTACTCTCAAACATTTGTCATAACGTTCCGTTAGCGCGTACGATTGGAGACCAAACTAGTTTTACACTACTCTCAAACGTCATTGTTATACATTACAGCATATGCCGGATTGGAGACCAAACTAGTTTTACACTACTCTCAAACATCATCTTTAGTTCATCATCGTTAAAGAAAATTGGAGACCAAACTAGTTTTACACTACTCTCAAACTATATTATATCCTTGCCGCCAAAAATTGGCATTGGAGACCAAACTAGTTTTACACTACTCTCAAACGTAGTATTTCGCGCCGAATCCTGCCGACCTATTGGAGACCAAACTAGTTTTACACTACTCTCAAACTGTATCCATTGATACCGTTTAACCATGGCTATTGGAGACCAAACTAGTTTTACACTACTCTCAAACGGACGGCGGAAATAAAAGTATGGGACGTTTATTGGAGACCAAACTAGTTTTACACTACTCTCAAACGCATTTCTCGAACCCATATATCCTCTTTTCATTGGAGACCAAACTAGTTTTACACTACTCTCAAACTCAAGCCGGCGCGAGTATTCATAAAATGCGATTGGAGACCAAACTAGTTTTACACTACTCTCAAACCTTTCACTTGTTGGGAGTCTTATGAGTATAATTGGAGACCAAACTAGTTTTACACTACTCTCAAACATAGCGAAAACAAACAGACTTATACGGATAATTGGAGACCAAACTAGTTTTACACTACTCTCAAACTTCATAGCAAGGTCATACATGATTTCTCTTATTGGAGACCAAACTAGTTTTACACTACTCTCAAACAAACTACACGGAACAACAAGGTTTATTGTAATTGGAGACCAAACTAGTTTTACACTACTCTCAAACTTATGATTTCAGGCGTTCGCGTAAAACCATATTGGAGACCAAACTAGTTTTACACTACTCTCAAACCCTTTACTTTCTTTATTACGGCTTTTTGTAATTGGAGACCAAACTAGTTTTACACTACTCTCAAACCTAACACCGGCGCCGTTGATTGTCTTACGTATTGGAGACCAAACTAGTTTTACACTACTCTCAAACATGATACACAAAGCCATGCGCCGCCATGTTATTGGAGACCAAACTAGTTTTACACTACTCTCAAACAAAGCGGGCGTATATCGTGTAATGACTTGCATTGGAGACCAAACTAGTTTTACACTACTCTCAAACACGGCCACCTGCGCCTTCTGCTCAACCGTAATTGGAGACCAAACTAGTTTTACACTACTCTCAAACGCCATCTTTATAACAGAGCCCGTCAATTTGATTGGAGACCAAACTAGTTTTACACTACTCTCAAACATACGTCACCTCTAAATACTATACCTTAATATTGGAGACCAAACTAGTTTTACACTACTCTCAAACCCCAAATTGCATTTTTACCCAAAATGCTGAATTTAAAGATTTGAGAGATTTTTCAGCTTACGAGGCAGGTGTAATTCTAGTCAGTCAGTTAAAACACGCATAAATCCTTATCTAAAGTATATAATACTTCTAATTCTTGAACAACTGAAATCTCTTCCGCATCACTACCTTCTATACAAAAAACAGGTATTTTTTTACACAAAATTGTCTCAAAAAATAATTCCAATTCACTATTTGTCATAAATTTACGCAGATTGAGCATAACTAATAACTTTGGCCGGATCAAATCCACGACTACTTCAATAAAACTAATAACTTTACCAATATCGTCAAATTCATCATCGCAAATCATAAAATTCCCCAACTTTACAATATCCTGTGCAGTTATGAGATTATTATAGGTTACATCAAGGCTTAAACTCCCCTCTAAAGCCATAAACAGTTCTTGAATCTTTTGATTGATTTCAAATAAAAGTCCTACATCTTCCGTCGCAATAGAAGTTAATCGTTGATTTAACTTAGTTAACAACGTTTTATTATTTACATCTAAATCAAAGAAATCACTAATGATATAACAATCTTTCTTAATGTCCAATAATTTATTGGATTCTGATAAGGTCCACTGCGTATCTTCCCCTTTAGTGGCCTTAATAAATTCACATGCAAGTGAGCGAAATAATTTTCGATCTTCTATAACTAATGTAGTAATAGAATTGGCAGAAAAATCGAGCTCTAAGTCTAAAGATAAGTAAGTTAGCTTCATAATATCAATAACCTATCCGTTGAATTTACAACTTCCGTAGTCACTTCACCAACGAGTGTTTCCATTTTAGAAAACTGTTTTTCCGTTATAACCAGCATTTGTACTAAACCTTCCGGCGGTTTTTGCCATCGCACATAAGTCATAACTTTGTTAGCTTCAGTTTGATTTAAAACTAATTTTGCATAAATCGACTCTTGCATCATATAAAAGCCGGTGGAAAGCAGAAACTTCCGAAATGTTCTATATGCCTTTCTATCTGCTGACGTTGCCACCGGCAAATCAAACATAACTAGTACTCTCATATATCTATAGCTCATACTCCACTAACCTTATTAAATTAACATCATTTTCATTCAATGCATCAAATATACTCTTACAATATATTTTTATCGCAGCACTTAAGTATTGGCGATTTCCATCAATTTTAACTTGTTTATTTAATAAGTCAATTAATTCTAATCGCTCTTTACGTGTGAAATTGCTATGTTTTAATCCCACAACATATTTATCTACAATCCCCCTGAGCGGTTCTATTACATCACAGCTTAAATTGAACGGGTTATATTGATTACAATGATTTATACCAAATTGAGTCAAATATCCCATGGCTACGATTTCCCGATTAATAGCAGACAGTAAAATTGTATAGCCATAATCCAAGGCCGCATTAATATTAGAAGCATCATCTCGCGTAAAAAGCTTGCCAAATAGGCTGTTAAAATATACTTTCGCCGCATGACCTTCTCTGTGAGATTCATCATTAAACATCATATCTGACACATACGATTCTATGAGACTATATTCTTCTTTTTTTAACCTCTTTAGTAGTTTAGCCTGATTATTTATTTTTTCACGCACCAATACCGTCCAAACCGCTTGCTTTGTTTTTTCATTCCATGCAATTTGGTCACGGCAACATTTACTTGTATTATGGCTACCATATAGTGCAACCAGTTCACTGGCCGGATTAAATTTCTCATCACAAAATACGACTTTAACCTTAGCCTTAGTCAATTGGTTGAGCAAGGCGGCGGTCAAACTGACCGCTGTTGAAGCTACTATCAATACTTGCATTTCACTTACATAGACTCGCTCACAACCAACATCTTTACGAATTACCATATAGTTCATTTTAAAATCTAATTTTGCACGACTATCAACTACAACAATACGCCACCCCATATATTAACTCCTTACTTGCTCAATAATCGCTAAATAATTCGTATTTCTTTTTCTTGCAGACCTGTTACAGATTGAGTTATAATTGTAAATTCACTTAAACCGGTTATATTCATTCCTAATGTACTTCTTGATGCCGATACACCAATAGGTTTAAGTGCATAGGTCGTTTTTTGTTGAGTCAACAAGTTTAAGATTTCCATCAGCATTTTACACTGTTCTATTAATGTCATCGCAACAAATGCTGTAATTGTAGTCTCTTTTTCTAACTCATTCTCTCTATTAGTTTTTAATCCAACAAATGCAGGCTGTTTCATTTTTTCTGTTAACGCTTTATAAATAATCATATTAAACTCAGGACTCACCTGATCAGGTTGAGGCTTATAATTTCCGTTCTCTGCCACTCTGGCAATATATTTTTCAACAGCTTTTATTTTTTTTGCAATATTGTCTGGCAGTACTAAAGATATAGCTGAATCAATATATAAACTATTATTGGTTTTGCCACCTAAATAATACATAACACCATTAATTCGAACCAAAGAATTCATACATAGCTTTTTATAAACCAACTCTACCCTATCAAACTTTTGCTTATTCATAATTTCTTCGCCATAAGCAACATAATCTTCCTTAGAGTTTAACGTACCTGCTTTTAATACAGGAATAGAAATAATGTGAGTTTCAAATTCTTCAGAGTTCTTCTTATAGAAACGGAAAATACTGTAGTAAGCAATTTTTATACTTGTGAACCCACCGTATTTTTTAACATCACTTAAAATTGCATCACTTGATTTTAACGGCACATAGCTTTCGGATTTAGTTACACTTGCTTTATAAATAGTAGCATAATATAGAGCTCCTGTTTGTTCAACTAGCATCCTAGTTACTTGTACATCATTATTGCGCATCATTTTTTTAACCAAATTATTATCGGTTTTAGGATTCCAAATCTCTTTATTGCCTACTTGCAATAGATAATCAAACATATGGTTCAAACTATATGGACGTTTTTTATCAGATCTTGCATTTTTAATAAAGTTACGAGGATTATTTGTAAACTTTTCATGGTAAACATTACCTACCACAATGTTTAGGTAAGCATCTTTTGCATGATGATGAGCATTTAAACTGCGTAATTTAACAAATTCTCTTTCTTGGCGAAAATCTGATACATTTTCAGCTTTAACATAGCAGATGGTTGTATCCGGATATAAACGCTTCAACAAATTAGTAACCGCTTTAACCGATTGATTAGTTTCTACTAATTGGCGATTAACAAAACCTGCCAATTCATCAGCTGTCAACGGAGTCGTGCGAACCAGTCTTTCATATTTTCGTTCGCTGATTAAACCTTGTTCTAATAGTTGCTTCCATAGGCTAATACATCTATCTTGTGTATCTTTTTCAATCGGGTAGATATCTTTCTTTTCACGATTAAGCTCTGCTTTAACTAATACCAAATTATCCCAACTATTATCCTTAGTTACACTACGAGGATAAATATGATCAATATCGTATTTAGACGTAAACAAGTCACCGATACTTGTTATTTTTTCGCCCGAATACATACAGCGTCCTTGTTGAGTGTAGTACAAAAATAACTTTTTAGAATTAAAGTCGCCTGCATCACGCTGTTTAATTTCTTCTGTCCAATTACGTCCTTCATCCTTAATTGTTTTATATAATTGTAATAAGCGTTCTTTTCTTGAATCAGTTTTTTTCTTTTCTGCTCGATTTGTTCGGGCAACTTCCACAAATACTTTTTTAGGTACACTACCGCGTAATTTTGTAATTTCATCTAAAATGCGTAATGTCTGCCAAACAGAACGCTTTACTGCCGGTGAAATGTATAAATCATCAACTAGCTTATAGTCTACGATATCTGTTGGCTCTGTACGTTCTTTATTAAACTCTTCGACCGCAGCTAAATATGTATTATGCGAACTTAAAACTTCCATCAAATTCAAAGGTTGTTGTTCCATGCATTCCAAAATACTACACTCAGGATTATCACCCGCTACGCCTTTAATTCCTTTTAAAAACATAGCAGATAAACGGCCCCAATCACGATATTGTAGTTTTAGAATCTGTTTTTTCTGAGTCTCACTTAAAACATCACCAAATTCTGTTTCCAAGGTACTTAATAATACTTTTTTAGCTTCACCAAATAAAGTTACATACCGAATAATCTGTTCCGCCATTGTTTCATCAAAACCATCACCTAGTATGCGAACCATATCGCGATACGATTTTAAATCGCTCTTAATATCTACATCTAAGCCTGTAAGGGCACCTTTTCCATCTGTTCCACCCAAATGTTTCAAAAATTCGCTAATACGCTTTTCAGTCATTTTTCTGTGTTCTTTTTCAAAGCAATCTTTTATAAATGATTGTTTTGTTTCGTAAGACAAAGGTTTTCCATCATAGCGCAAATTATTAAGCTCATTAAGCAAAGAAAATTTAGAATAAGCCAAGGAATATTTAGGTAAAACATCTTCACCGATTAAATAGGTGCATTTATTAGTTAAATTTTCAATAAAGGCTGTCGCAGAGGCACTGATATCCACTTTATCTTCAAAGTTCCAAGGGTATACTTTCCCCGGGGCCTTACGAACAACCCAAGCAAACCCATTGTCTTTATCCTTATGTGCAGGATTTAAAGGCCCTACAAAGTAAGGAATACGGAATGTCAATAATTTTAATATTTTTTGTGCTATTGTAAAGCCCGAGCCATCAGTTTTGTTCAAAAATGGATATTTCTCACTTGATACATTCAAAATCTGTTCTAATTCTTCTTCATGAATCTGATACGGAATAACCCCATTTTCACGAACACGTAACAAAGGCAAAAAGCTGTCTAAGTCCATCAATTGTATAATGTTAGCTTTTGCTTCATTATCAGTAATATCTGTTATTGTTTGCTTTAAAAATTTATAGAACTCATCACGGGAACAACGTTTATTGAATTCACTTTTACCTATATAGGTAATGTAGTTGTTTAAGTTCTTCTCATCATCACGTAAAACCCGATTATATAAAGCCTTATTACTTTTTAGTAAGTCTTTTAAACTTTCTAAGTGTTCATGATGTTTTTCAAATGTTTCAACTTTTGCCTCAGATAAGTACTTGCCATCCGGTTTAATATTTGATAACAACAATGTATCATATAAAGTCTTACAACCATCTAAAGCAAATAGACTCTCCCCTAAATAAGGTTCATATTTATCCCGTTCTTCCCAATATTCTTTTCCTGAAAATTCTACCGTTCTAATTTCTGAATCTAATTCTTTATATTCAGGTTCATTAAATAAATCGTCTAAATTAGCTTTTAGCCCCAATACTAAGCTCGCAAATGCTTTAGCCTGTTTTCTATATAGTTTATCTGTTGCCAATTCACTAATTTGTTTGGCAATATCACTACGTGTAATCCCTTTATTGGTTAATAGTTTTACTAATGCTGTATCATCAATATGTTGTTTTAGACCGCTAAATTCATTACAAGCTAATACTCGTTGTAATATATCAGTAAGACCACCTGTGGTTTTTAATGTTTCACCTTCATGTAAGAAATTGCCACGATATTTTATGATATGATGAATTGCTAAAAATAATAAACGAATATCTTTAGCGGGTGCTTTCATTAAAGCTACTCGCAGATGATAAATTGTTGGATAGTCTATATGATAATCTTCATCGGTAAACTCTTTATCATTAAATAAAAAATATGGGTCTGAAACGGTTTTATGCTCTTGGCGATACTGACTTTCGTGTAAGCGTTGATAAAAGGCTTTATCAACTTTTGAGATTTCTTCAGCAAACAAGTCTTCCAAAATCATCAACCGATCATTACGTCGATTCAATCGACGACGCCCTGCACGATGAACCCGACGTTCCTCTGCCGTTTTTCCTTCTTCAAATAAACGACTCCCCCACATTCGATGATTTTTTGCGCGTAATATCTCATACTTTTCATTGGTAACTGCCCATCCCACTGAATTTGTTCCAATATCTAAACCTACAAAATAATCCCCTGTTTTTTTGTTTTGAAACCTCATAATACTCCTCCTAAAATTTTTACACTATTTAAAATTACATATTACCAGTCAATCTATTCAATTTTTAATTTTATAATTGACAAATTTTATTTTTACACTTATTATAAAGATGTACTAGTTGAGACCAAACTAGTTTTACACTACGAGTTCAAATAAAGATTTATCGAAGGGTTTTGCCTTATTCGGCAAAACCCTTTTATTTATGCCATTTTTGGGGGCTTGTCTAAAATTTTAATTTACCTAAAAGTTGTGCAATAGGTGAGTAACAAAGAATAATCTATCCCCGACCTAAGCCTAACTTTAGCTTTTTTTACATTTAAAATAAATCCGGATTAAATAATAAAAAGAGACGCAGATCAAATTATGCGTCTCTTTTTAGGCTTATAGGACAAAAAGTGTGTGTGGCTTTTTTAGTTAATCCCAATAAA
>NZ_JALKIG010000061.1 GCF_023051165.1 Veillonella sp. KGMB01456
CAATTTATTGGGATTAATTTAAAAAAGCCACACACACTTTTTGTCCTATAAGCCTCAAAATATTGGGTTTACTGAAGCGGTAACGAGTTTGAAGAACGTCGTTCCTATCGTTTTAAAACGACCGTTTGCCTAATTTAGGATGGCTGCATGGCTTGAGGGACAAGGTGTCGATGAGATGGGTCGCTTCGTCCAGACTCACGTCCTCATAATTGCCATGTCGCTCCAAGACGCACATAGGGGAATCAACGCCTACTTCGCCGGCGGGCAAATAAATATATTCTTCATTGGCTATATCTCCAAAAATATAGCCTGCTTGTAAATGTTCACGATGAATACGACTCATAAAAAGCTCCTTATAAAATTTGTTTAAGTTTGAAATCCATATAATCTGCTGAAACAAGATGCAATTTAGTATTGCCAAACGTTTCAGGAATGCGATCAAAGGAATTTTTGTCATGAAGATGACCGAAAATACAATGGTCAACTTTATATTTTTCTAAAAGTTCCGTAAAGCCGCTCGGTTCGTTTTTATCATTAAACGGCGGATAGTGCAAGAGCAAAATACGAATCGGAGCGTGTGCTGATGAGCTTGCGGCTACATTGTTGTCAGCTTGCGTGGCTACGGTTTCGGTTGTCGAAGTGACAGAGCCGTTTTTACGAAGGGCCTGTTCCATTTCCTGAAGAGCCGCTTCGGTGCGAAGCAATTCGCGGGCATAGATGGAAGTATCAGCTGCCTCATCAAAGGATGTATCATTGGGGCAAAGATAACCGCGCGTGCCGCCAAAAGCAATGTGGTCTATAGCGGTGCCGTGACCTTGCAAAAAGGTCAGCTCCTGTTGCATAGCGGTGTCCATTTTCTTGGCACTGCTCCACCAGTAATCATGATTGCCGCGGATTAAATAAATTTGGCCCGGCAGTTGGGCAATTGCTTTTAAATCAGACACTGCCTCCGCCAGGCGTAAAGCCCATGAAGTATCGCCGACAACAAAGACAATATCGTCATCGCTCACTTGTTCACGCCAAGCGGCTATGATGCGCTCGCGATGGTTTTGCCAATGTGGACCGAATACATCCATTGGCTTGGTAGGCGGTTCGCCTGAAAAGTGAAGATCGCCAATGGCAAAAATTTTCATGGTATCTCCTAACTAAATAAAAAAGTCGCAATTCAATTCATTTTTAATCTGTTCAACCCGTTCCTTGTTGCTGATCTGGCTGATAGAATAGCCGATATACAACGGTGACGTAACGTAACGAGGTACTATTTTAACATACTGTGAGCCGGTCTGTAAATCGTAGAAGAACAGATTGTACGAACCGCTGTGTCGTGAAAAGTCTGTTAAAATATAGTGTAAGATTTGTTGAATTCGTTTAGCCATTAAGGCTCTGGACGTTTTTTCATTAAACTCCATATTGAATTCGAAAAAACCGATAATGGGCTTATCGGATAAGGTAATTTTTAAATTATCGTCTTCTTTGAGAATAGGACCGTCAAAATGGTGAACTTTAATGTCTTCCCGATAATCGTAATCGTATAAGCCGATGATTTGGCTGTGAGGATGACGAATGGAGCCGCCGGACATTGGCCCGTAGTTTTTAAAATATAAGACGGATTTGAATTCTTCGCGGGCCATGGTTTCTTGCCATTTGCGCAAAGAAAAATCAAGCACTTCGGTAGCGGTTTCCGGTGAATATCTGGAATATTCACTAAAACAGTCGTGCGTTTCGATGATAACGGTGGGCCAGGTACGATCTAAGACGGGATATTTGTTCATAAGCCAGATAATATCGCCCTTTGTTTCCAATATGTCCGTAAGCTTATCCACGGCACAGAACGGGCAAGCCACTTCGCGATGGCGAATATTTTCCGGTTTGGTGCGGCCCATGGCTATGTTAAATATTAGTGGTTCATTCATAAGTACACCTCTCTTACTCTAATACTAACACAGGATTGACCTTTTGGGCAGTGTGATATAATTAAAATATATTAATTTACTAAAATCGATTTAGAATCACAGCATAGCTTGATGAATCAGAATTAAGGTTTAAAATAAAGTTTGAAGATTATATACAGTTTTTTTGAAAAAACAAATGAGGCAATGATATGAGACCGACTACATTATGTTTTATTATAAATGATAAAAAAGAGATTCTCTTGGGCCGCAAAAAGCGCGGCTTAGGCGCCGGTAAGCCTAATGGTTTTGGCGGCAAGCGGGAAGATGGTGAAACATTCCGTCAATGTGCGGTGCGCGAATTGTTTGAGGAAACGTCCTTGCTGGCTAAGCCGGAAGACTTGGAACCGGTAGCTATTTTGGATTTTCAATTCCCTTATAACGAGGATTGGACCCATGTCAATTATGTGTATCTATTGCGTAAATATGAAGGGCTTCCTATGGAAACGGAAGAAATGGAACCGTTTTGGACTTCTTTTGACAAAATTCCTTACGATACCATGTGGGCCGGTGATGAGGATTGGATCCCGCAGGTTTTAAACGGTGAACTTTTGAAAGGCACCCTTGTGTTTGGCAAGGATAATGACGGTGTCATGGACATGAAGATAACAAAAGTAACGGAGATTCCTGAGTTGGAATCGGTGGAGGCAATGAAAGAGTGGCTCGAAGCGTAAATGAGGATAAAGGTTTAAAAAATAAAAATATAGACACAGTAGCTTTAAAGGCGAAACCGGAATCCAATCAGGCTGCCGCTGAAAATGCTGTGGCTGAGGCGGCGTGGGTCAAGACGCTCCTTAGCTGGTACGATGCCAATAAACGGGACTTGCCGTGGCGCAAGACAAAGGATCCCTATCGCATTTGGGTATCGGAAATTATGTCTCAACAAACTCGTATTGAAGCAATGAAGCCGTACTACGAGAATTGGATGGAGCAATTCCCCACCAAGGAAGCCTTGGCTGAAGCTGATGAAGATACAGTAGTCAAAGCTTGGCAAGGTTTGGGTTATTACTCCCGGGCTCGTAATTTACGACTTGGTGTTCGCGAAGTAATGACTAAGTACGGCGGCGAGATGCCACGAACCCGCAAAGAGGTGGAAAGCCTTAAAGGCGTCGGAGCTTATACGGCGGGGGCTATTTTGTCGTTAGCTTTTGGTCAGCGCGAAGCCGCCATTGACGGTAATGTATTGCGTGTATATGCACGGCTTTACGCAGTGCGTGAAGATATTATGCGCACCGCCGGTAAAAAAGCGATTGCCGCGTTAGTTGAGGAAACATTGCCCTACGACAGACCGGGGGATTTTAATCAGTCCCTTATGGATTTTGGGGCGAGCATTTGTATTCCTAAAGCGCCCCGTTGTGAAGGTTGTCCTTTACGACGTTGGTGCCAAGCTGATGCACTGGGCATTGCCGCTGAATTACCGGTGCGTATTGTTAAGAAATCGGTCCCTATTATCTCTGTGGTAACGGGGCTTATTCGCAATGAAAAAGGGGAATATTTGCTTCATCGGCGCCCCGCTACAGGGCTTTTGCATTCCATGTGGGAGTTTCCAAATGTGGAAGTGCCGCGTAATGTGACCATGCAGGATAAAAAAGAGTTGCCGTTAATCGGCGTTGATGAACTGGCTCGTGAATGGCAACGTAAATTTACAGACTCGAAGCGTCTAAAGGGCCGGCTTAAAGATACTGAAATTAAATGGCATAGCAAGGCGGTTACCACCTTGCGTCATGTGTTTTCCCATCGCTGTTGGGATATGGAAGCCTATGAGGCAGAGTTTACCGGTGATGACACGCTCGCAATAGAGCAAGACAATAGCGAATGGCGCTGGGTTTCGCCGGAAGATTTTACGGAGCTGCCTTGGGCTGGCCCTCATGGTAAACTGACAGTGTATTGTAGAGATTAAACTTTGAGAATGGCAGGTGAAAGAATGTCGGCACGATTAATATTTCTCATTATAACGACGCTTATTATCTTTCTTATAGTATTCGCCAACTCCTATTTGATTGTCCGTCTAACTAATGTGAAACGGCGTTCCCGTTGGTTTTGGCGATTAGTTTTGCTTCAAGTACTGGCTATCGGGGGGACAACGTATTACCAGATGGCACAGGTTCAACTTTTGGGAACCTCTATGTATGAGTTCTGGCGAGGCTGGGCGACCGGTACCTATGGGCTCATGATGGGTCTCGGCGTTTGTTTTGCCATATTGATTCCTTTGGGTATCGTTATGGCAGCCGTTAATTGGCGAGCTAAAAAAACGACTGCAGAAGAACAGGATAGTCGGCGGCAGTTTTTACGCAAAGCTATTTGGGCGGTGCCGGCAGTAACAGCCGGTGGCGGCGTAGTCAGAGCGTATGAAGGAGCCAAGGAGGTTCAAGTCAACCATATTGACTTGGTATTTCGCAGTTTGCCTGAATATTTAAAAGATTATAAATTGGCGCAGATTAGTGATGTTCATATCGGGCCGTTCATTGATTTGAAAGATTTCGACAAAATTACGCAGACCGTTTTAAATGAAAAGCCGGATCGCTTGGTTATTACGGGCGACTTAATTGATGACTTGGATTTTTTAAACCCTCTCTGTGGTCGCTTGGAAGAGTTATTTCCTAAAATTCCGGACGGCATCGACTATATTTTGGGGAATCACGAGTATTTTAAAAACCTGCCTCGCGTGTTGGAAGCCTTCAGCGGTATTTCCATGCGTATGCATCGTAACTCTTCGCTTCGCTTAAGCGGTGGCTCATGGCCCGTATATTTGGCCGGCGTTGAATATTCCTTTGACCACAGCGGTGAACAGCGTGAAACCTATCTGAAGGAAGCCTTAGCCAATGTTCCATCGGAAGCGTTTACCATTTTATTGGCTCATCATCCTGATTTTATTGAAAACGCGTTTGCCCATAATATTCCGGTGACGCTCTCCGGCCACACCCATGGTGGTCAGATTGTAGTCGGCGGCACAGCCCTTGTGCCGGTGGGAACGAAGTATTTTAAGGGTATGTATCGGGACGGCACGAAGTACGGTTATGTAAATAACGGCACGGGCCATTGGTTCCCGGTTCGCTATAATTGTCCGCGAGAAATTACGATATTCACATTTAGAGAAGGAAAAGTTGCAAAAGTATAGTAAAATATTAAAATTTTTTAAACTATTTGCTTAAAAGGGAAATTTCCATTGTCTAATTTTGTCAAAAAGTCTATAATGGTTGAGTTATCACATGAAACCGGCATATATTATGCGGTTATCATGTAGGCGAAGAAGATGATTATGATGAGAGGCCGGCGCTTGAGCGGCCAGTTGGTAGTCGAGGTGAAATAATGGATCAAAATCTTATTGCCTTTATACTTGGTATCGTAGAAGGGGCAACAGAATTCTTGCCGGTATCCAGTACCGGGCACATGATTTTAGTAGGTGACTTTTTAGGATTTACCGGCGAACGAGCCAGTGTATTTGAAGTATTTATCCAGTTAGGCGCGATTCTTTCCGTATTCTTCTATTATCGCGAAAAATTCATGAGCATGCTTCGTCGTGAGAACTGGATTCGTAATGACAGATTATCCTTAGCTCATATTTTCTTCGGCATGTTGCCGGCTATGGCCATCGGCTTCTTGGGCCATTCGTTTATTAAAAACTATTTATTCTCGGCCGGTACGGTTATTATCGGCTTAATCATCGGCGGTTTATTCATGCTTTGGGCTGAAAAACGTCATAAACCGATTACGGTACACGAAGTGGATCAATTGAGCATGTATCAATGTCTTCAAATCGGTTTGTTCCAGGTGTTGGCTTTGTGGCCGGGCTTCTCTCGCTCCGGTTCGACTATCGCCGGTGGCTTGATGCTCGGTGTAAGCCGTAAAGCAGCGGCTGACTTTTCCTTTATCATGGCCGTACCAATCATGTTGATTGCCTGTATCTATGATTTGCTCAAAATCATCGACCAGTTGCAATGGTCCGATTTCGTTATGTTTGCTATCGGTTTTGTAACGGCTTTCGTATTTGCATACTTGTCCATCGTATGGTTCTTGAAATTTTTAAATAAATCATCCTTGGCCGGTTTTGCGTATTATCGCTTTATAATCGCAGTGATTGCGTTTGCATACTTCTTCATTTTCTAATATAAGGGAATTCTATTTTGTATAGAATTTTGTGTTGACACACAAATAATGTCTTGTAGGGTGAGGAAGAATTAAACGTTTTGTTTATTTTAGTATCAGTAAAAATTGTTGATAAAATCTTGCCATATCACAAAGAAAAAATGAATATTTGAACAGTAACGCTGTATATGAAGTTCTTAATGAATTCATATACAGCGTTTTTTACTGTCAGTGAAAAAACTTGATTGATGAATGAATTGTGAGCATGTTATAATTTCATTAAATGATTAAAAAAGGCTCTAATCAAAAAAGGAGTTTTAATCAAAAGGTATAGGTTAGTGGTTTTTGGAGGAAATTATGTGGCATATGGGTAAATCAAAGTATGGGAGTGTTAAGAAAAGCACTGAAAGTAAAATGAAAAAATTGGCAGCTGCTTTAGCTGTATTGGCCTTAGGTGCTAGCACCACTAATGTGGCTTTCGCGGAAACAAATGTAGCAGGGACCGATAGCTCGACGGCTAAGAATGGGATTGTTTTTGGCGCCGGCAGCACGGTAGATGGAGATAAGAGTATAGCTATCGGTAATGGCAGTAAAGCTACGATGACAGGTGGTGGTACAGTTGAAAATGCCGTGGCTATAGGGACTAATAGTGTGGCAAATGGAAGTGGGAGTATTGCAATCGGTAACGGCAGTAAGGCTCAAACCGGAGGCTCTGGTCCAAATCCGCCAAATACAACTAAAGCTATTGAAGATGCCGTAGCTATAGGGACTGAGGCTCATGCTTTTGCAACAAATGGGATCTCTATAGGTAAATTAAGTAAAGCTCAGAAGGCTTATACTCCATCGGAAGATGCTTCAAAAAATGGTTCTTCTTTGGCTATTGGTTACAACAGTCTTGCACAAGGTGGTGGCGTGGCCATTGGCTCCAATAATGAAACGTATGGGAACTTAAGCATAGCAATTGGTAAAGGTAACGTAGCAAAATATACTAGTATAGTTATAGGTAATGATAGTTCAACTGCGGAAAGTACGAATAACTCTATAGTGTTAGGGAATAACTCGAAAGTTTTAATTAATGGGAGAAATTCGATAGCAATAGGAACTAAAGCGACAAGTTTACAAGCAAGATCAATTGCTATTGGTGAAAGAACGGTGGTAAATAAATATGGTATTGCTTTAGGCCTAAACAGTATTGCGGCAGGGAAAATTGACGGAAGCACGGCAAATACAGGACAAAATAATATTGCTATAGGTAGAGAAACATATAGTAATATAAATTCCATTGCTGTTGGCTATAGAGCGAGTGCTATAGATTTAGGTGTTGCTTTGGGATTCAAAAGTAAAGGCGGCACTAATGGAATTGCTATTGGAAACTCGGCTAATGCAGCAGATAGAACAATAGCTATAGGTCTTATGGCTAAAAGTCTCAATGAGTACAGTGTGGCCTTAGGTAGCTTGTCAAAAGCTGAAGCTACAGGGGCAACCGCTTTTGGCTATAATGCGACTGTTACTCAAAATTCTAAAGATGCCATAGCATTGGGAAGGGATAGCCAAGTAAAAGTGGAAGGCGGTATTGCTGCGGGAGCATATACGGTGGCAGACCGAGGAGGTCAAATCATCGGTTATTTACCAACACTAACAACTGATTTGCAAAATAATTCAGTAAGTGGTGATATGATTGGAACCAGTGATAGTAATTTAATCGCAAATATTGCAAAATTGAATGCAGGTGATTCGTCATTTGATTCGCAGTGGGACAAGGCATTACATTTTTATGATGATACAAGTAATGTAGAAAAAGAAAATAAAGCTAAATTGCAATATCAAATTGAACACTTTGTAAATCCACTAACTTCTTAACTTC
>NZ_JALKIG010000062.1 GCF_023051165.1 Veillonella sp. KGMB01456
AGTATCTATCTAGGTTTACAGCACTTTTTACACACACTTTTTGTCCTATAACTCTTTATGTTTTAGTATAATTCTCATCGATTTTTTAAAACATATCATTATGATAGGTTTTAACTACTTTTTTGTCAAGGACAAAATAAATCCATACTATTACTAAAAATTTCTATATATATAATAATAGCAAAGATTCGCTAAAAATCCAACAGCATCATGAACATTTTACCAAACTGTCTATATATTACTAACGATCCACTGCATAGTATAAAAATTTAAACATAATCAGTGTTATAAAAAAGCTGTAGCAGATTATGTACTCACAATCTGCTACAGCTGCTATATATTCAGTTATCTAAACGTCCTACGGTATTCTCCCTTCGGAGTAGCCTTTAAAGCTCCGGCTCAATTAACCCATAGGAACCGTTTTTACGACGGTACACTACGTTCATAACTTCTGTTTCTGCATTGTAGAACATAAAGAAGTCATGACCAACCAAATTCATTTGCATAATGGCTTCTTCCACACTCATAGGTCGAATCGCAAAATGTTTGCGGCGAACTATGCTGATTTCTTCTTCCTGAACAGGAACTTCCGGAACATATGCATCCGGTTTGAAGCCTGCTTCTTTCTTGAAGCGCCGTGCCAAACGAGTTTTATATTTATGAATTTGACGAACAATTTTATCGACTACTAAATCAATAGCCGCATACATATCTGTATTCGATGCAACCCCGCGAAGAACAATCCCTTCAACGAAACAGGTGAGTTCAACTACGCGATTTTCTTTTTCTACTGAGAGCACAGCTTGTACATCAAATGGTGCATCAAAATAACGAGCAAGTTTATCTACACGTTTTTCCAAATACTCGCGGAGAGCTGCTGTTACTTCTAAATTCTTACCTCTTACTGTTACTTTCATATAAAACACCCTTTCTTCTCAAGTTCTAAACTACGAACTTGTTTCTATGTTTATATAATTCTCCAAGGATGTACAAAAGTCCTCTTTATTTTTTGAAAAATTTTTAAATTTTTTTATAAATTTTTTACAAATCTTAAACACCCCTATAAAGAAGGGCTTTCACAAAGTTTTTCAAGTAAAATTGTAATTTTGGCAAATAAAAAAGACCGGCCGAAGCCGATCTCTCAGTGTAGTTATTTATGCTTTAGTGACATTCGTAGCCTGTGGGCCGCGAGGTCCGTCAACGATTTCAAAGTTTACTTCTTGACCTTCGTTCAAGGATTTGAAACCATCTTCCTGAATCGCGGAGAAATGTACGAATACATCGCCACCGTCTTCTCTTTCAATAAATCCATAACCTTTTTCTGCACTGAACCACTTAACTTTACCGAGCATAAAAGACTCCTCCTAAAAAATCCCTGCATTAGAGTACTTATGGTACCCTTCAATAATGTTAACACAGTAAGTATTAAAAAACAAGTTTATTATGCTGTATATGCATTATAAGTATACATACAATTATTTATGGCTCTATTATGCAAAATTAAACAGCTTGTTAATTATGAAGTAAAAATTTTTAACTATTGCCAGGCTGCAAACATCGACAAATACTGTGTTTAACAAGATTATTAAAACTTTTAATCAAAAAGTCATAAATTAATTTTCTAATATAAAATATAAAATAATCTGTCACAATTTAGTCATAAATAATTAAAATTTATTCATCTTGAATCATATAAAATAACGCCCTTAATTAAGGGCGTTATAAAGCAATTATAAAATTTTAGAAAGGAACAGTTGGGTACGTTCATTGGTCGGATGTTCAAATACATCTTTTGGAGTTCCTTCTTCGAGAATCTTGCCTTCATCAACAAAGAGAACGCGAGTCCCTACTTCCTTAGCAAAGCCCATTTCATGCGTTACTACAACCATGGTCATGCCTTCTTTGGCGAGGTTCTTCATAACATCGAGAACTTCACTTACCATTTCCGGATCAAGCGCCGAGGTTGGTTCATCAAAGAGCATCACTTTCGGCTTCATCGCGAGCGCCCTGGCAATAGCTACACGCTGCTGTTGCCCGCCGGACAATTGCTGCGGATACGAATCGGCTTTGTCCTGTAGGCCTACTTTGGCCAACAACTCAAGGGCGATTTTTTCAGCTTCTTCCTTGGACATCTTGCGAATCTTCTGTGGTGCCAAGGTAATATTATCGAGTACCGTCATATGCGGGAATAAGTTAAAACGCTGGAATACCATCCCTACTTCGGCACGCACATTGTTAATGTTTTCTTTAACATTTAAATTCATACCGTCTACGATAACATCGCCGGAGGTTGGCTCTTCCAAATAGTTCATGCAGCGCAACACCGTACTCTTACCGGAACCGGACGGTCCGATAATAACGACTACTTCCCCGCGTTCCACATGAAGATTAATCCCTTTAAGGACTTCGTTTTTACCAAAACTTTTATAAACATCAATCATCTTAATCATTTGATATTATATCTCCTTTCAAGGAATGCAACTAATTGCGAAATACTTAAGGTCATAATTAAATAAATAATCGCAACGGCTGTCCAAATTTCAAAGGATCCGTAAGTTCTGGCAATAATCAACTGACCGCGACGTGTCAATTCTTCAAAGCCGATAACCGATACTAAGGAGGTATCTTTCATCATGGCGATAAATTCATTACCAAGTGGCGGAATAATCGCTTTAAATGCCTGTGGCATCACGATATAGCGCATAGTTTGAGCCCAAGTGAGACCTAAGGAACGACCAGCTTCCATCTGGCCTTTATCGATAGACTGAATACCGGCACGGAAAATTTCGGAAACGTAAGCACCGGAGTTAATACTACAAGCCGTAACCGCAGCCACATATGGATTGATGGATTGTCCGATAACCATTGGCAAGGCAAAATAAATCATAAAAATCTGAACCAATAACGGTGTGCCACGGAACAATTCAACGTAGCATTTAACTAATAAACGAACAATTTTAAAGCGTGACAAATTAGCCAACGCGGCAATCATACCGATGAAAAAACCGCAACCAACCGCCATTACCGTAATTTGTATCGTAATGACCGCCCCTTGTAAGAGAATCGGTATATTATCCCAAATTAAACTCCAATCGAAACTCATAACTAACCCTTTCCTTATAACTAATACTTACCAATCACTGTATATTCTCAAGCATCTTTTATTACCGAGTAATATATATACTGTTTTATATGCTTACGTCATTATAGATGTATTTTTATACAATGTCAATAGTTATTTAATCATATTTTGGTAAGCCCGGGCTAATCGCTTCACTGCTTCAGTTAAGTCATCCGGTCCAAGGCCGGTAAAATTAAGCCGCACATAGCCTCGTTCCGGTTTATTTACAAAAAACGGAGTGCCCGGAATTACCAAAACCACGGCTTTTATGGCATTTTGAAAAAATTCATACTCAGCCACATTTTCCGGTAAGGCCAGCCACAAAAAGAAGCCCCCTTCCGGCACGGTAAATGTGAATTCAGGCAACAATTGCTGCAAACCGGCTACCAACGTATCTCGTCGTTCCTTATATACCTTATTCATTGACGCCACGTGACCATCGTAAGAATATATATTCATAAAACCGGCCGCCAATGCATGATCCGGCAAGGAACTATGTATATCGGAGCATTCCTTAACCAAAGAAAGCTGCGTCATAATATCTGCCCGGCCTGCTACCCAACCGATTCTTAGTCCCGGGCTCAAGGTTTTAGACAGGCTTCCCATGAAAAGAACTTGTCCTTTCGCATCATAAGCACTAAGCGCTTTATGATATTTGCCGGTGTAGGTAATTTCACCGTAAGGATTATCTTCTAATATAATTACATTATATTTTGCAACCAAATCCATAAACTCACGGCGTCTTTTATCAGACCAACAAAGGCCCGTAGGATTCTGATAGTCAGGAATTACATATATCGCCTTAATGGTGGAATCTGTTTCAAGAGACTTTGCCAATAACTGTAAATCCATGCCTTCTTCGTCACAAGGAATCCCCTTGAGTGAAGCACCCGTCATAGCTAAGCAATTCTTAGCGTCAATAAAAGTGGGATCTTCTACCAACACGGTATCACCCGCTTCAAAAAATAAGCGAGCTGCCATATCCAATGACTGCATGGAACCGCTGGTTACCTGAATTTGGCCGGCCTCAATATTAATGCCGTATTTAGTCATAATACGACTTAAATGGCGGCGTAATTCCAAACCGCCCAAACCGTCCCCATATTGTAGCACTTCACGCCCTTCTTCTTTAAATACTTTAGCCGCTACAATACTTAATTCTTCCACCGGGAATAATTCCGATGCCGGAACACCTTCACCGAGTGACAAAATGCCCGGCACCGTTTTAGCCTCATCCTTTAAGGCCGCAATGGCGGAACGCTCCAATTGAAGCGCCCGCTTTGCATATAATTTTGTGTAATCCATTTGTATCACCTGTCACTTAAGCCGAATAATTATTGAATGTCACCAAACCATTTTTGCTGTAATTTATCATATTCGCCGTTAGCTTTTAATTTTTCAAAAGCCGCATTCATTTTATCCAATAGCTCTTTATCATCCTTACGAACCGCAATAGCTACCGTATGATCTTGTAAGCCAACCGGTACAATTTTTAAATCTTTCATGTTTAATTTTTGAATGTAATATTTAGCTACCGGTTCATCGAGCATGGCAATCTGAATATTGCCGGCTTCTAAATCTTGAAGCATAGTGGTAATAGCGTCAAACTCTTTAACCGTTGTACCCGGTTTTTCCTGCGCCAACATAGCACCGGTAGTTCCGATTTGTGCGCCTACGGTTTTACCGGCAATATCCGCTTCACCGTTAACATTATTGGTATCTTGACGAACCACCATAACGAGTTTTACATGATAGTACGGTGCTGTGAAATTAACTTTAGCCTCACGCTCTTTTGTCACTACAAGGCCGGATGCAATAGCATCAATCTGTTTACTTTGCAAGGCTGGGATCAAACCATCAAAAGGAAGACTTACAAATTTTGATTCATAGCCCATTTCTTTAGCCAAGGCATTACTTAAATCTACGTCAAAACCTTTATAGGTGTTATCTTCGGCAAACTCAAACGGCGGATACGTAGTTTCCGCACCAAATGTAATTACCTTTTTGTCAGAAGCCGTGTCACTGCCGCAACCCGCTAAAACACCGGCCGCTAAACCCACTGCCATAAATAAGGTTAACCCTTTTTTCCAATTCATAATGTTCCTCCTCATTTCACAAAACATTGTGTAATAATACTACAATTTTATACTACCATGTAAATATACAAAAAGGTACTATGCTAAAATTTTAGCGCTTGTATTGCTAAATATTTTTACATAGTACTTCCTGTTGCTCAAATGTATTGGCTAAGGTAATTAGAGCACAACATTTAATTTAACGATTTGCCCTGATTTAATCAGTTACCGGACCATTCAGTCGGCATATCAGCAGGGGCATCAGTTTTGAACCATTTCTGGTAAATAGCGTTCAATTCGCCATCTTTCTTCATTTCGGCTAAGGCTTTATTTACAGCTTCCTGTAATTCTTTGTTGTTTTTAGCAAATGCGAAGCCAAAGTATTCTTTCGTATTAGGATACGGAATTACTTTTACATCACCTTGATGTTTAGATGCATAATATTGTGCTACCGGTAAATCAAGTACGGCTGCATCAACGCCACCTTTATTAAGTTCTAATAAGGCATCACTGCTGTGGTCAAACTGTTTCAATGTTGCATTGGCAATTTTGCCGGCTAAATCAGCACCGGTGGTCCCCATCTGAACAGAAATGTTTTTGCCTTGTAAATCTTCTAATGTATTAATAGGCGAGTTACCTTTAACTACTACGGCCATACCGGATTCATAGTAAGGAGCGGCAAACAATACTTTTTCGGATCTTGCTTTCGTAATCGTCATACCGGAAGCCGCCATATCAATATCTTTATTGCCAAGACTTGGAATCAAAGCATCAAAGGCTACATTTTTGAACTGCACATCGGCGTTCATCTTTTTAGCAATTGCTTTTACCATATCGATATCGAAACCGGTTAAATCTTGGGAACTTTCATCCTTAAATTCAAACGGTACAAATGTCGCATTAGTACCTACTTTAATCACTTGTTTGCCATTGGCAGCTTGACCGCTGTTCGAATCACTGCCGCAACCGGCCACCAAAGCACCCATGGCTAATACCGCCATACCTGTTAACATAATTTTCTTCATCTTCTGTGTAAACATAATTCCATCTCCTACTCTTCTTCTTGTATAATCATGAATTCAAACTCTCTCTCAACTGAGTTTCTCTAATTGGTATGACATGATTATACATAACCTTGCATAAATAGTCAATAGCTAAATGTATAAAAATTCAGAAAATTTTGTATAAAAATAAAAGGCAGCCCGAAAGCTGCCTTTTTACATACGGCTGACCTGGTCTTTGCCCCCACACTCGCCTACTGGAAGGTTCGCTCCTAAGCCCGTGGCTCCCCACTACTACTCCTCTCGATTTTATCGGTAGGTCTTACATCTAAGCCGCACCATGCTCATAATGTCGTTGCACTACTTACGTGGATCGTTTTGCCTGCGACTGGCCTCGACTTTCAACCACAGACCCGTATGAAGAAATTATACGCAAAGAATTTTACTTTGTCTATATAAAAATGATATGGCAAAAATATTTATTTTCCTTGATACTTTAGGTTGTGAAAGTATTCAATCTTTACAATTCCTTTACTTACCGTATTCTCTTTTAGTTTCTCATAAATCAACCATACATCTTTCAATTTTTCAACAACTTGCTATACATAGATAGCAACGTCAACCTATACCAAAAAATTCCTAAATATTGTATAATGTGTTTACTTGTTAAATGGGGACACAAAGGGAAGGACTCAGTATTATGTTTATGTTATCTTTAATGCAGCCATCGGGCTTATATGAATTGGAAAAAGATAGCTTAGAAGCTATCAGTGCCCAGCTCCTGCAGATGATTCGCATGAAAAGCTACGAGCTATATACACACTCCATTAATGTAGCGAATCACTCTGTCAGCATTGCCGCAAAACTAGGGCTACCGGCCAACGAAATAGAACAAATCAGACATGGCGCATTATTGCACGACTTGGGTCTTATTATGATGCCCTCTGCGGTTTTAAAAAAAGCGCCATTCTTTAATCGTCAGGAATTATCTAAATATCGTCAGCATCCGGCAAACGGGGCAAACATGATTGAAAACTATCCATGTTGTCAATCGATTATCCCCTACATCCGATACCATCACGAGCGTTGGGACGGTTCCGGATTTCCTAAACACTTATGCGGCAGTAATATTCCACTAGGTGCTCGCATCATCGCCATTGCCGATTACTATGATTCCGCTATTAATCCGTCAACGGAATCCTGGTCTAAGAGTAAAAAAACGGCTAAACAGGAATTATTCAGTGGTTCCGGTATTTATTTCGATCCTGATTTAGTCAAAGCCTTTATTGAAATTATCGGCTAATACAATTAAACGCCATTATATTCGTTCATATAATATAAGCCCAATGACAAGAAACTGATATGCTCCCTTTTAGGTAGACACAAGAAATAATAAAATCTTGTGTTACTTG
>NZ_JALKIG010000063.1 GCF_023051165.1 Veillonella sp. KGMB01456
CAGGAACAATATTGTGTCTTATTTATTTGTCGCATTTGATTATACTATGAACCTTTGGTTATCTTTATGAAAAACTATCCTATTTTTTCTTACTATATACGATTGTTATATTGTTATTTTCAAACGGCGCCGGTTCATGGCGTTTTTGACGATTTTGGTTGTTGCGCCCGCCTCGATTATCGTTGCGATTGCGCCGGTCATCATTACGGCGGTTATGGCGCTCTCCTTGACGACCATCACGGTTATTAGCCGCATTACGGTCCTGATTGCGTCCGTCACGACGATTATTGCGATTGCGATTTTCACCGCCTTGATTATCGCGGCGATTACCACGATTATCGCGATTGCGATTATTCTGCTGTGAATCATCACCGGCCGCTACGGCAGCCGCGGCTTTTTCTTTATCACGTAACGCCTTCATAGAGAGACCAATACGATTGCGTTTCGGCTCAACGGAAATAATTTCCGCTTCAATGATATCGCCTACAGCCAAGACATCGGACGGATGTTGGTCACGGCGACAGAATTCGCTGCGATGCAAGAGACCGTTAACTTTTAAACCGAAGTCAACGAAGGCGCCGAAATCTACCACATTGTGCACCGTCCCCTTTACAACGGTTCCCACCTTTACATCTTCCAAGCTCATGATGTGTTTACGCGTCATTGGCGCCGGCAAATCTTCACGTGGGTCGCGGCCCGGTTTTGCCAAAGCGTCCAAAATGTCGCGCACCGTCGGCACGCCGGCATCCAATTCTTTGGCAACTGTTTCCGCATCAACCAAGGCCAGCTTCGTATGGAAATCAGCCAGTTTCACTTTATCGTTTAAGTCCGCTAAGTTGTAACCCAAATTCTTAATGATTGTTTCCGCCAACTCATAGGATTCCGGATGAACCGGCGTATTATCGAGCGGATTGTCGCTGTCCTTAATGCGTAAGAACCCGGCACATTGCGTAAAGGCCGCCGGTCCCAAGCGTTTAACTTTTAACAATTCTTTGCGATTGTGAAAAACACCGTTATCTTTACGATAAGTTACGATGTTGTTAGCTACGGCGCCGGAAATCCCTGCCACATGTTCCAAAATGGCCGGCGATGCCGTATTGAGTTCAACCCCCACATGGTTTACTACCGTTTCCACCACTTGGTCCAAAGTTTCACTCAATTGCTTCTGATTAACATCATGCTGGTACTGACCGACCCCGATGGATTTCGGGTCGATTTTAACAGATTCTGCCAACGGATCCTGTACACGACGAGCAATGGACACGGCGCCACGAATGGATACATCAAGATCCGGTAATTCTTCGATTGCCAATTTAGAAGCAGAATAAACGGAAGCCCCCGCTTCATTGGTAATGATATAGTGGCAGTCCAATTGTTCTTCTTCAATCAATTGGGAAACAAATTGTTCTGTTTCATAAGAAGCCGTACCGTTACCGATGGATAACAAAGTAACTTTCCATTTACGAATGCAGGCCGCCATATCTTTCTTAGCCGCTTCCTTACCGCGCTCACCGGATGTCAAATGATAAATGCCTTGGTCGAGCACATTCCCTTGCGCATCAATAACAGCCATTTTACAACCCATGCGATAGCCCGGATCGAGGCCCATAATTACATGGCCCGCCAACGGTGGCTGTAATAAGAGATTGCGAAGGTTGGTCCCGAATACCTTAATAGCCTGTTCATCGGCATTTTCCGTCAACGTCTTGCGAATTTCGCGCTCCATGGCCGGGAAGATAAGGCGTTTATACGCATCGGCCACCGCTATGGCTTTATATTCTTTTAAAGCCGCTACGCCCGTTTCCGGCATAGCCTTTACCATGTATTCGATATATTTTTCATCAGGTGCGGTCAAAGTTACTTTAAGAGCGCCTAATTTTTCACCGCGATTAATAGCCAAAATACGATGGGATGGCAACTGATGAATCGGCTCTTCATAGTCGGCATATTTCAAGAACACTTGACGCACTTCGTCGGTTTCCGCTGTTTCTTCATCCCCTACCATGACGGTTTTAACTTTGCCTTGGCGCCAGATGGCATCACGCAAATACGCACGAAAATCGGCACGGTCACTTACGTCTTCCGCCACAATGTCCATAGCGCCTTGCAAGGCTGCCTCGCTGTCAGGCACTTCTTCCGTTATGAACGGAGCCGTTAAGCTTTCAATCGTGCTCGTCGTATCCTCGGTAGTATCAGCCAGCATTAATTGTGCCA
This sequence comes from Veillonella sp. KGMB01456, assembly GCF_023051165.1. Lineage (GTDB taxonomy): Bacteria > Bacillota > Negativicutes > Veillonellales > Veillonellaceae > Veillonella_A. The sequence continues at coordinate 2,215 of NZ_JALKIG010000063.1, forward strand.
ACGACTCTAACCCACGTTCACGAGCAATGGAGGCACGGGTACGCTTCTTAGGGCGATAGGGCAAATATAAATCTTCCAATTCCTGGAGCTTCATAGCCCCTTCGATAGCCGTGGCCAATTCAGGCGTCATTTTTTCCTGCTCCGTAATGGAACGGACAATTTCTTCACGGCGCTGTTCCAAATTGCGCAAATATTTAATGCGTTCTTCGATTTCACGAAGTTGCTCATCTTTTAATTCCCCCGTTTTTTCCTTACGATAACGGGCGATAAAAGGAACCGTGTTCCCTTCATCCAATAATTCAACGGCCACCTTTACCTGCCAAGGATTAACTCCTAATTCGGCCGCAATATATTGGGACATTTTTTCCAACATGAACTACTCCTTTCGACGATACGTTACAAAACTAAATGGCCATGGATTTTTCTCGTCCACTTCACCGGGAATTGATTCTACCACTTCAAAGGCATTCAAATCAATAGTCGGAAAATATGCATCCCCTTCAAACTCATGCTCGATTTCCGTAACATAGAGAACATCAGCATAAGGCATAAAGGATTCATACATTTGCGCCCCGCCGATGCAATAGGCTACATCGAGCTTAGCCGCTTCCGCCGCGGCCGCTTCCGGTGATGTAAATACGCGCACCCCTTCATAAGGCGGTACATAGTCAGTTTGACGCGTCACTACCCAATGTTCACGATTGGGGAGTAAAAACGGCAACGATTCCAAGGTCTTACGGCCCATGATGATAACATGACCGGTAGTCAGTTTTTTAAAATACTGCAAATCTTTCGGCAAATGCCAAATAAGCTGATTGTCTTTGCCAATCACATTATGCTTCGCCCGTGCCACGATCATCGCTAACATTATACGGCCACCTCCATCGGCAATTTTCCTAAATGCTCATACCCTTCCAGCTTCACATCATCAGCCGTGAAGTCATAAAAGTTTTGTACCTTATCATTAATCCATAAAGACGGTGCCGGTTTAGCTTCGTCTAAGCGAGCGAGTTGTGTCTTCAATGCTTCCACATGATTTTCATAAATGTGAGCGTTGTTGATAATATGGGTAAATTGCCCCGGTTTCAAACCGCTTACGTGAGCAATCATGTAGACGAGGGTGGCATATTGGGTCATATTAAACGGCACGCCGAGGCCCATGTCGCCGCTACGCTGTACGAGCATACAGTTCAAATGGTCACCTTCCACATCCCACAAAGTTTCATAAGCACAAGGTTGCAACGCCATATCCGGTAAATCTTCAATGTTCCACAAAGTTACAATCATGCGGCGGCTCTGCGGATCTTCCTTAATCATGCGGAGCAAATTATCCACCTGCTTGTATTTGGCCAACTGATAGCCGTACGCTTTGCCGATAGTGCCATCTTCACGCATCCATTCATCCCATACGTGAACGCCCATAGCTTGCAGTTCTTTCACATCATTGCTCTGCTTCTGCCAAATCCACAAGAGTTCTTTCACAGCTGTTTTGAACGCCACAAATTTAGTCGTCAAAATAGGGAATTCTTTGCTCAAATCGAATTGCATCATTTGGTGCGGCAATTTATACGTAGGAACGCCGGTACGGTTATTGGCATAATAACCATCCTTCAAAATGCGTTCCACAATCGCTAAGTATTGAGTATCTGCTGAACTCATGATAGTCTCCTTTAATCACTGAATGTACTGATTACTTTTAAAAAGGACAGCCCGAAGCGTTGTAGTTTCGCCTCGCCGATGCCTTTAATCTTATATAAATCCGCCAATGTTTGCGGTCTCATGGACGCCATGTCGATGAGTACCGTGTCGGGAAAAATCAAATACGGCGGCACTTTCAGCTGTTCGCTCAGCGTCTTGCGATGCTGGCGTAAGGCTTCAAATAAATTAGGCTTATTCGAGGCCCGCCGTTTCATGGTCATGCTGTTGCCGGTGCCGTCAAAGTGCGCGGCCCCCGCCCTTTGACGCGGTCCGTCAGGCCGTACTTTTACTAGCTGACGGCGTACTTCGGTCACCTTGGCACTGCCGTCAAGCACTGCTTCGCCGGCCGGCGTAATGCTTAAAATCGGATATTTCCCGGTGGCACAATCGAGATAGCCAAGCGACGTAAATTGACGGATAAGGCCTTTTATTTCACGGTCATCCATATCTTCCAAGCGGCCGAACACGGGCAGTCTGTCATAGCCGTAACGAACAATGCGATCCGTCCGATTACCGGCTACAATGTCCGTAATCATAGCGGCTCCATACCGCTCTTCCGTATCGATGACGGCTTTAAAAATCGCTTTTGCTTCCTTTGTCAAATCGCGCAGCGCGCCTTTGTGTAAGCAAGAGCCGCAATTGTCGCAGCGCGTCCAGTTCACCGTTTCACCAAAGTAGTTAAGCATATACTTACGCAAACAATCCGTCGTAAAACAATAGTTAATCATCTGCTGCAATTTGCTCATTTCAATGCGGCGCCGCTCCGGTTCGTGCACCGATTCATTAATTAAATACTTGTGTATCATCACATCGCGGCCGCTATAGAGGAGCACACATTTTGACGGTGCCCCATCACGGCCCGCACGCCCCGCTTCCTGGTAGTAACTTTCCATGTTGCGGGGCATCTGGTAATGCAGTACATAACGCACATTACTCTTATCAATCCCCATGCCGAACGCACTGGTAGCCACCATGACGCGCACCTTATCGTAAGCATAGCGTTCCTGCTGCATCTTACGGATTTCATCACTGAGGCCTGCATGGTAATAACCGACTTCCACACCTCGTTTAGCCAATTCACCGTACACCGTTTCTACATCTTTACGGGTGGCGCAGTAAATGATACCGTTTGCCGCATCATGGTCCGCCACAAACTGCAGCACATATTGCAATTTATTCTGCGGTTGCACTACTTCAAAGGATAGATTCGGTCGGTCAAAACCGGTCACATGCACCGTGGCATTCGTTAGGCCCAAGAGTCGCTTCATATCCGCTTCTACTTCGCGCGTGGCACTGGCTGTAAAGGCCCCGATTACCGGCCGCCGCGGCAGTTGTTCAATGAACGGTGCTATGAGCTGATAAGAAGGTCTGAAGTCATGCCCCCATTGCGATACACAGTGGGCTTCATCGATAATGACCTGATCAATGGGCAGTCCCTTGAGAAAGTTAATAAACCATTCCGAAGCCAATCGTTCCGGCGCCAAGTATAATATTTTAACCCGGCCCGCGCGCAAGGCCCGCATAACGTTAACGGACTCATCCTTATCTTGGGTACTGTTCAAATAAGCTGCGGGAATTTTTTGCATGCGCAAGCCGTCTACCTGGTCTTGCATCAAGGATATTAACGGTGAAAAAACAATGGTCAAGCCTCGTTTTAATATGGCGGGAATCTGAAAACAAATCGACTTCCCCGCACCGGTAGGCATGATGGCGAGCACATCTTTATTGGCCAGTAGCGAAGCTACCGGCACTTCTTGAGCCGGTCGAAACGACGTATAGCCGAAATAATGGGCTAATGCTGCCTCCGCTGCTTTATGTGCCATGTCCGTTCACATCCTTTCTTTCGGGAATTATCACATCATATTATTTTAACATTTTTTGACAAAAAACACACCTACCACTCAATTATTTAATATAGTAGAAACTGTATTTTTATGCTAAAATATAAGAATATATTTATTATGAAAGGGGGGTGCATCCAAGTATGCACGATCAATTCTCCATTATTCTCGCCTTTGCCATCTATCTAGGTGTTATGATGTACATTGGCATTTATTATTATCGCAAGTCACGTAATCTGAGTGATTATATTCTGGGCGGCCGAAAGCTGGGCCCTTGGATAACTTCCATGAGTGCGGAGGCTTCCGATATGAGCGGTTGGATGCTCATGGGCTTACCCGGTTTTGCCTACAGCACCGGGATTTCCGCCATCTGGATTGCCATCGGCCTTGCCGGCGGTACCTGGCTGAACTGGGCCTTCGTATCGAAGCGCCTGCGCAACCATACGGAAGTAGCCAATAACAGTTTAACCATTCCGGATTACTTAAAAAACCGCTTCCGCGATACGACTAAAATCTTACCTATCGTGTCCGCTATTTTCATCATTATATTCTTCCTGATTTACACCTCATCAGGCTTCGTTGCGGGGGGCAAACTCTTTACGACGATTTTCGGACTTGATTATACCGTATCCCTCCTCATTACGGCGGGCGTAGTAATCTTCTATACCTTCCTCGGCGGGTTCTTAGCCGTAAGTTGGACCGATTTTATTCAGGGCACCATGATGTTCTTTGCCATCTTACTCATTCCAATCGCCGCAGCCTTCACGTTAAACGGTCCGATTAATACAGCTCATTTAATCGCTACAGAATTTCCGCAAGGTCTTTCCATTTGGGGGCCTGAAGCCGACACCTATACCTTAGTCATCGGTATCATCTCATCTGTCGCTTGGGGGCTTGGCTATTTTGGTCAACCGCACATCTTGGTTCGTTTCATGGCCATCTCCGATGCCCGTGAACTGAAAAAAGCCACCAATATTGCCATGGTATGGGTTGTTATTTCCCTCATTGCAGCTGTAATGGTTGGTCTTGTAGGTAAAGTATTCCTCAGCACACCACTTGCCGGCGCTGATGTGGAAAAAGTATTCCTCGTAATGAACGAAGAACTCTTCCCGCCATTTGTGGCCGGTCTCGTATGGTCCGCCGTACTGGCAGCCATCATGAGTACTGCTTCCGGGCAGTTATTGGTAACGGCCTCTTCCGTTTCACAGGACTTGTATAAAAACATCGTCGGTCACCGCACCAGCGATCAGGAATTAGTACTTATCAGCCGTATTACGGTACTTGTTATTTCCGCCATTGCCTTGTGGCTTGCCCTCGATCCGAACAGCTACATTTTAACCATGGTCGCCTATGCGTGGGCCGGCTTCGGTGCCGCTTTCGGCCCTGCCATTTTGCTCTCCCTCTTCTGGCGTCGCATGACCTTAAAAGGTTGTGTCGCCGGCATCGTGGTTGGTGGCTTGACTGTACTTATTTGGAAACAGTTCGAGTGGTTCGGTATCTATGAAATCGTGCCGGGCTTCTTGTTCTCCCTCATCGCCATTTATGTGGTAAGCCTTTTGGATAATCCACCTTCTAAAGAAATTACCGATGAATTCGATGAAGCACAACGGATGCATATCGAGTTATAGGACAAAAAGTGTGTGTAGAAAGTGCTGCAAACTTAGATAAATACTG
>NZ_JALKIG010000064.1 GCF_023051165.1 Veillonella sp. KGMB01456
GGAGCTGTAACTGAAATGTGAGTTAAAAAACTCAATTTCGTTACAGCCCCTTTTTATGTTTAATAGCATCTTATTTAAATACTATTAAATTAGATTCTTTGATTAGTTTTAATATAGCTAACTGCATTTCTTCGATAGAATGTGTTCTATTACGTGCACAATCTTGTGCCTGTTTATTACAAATAAGGCAAGAACGATATTGTTGACGGGATAATTTGTGTCCTTTCGGATCAATAATATCAATATCAAATAAACGACCTAAGGGATGTGTATTTTCTAAGGTAATCGCTTCGTTTTTTACGTCATCGGCATTACCGTCAAAGGCACAGATATATTCATTCCCGGTTATTTCATTACTATAATGTTCCTGTAAAATATGAATTTGATGATTGTTGAATATAGCGTTAATGGATTTTATGCCTATATAAAATATATCAGATAAAAGACTGTTGTTTTTTATAGGGCCCGGAATATTTAAAGTAAATGAAAGTAACGGTGCGTGATATTTTTCAAATAGAACGTTTTGTAACATAGCCCTATGCTCACGACAACGCATCATGTCATTAAGCTCTACTTGTGTGCCCTCATTTAAGCGAGTCAGTAAAGTTTTAAAATCAATAGTGTATGACATTTTGGCTCTCCTTTATTTTCTGTATGATAGGTTGTGCCTCTTTACGTTGCAGGAATGAGAATGTCGATACAGGAGTTAAATTTTTAACTAATTCCCAACTATCCTGTCTAATAGCTTCACGAACATGAGAAGCACTGACGATTATGTTATCTTTGGTAAAACGGGAAACTATATGGTGTTCAATATAGGCTTTTTTTAATTCTTGAGCCATCGTTTCATTATACAGTTTTGTTACTTGGCTAAACGGCTCCTCACCAACATAACGTGACGTTATGTTTAGATATTTAGCGATTTTTACAAAAATATTTACGTCCAATATGGCTTGGCTGAGAATTACGGCTTCATTGTCTTTTTGAAAATAAGCCGGAAAAGTGGCACTGCTTATCATATAAGAACCACAGTCATGATAAATAACATTTTTTAAATCCTTGGTACCGTCCATAATGAGTTGTTTTCGAACGGTATAAGGAAATAAGCTGGAGTCGTCACTGACGATAAAGAGATGAACATAATCATTTGATTCACAAGCAGTCTTAATTAAATGCAAATGTCCCAAAGTAAAGGGATTGGCATTTAAAACAATAGCTGCTTGTTTTTTATTTTCAAAATTAGGACCAACTTGTTCAATACTTTCCGTATTTAATAACTCCAGATATTCTTTAAAACCGAATGGTTGATTTTCTAAGAATGAAACCAGATTCGCATCTTGATAAATTTCATAGAATCCTAAGTCTTTAAAGTATTTGGCTGACTTTGGTTTTGTATAGATAAAAAGATGAGTATTACCTCGATTGTATTGAACTTCTACTAAATGTGAAAGTAAGGTATTTAACAGGCTTTGACCCTGGTAGTCAGAATCGACGGCAAAGCACCGTAAAGAATTTTTAAATAAGCTTCCGGTAGCAACAATATTATTTTGATCATATATGGCCGCTATATAATCAAGGTTTTTATCCAGAGTTAAATCTTCTTTAGCCAGTAATGCTTTTACAGCCTCTATCCCTTTTGTATCAGAAGGATAAATTTGAGAAACTGTAAAGTTATTCATGAAAGGCCTCCTTCCAGTCGGTCATAAATTGAATAAATGCATCTATTTGAGGTAGCACTTTGAGATTCGGTTGATATAGCAGGTAAGTCGAACGTTCTAAAGGCATACCGTCATTAAAAAATAGGGGCTTAACAGTTCCGGTAAAATTCTCCAGACAAATCTCGGGAACAATGGCCCATCCTAAATTTTCTTTTACCATATTTACTACTGTTTGAATGCCATCAACGGTAATATCAGATTTAATATTTTGACTTAAATTATTTTCATTTAACCAGCGGATAACGGCGTGTTCCATATTTGTATCAGTTTCTCGCGTAATATACGGTAAATTATTTAAATCGGATAGAGTTTGAATTTCATTATTATAAATTAAGCATATTCTTTCACGATAGAGAAACAATTTATTGCCTGTCCAGTCCTGAAAATCACCGCGTAGTATAGCAGCGTCCAGAGTGTTTTTTAAAAGAAGTTTGTATAAATCACGACTTTGATTGGTATGAATATGGGTAGCCACCAACGGATATTGATTTTTAAAGCTTTTTAAAAATTGCGGCAATTTATAATGGGCAAAGTTTACAGAAACACCCAATTTTATGGTACCGCTGACAATGTTTTTTAAAGAGTCAATATCTCGAGTCATTTGCTCTTTATGTTCCATAATAGCTTGGGCATGTTTTAACACAACTTCGCCGGCCGGTGTAAAATGAACACCTTGGCGAGAACGTATAAGTAATTCTGTGGATAATTCTTTTTCTATACTGCGTATACGTTTGGATAAAGTTGATTGAGAGATATATAATTGCTCAGCCGTATGAGTTATATTGTTTGTTTTAGACAGTAAAATTAGTAATTCATAATCCTTATCATCCATGAAATATACCTCCTTTACTTTAAAATGCAGATTTAAAAAAATATAGTTTATAATCCTATTTTAATTCTTTTATTACAAAAAATATATATTTTTTGCCATGAAAATATTTCGTAGAAAATTGAGAAAATAATGAATTTTACATAAATGTGAGACAGTGTTTAAATGTATTTATAAAAGTTCTCTATATTATGTATAAATTGCAATTTAGGTTGTAGGAGGTTAGTTTATGGATATTTTAAACAATGCAATAGCCGGAACATTGGAGTCCAGTGATGCACAGGTACAAGTATTTCCACAATCAGGTAAATTAAGTATTTATGTTGAAAGTAGTGTTATGAATCAATATGGTCGTCAAATAAAAAAAACGGCTGAAGAAACATTAGCAAAGTTAAAGGTAAAAGAGGGAAAGGTTGTTATTATCGATAAAGGAGCTTTGGAATGTACACTTAAAGCTCGTATTGAGTGTGCTGTATTTAGAAGTTGCGGTCAATCGGAAAGCAATATTCCTTGGGAGGTGTTATAAATGATTAATCGTCCAAAACCGGAAAAATTCAGATTGCGTAGAACGATGATGTTTATGAATGCGCAGAAACCTGGCTTAATAAAAGATGCGTATATTTATGGCAGTGACAGCATTATTTTAGATTTGGAAGATGCGGTAGCGGAAAATCAAAAAGATGCAGCCCGTTTTTCTTTATATCAAGCATTAAAGAATGTTGATTATGGTGATACGGAAGTAATTGTTCGTATTAATGGTTTGGATACACCTCATTGGCAAGAGGATATTCGTGCTGTAGTAGCCGGCGGTGCTGACGGTATTCGAATTGCTAAATGTGAAAGTGCAGCTGATGTAAAGTTGGTTGAAGAACATGTATTGGCTGCTGAAAAAGAATTCGGCGTAGAAGAAGGACGTACATTATTAATGGCCGCTTTAGAAAGTCCTAAAGGCATTATGAATGCTTATGAGATTGTATCGGCATCGGATCGCATGTTTGGTTGTGCTATTTCAGGCGGTGATTTCCGTAAATCTATGCATGTACAGATTAATCGTGGCGGTATAGAAATGTTGGCGGCACGCAGTCAAATGTTATTAGCCGCTCGAGCAGCTAATGTTCAGTGTTTTGATACTATGTATCCTAATATTGATGATATGGAAGGCTTTGAAGCAGAAGTAAAACAAAACAGAGAAATGGGTTTTGATGGTAAGAGTATAGTAAATCCGCGTCAAATTGCTTTTGTACATGAAACATTTGCACCAACGCCGAAAGAAATTGCATATGCCGAAAAATTGGTAAGATCATTTAATGAACAAGCGGATTCCGGTGTTGGCGTTTATACGGTTGACGGTAAGATGGTAGATATTCCGTTTTTTGAAGATGCAAGACGCATTATTGCTTTAGCAAAAGCTTGCGGTGTGTATAAAGGTGACTTATAGAGGTGATATAAATGAAAAATGCAGTAGGTAGAGAGATTCCGGATGAGCTTTTAGTTAATAATAAGCGCGTATATTCCGGAAAAAATCAGATAGATGGTCAATATGAACAAAAAGTTGGACCGAAGCGTAGAATTGGTGAAAAACCGAGAGAAAATAAATTAGTGGCTACTCTTCGGGAAGCTTGTGAAAAGTGTGGTGTTCATTATGGTATGACCATTTCATTCCATTCTGTATTCCGCAACGGTGACTATGTAGCGTCAATGGCCGTGAAAACATTAGTTGAAGAATTGGGTGTCAAAGATTTAAACATTGCCGCCACTTCATTAGGTAGTGCTCATGATATTATTGCCGATTATATTGAAAAAGGGATTGTAACGGGCATTCAAACATCCGGTGTTCGAGGTCGTATCGGAGAAGTTATTTCTGAAGGAAAATTAAAAACACCGGCTATTATTCGCAGTCATGGCGGTCGTCCGCGAGCTATCGCAGCCGGCGAAGTGACTATTGATATTGCCTTTATCGGTGCTTCAGCATCTGACTATTATGGTAATGCAGCCGGTATTGGCGGTAAAAATAATAGTGGTGTAATCGGTTTTGCCGGGCCGGATGCAAAATATGCCAATCACGTTATTGTTGTTACGGATACATTAGTGCCGTTTCCTAATTTACCGGCCCCTATTAATGCTATGGATGTGGATTATGTAGTGACTGTTGATGAAGTCGGTAATCCGGATAAAATAGCGACGGCTGAAGCACGAATGACACAGGATCCACGAGAATTGATGATGGCTCGTAACGTTGCGGATATTATTGCTAATACTCCATATTTTAAAGATGGTTTTTCATTCCAAACCGGTGTAGGTGGCCCTTCATTGGCTGTAAACCGGTTTTTAGAAGAACATATGGTTAAAAATAATATTCAAATGGGTTTTGCTTTGGGTGGTATCAGTAATGCTATGTGCCAATTGCAGGATAAAGGCTTGGTAAAGAAAATTCTGGATACTCAGTGTTTTGATAAACCGACAATTGAACATTTAGCTAAACATCCTGATAAACATATTGAAATTACAACTGATGAATATGCTAATCCATCAAATCAAGGCGCCTATGTGAATAAGTTAGACTATGTAGTCTTGTCTGCTTTGGAAATTGATACAGATTTTAATGTTAATGTTATTACCGGTTCAGATGGTGTTTTACGCGGTGCACCGGGCGGTCATCCGGATACAGCGGCCGGAAGTAAATGTTGTATTATTGTTACGCCGTTAACACGCGGTCGTATGGCGACTGTTTGTGAAAAAGTAGTTACTGTTACTACGCCGGGCGATACAGTTGATGTATTGGTTACCGATTATGGAACGGCTGTAAATCCTTTGCGTCAGGATATTATTGACTGTTTAGATAAGGCCGGTATTCCACATGTAACAATTGAATCTTTGAAGGAAAAAGCATATTCATTAGTAGGACGGCCTGATGATTTGGAATGGGAAGATAAGGTAATTGCTGTTGTAGAAGCTCGTGATGGTAGCATTTTAGATGTAGTTCGTAGAATTAAACCGGTCACATTGGATTAAAGTAACAGGGAGGGTGCAGAATGAATATTTGGGAGAATATTCCCAAACCAATACAAAATATAGGCTGTTTGGCTTTGGAAGCTATGTTATTAGAGGCTAATTGTGCACCCGCTCCCGGTTTGGTAGACCGTTTTAACAGTGGTGCCCATAATGATATGGACATTTATACGTTTATAAAAAGTTCAGTAGCATTAAGTTCTTATATGTATAATTTTGCGTATATGGGCTATATGCATAAGGGTGCATTAGATACGTTATTAGCGTTTATTCGTCCTTTGGGTATTGAAGCGGAAGCTGCTATGTTTAAAGCTACAAAAGGAGTAAATACACAAAAAGGTTTGATTTTCCTTATGGGTATTCTTTGTGCTGCGGCCGGCTATGTATATCGAAAATATAATATTATCAAAAGTACTTTAGTTTTTGATGCAGTAAAAATCATGTGTCAGGGATTAGTAGCAAAAGAATTAGGTAAATTACCCAATGACAGAAAACTGACTTCCGGTGAACGGTTGTATCATCAATACGGCATCAGGGGTATTCGCGGTGAGCTGGAAGACGGGTTACCTATTATTAAAGATATTGCTTTGCCGGCTTATAAAAAGGCCATTACGTTAGGTGCTACTGATGATACATTATTGATTTATACCTTATTATCAATTATGACTGCTACAGAAGATACAACAATAATAAATCGGCATAATATGGAAACATTAGCTAGGGTTCAAAGAGAAGCTAAAGCTTTATTAGAAAGCAATCAAGTTTTGGAATCAGGCGGGTTTGAAGAAATTAAAAAATTAGACAAAAAGTTTATTGAACAATGGATTAGTCCCGGCGGTTCAGCGGATTTATTAGCAGCCACTCATTTTTTGTACTCATTGGATGAAAAATATGGTTCACTAACATTTATGGATGAAACAATTAAAACAGGAAGTCCTACTTGTATTGCTATCAAAGATTAAGAAGGATTGTGCAAAAATTAAAAAGTAATTGAAAACAGGCTTTAAAACTCTTTATAATAGTAAATTGCAATATGAAATTGAACACTTTTAAAAACCCAGTAACTTATTA
>NZ_JALKIG010000065.1 GCF_023051165.1 Veillonella sp. KGMB01456
AGGGAGCTGTAACTGAAATGTGAGTTAAAAAACTCAATTTCGTTACAGCCCCTTTCTTTTTATACTCACTATAAGTCTTTTAGTTAAAACTTAAGTTTTACGACAAAACCTACAGTAAGTGATTTCTATTCAATTATTATTTGCTAGCCAACTGGTTCAAGATTTCTTGAATCTGTGCACGCAATTCTTGGTTTTCTTGTTCCTGTTTTGCTACACGGCTATTCAAGTTTTCAATTGTAGAAGCCTGGTTGGACACAACTTCGGCTAACGCAGATTTGGAGTAATTAGAGTACTCATTGCTGCTACCGAATTTAATGCTTACGCCGGCGTTGAACATGTTTTCACCGCCACCCATGCTGGTACCAACGGAGAACATTACATCGTTAGACGGACGATAGAACGCACCTAACGCTACAGCATTAGCACCTTTGTAGTTACCGTAACCGGCTGCGAAGTCCCATTTTGCACTTGGATCGAAGTCCTGTGGATGCAAGGCTGCTAAAGCGGCTGCACCGGCACCTACACGATCAAGACGGTTGTCTAATTTGCTTACTTGGTTGCTCAAGTTGGAAACACCACCGTTGAGGTTAGTGATGCTGTCATTGATGGAACTAATGCTTTCGCTGTTAGCCTGTACTTGGTTATCCAAAGCAGTTAAGTTCTGAGCTGCTGTGTTGTCTTTCTTGATGAAAGCACCCTCAGCAGATACACGAGTTTCACCTTGAATTTCTTGACGAAGCTGACTTACGTTAACAGCATCGTTATCTTTCACACCGGCTTTCACATCATGAATGATATTGTTGCCCATGCTAATGTTGTCACCTTTGATAACAACAGTATCTTTACCGTCAGCACCTTTAATAGTTAAACCGTTAGTAGATACGCTGTTTAAACCGGTTAATTCTTTGTTAAGAGCTACTTCTAATTTAGGGACTGTAGTTCCGTTGACAGTCACTTCGCTCGCAGTTGTAGTAATATTGTCACCACCAACTACATTGAATGCAGCACCCGGAGTAACATTAGCATTACCACTATCACCACCTACAGCGATTGGGTTAATATCTACGCCGATCTGTACCGGATTACCGGCGTTAGGATAGCTTGGAGTTGTTGGCTCGGTTAGAGTTGTAGGATCCGTTGGATCTGTTGGGTTAGTTGGGTTTTCACCAGTACTTGGGCTCGGTGTAATAGTTACCGTGTTAGAAGGATTTTCTACACCGGCCACATTTAAACCGATAGTGAATTTATTACCGTCACGATTTACAGTGATACCATCAGCAGCTTCAATATTAATATCTTTAAGAGCAGCTTTCAACTGTGCCACGTTAACCGCATCAGTATCTAAGTAACCGCCGGCTACGTTCATAATACGACGAGTATTGGCAAGGTACGTAGTACTTGTATTGCCGGCAGTTACCGTGTATTGAATGTTACCTACGGATACGGCACCATGACTTAAGTCATAGTCTTCACCAGTCAAGTAAGCTGCTTCTGTCAAAGACGAATCAGGAAGGACTGCAGAGTTATGACCGATAGCTACCGAGTTATTGAGTTGAGCACGTGCACTTGAACCAAGAGCAACAGAGTTGTTAACACCTTGTAAACGAGTGTTATTACCTAAGGCAATGTTATTAGCACCGGCAACACGAGAGAAGTAACCAATAGCCGTCGATTCTTCACCATGGGATTCTGCATAATGGCCAATCGCCAAGGCATTATTGGAAGATGTACGAGCCTGCTGACCCATAGCTACAGAATAGTGACCTTGTGCAATAGCAGCAAGACCTACTGCGATTGTATTAGAATCATGTGCTTCGGCAACACCACCGATAGCCAATGTTTGGAAACCATAAGATTTAGCACCCATGCCAAGTGCAATGGAGTTTTCATAAATTTTTTCAGGGTCAGTAGAAGTTCTATCATTAGTCGTAACCGGATAGTAATCTTCACTGAGTTCATAATTTACAGTACCATCAATAGGACTTACAGATGTTTTATTATCCACCGGCTCCGTCGTAACAGTTGTAGAAGTAACAACAGAAGGATGATCAGCATTAATGGCACCTACATAGGATTTATAACCCATTGCGATAGCGTTATGTGCACCTACTGCAGTCTCACCACTTACACCAATTACCGTAGATTGCGTGCCGTTGGCTAATGCATTCTGACCCATAGCCATGCTCAACTTTCTATTTGCAAAAGCCTTGTTCCCCATAGCAAAAGAGTCATCACCAGCAGCATTAGACATAGAACCTAATGCAACCGCTCTTGTACCTGAGCTATTAGCAGCATAGCCAAGCGAGAGCGAAGAATTTCCATCTGCTTTAGCACTATAACCTAAAGCTGTCGCAAACGCTTGAGACGCTCTTGACTGGCTACCAACTGCGGTCGTAGCACCGGCTGTAGCTTGAGCTGCCAGCATGCTACCTTGTGAAGCAGTGCCATTACCTGGAGCACTAATCGCCACAGCATTCGAACTACCGGTTATTGCATTGGAACCTACAGATAAACCTTCTCCAGTACCTCTATCTACTTTGTTACCTGCACTACCATTTATAGCAGCTTTTAACTGTGCCACGTTAACCGCATCAGTATCATCATAACCACCGGCTACGTTAACAATACGGCGTGTAGCATCGGCTTTACCAACGGATACAACACCTTGAGATGCAGAAAATTTTTCACCGGATAAATAAGCGGCTGTATTGAAGCTTGTTCTGGATTCTGCTACCGAATTAGAGCCTAATGCAACGGAATTCGCCAAAGAAACATTAGCACCATGACCAACAGCTGTACCGTTTATCACACTAACAGCGGAATTAGCGCCAAGTGCCGCTGAAAGGTTACCAGTCACACTAGAACCACCACCAACAGCTACACCTTCATTACCGCTAACAGTAGAACTTTGACCAATCGCAATTGCTTCATTATTAGTAGCTTTTGCAGCATAGCCTACAGCGATAGCCATAGTTGTTAAATTACCCGTACCACCAGCAACAGAGGCATTACCTATTGCAATACTATCTTTTTTCTGAGCCGTTGCCTGGTAACCAATCGCCGTAGCACTCTCGGCACTAGCATTAGCTAAGTTACCTAAAGATATTGCCTTTAAACCACTTGCTTTAGCACCACCACCAACTGCCACAGCAAGATTGCCGGTTACACTGGAACTCCCGCCAATAGCTACACCTTCATTACCTGAGGCCACTGCTTGACCACCAAGAGCAATCGCTTTCGCATTAGAAGCAGATGCTTGATAACCGGCAGCTATAGCCATCATGTAGTTTGATGCACCACTAGTTGTAGCACCACTACCTAACGCAATACTCCCCGTCTGATTAGCCTTTGCTTGATAACCAACTGCTGTGGCAGCCCCGGCACCAACGCTTTGGTAACCTACGGCCGTTCCTTGAGCGCCAGTTGCCGAGGCGGAATTACCAAAAGCAGTTGCAAAGCCACCTGTTGCTTGAGATCCTGCACCAACTGCCGTTGCGGATCCGCCTGTAACATTTGCATTCTGACCAATTGCTACGGCATTAGACTGTGTAGCTGTGGAGCCTGTGCCAATGGCAACACCATTACCTGTGCCATCTGCATTGTCCACGGCCAACACAGATTGTCCACCCCAGAAAGTACCTGTTACAGCAAGTACTGTTCCCATTACCGCTAAACGTTTACCCACACTTAATCTTTTTTTCATTATTTTTTCTCCTTACTCACTCGAATAATAATTTCGTTCTATTTTTCAATAAATAAACTCAAACAATCAAAAAAACTTATGAAGGACTATCTAAACTTTAATTACAATTCCATCATAAAGCTCAAACTTTTTAAATCGATATTTTTCGTTTCATTGCCAATTCAGAATATCACATTAATCCTATCTTCACAATAGGAATTTTATTCTCTATTTTTTCCATTTTAATGCCACTTATTGTTTTTTTAATCACTTTTTCAGTCCATTATCATTTAGTTATATATCTCAATATTTAAATCTATCTATATAAAATCTGTGTTTTTTGCCACTATGATTTTCATCTTACTCTCAATATATTTTTGCCATTTAGTAAATAAATTTATATCATTTTAGCATTATTTTTACACGAATTGTTTAAGAATATAAAAAAGCCATGACTAAGGTCAGAAACACACAATTTTCATGCGTATTTGCAAACCACTAGTCATGGCTTTTAAACGAGTTTTTTAGTACTATTTAGTTGTCCTTCTACAGAGGACTCAGAGAGATATTTTTTAATTTCACTTGAATTATATCTCTCTTAAGTTCTCTTAGTTAAAACTATTAATATAGTATAGGGAGTTTTTTTTTGTACTAACTGCTGTACCAAAGCTTCCAATTTAGCAATGCGGTCGTTCTGAGCAGTTAATTCAGCTTGCTGATTCTGAATCTGCGTAGCCTGTGCCTGATTAGCCGCTGTCAATTGATTAATCCGCTGTTGCGCTTCCTTACCAGCCAATTGCTGATTTGCTGCAGCTTCTTTTTGTGAGGACGTACCAAACTTCCATGTCACGCCGGCATTTGCCATCACTTTAGAATCATCACTGCCATAAGCAAGACCTGCATTAAACATAGTCGAATCATTTACATAATGAGCAACACCTAACGCCATTGCATTATGGCCGCGATAAGTACCAAGAGCTGCCATAATCTGAGTTGGTTCTGCCGGATCATATTGAATTGGTTTTAAACCACTCAATGCGGCACTTAATGCCCCAACATTTTTGACTTCACTTTGTACTTCGCCAACCTTATTAGATACCTCATTCAATTGACGTACGTTTACAGCATCTGTATCATTAACACCATCTGCCACATTGGTTAAACGACGTTCATTACCAACCGAACCAATAGATACTGTATTTGCTTCAGAAGCCACAGAATTGGCACCTAAAGCTACCGAATTTTCAGCAGTTGCTTGAGAGTTAGCACCTATAGCCGTTGCATTATCAGCAGTAGCTGCAGCATTGGTTCCATAAGCTGAAGCATAATCACCAATTGCTTGTGAATTTTTACCGGTTGCTAATGCACCTTCACCATCAATTGTACCGCCGGCAATACCACCCTGATTTAATGTATCTAAAATACTATTGGCGGTAGAAGCCGCACTTGTTGCCGTGGAGGCTGCATCAACAGCTATTTGTGCGCTGCTATCAGCGGCGGTCGCACTCGACTCTGCACTCGCTGCACTACTATCAGCCGCAGCGGCACTAGACGTAGCAGTACTTGCACTGCTATCAGCGGCGGTTGCACTCGATGCGGCACTGCTGGCACTACTGTCAGCAGCCGTTGCACTCAATGCCGCACTGGAGGCACTACTATCAGCTGCATTTGCGCTCGATGCCGCAATGCTTGCACTGCTATCGGCTGCGGTTGCGCTCGACGCTGCACTGCTTGCACTACTATCGGCTACTGTTGCACTCGACGCTGCACTGCTTGCACTACTATCAGCGGACGTTGCACTAGATGCGGCACTAGATGCGCTTGTTGATGCAGAAGTAGCACTAGACGCAGCACTGGACGCGCTCGTAGAAGCTTCAGTAGCACTCGCTGCTGCACTAGAAGCGCCTGTGGAGGCTACTGTTGCAGTGGATTCAGCACTGGACGCACTTGTTGATGCGGAGCTAGCACTAGAGGCGGCGCTAGATGCACTTGTTGAAGCTTCTGTAGCACTAGATGCGGCACTAGAGGCGCTTGTAGAGGCTTCAGTGGCGCTAGATTTAGAACTGCTTGCACTTGTGGATGCTTCGGTCGCACTGGATTCAGCACTGGACGCACTTGTTGATGCGGAGCTAGCACTAGAAGCGGCGCTAGAGGCACTTGTAGATGCTTCAGTAGCACTAGATGCGGCACTAGAGGCGCTTGTTAAGGCTTCAGTGGCGCTAGATTTAGAACTGCTTGCACTTGTGGATGCTTCGGTGGCACTGGATTCTGCGCTGGACGCACTTGTAGATGCGGAGTTAGCACTAGAAGCAGCACTCGACGCACTCGTAGAGGCTTCAGTAGCACTAGATGCAGCACTGCTTGCACTTGTTGAGGCAGAAGTAGCACTAGAGGCGGCGCTAGAGGCGCCGGCAGATGCTACGGTTGCACTGGATTCAGCACTGGACGCACTTGTTGATGCGGAGGATGCACTACTATCAGCAGCTGTTGCACTACTTGCTGCACTAGATGCGCTTGTAGAGGCTTCAGTGGCGCTAGACTTGGAACTGCTTGCACTTGTTGATGCTTCTGTGGCGCTAGAAACGGCACTGGACG
>NZ_JALKIG010000066.1 GCF_023051165.1 Veillonella sp. KGMB01456
CTGTGGCGCTAGAAACGGCACTGGACGCACTTGTTGATGCGGAGCTAGCACTAGAGGCGGCGCTAGAGGCACTTGTAGATGCTTCAGCAGCACTCGATGCAGAACTTTCTGCACTCGATGCAGCAGAGCTAGCACTAGATTCCGCGCTACTTGCACTATCTTCAGCATCACTTGCACTAGAAACAGCACTAGATGCACTGCTATCAGCCACAGTTGCACTCGATGCAGAGCTTTCTGCACTTGCCGCCGACGATGCTGCAGAAGACGCCGCTTGATTCAATTTCTCTTGAGATTCCGTACTTAAACCGATAGTCAATACTTGTTTATTTGAACTCGTCCTAGCATTACCTTTACCAACACCATCTGCAGCAGAACTATCATATGTTGTCAATGTTGTAGTAATCCCGTTAATACCACGTAATAATAAACGATACGAACCTACATTACCGGTATCAAACCCTACGGAGTTATCTCCATCCATAAAGCCCTTATCCGCCGTAATATAACTTGCGTATACAGAATGCTGCATTAACACCATACTACTCAATAATAGAGCCGTTACAGCCTTGCGCGATGCACGCGTTACACCGCCTTGGTGAGATTTAGCAAACTCCGAAGCCACAACATAGCATCCCTTTGTTTTACTCCAAACGATTTTAAAAATCTTATTCATTCAGTACGCCTCCAAACTTCTTTATCTTGCAAACTTCTCCCATTTCACAAGATATGTCCATTACCAATAAACCAAAAAACACACCAATTTATTCATAAAATTTAACACAAAAATCACTCAACCACTTTTCTTTTACAAATTTACAATATAAATTTTTATCAATAAATTCGAAAATATAAAATAGGATTTTCATACTAAAATTTTATGCTTACATCTAAATAATTGGATTTCTTTTTCTATTAGAGTGTAATATATAGTTCATTCAATAATCATGTCAACAAACTAAAAACAGCTTATTTATTGGCTTTTAACATATTGAATAATTTTATTTCATAACTTTTTTATCACTGTAAATCAACAACACAGATAAAATCTAAACTTTTAAAGTATTATTTTATTTTCATCAAATAATGAATTCTATTAATGCTAAAAATGAAATAACACGAATCGTTTACTAATCGATTAATTAATTTTTTTCATGAACTCTCTTCATTTTTCTCATTCATATTTTTTCATAATGTACACTTGTAAAAAACATCATTTAATTGATTATTTCCGTCACAAATCATTTTTTTATCTTCATACACAAAAACGTGTGATACAAAGAGTCTTATCTCTCCATATCACACGTTTTGTTTACTTACACTTTATTCAATTGTATCTACACCGCCAACAAATTTTTCTACAATTAGACAATACGTTGTAATTCACTACTAAACAATCCAATTAACGTTGAACTAACTGCTGTACCAAAGCTTCCAATTTAGCAATGCGATCGTTCTGAGCATCAATCTGGTTCTGTTTGGCAGCCAATTCAGCATCGAATTTAGCTTGTTGCGCTTTATTCTGTGCTTCTAAAGCTTGAACTTTGTTTTGAACTGCAGCTACAGAGGTACCAGGTTTGGTTGTTTCTCCGGAACCGATACGGAATGTAGCACCCAAGTTAGCCATAGCTTTACCGCCTTGACCATAGGAGAGACCTACAGTGTATTGCTGATCGCTATCCGGCGCGTAAGCATAACCTACTGCCAATGCTTGTTTGCCTCTGTAAGTACCTAAGCCGGCCATAATCTGTCCACGTTCGCCTTCAGCATATGGAAGCGGATTCAATGCGGCTAAGGAAGCTGCCATTGCATCGCCTTCAGCGGATTCATTGCGTACGTTTTGAATTTCGGAAGACAATCCTTGGATTGCCTGACCTTGCGCATTTACTACTTCACCAATTACGCCGATTGCAGCTGTATTGTTGTCAACTTGCGTTTTAATAGGATACAACTGAGCACCGGTAATTGCTTGGTTAGAAGATTTGGAAATATCCCCTTGAGCCACATTGTCTAAAGTGATCAAACCTCTTTCAGTAGTTGATTGGCTAGCTAATTTGATTCCATCTACTGTAAGTGTATCACTAGTAAGCGAAGACTTACCTACAGCGACTTTTTCGGATGTTACGCTAGTATCACCAACAGCCAAACCATCTTTCGACAAAGTAGTTGATGCTGTTACTGTTCCATCAGTCACATCACCGAATGTTAAGGCAGCTTTCGTCAACTGAGCCACGCTACTATCGTTGACACCACCTATAGTCAACGCATTACCTGTTAATGACGATTCACCAACGTGGAAGCCCTGAGCAGTTATTTCAGCTACACCACCTTGTGATGCATCTTGATCTTCTCCATTAACTGCACCTATCGTTAATGAATGACCTACATGTAAGTCATCATTTAATTCAAGTTCTGTACCGCCAACAATTTTGAAGTTGTCAGTATATTTCAAACCGCTTCTCTTAGGAGGAGTTGTAGGAGTTGTAGTTGCATTACGGAATCCAGTTCTTTCAGTTGTAACCGTATTTTCTGTTTCATCATCTCCCGGAATATACCAACCGGTTTCACGAGTAAACTCTTCAACCGCTTCTTTAGTCATGCTGATATTAAATGTTTTTGACCCATCAGGATTCATAATTGTTTTAACATCAACATATTCGTCGCCACCTTCTGCTTGCACCAATTTTCGAACATTATATTTACCTTCAGAAGTCAAATTGTCCATATTTTTGGTTGCTGCATTATCAATCTTAGTTTTTACCGTATCGGTAAGATCAACAGTAACTTTATTGCCTTCAACCGCCGTTACAATTGACTTATTACCTTTTTCATCGGTAGCACCAACAATGTCCATACGACTATTATCTTTAGTAAGATTTACATGTTCATCTTCATTATTGGTGTCAGTGCCAATCGTGATTCCCTGCATAGCACTGCCGGCGAGTTTTTCAACATCAGTAATTCTACCATCAAAGCCTTTTACGGTTTTGTCCAAATCGGTTACTTTAGTATCAAGGTTGCCAACTTTAGTGTCTAAATTACCTACTTTAGTATCCAAGTCACCAACTTTTGTGCCAAGGTCTTTAACTTCTTGACCTAAGCCGTCAACTTTAGTTCCCAAGTCTTTAAGGCCTTTGTCGAGACCGTCAACTCTACCGGTTAAGTCAGTAACTTTAGTATCTACTTTATCCAACTGGCCTTTATTCACAGCGTCGCCGGCATTTACACCATCAGCAATGTTGGAAACGACTTTATTGCCTGCATCGATGCCGTCTTTAGTTACGGAAGGACCATCGGTAATGGCTAAGCCGCTACCGTTCAATGTGCTGGAGCCTACGCTTACACCATTGTTATCTACCGTTGTATTGCCTGCTTTTACAGAACCGGTAGTACCAAGGTCGATTTGGTTATTCAAGTTAACATCGAATGTCTTAACACCGTTAACGTCGGAAGGAGTTACCGTAATGTTAGTACCACCTGTTACATTAACCGCATTCTGACTGGTTTCTTTGATAACGTCTTTACCTTTATCGCTTAAATTGGACAAGTCTTTATCAGCTGCGTTGTTAATCTTTTCTTTAGCAGCTGCCGTTAAGTCTACTACCAAGTTTTGACCATCAACTTTGCTTTCAACCACGCCGCCGGTTTTACCGGTAACACCGAAGCCTGCCTGACCTTTATTAACCGTAATTACGCCACCGTTACCATCATTAATGGAGATAGTCTGTAAAGCGGAGTTAGCTAATTCGGAGCCTTCAGTTGCGATATTTTTCACTTCTTGCAATTGGTTGTAAGTAACTACATCGCCTTCTTGAGTACCGTTAGCTACATTAGTAATCTTAGTGCCGCCCATATTGATGCCGCCAACGTTGATGGTAGGACCGTTCTTAATTGTGAAACCACCATTGGAGATTGTCGTATCGCCGAGAACGATGTTGCCCTGAGGGTTAACCGTAATACCGCCTTCGTTGATCGTTGTGCCGGCTACATTAATGGAACCACCGTTGATTACAGTATCACCAACTCGGAATTCACCGGTAGGAACAAGGGTTACGCCACCATTATTAATCGTTGTACCGCCAACATGGAGGTCACCGGATTTAATTACAGTATCGCCTAAAGTGATGGATCCTTCACCACCTAAGTTCAAGTCTTTGTTCAAGTTAACTGTAAACGTCTTAACATCATCCGCTTTTTCAGTATCAACTGTAATGTTGTTACCACCTACTACATCAACTGCATCCTGACTCACTTCTTTGATAACTTCTTTGCCTTTGTCATCTAAGTTGCCTAAGTCTTTGCCGGCTGCATTGTTAATCTTTTCTTTCGTAGTAGCTGTTAAATCTACTACCAAATCATTACCATTAACTTTACTTTCTACCATGCCGTCAGCTGCACCTATGATACCGATAGCGGAATTAGATTTGCTGATAGCGATTGTTTGACCATCATTACCTTTAACCGTTACTGTTTGAAGCGCGCTGTTAGCCAATTTGGAACCTTCGTTAGCGATATTTTTCACTTCTTGTAACTGGTTGTAAGTTACTACATCGCCTTCTTCAGTGGCATTAGCTACGTTGGTAATCTTAGTACCGCCCATGTTGATACTGCCTACATTGATGGAAGGACCGTTTTTAATTGTCAAACCACCTTGATTGAGGGTTGTACCGCCAACATTGATTGTGCTGCCGTTGATTACAGTGTCACCAACTTTGAATTCGCCGTTAGAGTTCAAAGTTACGCCGCCGTTATTAATGGTTGTACCACCAACTTTTACGTCACCGGATTTGATGATGGTATCGCCCAAAGTGATAGAACCTTCGCCGCCCAAATCCAAGTTTTTATCCAAGTTAACAGTGAATGTCTTAACACCATCAACCGTAGCTTTATCTACGTTGATATTGCTGCCGCCTTTTACATCAACAGCGTCTTGAACAACTTCTTTAATAACAGTTTTACCTTTATCATCCAAGTTGCCTAAGTCTTTACCGGCTGCGTTGTTGATTTTCTCTTTAGTTGCAGCTGTTAAGTCGACTACCAAGTCCCGACCGGACACTTCGCTGGTAACCATGCCGTCAGTAGCACCTTTAATACCGAAACCTGCGTTATCTTTATTAACAACAAGTTTTTGACCATTAGTATCTGTTACCGTTACTGTTTGAAGAGCACTACCTGCAGTGTTTTCAACCGTCGTTACACGATCAGTCAAGGTATTCACATCTGTACGAATCGTGCCTACATCGGTTTTAACGTTCGTTACTTCAGTTTTGAGGGTACCCACATCAGTTTTAACTGTATTTACTTCAGTTTTGAGAGTACCAACATCATTTTTAACGGTTGTTACTTCAGTCTTCAATGTGCCAACGTCAGTCTTAATTGTGTTAACTTCGTTAGTAACAGTGTTTACTTTGTCATCTAATTCAGTTTTCACACCGTATAACTGACCACCGGTTACAGCATCTTTAGAGCCTTCTGCTACAGCACCTTCACCAAGGTTGCCAACTACTTTACCACCTGCATTGATACCGTCTTTAGTTACGGATGGACCACCAACGATTGCTAAACCGTCAGTTGTTAACGCTGCATCACCAACGCTTACGCCATCAGCACCAACTTTAGTTGCTCCGGCTATTAAACCGCTAGCATCTAATGTAGTGGCACCTGCTTTAATAGATCCGTTAGCACCTAAGTCAACATTATTCTTCATGTTAACGGTGAATGTTTTAACACCTTCATTATTTACAGCATCAGTTACTTCAATATTGTTGCCGCCTGCTACATCAACGGATTCTTGAACAACTTCTTTAATAACTGTTTTGCCTTTATCGTCCAAGTTGCCTAAGTCTTTACCGGCTGCGTTGTTGATTTTTTCTTTCGTTGCTGCTGTTAAGTCTACTACCAAGTCCTGGCCGGACACTTTACTTTCAACCATACCATCGGTAGCACCTACGATACCGAAACCGGCATTGTCTTTATTCACGGTAAGAACATTACCGGCGCCATCTTTAACACTTACACTCTGAAGTGCGGAATTAGCTGTATCTTGAGCACCTTTAATGGAATCATTGAGATCTTTTTGCA
>NZ_JALKIG010000067.1 GCF_023051165.1 Veillonella sp. KGMB01456
ATATCCTAACTATCTATGGGATTAAATTACCAACTCAAAATGTCCTATAACCCAATTGTAATGGCAGCACCGGCCATGTTAATGGTTGCCCCAAGCGGAATCGCGATAGAATACGTATCAGGGGATAAGCTGAGACGTTTGGCCATATTCATGTTAACCGGAATATTGGCAGCGGAACTGCGGGTGAAGAAGGCAGTAATACCGGATTCACGTAAACATTTAAAAGTAAGCGGGAACGGATTACGACGCATAACAATGTAAACAATGATAGGATTTACAACTAAGGCCACGAAGAACATGCTACCCAATAAAGTACCTAATAATACAGCGTATTCAACTAATGCTTCAATACCGCTGGTGGAAATAGATTCGGCAACGAGCCCCATAATACCGAATGGAGCCAAGCGGATAACCCATTGAACTACCATGGTAATAGCATCGGGAATTCCTACGAATACACTTTTTACTTCTTCTGTTGCATGACGAAGGGCAAAACCAATAACAACAGCCCAACCTAAAATACCGATATAGTTACCGGTCATGATAGCATGAAGCGGATTATCTACGATATTACGTAATAAAGTAATCAATACTTCCGCGATGCCTTGTGGAGCTTTGGCATCTTCAGCTGCAGTCACTAAATGTAGAGTGGCCGGGAAGAGGTAGCTGGCAAAAACAGCAATTAATGCTGATAAGAACATGCCTACCATATACATGACGATGATTTTTTTCATGCCGGTTTTTTGATCGGCCCGATGGCGGCAAACGGCAGCAATAACAAGGAAGAATACCAATAGCGGTGCAATCCCTTTTAAGGCGCCTACAAAGATAATCCCCAGCAGTGACAAGTCTTTACCAACAGCCGGATTAATCAGGGCCACAGAAATACCGATGACCAGCCCTATCATGATTTGATAAATCAGTTTGACTCGGTTAAACACTTGTAAAATTGCTTTCATAATAATCTCTCCTTAGACACTCAAAATAATGCATTTGTAATGGACATATGTCATTATAATACGGACAAGGAATAATATCAAGAGGCAATTTGAATAAAATTAGTCTATTTTGAAAAATATACTTTAAAATAAAATGTTTGACCTTATTTATCGATTTTTTTAGTGCTCA
This sequence comes from Veillonella sp. KGMB01456, assembly GCF_023051165.1. GTDB lineage: Bacteria > Bacillota > Negativicutes > Veillonellales > Veillonellaceae > Veillonella_A. Next base: position 1,129 of record NZ_JALKIG010000067.1, read on the forward strand.
CAATTACTTTACAAAATGGAGAACTATTAGTTATACTATAGAAACACATTATAATGAAAAGAATCATCAAATATAAATGGTATATATGGTACAATAATATAGTAGAGGATTTATTAATCGATTAATTATAGTTTGAAATGGCAGTAAATTGTAGTTAGTCGGACGATTGATAGCGTATTATGGTAGGTATATAGGTTTAAACTAGATTGTGAGTGAAGAAGATATGCAAGGGAATACAAGAGAGCAGTCATTAAGCTTTTCCAATCATGCGGAAAAGGAAGTATATGTGCAAGGTGTTTTTTCACATATAGCAAAGCATTACGACCTTATGAATTCATTGTTGAGTTTTCACCAAGATTCGTATTGGCGCCGTTTTGCCGTTGAAAAAATGGCATTAACTGAAAATATGAATATTTTAGACGTTGCTTGCGGCACGGGGATGCTGACGAAAGAAGCATTGCGCCAAATGCCGAGTCTTCATATTGAAGCCTTGGATTTTAGTCCGGAAATGCTGGCCCAGGGTGAAGTTCGTTTGAATCAGGCCGGTTTACTCGATAAGGTAAATTTAGTAGAAGGGGATGCTATGAATTTACCCTATGACGCCAACACTTTCGATTGCGCCATGAGCGCATTTGCATTGCGTAATGTGCCGGATATCATCAAAACCCTCAGTGAAATGAAGCGTGTTGTTAAACCGGGCGGCCGTGTAGTAACTTTAGAATTGGCTAAGCCTACCGTTTTCGGTTTTAAACAGTTATACTATGCGTATTTTGAAAAAATCTTGCCTGTATTGGGTAAGTTAAGTAAAGACCAGTCATCCTATGCTTGGCTACCTGAATCGTTACGTCGTTATCCACATCAGTCAAAAGTACTTGAATACTTTAACGAAGTGGGGTATAAGGACGCTACGTATTACGAATTGACCGGTGGTATCGTAGCTGTCCATGTGGGTATCGTACCGGAAGAGTAATGGCTGTTTGGCCACTCTGTGGTTAGTCGCTCATAATTAATAGAACTCTAAATAAAGAAAATATAGGCGTATATGCTTAATTTACAAGCCTATACAGGCACGAAAAAAGCCGAGTTCCACGGAACTCGGCTTTAGTATTTATGCAGTTATTTAAACGGATTCACTATATGAAGCAAATTAACGAACATAGAATGTTAAATCAACATTTTTGCTTACGGTGATTTCACCCTGTTCTACCGGCGTGGAAGAACCAAGCATATCAGATGCTTTATAAAGACGCATGGAGCTTTCCATAGTGTACGTGTTAGTGCCGCCTACGGAAGCGTCTTTAATACCGCCCAACTGTTGACCTAAAGCACCGGCAATCACTTCGGCTTGATGACGACCGTTTTTAACAGCTTCAGCAGTCAATTGGTCATTCAAAGCTTGGTCTACATCGGCTTCGAAGCTGAGGGACTGAATGTTATTGGCACCTGCCGCCACTGCATTGTCGATAACTTGGCTGATTTTGCTCAAGTCATTGATGCGAACAGCTACGGAGTTGAATACGGTATAACCTACAACAGAGTTGGCAGAACGATCACGGGTAGTGCTGTAATCGTTTTTAGGGGAAACGGAGAAGTAGGATGTTTGAATGTTATTTTTAGTAATGCCTACATTAGCAAGGCGAGCAATTAAATCACTCATAACACGATCGTTAGTAGTTTTAGCAGCTCCTACGGTAGATGCTTCACTGGTAATACCTAAACGAAGAATGGCATAGTTTGGCGCTACGGAGCGGGTTGCTGTACCACTTACGTGAATTTGTGCATCTGTATCAGCCGGTGCAGCGGCCAAAGCAGAGCCGGTGAAGCCTACTGCCAAAGCTGCAATTAAAAGACCGCGAGTTAAATGTTTTGTTAATTGAAGTTTCATTTGATGACTCCTTTTTTACTTTGAAAACTGAAAAATAAATTTCGTTACCATACATGTAGTATAGCAAATTATGGACATTTAGGCAATTTTTTTTTTCATGAATGCCATTTATTGTATAAAAAATTAAAGAAAATAAACGATTTACCGTATAAAATCAAATAAGTATGAGTATTTGTTGATGATTTATGCATGACAATATATTGCTTGACATATAACCATGCATTAGTTATATTCTAAGTATAGTATTCATGATCGTGAAATTTAATATGTGAATTAAGAATAATAGCAGGCGGCTTTTGGGGAGGAAGCGGGGATTTGTCTAAATAATTGATTGTTTTATTAATTATTTAAGGACTAGACAAGCCTACTAAATAATGTTACTGTAAAAAGAGAAACTTCGATATTAGATACTGGGGTAGATATAGTATCGATATTGAATGACTTTTACAGTATAAGTATGATTTTTGTCATAGTGTGTAATTATTTTAATGTGCAATATGATGGAAATCTGTGGTAAAATACAATTCACTGACTTTGTCAGTCGATGTATTTTAGTAAAGGAGACGATCCCATGAATCCTATTGACGTTTTATTAAATCATCGTACTATTCGTGAGTTTAAATCCAGTCCTATGCCGCCGCAACAATTGAGCATACTACTGGATATTGCTAAACGAACGGCTACCAGCATGGGCCTGCAAAGCTTTAGTATTATCCGCATTGTAAATCCCGAATTGAAAGCGGCTATCGCGGAAGTTTGCAACCAAGAGTATGTAGCACGGGTACCGGAACTATTTATCTTTATAGTCGATGCGTACCGTAACTCACGCATAGCTCGTGAACAAGGTATAACGAGTGACATTGAACGTGATAGTGATCGTTTCTTCCAAGGCTGGACGGATGCAGCCATAGCCGCTCAAAACATGGTGGCAGCTGCAGAGCTTGGTGGCTTCGGTACTGTTTTCTTTGGCAGTATCTTAAATAATGTACCTAAGATGATCGAACTTTTGAAATTACCGGAACTGACATTTCCGGTAGTAGGTGTCGGCATTGGCGTACCTAATCAGAAGCCGCAATTAAAACCGCGAATGCCTCGTGAAGCTAATGTATTTGATGATTCATATACTGTGTTTGACTCGTACCTCGAACTTTTGGAAGATTACGATGAAGAAATGGAACAGTATTATGATATGCGTGATACGAATCGTCGTGTAGATTCGTTCACAAAACAGGTTGCCGGTAAAAAGGCAGTTCCGTTAAGACAAAAACTAATACAACAAGCAGAAGCGCAAGGCTTTAAATTTTACGATGTAAAGGATTAAATACTTTTACGCCCCGAGCGGTCACCGTCAAGGTATTTTTTATGGGCTGACTACTTGTTACAGCAAGTGGTCAGTCATTTTTTACTATTTATATGCAAGGGGACAGATATGGCAGTTTTTGATGTGGCTATTGTAGGCGGCGGTCCCGCCGGCTTATCAGCCGCTTTAACGGCACGTGTTCACAATAAATCAGTGGTGTTATTTGAAGCCGCCGGTTTTGGTGATAAATTACGACGTGCCTCTAAAATCAATAATATTCCGGGGATTATGACCATCAGTGGCATAGATTTTATGGAAAATTTATTGGAACAGACATTAGCTTATGACCCGGTTATTGTGAAAGAACGTGTTCAATCCGTTTTTATCGGTGAACCGTTTACACTGATGACGGCAGATAATGTGTTCCAAGCGAAAAGTGTTATTTTGGCTACCGGTGTAGCTATGAGTAAAACCGTGCCCGGCGAGCGTGCTTTGCTTGGCCGCGGTGTAAGTTACTGCGCCAGCTGTGACGGACACTTTTTTGAAGACAAAGATATAGCCGTATATATTAATACGTTGGCTTATCAGCAGGATGTGGAATTGTTGGCTTCGCTGGCTAAAAACATGAACCTCTACATTGGCGGTGCTTTACAACTGCCCGGTGAGTGGTTGGACAGCTTGCCGTCTTCCGTAGTAGTACATAAGAAAGCGATTGTGCAAAGTGTAGAAGGTGAAAAGGCCGTTACGGCGATTCATACTAATGAAGGTATGAAAACAGTGGATGGCGTATTCTTCTTACGCGATACGTATCCGCCTGAAAATTTGGTAGAAGGTGTGATTCTTGACGGTAATTCAGTGGCCGTTAATCGTCATATGGAAACTAATTTCAAAGGCTTATTTGCTGCCGGCGATGTAGTGGGAACGCCGCTACAGGTAGCTAAAGCAGTCGGTGAAGGTCAAATGGCAGCGTTTGGTGCCGTGGCATATTCAAGCGGATACTGATGTAGTCTATGTAGCGTAATTGCAGCATGAACTAAAAATAAGTAGTTCGACTTAATAAGAAAACCCATGCCGGTGAGCTATATCATTGGCATGGGTTAAAAATTTTAAAAAAATAAAAATTAGGGGTTGACGAATAACCTTCAAATGGATATACTAATTAAGTCGCTGCAACAAGGCATGACAAAAACCAACAGGATAGTTTGAAAAGTGTTAATTAAAAATGCTTTAAAAACTTTTAAAAAGTGGTTGACATGAACTTGATGACGTGATAATCTATATAAGATGTCGCGTTAAAGCGATGAAGCAGATCTTTGAAAACTGAACAATGTAAGGTAATCATTTTTAACGAAATGAAC
>NZ_JALKIG010000068.1 GCF_023051165.1 Veillonella sp. KGMB01456
GGTATTCACTATGGATTTTTTATATGTTCAATTTCAGTTTACAATTAACCATTAAATTAAATAAAAAAGTGTCATTATTTAGTTTTTAAGATAATTTAATACTATATAGTACTCTCAAATACTACATGAGGATATGTATTATCTGCAAAATAATGAACTGATGATTCAACACCATATAGCGTTTTTATAAAATCAACTGTCAATAATTCCTTGGGAGTTCCTTGACCTACCACATGCCCATCTTTAAGAGCTATCAAACGATGACAAAATTTAGCCGCTATATTCAAATCATGAACTGCCATCAAAGTAGTACGCTGTAATTTCTGAATAAGCTCCATTATTTCCAATTGATAGCGAATATCCAAATGATTGGTGGGCTCATCCAAAATTAGACACTCAGTATCTTGTGCCAATGCTCTCGCTAGAATAGTCCGCTGTTGTTCACCACCTGATAACGTATTAAAGCTTTGTTCCGCCTTTTCGAGCAGGCCTACTTTTGCCAAAGCTACTCTAGCCAATTCAAAATCATCTTTAGTATCACGCGACAACAGTTTTTTATAGGGAGCACGCCCCATCAAAACAATATCAATTACTTTAAAATCAAAATTATATATGTTATGTTGTGCCACTACGGCCATTTTTGAAGCTGTATCCCGATAGGATAATTCATCTATTAATTTACCGTCAATCGTAATTTTACCTTCATCCGGTTTTAACGTTCGATACACACACTTGAGAAAGGTGCTCTTACCGCTGCCGTTAGGACCGATAATTCCGAGGATTTCATTATTATATAATTCAATATTAATTCCTCGTAAAATATTCTTCTTACCGACGGACAACTGAATGTTTTGAGTACTAATTTCCATACCTTCACCTTAATTCCCAAATGAATAGGTTCTTTTAACTATTAAAAATACAAAGAACGGTGCCCCAATGACAGAAATAAGAATCCCAATCGGCAATTCTGCATGCGGCAATAAAATCCTACATAAAGCATCCGCTATAACCAAGAATATAGCTCCGACCAATGCCGAAAAAGGAATCAGCTTAATATGACCGGTTCCGACAAATAAACGAACCACATGCGGCACTAAAAGTCCTACAAAACCTATAATACCGGCTGAATATACAGCAAATCCGACAATTAGCGAACTCACTAACAAATGAATCTGTCTATATTTGTTAAGATCATAACCCAAAGTGATAGCTGCTTCATCGCCAACCAACATTAAATTAAGCATTCGACTTTGTAACCACAGAAACAATATAGAGCAAGCCATCACGACAGATAATACTTTTAATACGCCCCACGTTGCTCCGGCCATGCTTCCCATCATCCAAAATGCTATCGATTGCATAGCCTCTTTATTATTTGCAAAATATACAACTAAGCTTGTAAAAGAAGAGCACACTGCGCTCAAAGCTAAGCCTGCCAACAACAATTTAGTGGAATTTGCACGGCCACCCATATTGGCGATGAATATTACGCCTAACGAAATGGCGAAAGCACCCATAAAAGCCATAATGCCAACAGAATTATCACCAAAAGTAAATGAAAGGCCAAACAAAATAGCCACGGTCGCTCCCAATGAAGCTCCCGAAGAAATTCCTAAAATATAGGGGTCCGCTAAAGGATTTCGGACAATAGCCTGCATGACTACACCGCTAACGGCTAAGCCGGCACCGACTAGAGCCGCCATTAAAATTCTTGGGAAACGCAACAACCAAACAATATCATGAATTCCCCCTTGTCCCGGGGCCTCTATAGGCAATGAACTATTCCACCCGTTAACCAACGTCTCCCAAATAACTGAATTCGGTAATCTCACGTTTCCTATGGTGAGAGCTAAAAACACTGCTAACGCCAGTATTATCCCCAAAGTTAAAGCGGCCGTTGTGTATTTAGTTGCCTGTAACCAATTTTTCATGCGGCCCCTCCTTTGCCAATTCCGGATACAATCCATCTACAATAATTTGAATGCCGTCTTTAACCCGTATTCCCGGAGAATAAACGGCATACAACGGTAAAATTTTAATCGAATGATTTTTGACACTGGTTAAACTTTGTAAAGCAGGATTATTGTATAAACGAGCAACTATTTTATCGGCATTCTTATACTCCGACTCTACAATTACAACAAATAATACATCCGGATTCAAAGTTATCAGTTCCTCATAACCGGTACGCTCCTCTTGTGGCAATAAAAGTTCCCCGCCTACTTGTTCAATGATATTACCGGCTAATGTAGTTTCATTGTATAAGCGCAAGTCTTTGCCTTCCAACTCTACAATAAGAGCCAGGGGCTTTTTACCTTGTGAAAGTCCCAGTTCACGACCTTGATTAACCTGTTGCTCCAAACTCTGAACTAATTGTTTGGCTCTCTCTTCTCTATTAACGATTTCACCAATCTGAAGTATATACTCGTACTCTTCCGATAAAGTATGGTTTTTATTAAGCTTACGTCCATAAGAGCTTTGAGCTATATAAGTACCGATTTGCCTATCTTGATAAAACGCAGTATTCCCGAATACACTTCTGCCAAAGGTCGAATACCATCCCAAGATAAAGTCGGGTTCATTATATAAAACACTTTCTTTATCAGGCATCTGCATACTTTTATAAGGTATTTGATTATAGGCCTCACGATATTCAGGTGATATATATTCCGCATCTGGAACACCTATAGCGGCTATAATATCTTTACCTACTCCTAAGGCCAATAATGTTTCAATTGAGTTTTGCCAAACCGCTATAATCCTGTGCGGAGCTCGAGTATATCTAATAGTTTGCTCGGTTCCATCGGACATCAATTGCTTAATCTCTCTTGGATACCCTTCTTCTATTATTTTAGAGTCATACGTAATGCTGTCTCGATTAATACCTCTTTCAAATGCAGTTTCAGATTGTGAGTTTGTTCTACAGGCACTGCTGATAATGCATATGAAAATTAATAGTAAGCACAATGTATATTTCGTACGCAACCGTAGCAAACAACCAACTCCATTTCACATTGCACCGGCTAATAGCAGGAGTAGTAACTTTCACTATTCCTGCTATTACCGTAAAACTTTAGAAAGTATATCTTGTACCAACCATAATTTGACGAGCCGGCATAGCTGAACTACCGATACCATTCCATGCATTATACGATGTTTCGTATGCTTTATTGGTTAAGTTAGTGACAGTTACATAAGCAGTAATATCCTCGTTAAAGCTATAATTTAAGTTCCAATCAAGAATTAAGAAACTATTAGAGCTAAATGCTGTACGACTGGCACCGGTATACCAGTTAGCCAATAACCCGGTATATAATTTTCCACGCTCATAAGAAACATTCATCGTATAATGATTCTTTGGTCGTAAATTATTAATTCCCAAATTGATATCGGTAGAGTTATTATAGCCCCAGGATGGATCTAACGTGTAACCGCTTTTAGCATCCCAACGATCCTTCATATAGGAATAAGCCAAACCGATTCGTAAATTATCATTAACCTGATGATCTACGGTGATATTAAAAGATTGTTTTACTTCTTTAGCATTTACTGCCGTACTGGTGAATTTATCATTCGCTTCATCATAAATCGGAAGTTTGGCGATGGCATTGGACATATCGGTGTAATCATAGTTAACCCCTACGGTTGTTTTTTCATTAAAGGTCTTACTATAACCAACAGTCCAAGCGTTGCCTTTTTCATTTTCAAGTGCAGTTTTATAGATACCACTGGTTGCAGTATAGTCACCACTACGCAATGGTCTGAGTATATTAGTCCAACCAAAATACAAAGTACTGTTATCGTTAAAAAGATACTCTAAATTCAACGCCGGCGTAATAGCATTCGTGTTACCTTTCATATTGGTACTGCCGTTAGCCGACTCTCTTTTATAATCACTATAGTGAGCAAATCGTAATGCCGGTGTAATATCAAAGTTATCATTCACATGGATTTTATCCTGAACATAACCATAAATAGATTTACGCTCTACACGTGAGGTTGTTAGAGAATTATCTCTTTCGATGCGTTTAGAATAATTCTTGGCATTATCATAAGTAACACTGCCAATCATCTCATGCTTACCGAATGCTTTAGCATACTGCAATTGAATACCACGATTTTTTTCTTCATTCCAACTACGCGGTTCGCCGGCTTTACCGCCTGTTTCTTCAACCCATTTATCCAACGCTTCCTTATTGCCTGGAAATGGCGCTAAGTTTTGACTAATCCAATCACGCAACTGTTCATCTGATGCACCGCCCGGAAATGCCAAACGATAAGCATCTCTTAAATCAGCTGCCGTAACACCGGGTTTACGCCAATAATACAAGTCTCGACCTTCATAACGATATTCTTGATTATAGAGGCGAACAAAGCTTTCTAGACCGTTTTCTTCATCACGGTCAAACATAAACATAAATTCATAGTCATTACGTTTAAATTTACTGTAAGAATTATAACCGGCACCATCTAATGCATATAAATTGTGGTATCCGGGATTCTTAACATCACCGGCTAATGTTGAATTGCCAACGAGTACATTGCCTTCACCAAGTTGACCGACTGCTGCATTAAAAATAATGCGATTCCAATCATTTAAATTCCAGTATTTACGACTAGGCGTTGAAATTGGATAGCCATCCTTACCTGCTTTATAGGTATAAGAGAATTTAATACTTTGTTTTTCGTTTAAATCTTTATCTAAGCGGAGATTTACACCATCTTCACGCCATTTAGAGCCACCTAACGTTGCCGTTTCCCCAGTTCCGGAATCACGATATTTTGTATCCTGTGACATGGAGCGCATGCCCGCTACATAGTAACGCAACGGATTTTCGGCATCGGTACTGCCACTATAAGAGAACGAGTAATTATGACGATTCCAAGACCCGGTAGATACATCAATTGTGCCTAGATTTTCATTACCACCTTTTTTGGTAATAATATTAATAACACCGCCTAAAGCGTCCGAACCATATACAGAGGCTCCCGGACCTTTGATGACTTCTATTTTATCCACACTATTAATATTAATTAATTGGTCTATATTTACCCCGGTAGATTTACTTCCGGAAGCACTTGAACTGGATATTCTCGCACTGGCAGCATTATCAACACGTCGACCGTCAACTAATATAACTACACGCGTATCACCATTAATGGATACCCCGTTATTATAAAATTGAGAGCCATATTCACCGCCACGGTATCCCGGATTCTGAAATGTAACGCCCGGAACACGTTTAATAGCCTCGGTTAAATCAGCATAATGGCGCTTTTCAATTTCTTCACTAGTGATTACTTTTACATCACCGCCGGTACGATAATATGACTGTTCCGTTACCGTATCACCAAATTTGTTTTTTGTTTGATCCGCTGTAACAACCACAGTCCCTAAACTATACTCAGTTAAATTTTCATCGAAAGCGGCCTCAACCGGATGATAATTTCCTGCCATCCCAATAAGATACATTGCTACCATAATTACCAAGCGTTGATGTCTACGCATAAAAAACCTCCTAAATTCCTAAACTGAACCGACCCCTTAAAGTTAGACCTAAAAATCTAATTTTAAGGAGGTCGGTTT
>NZ_JALKIG010000069.1 GCF_023051165.1 Veillonella sp. KGMB01456
TTAAACATATAAATTCGTGATTAAAATTTTGTCGCATTTGATATTGCAATTAGCACAGGAAATTCTGTTTACAATGCACATTTTTTCACCTATACTAAAATAAATATGCAAATTTGAACGACTTTACGCAAAATATAAGGAGATTTACTGATGAAACGCTATACTACAGTTATATTTGATTGTGATGGAACGATTTTAAATACACTGGACGACCTCATGGATTCCATGAATTGTATTTTGAAAAAACATAATTATCCAACTCGAACTCTATCTGAAATTCGTAATTTCGTCGGCAACGGCCTCGGTAAACTGGTAGAACGTAGCGTTCTCACCGGCACTGACCTCAAAGTATCTCAAGAACAACTCGATACCATGCTCACTGAACTGAAAGAGTATTATGCGGAACACAACAATGATAAAACCGCTCCTTACGAAGGGCTCTATGAATTACTGGCGGAACTGAAAAAACAAGGCTATAAAATGGCCGTTGTATCTAACAAAGTGCAAGAAGGTGTGACTGCTTTAAACGGCCAATATTTCAAAGAATATTTCAACGTAGCCATTGGCGAAACACCGAACCGCAAACGTAAACCGGAACCGGATATGGTGAATGCAGCCTTAAAAGCACTTAACAGCACGCCGGAAGAAGCCGTCTATGTAGGCGATTCTGAAGTGGATCTTCAAACTGCTAAAAACTCCGGACTCCTCCCTATCGCTGTAACCTGGGGATTCAGAGATGAAGAACTGCTGAGAGAATTGGGTGCAAAACATGTAGCATATAAACCGGCGGATGTGATGGAGATTTTAGGTGAATTAAACAAATAATATCCTCAATTTATGAATATCCCCCATATTCATAAAGCCAAAAAGAACCGGAAAAATCCGGTTCTTTTTTTCTAATGCTATTATTAATTTACTAAATCCAACGTTATTTCAATGTAATAGAAACACCATGTGGTTTATTAGGATCCATAGCTGAAGCTAAATCATCCAAACTCACTTTCAAATCAGTATCAGCTACAACTTTAGCATCAAAAGTTGTACCAGCCGGGAATGAAATATTTTTCCCTTTCATAAAAAGTCCACCCACAACAGAAACTACAGCAGCTACAGCAATTGCACCACCATCATTACCGGCTTTTTTCTCCCCAATATATTCCAATGGAATGGTAACATTGTTAATAGTTTTTACGGAGTCAACAGAAAACTCCAATTTTCCCGAACGGCCAAATAAACCGTTCTTTCTTGCCCCTACAACAAAAGCATGCACTTCAGTACCAGCCGGAATAACAACAACATCATTAATAATAATATTATCTACAGTCTTCATCGGAATAATGTCATTCTTATGAGCTTTTTTGGAACTTAATTCATTTTCCAGCCTAACAGCTATTACTGTATCTGCAGGAATGTATGCATGCCCCACCGGCACTTTAGAAACCTTAATATCCGGTTCCTGTAAAATTGATGGGACAAATGGCGTATAGCCTGTTTCACTTTGTGTTTTCGTTCCCACATCAGCCGCCTGAACAAGAACTGCTGTATTTATCCCTGTAGCAGTTAATAATGAAAAGCATAACCTGATCTGCACCCATTTTCTTGGACAGAAGTAATTAAGCAACTTTTTGGGAATGGGTCCGGTATTCTACCGGACTCATTCCTTTTAATTTAAGTTTGATACGTTTAGTATTGTAATAGTCTATGTAATCTCTTAGTTTATTGATAAAATCTTCGCAAGAAGTAAAGTCTTCTAAATACAGCAATTCTGACTTTAGTAAACCGAAGAAATTTTCCATCACGCTATTATCCAAACAGTTCCCTTTTCGGGACATACTTTGGATGATGGCGTGATTTTTTAATGTCTCTTGATACTCCTTATGTTGATATTGCCAGCCTTGGTCTGAATGTAATATACATCCTTGGCTATTAGGTCTCATAGTAAATGCCTTATTTAGCATAGAAAGCACTTGCTTTAATACAGGGCGTTCAGATATTTCATAAGCGACGATTTCACCATTATACATATCTAGGATAGGCGATAAGTATACTTTGCGACCAAATAAGTGGAATTCAGTAATGTCTGTTGCCCATTTTTGATCTGGTTTTGTAGCATTAAAGTCTCGATTGATGATATTAGGAGCGATTTTTCCTTCGGAACCTCTATATGATCGATACTTCTTAAGCCGAACCTGACAGGTTAATTTCTCTTCTTTCATAAGACGCATTACAACTTTATGATTTATACAAAATCCTAATTTATGTAGTTCTACAGTGATTCGACGATATCCATAACGACCCTTATTTATCGCTACAATTGTACGAATAGCTTCTCTTTCATCTGCATATTTGTCTCCCTTTTTTATAGCAGCAAGACGTGCATAATATGTACTTCGACTGATACCAAAATAATTGAGCATAAACTGAAGTGGATATGTTTTCCTTAGTCTTTCAATTGCGATTGTTTGTTTTTTTTACAGATCGGTTAGGTTTAGCAATTTTACGCATTTCTTCCATAAAATCATTGTAAAACGAAAGTTCATATTTTAACCGGGCATTCTCTGCTTCAAGTGCTTTGATGCGTTCTTTGTCAGACTTAATAGATTGATTATTTTGTTCTTTAGGTTGTTCTTTAGGTTGTTTTTTAGGTTGCATAGGTGGTCTACCTTTAGGTTTAGGCTGTAATCCTGATATTCCTTCATCTAAATAACTCTTTTGCCAAATTGCAATTAAGCTAGGATTATCTAAGTTAAATAATTCTGCTGTTTCCTTAAAGGATAAACTATTTGCCCATCTAGTTTCAATAACAGTTTGTTTAAATTCAGCTGAAAAATTACGTTTCCTTATTCTTCTGTTTGTCGAATAACCATTCTTATACTTAAATAACCAGTTACGTACGGTACCTTCAGGAATATTTAATTCTTTAGCAGTTGCATGGAATCCCCATCCACGCTCAAATAGATAGTAAACTTTTTCTTTGATTTCTTTAGAATACTTTGTCATAAAAAAACTGCACCTCCAAAAATTGTGTCCAATTTTTGGGGTGCAGTTCAACCCTAACGCAAGCCCTTTTTTAAAATACTTTTTCACGCTAACCTCCAAAAATTTAACAATAAATACCCTAAAATCCCTAATCAAGTACATTTCACTTCTTGATAATTTGATTATAATATACGATTTAATATCCTGTAAATCAATTTTTTTATATAGTTTTCAACAAAACAAAAAACGAAAGGGTTGTAACGAAATATCGTTATAAAACGATTATTTCAGTTACAACCCCAAACAAAAACAGTTTTTATATACAAAAACTATGCCAATACCTTCTTAAAATAGTTAGGTGCCACTTCCTCAAAATCAGAAAAATCATAAAACTGCTTATCAGCAAGCTTCATAATTTTTTTCTGTGTTGATTTAGATAATTTATCATATGAGTCATGAACTACGACACTCATAAAAGGGTAGTTTGCAACTTGCAATGTATAAATATTAATAATAATATCTTTAGCTTTTGATTCACTGCTTACAGGGAATAGAAATATGGATTTATTATTGTTTTTAAAAACATAATCAATTTTCAAATCTGTTTCGTCACTTAATGGTATAAAACCCTCTTGAAATAAATACTTATTTAATGATTGGTTTACAAATTTATTAACCTTTTCATAAAATATGCTTGCTACTGTTTTGCGTTGTAATAAAGTAAAACTCAAAACACTCGTAATTAATTGCGTAAATTGCATTATATTATTAAACAATTGGTCTAGAGTGCTAGACATTGAAATCACACCTGTCTCTAAATCAATATTTCCACGAGCTTGATAGACTATTCGATGTAATAATTGAGTCTTATTATCAGTATCTATATCAAATACATACGATAGACGCATTAAAGTTAAACCACAGTCTATAATGTTTATAGCATTCACGTCATTGATTTGAAGGAAAATATCAAACATATCTCCATCAGGATGAAATACAGGGATCATTAATTGATACAATCCATCACGTTTTTTAACTAACGAAAATTGATTTGCAAAAGATTTTCGCAAACAATCTTCCACAACTTTTATATCCATAATACCCCTTCACCTCTTTCTATTACTTTTCAAACAAAGAAACATTCCAAGCTGATGGAAAATAATCTTTTGCATCTAAAATACTACATGTTGTAAGGAAATAATAAATGGCACTGTCAAAAGTAGAATAAGAACTGGTAACCTCTATACTTTTCTCTACAGTATAAAAAGTCCCATTATAATCTTCTAATTTGCACCTATGAATATGAGTAACAAAATGCTCTTTCAAACTTAAATTTCCACCATGTGGTCCATTGCATCTAAAAAGAATAGGATCATTATCAAATTCACTACATAATAATTGTAACCCAATAGAATAATTTTCAGGCAACATCTCGCTTTGACGCATGAAAACTCTGAATTTTTCATTATATTTATCCGAATAAACTTCAAATGTTTTTCTTCTGCAGCCACTCTGAATTGTAAATTCCTTCCTTGGATTTTTAATAATTCGCTTAGGAATAGAAATCAATTCATCTAAATATTCCTGAGTAATAGGTGACTTAGCCAATTATATCATATCCCCTCTTATAAAAATATATCTGTATTTTTATTCTAAGGTTATGCAGTCATTTATCATATATTGCTATAAACTTATAACCCTTTCCCTATATTTAAACATATGTTCACTTTTATTATACTACTTCTATCCTTAGCAAACAATGGTAAAACAAAGCAAAATATCAATCATTTATCAATTTTATTATCATATCACCACTCTTTTTCCACGAGTTAGCTCCGTCTTCCCTATACCCCTCCTTGATTCTCAACTCCAAAACACTTATAATCAAATCAGAAGGTATTATATAAGGAGGTTATTATTATGAAAAAATGGTTATCTGCACTAGCACTCACTGCTGTTATCGGTCTCGCAGCATATCCTATGGTTCAGGCATATGGGAACTCCCCAATGAACGGTTATCAATATGATAATTCCGGCTATAATAATGGGGCTCCATGCTACGGCTATAACGGTTATAACGGCAATTATGGCTCCGACGATAATGAACGCAATACTATGATGTACAACGGCAATAGCTATGGTCATCATCACATGATGAACTACGACAACAACTCGCGCTCCACCTATTGTCATTAATCACTCCACTTATTGTCATTAATCGATCTACCTACGGCCGTTAATATTTCTATCTATGGCCGTTAATATCTAAACTTAAATCGAAAGGGTCAGTAACGATTTTATAAAAGTTAAAATCGCTACTGACCCTTTATTGTTTAATAAGGCTTATAGGACAAAAAGTGTGTGTGGCTTTTTTAAATTAATCCCAATAA
>NZ_JALKIG010000070.1 GCF_023051165.1 Veillonella sp. KGMB01456
TAAACATATAAATTCGTGATTAAAATTTTGTCGCATTTGATATTGCAATTAGCACCATAATTCAAATTCAGTTTTCAGAATTAAAAACTCTTCTTATTTAATCCTTTTTCTGTACGACTGTTTTCTCATGCCTCGTATTCGCCCATCAATAAAACCTTAAACTTTTTCAACTAAAATATGAAATGAATTCTCAACTTTAAACCGTGAATGATAAATTTATAATTTTTTAACTAGGTAATTTTGTTAAAATCAATTAGAATAAAGAGGAAAGGAGTACTCTCATGACCTTAATAACGACCAAAGACTTAGTCTTTAACAATATGATTGAATACCCTGATATGACCATTGAAAAAGGCAAAATGACCTTCATTCAAGGTGCCAGCGGCTCCGGCAAAAGCACCCTTTTTCGCTTATTCAATGCCACTATTAATCCCTCACAAGGAACCATCTATTACAATAAGGTAGATATCAGCACTATCAATGCATTAGAATTGCGCCGTAAAATCCTACTGATTAATCAACAAGTGTATCTCTTTGACGGCACTATTGCCGATAATTTCCGTCAATTCCATGCATATCGCGGCTCTACCCCACCGACCGAAACAGCCATGAAGGAGTTTCTTCACATTGCGGCGGCACCGTTTACGCCGGAACAAGATGTGGCCCGTTTATCCGGCGGTGAAAAGCAGCGTGTCTTTAACGCCATCATGCTTTCCTTCAATGCGGAGGTTTATATGTGGGATGAACCGAGTGCCGCCCTCGACTCACCGACAGCTACGACCTTCTTCACGCGCATGAAGGAATATATGGCCAAACACGACAAAACAACGTTGGTCATTTCTCATGACGACACACTCTATCCTAAATTCAGCGATGCTTTGATTGAACTTAAAAGTCGTCACGAAGTATAAACATACGGTTCCATAAGATTGGAGTTTTTATTATGACTGAAGCTATTTCCATGCAATTAGGCGGATTCTTATCCATCTACTTATTGCTCCTCGTTATTGCCGGAATTTTCACATATTGTAAAATCCCGCAGACGAAATTTCTCTTGCTGGGCACCTTACAGATGACGGTGCAGTTAATCATTGCCGGATACGTGTTGCTCTACATTTTCCAAAACCCGTCACCGATTTTTGTCTTAACCTATCTGTCCTTGATGGTCGGCTTTGCCGTGACTCGAACGCTTCGCAAAAATCCATGGCTTAACCGTAAATTCAAGTGGATTACTGCCTTATCCGTCATCGGCACCTGTATCAGTATAACAAGCTTTATGCTGCTTGTCGTTATCCGCAAAGACATTTTAACGCCCCAATATGTCATTCCGATCAGCGGTATGCTCGTAAGTGCTACCATGAACGGCGCCACTTTGGCGTTAAAGTCATTTAAAGAAAATCTCGATTCTCACAAACAGCAAATCGAGGTGCTCTTAAATATCGGCACACCGCCGGCTAAGATACTGCATCCATTTGTGATACAGTCCTTAGAAACGGCTTTTTTACCGACCATGAACTCCATGGTGGGCATGGGGATTATCGCCCTTCCCGGTATGATGACCGGTCAGATTTTGGCCGGTGCCATGCCGAATGAAGCCGTGCTGTACCAAATTACCATCATGGTTGCCAACTGTACCACCGTGTGCTTATCGTCGTTTTGCCTACTTTACTTCGGGGCTCGCACTTTGTGGAATGACAGGTATCAGTTATAACTAAGCACATCGGGCTCTTGCTCAGTAAAAAGAAGAAGGAGATTGCTCTCGGACTCCAATTTCTTACCAACAAAATCATATACAATCTTCCATAAATAATGTCTTTGGACTTCATAAGTAAAAAGAAGAAGGGTATTGCTCTCGGACTCCTGGTTCTACAAGAACAAAGTCGTCTACGAGCAATACCCTTCTTCTTTTTTTGCGTTACGCCGTTCCCTCAGTACGTTATTTATGTCTGATTGCTATAAAGACTGTGCGGAATTAACTCGGAGTCCTTACGTGCAAGGCTTGTTCTTTTTACATTAGCCTGTGCCCTCCGTGCATTAGTTATAACTTAGGGGAAGGAAAGGCCTATAAAAAGCATATTATTGTCCGGATGTTTCGTCTGTGAATTTGATGTCTACCAGATCCCACTTCTTGGTGTCTACGTATTTCTTTTGGAAGTAGTCTCTGATGTGTTGTTGGGCTTCGTTTTTAAGGTTTGTCATGTCGCCGTCTTTAATGCGTTGCATAACAAATTTACCGCTTACCAGGGCATCTTTTTGGCTGTCATAAGTATATTCGGTACCGCTTTCATCAATGTATAACACCCCGTCCCGTTCAGTTAAGTTAAATGGTTCAAAATCATGACCGATTTCTTTAAACGTATATTCCGGCTCCATTTTTGGCAATAAGCCTTGTCTGTTAGGCCCATTAGGAATGCCAAATACCATCCAACGGTCGCCCCGCTCGTACTCATCCATATTTAAAAAGTTCATCTTTTTCGGGGCATAGCGATACTGCCTAAAATTCCCTGTATACGTATGGTCGGTCTTTTTTTCAAAAGTAACAAGAATGATTTTATCACTGGAGTATTCATAGTTAACATCCTTCATTGTCGGAGTCTCTATATATCCCCATGTGCCCGAAAAGTCTTGTGAGCTTCCCAAACTGCCACAACCACTGAGAACAAGCATTAAAGCCATAGCCAAGGCCATCAACATATAGGTTACCTGTCGCTTCGTTTTCATAACAATCCCTCCCTATACTGTGGCCTGACGGCGACGATAGATTACATAGCCGATGCCTGCCAAAACAACAATACCCAATGCGCCACCGATAAGAAGACCGGAGCTGCCATCTTTTTTAAATTGGAAATAAATAGGATCGCCTGCGGCATAGATGACCGTGTCATCATTTTTCAAAATGCCCTTGCCGATGCTTTCCTTAATAATTTTGCCATCCACTTCAATGGTCGTAGCACCCGATGCCTTACCTAAATTAAAGGTGTACATATCAGGATCATCGCCATATGGATAAATTACATTTATTTTAGCATCAGGATTACGTCCGAAAACGGCCGCACTCATCTTAGCCAGTTCATCTTTATTGGCAAATTTCGCTTCTAATTTCCACATTTGAGATTGTACCGTTGCACTGTCCCCTTTTAATTCCTTCCCGTCAGGTCCGATGGCTTCAAGTTCTACTTTACTAATATCAATCGGCGCCTGCCCGTTTGAATTCTGGGTCACCGCACTCAATAAGTCCCCTTTACTGATTGGTACCGGTGATTGAATCGTGGCCTTCCATTCCCCGCTAAAGTCCGATTTTACCTCAATCTCAGAAGTAACTTGAGCACAACCTGCCGCCAGCAACAGGCATAAGGCTAAACATAAGAACACTAACCGCTTCATACGCTCCACTCCTTACTAAAATAGAATAATAAATTAAATACTCCCTAAATACACATTTGTGCATTTCAAAACTTAATTTCATTATATCAGTTATTCTGTATCATTTGTAGCAGAATTCCTATTCGCCTATTTTATATAATATCTATAGGCAATTGTGAGGTTAATTCAGTCTAATCTTGTTTCACCGGAACAATAACGCATTAAGGTTTGGATGTTTAAAATCTTAATTTCTCTGCGGGCCGTATCGATAATACCTTCTTCTCTCAAGCGACCGATATGGCGTGTCAGATTAACGCGGCTCATGCCGACGAGTTCTGCCAATTCTTCTTGTGAAAAAACCAATATTCCCTGGCCCACTTCACTTTGAGCATTGTGTAACAAAAGTATTACATTACACACTCTGACAAAACCCGAGTTGTACTCCTGATGAGCTGTTTCAAAAAGCAAGAGATTTATATAGCGAGCATAGGAATTTAACATGTATTTATTAATTTGTGGGTATGCATCCATTAATTGGCCGAATTCATCCCGTGAAAAGCGCCAAATTTTCATGGGCGTAATAGCTTCAGTCACCAAGGTTTGTTCAATTTTAAATTCCAATTCGTGAAAACCGGGGAAAATGGTGCCTGAGCCATGATAGGATATAATCTTGCGCCGACCCGATTCGTGTACCAAATAAGTTCTTGCAATACCCGACTCTATATAGTTGATATACTGAACATGCTCGTCCGGTTGCCACAAAAAATCACCGGTTTTAAGTTGTATTTCTTTATGTGGCTGAGCCTCAAATAAAGGCTTTAATTCAACGAAATCATTGGTAAAAATATACCGTGGTATTAACATGTTTTCACCTCAAATCGAACATTGATGTTATATTTTCACATTTATTTCCATTATTTTTTGTTACCGTTATTATAGCATTTATTATCATTATTATAGCATTTTTCAAGGAGGTCTTTCACACCATGAGCCAACAATCTACATCAAATCCAACTATGAGCATGCCTGCAAGCACAGCTTCCGCTTCCGGCAAAACATTACAGCTCGTCTATCCCCAATGGCAAGGAGGCGCTAACCCGAACTATCAAATAGGTGCCCAAGTTTTAGCGGCACTGCTCCCTTCTTCGCCTAATACTGAAAAAGTATATGTACCGGTAGCCGATGAAAAAGCAACTCTCGCCGCCAATGAAGAGCAAACCGCTCAAGACGTTTTTGCCGAAAAGATTCTCCTGCAACAACAGACTACGGCTCGTGAAATTCTTAAGGTTAAACAACCGCGCAAAATTATCACCATCGGCGGTGACTGCTCTATTTCGCAAGTACCGTTCGATTACTTGCACCAGCAATATCCGAATAATACGGCGATTCTATGGCTTGATGCCCATCCCGATATCATGACACCGAAGGAGTTCAACCACGAACATGCCATGGTGTTAGGAAATTTATTGGGTCATGGCGCCCCTAGTTTTGCCAAAACCGTGAAAGCTCCGTTCCGGCCGAACCAAGTCCTCTATGTAGGCTTAATTGAATCCGGCCTTCTACCGCATGAAAAAAGCTTTATTGCTGAGCATTCCTTGTCCTATTTGACACCACAGGATTTAACCTCTACCCAGCCTGTTACGGATTGGCTTACGGCTAATAAGATTGAACACGTCATGGTTCATTTGGATTTAGATGTTCTGAGTCCTACTGATTTCCGCAGTCTCCTCTGCAACAAACCGCATCAGGGCCCGGTTGAATACGCAGTTGGTGAAATGACATTGGCTAAGATTTTCCAAATTCTTCAAGCGGTTAGTGAAAACTCTGAGCTCGTAGGTCTATCCATTGCCGAATACTTGCCATGGGATATTATTAATCTTCGGAACGGGCTGTCAAAACTAGATATTTTCAAGTAAAAATCATTGTTACAAATAACTAAATATGCACAGCAAAAAGGGGCTGTAACGAAATTGAGTTTTTTAACTCACATTTCAGTTACAGCTCT
>NZ_JALKIG010000071.1 GCF_023051165.1 Veillonella sp. KGMB01456
CCACGGAATTTCCAATTTATTGGGATTAATTTAAAAAAGCCACACACACTTTTTGGCCTATAAGCCTAAATTTTTTCACGATTTGATTATTTTTTTACACGAACACGTTCTACCGTCGGATTACCATCTTTGTCCGTATGAACGGCATCTACTGTGAAGCGTTCCAATTCAGGGGCAAATTCGGTAAGAATCTTATCCGACAAAGTAGCACCGTTGAGCATGGCATCGTATAGCATTTGAGCAAATTCATAACGGGTCAACGGACGATCGCCGGCAAAGTTGCCATCCGCATTGCCCTTAATCATGCCGTTACCGGCGAGTACGGCAACGTATTCATAGGCCCAATGATTCTGCGGTACATCTGGGAAGAGTTGCAGTTTGGATGTATCAATCTTACGACCTGCATTGGAGTCGAGCATCGCTGATTTCAGAGCTTCCAATTCTCGGCGTAAGTCTTTAATTTCTTTGGCCATGGCTACCTTGGAGGTAGACACATTGTTGCCTTGACCGACTTTAAGGGAAATCCCCGCATTTACCATGCTGTTACCGTTACCTATCGTACCGCCTACGCTGAACATAGTGTCTTCGTTAGGACGATAGAAAGCACCTAAGGCTACGGAGTTTTCACCACGATAGTGACCGTAACCGGCAGTAACGTCCCATTTATCATCCGGATCGAAGTCTAATGGGTGTAACGCTGCCAAAGCGGCGGCACCGGCACCTACTTTGTCGATACGGTTGTC
Source organism: Veillonella sp. KGMB01456 (assembly GCF_023051165.1). Lineage (GTDB taxonomy): Bacteria > Bacillota > Negativicutes > Veillonellales > Veillonellaceae > Veillonella_A. The sequence continues at coordinate 744 of NZ_JALKIG010000071.1, forward strand.
TAATTCGTTTACTTTGCCGCCGAGGTTAACGATAGCGTTGCTGTTATTGATAACTTGTTCATTCACGCCTTGAAGTTGTTCTTCAGTAGCGGCACGACCTACGGTTGCAAAATCTTCGGCCGTTAAGGTAGTATTCGTTAAGCCTGTTACTTCACCGTCAGCACCGTTTAAAGCAATAACCCCGACTTCACCCATACCGGTAGTGCCGTTAAGGGATACGGCTTTACCTTCTTCAGTGCCTAAGTTGAATGTACCGGCTTCACCGTTAATGACGGCTTTTGTATTACCTTCGCCGATAGTAATCTTATTGTTAAGACCGAATTTTAATTTTGCATTGTCTTTACGTACAAATACGTTCTGGTTGCCTTCCGCATTTATGTAGCCGCCAAAGTCTATGGTAGTATCTTTACCTACTGTTGTTTTGTTTTCTTCATTGGCGGTTATGTTCCAGCCCGTATAGGCACTGTTTTTAATATCTGTAATGGCTGCATTTAATTGTTCTTCCGTAGCAGCACGACCTACGGTTGCAAAGTCTTTACCATCAAGTTTTACATTGGTTAAACCCTTAACTTCGCCGGTAGAACCATCGACATTTACACGGCCTATATCGGCTTTGCCTGCTTGGCCATCGATTGATACATTTTTACCTACATTTACAATAGCACTTGTGCCATCAATTGCTACTTTGTTGTCTCCGGTGCCTACTTGTACTGAAGCATTATCTCCATCGATAGTTACCTTATTGTCACCGGTACCAACATTAATTGAAGTATTAAGGTCAAAAGTTAAATTAGTATCTTTCTGAGCTACGACGATATTCTGATGACCGGTAGTGTCTTTAACACCGGAGAAGTCTACTTTACCTTTGCTGGCTACGGCAACACCATCCGCACCGTTAGCAGATACAGTCCAACCTTTATAGGATTTTTGGTCTATATCAGACATAGCGGCACTTAATTGTTCTTCCGTTGCGGCACGGCCTACTTTGGCAAAATCTTCTACTTCAAGTGTTTTATTTGTTAAGCCCGTAATATAACCTTTAGTGCCGTCGATTTTAATAGGGTTGCCGGCACCGATAGTAACGACATCGTTCAACTTAATGTTATAGTCCGTTACATTTGTTGTAGCATCTTCTGTCGGTGTTAAAACGAAGTTATCATCCACACTTACACTGGCACCTTTAGCATTAACGGTATATTGTTTTTTACCGTCAGCATCAGTACCGGGCTCTACTGAAGCAATATTTGTCCCTGCTAGCACACTACCACCGGCGGCCGCAATTTGATCGGTTAAATCATTGGTTAAGTGATAGATTTGTTGACCGTTGATGGCGTCGTAGGAAGTAGCAGAAATACGACCTTTGGCTACGTTGATGATACGGCGTTTATTAGAAGAGTCACCAACAGAGAGAATACCATAAGAACCGTCCTGATCGGAGATATTCCATTTTTTATTGTAGAAATCACCTAAATCAGTTTGAAAAGTTTTTAAATTTGCCGACGTAAAGATATCAGTTGTTTTTACTTTGCTGCTGTAACCTAAAGCCGTACTGTATTTTGTATCAGCTTCAACAGCTGAACTTCTGCCAATTGCCGTGCCACCGGAGCTACTAACCTTAGATTCAGAGCCAACAATGGTAGCCCATTTTACATTGTCCGGAACAACTGATTTATACCCACCGATAAAGGAGTAATCTGCGCTAGTACCAATGGTTGATTCCGCCCCTATTAAGGTACCATAATAACTACTGCTCTTCGTTTTATAACCAACTAATGATGAACGATCAGAGCGTTCGGCAATTTCGGCTTGGCTACCGATTGCCACACTATATCCGGTGTTAACTTTAGTATGATAACCCATTGCAACTGACCAGCTAATATTACCAGGTTTTGTAGTTACTGCCGCCCCGGTACCAAAAGCAAAGTTATCTGACCCGGTAGCATTAGCCCCAGATCCAATTGCGATTGAGCTTGTAGAATTGGCTTTAGCACCAACACCAACAGCAAGACCACTTTGTGCACCATCTTTAACATTTGCGCCATTACCAATTGCTATACCATTTTCAGCACTTCCGCCGACCTTAGATTGAAAGCCAAGAGCAACTGCATAGCGACTAAAATTTTCTTTATCGATACCAATTGTTGCCTCATTACCGAGAGCAATACTAGAGCGTCCCGATACAGATGATTCATATCCTACTGCAGTACCATACCAAGTGCCATCAATAACTTTTGCAATAGAACCTACCGCAGTACTGTGAGGAGCATCAGACCCAATACTAGTACCGGTGCCTCCAATTGCAAGAGATTAGTCAGATTGAATACCAATCGTCACCTTATGGCCCATAATAGTAGTCCAGTCAGTTTCGTCATCAACTCTAGTGCCATCTGAACCTATAGCAATCGAGTGATCTGCATTATCACCTATAGAAACTTGATTACCTATTACAATATCAACTCCAGCAGAGTAGACATCATTCCCTATTTTTGAATTGTACCCAAGAATAATACTTCCCGGTGATTCATTCGTATTTTTAGAACCGATAACAACCGAATTATTACTTCCAGGGCCTCTTGCGATTGTTTCTCCATCTCGAGGGAGTGCACCATTCTTAATTTCATGGCCTATAATTACAGACCCATCTGTATTTCTCCCGAATTTCATACCATTACCGATAGCAATAGAATCATTAATTCCTTGGGTTACGTTATTGTTACTCCCAATAAAAATAGATCTGCCAATGTGCTCCGTAGAAGTATTATTATTTCCAAAAATAAGTGTATCTTTATATTCTCTATAAAAGCCATTAGGTTTTGTATATATTTGATTATTATTGCCAATAATCCATGAGTACTTTGTTACAGAAATGGCATTACCATCCCCGATAACATAATCATAGCCACTTGAAGATCCCAATGTATTCGTATCACCGGTAACCTTATTATTTCTAGTATTTACCGTATTTTCATCACCGAGTACTTTATTATTTTCAGCATACTGCCCCATTGTGTTTGCAGTATCAATATGGGCCGTAAAATTCCCTTTGCCATCAGTAGCTGTCGTCCATGCTCCGTTAGTAGCTGCATCTACACTCATTCCACTTATACCAGCAGTTAGTGCCAAAGTGGCTAGCAACACTCCAACCTTACGAACTGCCCCTACAGAACTACTGGAATTCTTTGTACATTTGCGTGCCAATTCAGATACTACAACATACTGATTGCTTACTTTACTCCATATAACCTTGTAAATCCTATTCATAATCGTTCCCCTTTATCCCTCACAACGAAATAAATAAGTAATCTTACTGTACTGCTATATCATCCTCCTATTATTTTGTTAAAACTATATCCGGCATTAATTATTAATGCTTAATACCATAAAACAACTAAATACCATATTCTCCATATTAATTTGAATTCTATTATATTTCATCTTAACTTTATAATAGCATCAAAATTTAAGTGATTCAACGATACTATTCAGTTTGTGAAATTTTAATGTCAAAAATTATAATATTCAACTTATTATAAAATCAATTAAGTAGGAATAGTCTTGATTTATACAGTTTTATTTATTTTATACGATGTGATGCAATAGTGATACATTTATCAAATAAATCTCCATATTATTAAAAAATCGGATAATGTATTAACTCACAATTTATATTATTCTTCATTGTTAGCTCATTATCCTTCTTTCGTATTGTACATTGGTAAAGTTTAGCGTTCTATTTGTTGATTAATAGTGTATAAAATAGCAATGGTTAATAAAAAACACACCGGAGAAGGTGTGTAGGAAATATTATTCTATTTATAGTGCAGAGTATAGTGACTATTAATAGTAATACTGACTTAGAGGCATACAGCATTGCTTCGCTTGGTGGTCTTAATTAGTGACCAAGAGGGCTAGAGGGAAAAAGCGCTATTGATTTAGGGCGTGACCGCATTGCTTAGCTCGCTGCGGTAGTAGGAATACTATCATTTGATGCTAGGGGGCTAGTGGCTTAATGCTCTATTGATTTAGTGGCATACCGCATTGCTGCGCTCGCTGCGGTAGAGGAAGCTAGTAACGCAGTGTACGTACCGGCTCAATCAGCGACTACCTATGTGTTCGGGCCTGTGGATTTTTCTTCGAAGAATCTTACGGTCTGAACTAAGAGATTCGCACCTATTTGTGCGTCGCTTCGCTCCTTCAAATAGGGCTCACTACTTAACGCCCCGAACTACGCGATGCTCTATGTTTTATGCGTCGCTACGCTCCTTTAAAACATGAGCCCTGCGTATCCCACGCCGCTATTGTACCTTTTACTGCCTGCACACCTCTACAATGTTGGCTGGAATCTCTCAGAGTCCGTTATCATTTGCGACTACACTATCATTCTCGCCATCGCTTCGCTCGGCTCGAAAGAAAGTGATGCAATACGATTTGTGCGTCGCTTTGCTCCTTCAA
>NZ_JALKIG010000072.1 GCF_023051165.1 Veillonella sp. KGMB01456
TCAAAGGCCAGAACAACATCACTCGTTACGAAATGGCTCAGATGGTAGCTAAAGCAATGGCTAACGAATCCCGTGCCAACGCTGAACAGCAAGCTATGATCAACCGTTTGGCTAACGAATTTGCTGATGAATTGAACAATTTGGGCGTGCGTGTTTCCAACTTGGAAAACAAAGTAGGTAATGTAAAAGTAACCGGTGATGCTCGTCTTCGTTACCAAGGTTCCGATAAAAAAGGTGAAATCAGCTCCGATAACACTAATAAAAAATCCTTGTTCGATATGCGCGGTCGTGTACAATTCAACGCTAATGTAAATGACAACACATCCGCAGTTATCCGCGTAACCAGCGGTGATATGGAATTCGGTGATTCCACAACATCCGATGTTGAATTTGACCGTGTATATGTAGCTCACAAATTCGGTAAAGATACAACTGCCGTAGCCGGTCGTTTCGGTGCTTTCGTTGGTAACGGTTTAGTATACGATGATACGTTTGATGGTGCCGCTGTAAACTATGACAACGGTAACTTCTCCGCAACCGCTGCTTACGGTTCCTTCATGGAAGGCGGTTTATTCAATAACGGTAGCATGAGCTCCTATGCACACGACTTCAGCGATGCAACTTCCGATGAAAACGCAACCGTAACCTTGTTACAGGCAAAAGCTAAACTTGGTGAACATGCTACAGTAGGTGGCTTCTACACCTTTGGTAACAAGAACTTAGATAACGATATCTATGGCGGTTCCTTAGACCTCAACTACGGTAAAGTTTGGTTAGGCGGCGAATATGCAACCTTCTCCGATAAAGACGGCTCTTTGGTACAATCCAACGATAAAGACGCATGGGTAGCCGGCATTGGTTACGGCGACTACGATATCGCTAAAGAAGGTACTTGGGGCGTTAAAGTTCAGTACTTCGATGAAGGTAAATACTCGCCTGTAATCAGCTCCACATTCAACCAACCATACAACAGCGATTACAAAGCTTGGATGGCATCCGTTGATTATGCCTTGGCTAAAAACGTAGGTCTTTCCGGTTATTGGGCATTCAATGCTGAAGACCAGAGCGGTAACGACTTAGGCGATTACTACCGTGCAGAATTGAACTACAAATTCTAATATTTGACTTGGATAGAAGTTCTTTACGAATATAAAGTTCAAAATATAGAATTGATGTAGTGAATTCGGATGAACAAAAAGTTATTCGAATGAAAAAAGAGAGTTAATAAGTTTGAAGTTAATTCTCAATTAACAGTGAAAACTACATATAAATTGACCATAAAAAGTCAATTTTGAGGTAAATTTTAAGAGCCGATTGGCACGAGAAATCGTGTTAATCGGCTCTGTTTTTTATGCATTTTATAAGATGCTGATTGGTGTAATTTACATGAATTTTACAAACTGTGTAATTGTAGTGGACAAAAACATGTATTAATAAAAAGAAACATAAAGTAGATATAAAAATCAAGCTAATTATTATATTAAAATTATAAATCAAATTGGAGAGGGGTATATGTATTTGATATCTTACAATTTGTTTTCTCTTAATAGACTAAATATAGATGAATACTCAATTTAATCAGAAAACTCTGAAAAAATAGATTAACAATTCGTGTAATATTGCTATAAATGAGAGTTAGTGATAATTGAAGTATTCATGAGGGTTACAAGTTACATTACATCGAAAATTGTCATATTTTTTCTTCAAAACTCGTGGACAAATTTTGAGTTTTCTTTACAAATCATGAAGACCGCGATACAATGATTACAGAACGAACGACATCAAAATTCATTGATATGAGAAAAGCGGTCACTTGTGAGGAAACATGGACACTCCATTTAAGATTACTGAGTATCTGAAATGAAGAATAGATAATGTTGGTTCAAACATTATTAAATCTTTTTTTGGAAAGAGGTAATTTATTATGAAAAAACGTTTTGCAGCCGTATTTGCAGCAACTGCTGTACTTGGCGTAACTACTGCTTTCGCAGCAAACCCATTTTCTGATGTAACTCCTAACGATTGGGCATACCAGAGCGTAGCTCAGTTGGCAGCAGCTGGTGTAATTAACGGTTACCCAGATGGCACTTTCAAAGGCCAGAACAACATCACTCGTTACGAAATGGCTCAGATGGTAGCTAAAGCTATGGCTAACGAAGCTCGTGCTAACGCTGAACAGCAAGCTATGATCAACCGTTTGGCTGATGAATTCGCTAGCGAATTGAACAACTTGGGCGTTCGTGTTGCTACTTTGGAAAACAAAGTTGGTAACGTAAAAGTAACCGGTGACGCTCGTCTTCGTTACCAAGGTTCCGATAAAAAAGGTATGTTCGCTACTGACGCAAACAGCAACAAACGTTCCCAGTTCGACTACCGTGCACGTGTTCAGTTCAATGCTAATGTAGCTGACAACACTTCTGCAGTAGTTCGTATTGTAACAACCGGTGAAGATAATGGTTTTGACGGTGTAGAATTTGGTGATGCAACCGGTACTACTGTTAAATTTGATAACATGTACGTTGCTCACAAATTCGGTAAAGACACTACTGCGGTAATCGGTCGTTTCGATAACACTATCGGTAACGGTTTAGTATACGACGATCCATTTGATGGTGCTGCTATTACTTATGACAACGGCAACTTCGCATTGACCGGTGGTTACGGTTCCTTCATTACTGGTAGCTTGTTCAGCAAATATAATGCTAATAATGAAATCGTTAATGATAAAACAGGCATGCCTGTAGGCTTTGACGGTGATATCGCAAATAAAACTGCTGATAATAACTACAAAGTAGCACTTGCACAGGTTAAAGGTAACTTAGGTGAACACGCTACTATCGGTGGTTTCTATGCTTGGGGCTTAGACAACTTGGATAACGATATCTATGGCGGTTCCTTAGATCTTCAATTCAACAAATTGTGGATTGGTGGCGAATATGCTACTTGGGACAAAAATTGGAATACTGGCGTAAACAACGACGGTAAAGATGCTTGGGTAGCCGGTGTTGGCGTAGGTAACTACGACATTGAAAACGAAGGTACTTGGGGCGTTAAAGTTCAGTACTTCGACCAGGCTAAACATTCTCCTGTAATCAGCTCTACTTGGAATCAACCAGTAAACTCCGACTACAAAGCTTGGATGGCTACTGTTGATTACGCTTTGGCTAAAAACGTTGGCTTGTCCGCTTACTGGGCATTCAACGCTGAAAACCAAGACGGCGCTGACTTACCAGACTACTACCGTGCAGAATTGAACTACCAGTTCTAATCTGACCAATAATTACTATAATATAGTAGTTTCGGATATAAAAAAGACAACTTCTTCGGAAGTTGTCTTTTTTTGTTGTCGTAAACATCAACAAAAATCAATATAGGGATAAACGTTGATAAATAAAGGGGTTGTAAGGTGTGAGTTTGATGAAGTTGAATCCTTTCTAAGAAGACAGATGCATAACCTATGCGAAATAATCATAACAAAACCCTTTGATTTTTGATTCGAGTGTGGTATTATGTCCGTAGATTGGTAGTCATGACAGCTTCATGATTGACAGAAAATGTAATTAAGTGTGAGGAAACATGGACACTCCATTGTAAATTACATGAGTATAGAAACATGAAGAATGAAATGAGATGCCATCTGCTATTTTATTTCTTTTTTCTGTTTTTTACCGAAAGGGGTAATTACAATGAAAAAACGTTTTGCAGCCGTATTTGCAGCAACTGCTGTACTTGGCGTAACTACTGCATTCGCAACTAATCCATTCTCCGATGTAACTCCTAACGATTGGGCATACCAGAGCGTATCTCAATTGGCAGCAGCTGGTGTAATCAACGGTTACCCAGATGGCACTTTCAAAGGCCAGAACAACATCACTCGTTACGAAATGGCTCAGATGGTAGCTAAAGCTATGGCTAACGAAGCTCGTGCTAACGCTGAACAACAGGCTATGATCAACCGTTTGGCTGATGAATTCGCTAGCGAATTGAACAATTTGGGCGTTCGTGTTGCTACTTTGGAAAACAAAGTTGGTAACGTAAAAGCTACAGGCGACGTTCGTCTTCGTTACCAAGGCTTTGAAAAGAAAGGTATCATTAACGAAGATAAACCAAGCAAAAAATCTTACTTCGATTATCGTGGTCGTGTTCAATTCAATGCACAAGTAAATGAAAACACAACTACTGTTATCCGTATCGTTGGTTCTAACGAATTCGGTAATGCTAACAAAGCTTCCGTATCTGCTGACCGTATCTATGTAGCTCATGAATTCGGTGATGAACTTACAGCTGTAGGTGGTCGTTTCGGTGCATTCGTTGGTAACGGCTTAATCTATGATGATACTTTTGACGGTGCTGCTTTGGCATACGACAATGGTAAATTCAGTGCTTTAGCTGCTTACGGTTACTTTGTTGAAGGCGAATTAAAAGGTCTTTCTGAAGAAAATAACCTTTCCGTAACATTGTTACAGGCTCAAGGTAAACTTAGCGATGACATCACTATCGGTGGCTTCTATGCATTCGCTAACAACAACGGTTCTAAATTTGCAAGTGCTTATAATTTAGATGGCGACAGCTTCGACATCTATGGCGGTTTTGCTGACTTCCAGTTCAAAAACGTTTGGATTGGCGGCGAATACGCTACATTTGCTGAAGATGCTAAAGAAGGTGGCAATGACGCTTGGGTAGCTGGTATCGGTTTCGGTAACTACAACATTAAAGAAGCCGGTTCTTGGGATGTTAAAGCTCAATACTTTGATTTAGCTGAAAAAGCTCCTGTATTCAGCTCCACTTGGAATCAACCTGCAAACTACAACTACAAAGGTTGGTTAGCAACTGTTGATTACGCTTTAGCTAAAAACGTTGGCTTATCTGCATACTGGGCATTCAACGGTGAAACTCAGGACGGCGAAGACGTATCCGATTACTACCGTGCAGAATTAAACTACAAATTCTAATTTCTTGTAAAACAGAATTAATAAGTAGTGAAAATAAGACAACCACTTCCTTCGGGAAGTGGTTGTTTTTGTTTGCCGTTTAAAAAAAATACGACTAAACTTTATTATAAAAATCTATAAATATGAAGGATTTTGAAAATTTATGTCGAAATTATTAAGTATGGTATTTTTAGAGTTATAGGACAAAAAGTGTGTGTAGAAAGTGCTGCAAACTTAGATAAATAC
>NZ_JALKIG010000073.1 GCF_023051165.1 Veillonella sp. KGMB01456
GGTATTCACTATGGATTTTTTTATGTGTTCAATTTCATTGTACAATTAACCAAAAGAAAATAAATATAATGAATTGTTGCAAGTTTACTCAAGTGCTCAAGAAGCTGCTGATAATAAATCCGCTGAGGTATCGGCTATAAAGCAGGAAGAGATGGCTAAGGCTATGGATGTATATGCTAAGTCGAATAAGTCTACTCCTGATGGTACTGAAGAATATGGGGCAGAGTATAATGCGAATGCATTTGATTATAAAAGTAATCAAAGGTTTAAAGATGCTGATAAGGCACGAGCAGAGTTAGCAACTGCAGCGTGGAAGGCGAAACAAGCATTAAATAGTTGGGTTGCCGTTAACAGTGAATTTATGCAAGCCAAAATACAGAAGGATAATCTCGTATCTATTTACAAATCCACAACCGGCGCCTTTAGTGTAGGCGCATCCGCCTATGTAGATCAAAACGGTGCTTACCATGGTGCCGTTACACGCCAAATCACGAATTTAGCGGCCGGCACTGCCGATACGGATGCAGTTAACGTGGCGCAGTTAAAAGCAGTGGCCAATCACATTGTGCCTATTTATAGTGGCAGCACCAAGAAGGGTGATACTTATACTGTTGGGGCTTCGAAGTTTTCACCAACACTAAGTAATTTAGCCTTATCTTTTGGCAATGGCCTAAAAGCAGAAGAAGTAACGTCCGCCGATAATGAAAAGCATATTTTTGTGTCCTTAGATAAAGATTCGCTAAAAGGTGATGATGCCTTTAAAGGTGACAAAGGGGTTAAGGGGGACAAAGGGGATGCCGGTGCTGACGGTCCTACAGGCCCACAGGGTCCGCAAGGTCCGGCCGGTCCGCAAGGCCCTAAAGGTGACAAGGGTGAAAAAGGCGACACCGGTCATAGCGTTGTTTGGTCTGATGCGGTGATTCATTTAGATAATAGCGGTAATCAGGTTGTCTATGTAGACGGCAAACCGTTCTTAGCTACGGATATTACCGAATCCGGCGAAGTAAAAGCCGGTGCCACCGAATTCACCGGTAAATCCACGGTAAGTACGTTGGCCGGTATGAATCGTGATACTACGGAAACTATTACGTTGACCAATGTGAAAGCCGGTAAAATCTCGGCTGATTCCACCGAAGCCGTTAACGGTTCCCAGTTATATGCTGTGAATGAACGAATTAATGCCCAAGGTAATAATATTCAAACGATTAATAATAATTTGAATCGTTTGGACAATCGTGTAAATAAAGCCGTAGCCGGGGCGGTCGCTTTAGCCGGTTTAAATCCGCTTGATTTCGATCCTAATGATAAAATCTCTTTTGCAGCCGGTATGGGGGGCTATAAGGGTGAGCAGGCTTACGCCTTAGGTGCATTCTATCGGCCAAATCGTAATACTATGGTGAATGCAGCGGCAACTTTAGGAGATGAAACAATGTATAATGTGGGTGTTTCCTTTAAATTTGGCTCTGAATCCGAGTATAGCGCGTATTCTAAGGCAGAGCTTGCGGGCTACGTAGAAGCGCAAGCGGGTGCCATGAATGAGTTACAGGCTAAATATGCAGCTCAAACTGATACCGTAGTTGACTTACAATCACAAGTTAGTGCGTTGGAAGAACGATTAGCTCAGTTGGAAGCAAGTCTGAAAAAATAATATATCCGTTTAATAGCCGTAGTGTGTTATTTTATAATGCAGTACGGCTATTTTACATTGAGGAGTACGTCTATATTAGTTTGCTCGATAGCGTTGAATTGTAGCTGTTAAATAGGACAAGAAATATGTTTGAACAGAGTCTGGAGATGGGAAGAGTACAGTGTTTTTACACATTGTAAGAAAATTAGTGTGTTTTGCAAGAATTTTGTAAAAAAGTACTTGCGCAAAAATATTACCTATGCTATTATAATAAAGCGCTATACGGGAAACGGAAGCGCAGAACAAAATGTCAATCTGAGCTAAAAAATCTATTGACAAGATGTTCAGGAATATGTATAATATTCCATGTTGTGGTATGCTGGCGTAGCTCAATCGGTAGAGCAGCTGACTTGTAATCAGCAGGTTGTGGGTTCAATTCCTATCGCCAGCTCCATTATTTTTGGAGGGATTCCCGAGCGGCCAAAGGGAGCAGACTGTAAATCTGCCGTCTTCGACTTCGAAGGTTCGAATCCTTCTCCCTCCACCATTCATCGCGGGGTGGAGCAGTTGGTAGCTCGTCGGGCTCATAACCCGAAGGTCGCAGGTTCAAGTCCTGTCCCCGCAACCATTCATTACGTATGCTGGTGTAGCTCAGTCGGCAGAGCGTATCCTTGGTAAGGATAAGGTCACCGGTTCAATCCCGGTCACTAGCTCCATATACACTTGGCGGCATAGCTCAGTTGGCTAGAGCAATCGGTTCATACCCGGTGTGTCCGCGGTTCAAATCCGTGTGCCGCCACCATTATTTTTCAGTTGGTAACTCACATATCAATGTGGGTTTATTTTTTTATTAAAATTAGTATTTTGGAGGTGGGCATTTGTATGCACGAGAAGAAGGAGTTAGCTAGGGGGTTAAAAAATCGACATGTACAGTTGTTGGCAATTGGGGGAGCCATAGGTACAGGTTTATTTTTAGGATCAGGCCGTTCCATTCATTTGGCGGGACCGTCCATTTTGTTAGCGTATATTATTACGGGTTTGATTTCGTTCTTTATGATGAGGGCCTTGGGGGAACTGTTGCTCTCGAATACAGATCATCATTCTTTCGTAGATTTTGTTGAAGAATATATTGGACCGGGCGCCGCTTTTGTTACCGGCTGGACCTATTGGTTCTGTTGGGTGTCGCTGGCCATGGCCGACGTTACGGCCGCGGGGGTATATATCCAGTATTGGATACCGAATGTAGAGCCGTGGATACCGAGTCTTTGTATTTTACTGATTCTGTTCGCTTCGAATTTGATGGCAGTCAAAATTTTCGGTGAATTGGAATTCTGGTTCGCATTAATTAAAGTTATCGCCATTTTAGGTTTAATCGGCGGCGGTTTATATTTAATATTTATCGGCTACCAGACCGATGTGGGACCGGTAAGTTTCTCTAATTTATGGAGTCATGGCGGTTGGTTCCCGAATGGCTGGGAAGGCTTTGTGTTGTCCTTCCAGATGGTTGTATTTGCTTTTACGGGGATTGAACTGGTAGGCTTAACGGCGGGCGAAACGGAAAATCCTAAGAAGGTAATTCCGCAGGCAATCAACAATATTCCGATTCGTATTATTATTTTCTACGTTGGTGCCTTGGCAATTATTATGAGTATTTATCCGTGGACAGCCGTAAACGCTGACTCTAGTCCGTTCGTACAGGTATTTAAAGCGGCCGGTATCGTAGCGGCTGCGGCTATTGTTAACTTTATCGTGCTAACATCGGCTGCATCGGCTTGTAACAGTGGTTTGTTCAGTACAAGCCGCATGGTGTACACTTTGGCTCGTGAAGGGAATGCACCGCGTCGTATGTTCCGTTTGCGTTCCAATCAGGTGCCTATGAACGCCGTTGTATTCTCTGCGTTGGTTATTTTTATCGCCGTTATTATGCAGTACATTATGCCTGAAAACGTGTTTATTTTGATTACCAGTGTGTCTACGTTCTGCTTTATTTTCATCTGGGCCATCATCTTGGTTTGTCATATGAAATATCGCAAACAGCATCCGGAATTGGCTAAACAAAATCCGTTTAAAATGCCGTTATATCCGCTTATGAACTACGTGATTTTAGGCTTCTACTTCTTAGTATTAGTTTCTTTAGCCTTTAATAATGAAACACTTATTGCCTTACTCTTTACACCGGTTTGGTTCGGTATGTTGTGGTGTTTCTACAAATTACAAACTTTAAAACAGAATTACGGCAACTAAATTTTTAATAAATCCCTAAAATCTCCTGTAGTTTTTAGGGATTTTAATGTTAGATTCTTTTCATTAGTGATTTTTTGTATTATAATGAGCGTATATAGGTTATTATTTTTGTGAAGGAGGCTATTACTTCAATGGCAAAAGCAAAATTCGAACGTACTAAACCGCATGTTAACATCGGTACTATCGGTCACGTTGACCATGGTA
>NZ_JALKIG010000074.1 GCF_023051165.1 Veillonella sp. KGMB01456
GGCTTCGCATCCGGCGCAAGATATAGCGCCACGTCCGCAGCTTTTCGCATTGACGTCTAAGCCGTTTCATGTTTTCACAATTTATTTTCATCGTTTACCTCCGCTAGCTTGCAATATTTCCAAGCATGCCAATCTACCATCCCTTTCTTGCTCCAGCTTGTTCGCCCATCAGCAAAAGCAATGAATGGATCAATATTAACCTCTACATATTGTTTGAAATAAGCTCTTTCCCAAATTTCTCCATCAGCACTTACAAGCACAGGGGTATCAACTGGCACATTTTTCCAATCTACAATCTCCAGCTCTTTGCCAATATCTAGTAAGGTTTCTATATTCATTCGCAAATCTTGGAATAAATCTTCAAAATAAGTAAGTTCTACTATCACTTTAGTAAGGTCTTCCGATGCATCCCACCAACAACCGTCACTATCAAATGAAGGCTTATCTTCATAAGCGTAAATTTCTCCAGTTAAATCTCTAGCCACATAACGCGCTCCATATCGATATGCACGTTCCAAAATCTCTTTTCTTAATTCCTTATCAGTCATGTTGTGCTGCCTCCTTTGCTTTTCGCTTCTGAATTTTGTTATCGTTCGCACACTTTCCGCTGCAATATTTCCGGTTCTTACTTCTGCCGATGAATTTTTTACCACAATATTGACATTTGAGCTCCACGGTTTCCGGCTCCCATTTCGGCGCTGCTTTAAAAGGGGAGCTCTTTTCAATTTTGATAGCATCATCAATGTCCATGACATTTTTCTTGTCTAAACAGCAGTAGCCATCAACATAACGCCAGCCTTCACTTACCCAATAGCCGCCGTCATTCTTTTTCGGCTTTTCCCGGTGTACACACTCGCCGCCGACAGGGTCTCGGGCAATGAATTTAAAGCCGAGTTCTTGCGCCTTGATGTAGTCCACGCCGAACATATTACTCACCTTCTTCGGCTAACTTACAGAATGCCCAATTATCATATTTAACAATGCTCTGAATGCTCTTCACCGTATAACTTGTCTTGCCGTCGATATAACAAATAAATGGATAATCCGATTCGGCGCTATATTTGTAAAAGTGCCGATATTCCCACGGCTCTGTTACGTTGTTTCGCACTAGCACCGGCGTATTATCCGGCACAGTCGACCAATCAAGCGCGCCAATCTCAATAGCGATATTCAAAGGTTCTTTATCTTCCCAATTAATATTATTAAATAAATTTGATAATACGCCTAATGTCCTCACATAACCATTAGCAATCCATGCGTATTTATTTTTAACTGGCTTGCGTACAAAAGCCCGGACCCAACCATTGTGGTCTTTTGCAATAAATCTAAATCCTTCGTTGTAAAGGAATTGCATTATATCGTTTCTTAATTGACTTTTATCCATGACATAACCCCCTTATTTGATTTTCTCATCCAACTCTTTTGCTTTGTCATTCATCGTTATCGCTCCTATAATTGCTATTCAATAATTCGCTTTCCCTATACAAATTGAACCAATCATCGGCGGTCATCGTTACAAGCCACTCACGATAATTTTTCCGGTGGAATACCGCCGGCACTCGCCCCGATTTCTTGCTATCTCGTTTTGCTTGCTCAATCGCATTGTATATATTTAAGTTTTCAACACGCTTAACTTCAGCATGTACACCCGGTAAGCCAACAACATCAGCTGCTTCGCCTGTATTACCACAATACTGCTGTGTACGGCGAACTCTTGAAAACCCTTTATCACGGCACAATGAAGCAAATTCACGTTCACCTTTTTTGCCTTTTTCTCTACTATTCATCATGCCACCTGCTCAATCAAAGGTAATATATTTATACTTTTCAGTAGTTCATAAATAAAAAGCCGCCCTTTTTGCGTCCAATATGTATGCATTACACTGCGTTCCGCATCTAATGCTGTAGTTTTACTAGAAGTGTATCCTTTATCAGCATATTTCTGATATAAAAACCATTGGTCCGATTGCTTGTATTGCACACCCTTATCTTTTAGGATTTGATTTAATCGTCTAGCACTCAATCCAAAATCTTTAGCAATTTGAGTGATGCTTAATAAACTAGTATTCTGTAGTACTAAATCATAATAAGTAGCCTTTGGCTGTAGTTCTTGTAGTTGCTGATTTTGTTGTGCAATCGTTATTTTCTGATTGTTAATTACATTATTCGCAATCTTTAACGCTCGCCCCATGACTTTTTCCGGACTATTCCAATCACGTTCAATTTGAATAAAATACTCTCGGGCTTGCTTACCTTTATCATTTCGAGCTAGCATACATAATTGCTTCGCCATATCGATAGTCAGTTCATGATCAATAAAGGTAGATTCATTACCTTGAGCTGTTAGTCTTTTTTGACTAACAGCTCTAAAGTCAACATTTTCACTAAAACCGTATTCACACATTCTTTCAAACCATTTTGTATATTGCGTTCCGATTTCCAAAAACATATGCAAATCTCTACCACTTACTATTTGCTTGTCTTCCTCTGTAACATTAACAGCTATTAAATCCATCATAGTATCACCTATTTCCTAAAACGGTATATTTTCATCAGTACTGTCTACACTTTCAAAGCTATCAAAATTAGATGTTTCGTTTACCGGAGCATTCAAAGATACTCCAACAAAGTTGGCAACTACTTCAGTTACATAGCGTTTTTGCCCATCCTGAGTTTCATAAGAACGGGTATTCAAACGCCCTTCAACGAAACAACGACTTCCTTTACGCAGACTACCAACGGATTCCCCTTGTTTTCCCCAAGCTACACAATTTATGAAAGCAGTCTGTTCTTTCTGCTCATTAGAATTTGAATCAAAATATGTATTTGTCGCAGCCACTGTAAATGATGCTACAGCTCTACCTGTTTTAGTAAAGCGTACTTCAGGGGCACGAGCTAAATTACCTAATATCTGCACTGAATTCATGACTTTCTCCATTCTTCTTTTCGCAAACTTTCACCAAGCAATGTTATGATTTGATTCGTGCTACGTATTCTATCAATAGCACGTTGATCATATCGTTCCGCTAATTCTTTAATTGGTAAGTTGGTTGTAATAATTATCGATTTTGACCGCTGATACCGTTCGTCAATAATTGACATAATACGCTTAAGCATCCAGCTCTCTTCCTTATTTTTGCCGATATATTCGCCGCCCAAATCATCTAAGACCAATAACGGACAATTTTGAATGCGTTGCTCAAATTCATATCGCTCTTCTTGATCTCTAAAACTCATCAATTTATCGAGAAGCGAAATCATAGAGATAAAATAGGGACTTTTTTTATGCTTAATAGCTTCTTTCATAATGGCAATCGCAGCCGTAGTCTTTCCGGTTCCAACAGGACCTTTAATAATAAGCCCCAATCCTTGATTAAGATTGTCTACAATATGACTGGCATAGTCTTTAATAACTTCAAAGGCAATTGCATTGTCAGTGGCTACATCCATAGTTGCTATCTCAACATGTCGAAATCGTTTATATATGCCGTAATACTCCCAATTTATCGGCTTAGAAATGGTCGGGGTCATTTGTCCAGTCAACCGCTCCCGTTCCATTGCCACTTGATGATACTGCTCGCACATCTTTTTTAAATTGTGCGTGACTTTGCTTACATGTTCCACTTGCTTCCACCTCCCATGGTTTTTCTGACAAATTATATTGACTATTCCATCGTTTCAATATGGCTCTTACATAGGCCCACATTCTTTTATTGCATGAAACAGCAATTTCCATAGCTGCATTACACCAAGCTATACCATACGTATTGGCATCATCAATCAATATCTCTTTAGACAATCCGGATATAGCACCGAATCCGTTTTCAATATAATTTT
>NZ_JALKIG010000075.1 GCF_023051165.1 Veillonella sp. KGMB01456
AGTATTCCTACTACCGCAGCGAGCGAAGCAATGCGGTCACGCCCTAAATCAATAGCGCTTTCTCCCTCTAGCCTTTATAGCACTAAAAAAGTCACTAACGCCAATCAATCCGTCCACGCCCTAAATCAATAGCGCTTTCTCCCTCTAGCCTTTATAGCACTAAAAAAGTCACTAACGCCAATCAATCCGGTCACGCCCTAAATCAATAGCGCTTTCTCCCTCTAGCCCTTCTTAGCACTAAATAAGTCACTAAACCGCAGCCATGCAGCCATGCACTACAATTTTACCCTCGCACCTTGTCCCATCCTCCAAACTATGTTATCATTTCCTTGAAATGAGTTTTCAATATCTATGTATAATTGAAATTTTACCGGTTAATACAATAATACCGAATCGGGAAGAGGGGTAGTCATGCAGAAAAAGATAAACATAGGAATTACCTTCTTTTGGGGTGATTCCTATCAGCATATTTGGTCGAATGGGGCAGGCCAAAATATGTTTTTCTTAAAACTCTGTCTAGAGCAGATAGAATTCGTCAATGAGGTCTATTTCGTGTATTGGGGAAACGAATTAACGAGCTTTCCCAGTCAATTCCAAGGTTTTAATGTAAAGTACTACGAATACCATGAAGTACTCAATAAGACAGATTTGCTCATAGAAGGAACGCTAGCATTAGAACCGGCTATCGGCCGTGCTTTTCGTGCCCAAGGGGCCAGAATCATATCGTATCGCATGGGCAATGATTTTATCATGGATATGGAAAAATTCGTTCATGCCGAACAGGGCGGGCGTGCTTTTAACGGAACACGGTATGATGCCGTTTGGATCGCCCCGCATCTGATGAAAACGAATAAACCTTATGTGGAAATCATTACACGGGCACCGGTTTATGAGGTTCCGCATTTGTGGAGCCCGCTATTTATTGATACAAAGATAAAAGAGCTGAGCTTGGAAGGTATATTCGGTTACAATCCTATTGATCCGGAGCAGCGCCGTGTAGCTGTGATGGAACCTAATATTTCTGTTCTCAAAAATTGCATGACCCCCATATTAATTGCGGAAGAAGTATATCGTCGCAATAAAAATCTACTGAAGCATGTATATCTATGTGGTACGGTTGATAAAAAGAACGTCCACGCCTTCTACAATTTTATCGGCTTTACCGATTTGGTAAGACAGAATATCATGTCCGTAGAAGCTCGCTTTATGACACCGGAATTTTTAGGCAAATATACAGACATCGTCTTAGCATTTCAGTGGGAATGCGGACTCAATTATCTTTATTACGAAGCCCTTTATGGGGGATATCCGCTTGTTCATAACTCCGAATATTTAAAAAAAGAAAACATCGGGTTTTACTACGATCAATTTGATGCTTATGCCGGAGCTGATGCCTTAATTAACGCTATTTATGCTTATGATAAGGAAAAAGACTATCATGAGCTGCATAATCGTAAGTATTTAGGAATGCTGTCGCCATTCCATGAAAATAATATTGCAAATTACGAGATGCTCATAAAAGCGCTTTTTTGATGGGGCAACAGTTTACTTTACCTTTACGAGAAATATATTAGTTAAAATTAGGTTTGACATTTACCTCAATATTTGGTATTATATTCTAGTATCAAGTGTGACTTGGTACTACATAGGGGTATAGCTCAATTGGTAGAGTAGCGGTCTCCAAAACCGTTGGTTGTGGGTTCAAGTCCTACTGCCCCTGCCATCCATAATATAGAAGGCGGCCGCAAGGTCGCTCGTTCTATTCTTGAGGAATTGTAAAATATACGAAAAATTTCCCTTGCAATGAACAGCGTATTATGGTATTATATTCGAGTGGCAAGTTTATGACTCAGTAGCTCAGCTGGATAGAGCGTTTGACTACGAATCAAAAGGTCGGGAGTTCGAATCTCTCCTGGGTCACCATTAGAACCACACTTCGGTGTGGTTTTTTATTTTGTCGATTTTTGTATAATCCGTTTTCGTTAATGACGAATTCCATAGGGGATTTATAGAAAAAATTTATTTCTGACAACCAAAATTATTCCTTGTAAGTTTACATAAATGAGCCTATTCTTATAAATTAGATTCAATTCTAAAGCAGAAATTAGAAGTATAATTTTTTTATTTATTAGTTTAACTTTTTAGAGCTTGATTTTGTAATTGTATTTATAAGTTAGCTTTAAAAATCATATTTCTCAATAACTCTTATCAATTTTTGTTGTACAAATGTATACACAAAACGCACAAAATTACATTCCTCTTCATGATAAAAGATGATATAATATTATATATAAAATAACTAAAAGGAAATAAACGAACGGAAAGTGAGATTATCAAAATTATTGTAAAGTTTATTTCCTTAAGAAAGAAGAGGAGATTATGGCTTGGATTAAATCATTTCTACAGTCTCCTTCAGCCGGTGGGATTTTATTACTTATCTCAGCTGCACTGGCAGTCGGAGTAGCAAACTCATCACTGGCAGAACAGTATTTTATGTTCTTAAAACTACCGTTGGGACCATTCCCGGTTGATTTGTGGGTTAACGATGTTTTAATGGCCATATTCTTCTTAGGCGTTGGTCTTGAAATTAAGCATGAAATGATTTACGGTGAATTAAATACGAATGCGAAGCGTATTTTACCGACCATATGCGCTTGTTGCGGTGTTATGGTTCCGGCCATTATTTATTTCGCATTTAACCATGCCAACCCTTTATACCATAGAGGTTGGGCTATTCCGACAGCGACGGATATAGCGTTCTCCATTGGCGTAGTTTCTTTATTGGGGACGCGCGTTCCGGTAGCCATGAAAGTATTACTTACTACATTGGCTGTTGTGGATGATTTGATTGCGGTTATTATCATTGCTGCCGTGTATACCGAATCTTTGTCATTTTTATTCATGGGATTGGCGGTAGTGATTTTTGTTCTCTTGATGATACTGAATAAAAGAGGGATTTTCCATCCTATTCCGTATATTATTCTCGGCCTCGGCTTATGGTACTGTATCTTTAGATCCGGTCTTCATGCGACATTGTCCGGTGTTATTCTGGCCATGACCATACCGTATCGGGCTAAATACAGCACGGGTCGTTTGATTTCACCGATAATGCAGTGGAACAATGCGTTAATCAAATGGATTACCTTCCTAATCTTACCGCTGTTCGGCTTTGTTAATGCCGGGGTATCCTTTGGGGACTTTACATACTCCGATTTATTCCATCCGGTTGTACTCGGTGTTTCTTTAGCACTCTTCTTAGGTAAACAAATTGGCGTATTTGCTACCGTATTTGTTTTAGTTAAAACTAAATTGGTTGACATGCCGGTTCATGCAACTTGGTCTCACGTATACGGCATTGCTCTTTGCTGCGGGATTGGCTTTACTATGAGCTTGTTCGTCGATTTATTGGCATTTCCGGCCGGTCATGCTCAGGAAATGGCGAAAGTCGGTATTTTCATGGGCTCCATTCTCTCCGGTGTGTTAGGGTATTTAGTACTTAGATTCTTAACGCCTGATGTAAGTGCCTTAGAACGGAAAGAAGATTAGTTTTATAGTAATTATTGATAGGTTGGTATTGGAGTTCCTACAGCGTTGTTGGGGATTTTAACAATATAAAATTGTATACTAAGAGGTTTATTGAAAATTTTCAATAAACCTCTTTATTTTATTGTACGCCGAATAGGCATGACAAAACCCCCAGTTAAACTGGGGGTCGGT
>NZ_JALKIG010000076.1 GCF_023051165.1 Veillonella sp. KGMB01456
AAAGACCCTTATAGGGTCAGAGCAAACCACCCGTTCTACGGGTGGTTATGATTTTGTACTTTATGAGTTACCGCAAAATGATGGGACTCATTAAATACAGCCCAAAGTATAAACCTGTTATTGGAACAGAGTTTTAATAATCTTTCAGCAGGTAAAACTATAATGGTGTGATGATAGCGAAAAAGGAAGGAGATGTCTATGGGTCAGGACGGACAAAAAAATAGTACTCATCAAACTAATGCAGCGGGTACTCATGATATGGGGGATATGATGTCATCGAATCAGCAGCAGGCAGCGGAAGAAGGTAAAATTTGGTCAGCGGAATTTCTCGGTTGCGGCCTAAGCAGTTGTCTTTACTATATGAGCCAATATATATTGATTGCGGGCTTGCCTTTAATTATTACCGGGGTCTACGGCGGGACGGCCTTCCAAGCCGGTATGGCTATGACGTATTTCCAGATTGGTACAATTCTTTGTCGGCCCTTTGCCGGTGAAATTATAGACGGTTTTGACAAACGTAAAGTACTCTTTGCCACAACCGGTATTTTCCTGCTCATTATGATAGCCTTTAACTTTACACAGTCTATGGATTTAATCTTCTTTTTGCGCTTATTGCACGGTATGATTTTTGCTGTCGGCACGACGGCGGTAGCGGCAGTGGCCGTTTTGGTATTGCCGAAGCATCGCAAAGGGGAAGGGATAGGTTATTTTTCCGTATTCGTTAATGTGGCCATGGTTATCGGACCGTTTTTAGGGCTGACTATTCTGGATTTATGGGATAAGAATGCCTACTTTATCTTTTTAAGTCTTTGTGCTTTGTTGAGTTTTTATGTGGTTAATCGTAAACAGCTCGATGAGTCTTTGGCTCTGCCGCAATTAGCTAAAAAACGGCCTTGGAATTTTGATCGTTTCTTTGAGCGCACTACCTTGCCATGGGCTATCATCGGTGTTTTTATCAGCTTCACCTATTCCGGTGTATTGGTATTTGTGCCGATTATGCTTACTGAGATGGGGCAGGGTACTATGGCCAGCATTTTTTTCGTATTATATGCCTTAACCATTGTGGTAACTCGTCCGTGGGTAGGGCGGGCTTTTGACCAGTTGGGCGCGAATATATTAATTTATCCGGGCTTTCTCCTTTATGGTATCGGGATTATCATATTGAGTTTGGCCACTACGCCGTGGTGGATTATAGCATCAGCGCCAATTATCGGTCTTGGCTACGGTGCCATCAGTCCGGCCTTTCAGACATTGGGTGTTCAAGCGGCTGCTCCGGAACGAGCCGGTGCGGCTAATGCAACGTACTTTTTATCGCTGGACATTGGCGTAGGTTTAGGCTCAGCCCTTTTAAGTTTAGTCATCGGCTGGGTCGGCTTTGAATTGATGTATCAGCTTAATGCAGCCATCGCCATTGTGGGGCTCCTAATTTATCACTTCTATGTGAAACGTTTTTATCAACGTTTGGCGTAAAAATATAATAGTCATAATCAATAAACCGCAACATTAGATAATAGTTATATTACTGATTGTTGCGTTTTTTTTATGTAATGAGTTGTAACTTAGTTCTTTGACGGAAGAATACATACAAAAAATATTGAAGTATGAATAGATTGTTGTAAGCTGATATTCATAAGCAAAAATAAAAAAATAATTTTTATATTGAAAAAAATAGAAGAAGTTGTTATTATGATGGTAGCGAGTATGTGTTATTAAGAAATGGGGGTATTTCTTATGTCAGACATAAAAAAAGTAGAAGATCGCTTATTAGAAAAAGAAACAGAACGCCTTAATACCATCAAAGATTCTTTGAATTTGGGTGAAAAACACCCTGAAGAAGAAAAGGTTGAAGTTGATACCGGTAATAAGGTATATGACAAACTTTTGGAAAAAGAAATTAAACGTATGAATGTACAGGAAGAAGAATTAGGTTTAAAGAAATAATATTGGCAAATAATTGCTGAATATTAAGAAACATAACAATTAGCAGGATTAAGAGGCTGTAACTATATAAAGCATTAAGCTATATATCAGTTATGGCTTCTTTTTTTATAACTACACATTATGTTTAATCACTTTTTGAGATAAAATTTATAAAATTAGTTGATAAAGTTTATTTTTTATAATATTATATTTAGTAGAGAATCATTTTCTATTTTTTGTTAGTGTATAGTATTTTGAAAAAAGAGGTGGAGCGTATGAAACTTTGGAAAAGTGCAGTTCTTGCGTTAGGTGTGTTTGGTGCTTTAACTTTTGGTGGTACATTTGAAGTAAATGCAGCTGATTGGTACTACTTGGGTGAAAATACTGATGGGGAGCAATACTCGGTCGATAATAGCTCGGTTGTAAAAGATGATCGGGTAGCTACCATGTGGATTCGTGTAAATGAAACCAATGGCGAACATTATTTAGAGTTGGTTCGTATAAATCGTGTTAACTACACTATGCAAACCTTAGATGTAAAACCTTTCCATGCTGATGGCACACCATATGCAGCGGATGAGTTTTATTTTGATAATACAGTAGATACAATTCCTGAAGGCAGTATGGGTGAAGAGTTGTTCTACCTCGTGTGGGGGAAGAAATAGTTTCTTACTCACAGCAATGTACAGAATGCAATAAAGTAAACAATTAAGAATACATAGCCGATTGCCTGTGAGGTGTCGGCTATTATATTCTTGTTTTAAAATTTTCTGAAAAAAATTAAATTAGGGGTTGACGTTCCCCTTATTAATTTGGTAAGATAGTCAAGTCGTCAGTTGAAGACGACAAACAACACTGAGTGTTGTGAGTAGCCTGAATGTTTAAATCTCGTAAATAACTTGTAAAAAAGTTATTGACAGAATAAAACAACGGTGTTACAATATAAAACCGTCAGAGATGACGGTGACTGAATCGCAAATCTGAAATGCGTTAAGTGCAATGAAGATTAAGCGAGCAGATCTTTGAAAACTGAACAATGTAAGGTAATCATTTTTAACGAAATGAACA
>NZ_JALKIG010000077.1 GCF_023051165.1 Veillonella sp. KGMB01456
AAAGGGAGCTGTAACTGAAATGTGAGTTAAAAAACTCAATTTCGTTACAGCCCCTAAAAACCAACTCAAAATGTCCTATAGGCCCCAAAATTTGACAAAGAGCAAAAAAAGTTGGCAGAAAAAGTCTTTAAGTCTTTTCTGCCAACTTTCATATTCACGCCAAAATAAATGCGGTCGTCAAACCCAGCTTATTTCTTCTGTGCGTCTTTTGCTGTTGCATCTTTTGCTTTCGTCTGCGCTGCGCGGAGATCCGCGATTGCAGCCTTCAGCTCTTCTACTTCCTGACTAAGAGCACTGATCTTTTTCTCCATAGCAGCTTTGGAAGCCGGTGCATGGTTGCTATGACCGAGTTTCAGGCTTACGCCTGCATTCACCATATTTTCTCCATTGCCGAAGCTGCCACCGACAGAGAACATCGTGTCTTCATTTGGGCGATAGTATGCACCGAGCGCCACGGCACTTGCACCACTGTAGTTGCCATAGCCTGCTGCAAAGTCCCACTTATCCTCCGGGTCGAAATCGAGCGGATGGAGTGCGGCGAGAGCAGCTGCCCCTGCACCGACCTTGTCCACACGATTGTCCAGCCTATTGATTGAATTACCAAGAAGCGAAATATTGCTAGCATTATCCTTTACCAGCTGATTTGTCGCATACAGCTGTCCGCCATTCACGGCATCCTTGGAGCCTTCCTCAATCTTTCCGTCTTTTACATTCGTGATGGTCTGATTATTGGCATTCAAGCCGTCTTTGCTCACATAGGTCTTGTCGCCGATGGAAAGGCCCTTCGTATCCATCTTTGTTTCGCCTGTGGTGACGCTATGAAGCTTCTGATCCGGGTTCAGGCTCAGCTGATAGTCCTTACCACCCGCTGCATTGGTTCCCTCTTGGATCTTGATATTTGCATCGTTAGTAGAAACACTGCTGTGTTGACCTGCTACAGCAGCTACACCAGACAGTTTCTGGTTTAGCTTGCCAATCGCCGTTGTCGAGCTGTCTCCGTCTTTGATATCCCCCTTGGTGACAGCACTGTATTTCAAATCTCCGACCTTATTGTCCAGATTGTTTACTGCATCGACGACCGTCGTCTTACTCCCATCTTTGTTCTGAAGCTCTTTGTGAATATTGCCTATATTGCCCACATCAGAAGCTTTCGCTGAATCTGCGACAGCATTTTTCAGCTGCCCTACATTGACAGCATCGGTATCCGACGTACCTGCTGCTACGCCGGAAATCTTGCCTTTTTCATCGATAGTTACCTTACCAAGTTTAGCGGAATTCGGAGTGATTTGGCTGTAGTTGCCGCTTGCATCGCCTACGAACAGCTCGCCATCACGCAGTTTGGAATTACCGGTGAATACGCCATTATTCAGAACTACGTTGCCGATTTCGCCTGCGGTTGCGGTTACTTTGCCGTCTTTATCTACCACCAATTTGCCGTTGGCAGCATAGAATGCGCCGTTGCTGTTTACGAAGAACGGCATGGTGCCGTTTTCATTTGCAGTACCTACGGACAGGTTGTATTTTGCATTCAGTGCATTGGTGTTAATCGCATTGGCCCCTATGATATTGCCGTCTTTGTCAATACTAACCTTACCAAGTTTAGCGGAATTCGGAGTGATTTGGCTGTAGTTGCCGCTTGCATCGCCTACGAACAGCTCGCCATCACGCAGTTTGGAATTACCGGTGAATACGCCATTATTCAGAACTACGTTGCCGATTTCGCCTGCGGTTGCGGTTACTTTGCCGTCTTTATCTACCACCAATTTGCCGTTGGCAGCATAGAATGCGCCGTTGCTGTTTACGAAGAACGGCATGGTGCCGTTTTCATTTGCAGTACCTACGGACAGGTTGTATTTTGCATTCAGTGCATTGGTGTTAATCGCATTGGCATTGATAGTAGTTGTTGTTTGTGCCTCGCTCATTCCCATAACGCTAGTAAGAGCAAATGCAGCTAAAAGAGCGGCAGCGCATGTACGTGCAGGTTTTCCTTTTCCATGTCTTTTCGCAATCTCAGAAACCACAATATAGCAATTCTTCGTTTTGCTCCAAACAACTTTGTAATCCAAATTCATGATACATCCTCCTCTTCCCTTGAAATACAGTGTAAAACGATAATCCACTTTACTTTTACTAACCATTCACTATTTTTCTTGTCACTCAATTGTTTGCTAAATGACATCTCTTGCAGCATTAGGACCACTGTCTCTCCACAATACTGGCAATAGAGCAAGCGATAAAACATAGCTTTATCCCTTTCACGATGTTTCCAGTACAGCTTTTCACATGGTTTAGAACAAAAGCGGCACCATCTATCTCTAGCGCCTAATACGTTGATCTTCTTGCCAGATTTCTTACAAACACAGGGAGCGTAATGGCCTTAATAGCAAATCCTCAAAATACTTCTTTTCCATGTCGTTATGTCGTTATAATGATTTCCTTTTGTACAGCAAAATCAATATTTCCAACGACTCTTTCGCCACACTATGATGATCACAGACTCTCCTTCCCAAGAATTAGATAAAACAACAAAGAGGCCCCCCTCCTCTCTTCGGTTTCCCAGCATTCCTTGATTTCTTCTGTTGTTTCATGAAGGGCTACTCCAAAAATGTTGATCATATAATAGCGATTAAGGTTTCATGTCTACACGAGGCCTAATAACATACTTAACTATACCACTTACTTCTAAGTTCCGTCAACATCTTTTTTTGGGGCCTAATATAAGTTTATTAAGGGTTCATAGTATAATCAAATGCGACAAATAAATAAGACACAATATTGTTCCTGTG
>NZ_JALKIG010000078.1 GCF_023051165.1 Veillonella sp. KGMB01456
GTATCTATCTAGGTTTACAGCACTTTTTACACACACTTTTTGTCCTATAACTCTTAATTTTCAAAAAATTAGCAAAACAAAAAGCCCTCATAAGATGCAAAACCTCTAGCCAATCGGATGTAACGCATCCGGTATAAGTAGAGTCTGAGCCTTATGAGGGCCTTTTTATATATTAATTCTTACCACCATTCATTAATGTATGTTTTTTGTTTCGGATAAACACGGATGAGCATAGCAATCACCGCTTTTTCACCACATACTTTACCTTCAAACAGCAGTTCCGACGCTGTCATGCGGCCCATAAGGATAAGGCTTAAAGCCCCTACCTCACTTACAACCTGCACATCAGCTTTAACTTCGTCCGCTGTTTTAACGGCTTCCACGTGGCCATCACTATGAATTGTCACTTCATAGGTACCTTCATTCCAAGTTGCCATGGAATCTTTAACACCTAATGTAAAGGTATAGGTCTTACCGTCAACTACGCCCGCCTGATTGGCCCAATGTGCATCAATATGGGCCGGCACTGTCGCCATAGCCGTCGTCACATCGACAATACGACTCATCATGTACGGCATGGTTGTATGACCGGTTTTACCGTTCGGATGGAAAATATAAGATTCATCCTGCATACCTTCGTTCCAGCGGATGCTCGAACCTTGCGAACGATGATTGTATAAGTAATTTAAGAGACCTTTTTGACCGCGACGGGAAGTGTACACAAATTCGGTAACCGGAATTTCTTCCGCCCCTAAACGATACACCGCATAGCCTTCAATTTGACCGTCTTCGGTCTGCACATAAGCTACGCGCACCCCTTCCGCAAAAAAGCTGCCCAATAAGCGTCGCCATTCTTTTTCACCGCGCACGGCATAACCGGATAAACCTTCAGTATAAGCTTCATAGATTGGGGCTAACTTAGTCCATTCGTCTTCCGATTGCAAAAGACCGAAATGAAGTGTTTTATCCGTAAGCGGACGTAACTCTTCAAGACTCAAGGTTTGCACCCACTGATGAGCGTACAGTTCCCAACCGTATTGTTGGTAAAACGCAGCTTTGGACGGCATCAAAATGGTGATCCCCTGACCGCGTTTTTTTAACTCTTCTAACGAAGCCGTTAATAATTGACCGCCGATACCGCCACGGCGGGCTACCGGATCGGTTGCTACGCCTACCATGTAACTTACCGGCACGAGCGCACCGCGCACATTAAGGGTATACTGACGCAAATGCACCATACTGGTCAGCAAATTTCCGTCATAGCCTACCATGGTATGTTCCGGTTCATAGGCTTTGCTGAAATAATATTGGAAAAACGGATCTTCTTTTGTTTCAAAGCAATAAGCCCATAAATTTTCTACCGCTTTCGTATCATTGGCGTTGGCAATTCTAAATTCCATAATTACACCTCTTTTTATACAAAAAAGGAGAGTCCTCAGGACTCCCCTAATACTTTATTCCTTAACAGGACAAATATCGGCATATACCGCATCATATTTTTCGGCAAAATGATCCGGATTATACGATTCTTTAGCCTTACGAAGGCCCGGTAAGCCCATATCTTCTTCACGGTTTACAAATTCCGTATCGGCAAATTCATGACGAATGAATTCATTGTTGATAGCCTGGTACAAACCGCGGATAGTCGGATTTGCTTTTTCAATATGAATCAAAGCCATACGGTCGTTCAAGTATTCACCGATAGTGAACGCTTCGATACGTCCGAACAACTTGATAGCACCGCCTACAAGACCAAGTTCATCCCAATGAGTGAACAACAATTTAATGGCTTCCAACTCATCTTCAATGCCTTCTTCATGATGCTGTTCCACCCAGGATTCAGCCGTAGCAATACAATCGGCAAAAATGTCCGAAGTAAGCGGCATGTACTCATAGTTGGTATACTGCATGCGGAACTGATTTAAGTGATTTTTCTTCTGGCGCAATTTTTTACCGGACAAAGTAATCAAATCTTGCGTTTTATAAATGTACTCAAAATTGTCACGGTCCGGCGTAAATTCATAGCAATCAGGACAAAGCGTATTCATACGCTCCATCATAATCGGATTAACACCTTTTAAACGGAACGGCAAGTTATTCACTTCGAACCATTCTTTAGCCATATCAAGGCCGTCTACGAATTTTGCATCTTTACCGGCAAAAGGTGGCAACATAAACGGTTCCCGTTTGCCGCCCCCTTTAATGAACAATACGCCATCTTCTTCGGCCCATTCGATACCATAAGCATCTTGCCACATAAACAATGTGGTAAAACAGTTATCCGATGCTTCATAATGATGAATTGCAAAATAATCATCAATAATCGGTTTATCTTTTAATTCAAATCTTCTAAATGCTAAAATAGGAATCGCCTCCTACGGACTAATAGTAATAATACACAATTATAGCGTTCTGATTTTTTTATAACGCTCTACATTTTTTAGGAACTATATCCCTAACCCAAATACCCTAATCTTTTAGGACTTTATTAACACTATACTCAGGGCCAATCAATACTCTTTTTAGAGTACCAATAGGGGCTGAGCTCATATAGCGAACTCTATAATTATACTACATATTTGAACTTTGTAAAATACAACTATATCTATATATTTCATTCTATATATATGATTTTACCATAAAATTGTGTAAAAGAGAATTTTTTTCACAGTTTCGGGTTATAGGACATTTTGAGTTGGTAATTTAATCCCATAGATAGTTAGGATATGG
>NZ_JALKIG010000079.1 GCF_023051165.1 Veillonella sp. KGMB01456
AATTTATTGGGATTAACTAAAAAAGCCACACACACTTTTTGTCCTATAAGCCTATATTTTTGTTCTATACGTTTTAGCCGTAATCATCGCTGCGATATTAGTTATCGCTGTGATGTTAGCCGTGCAAGAAAGCTCTTATTTATGAGCCTCAATCATGCCCATTACTTCTTTATAGGTCGGATCGTTATCGAAGTCGAAATCTACTTTTTCACCAACCTGCCAACGAATCCATACGGCATCGTCTTCCATGATTTCAACGCTCAATGGTTTAAAGAGAATCGGCTGATCCTTCGTAATGCCCGGTTTGGCCATGAAGAGGGTCTGCGTTGTCGTACTGCCGTCCGCAGCCGGTGCAATCACCTGGCTCACTTCGTCAACGAGACCGGCCTGTAGGAAACTCCAATTAAGCACGGCACCGCCGCCGAGCATCATTTTTTCAACCTTGAGGACCTCTTTAATTTTTTCACAAGCAAGGGCTAAATCAACGGAATCCTTACCGCAGATTAAATAGCTGATGCCTTTTTGACGAAGGAAATCTTTATAACTATTCGGCGTAGCTTCCGTTAAGATCGACACTACATGAGGCTTCATATCACCATCTTCCGCCGTGTTATCCTGCCATGCCAATTTCCCCTTGCTGTCAATGGCAATCATGAACTGGCCCGCTGACGCGCCCTCAGCAATAAAGTCGCCCGCCGGAACCTCAGCCGCCGCTTCATTCACCTGTGGTTTTTCATAATACGTAAAATTATCATCAATCGTAGTACGGCCTAAAATAAGCGCTTGGTACTGATATTTCTGATGTTGCACTAAATCAAAAGAATCGCCTTCATCGACGGCATCGGGGCGCCAAAGGTATTTCCCCATGATTTTACCGTCCAAACTCGTTTCCATATGGCAAAAAATATAAGGTCTCGTCATCACACTGTATCCTTTCCTTTAAGGTATAACCTAAGCTCAAACTTACGATATAACCTAATCTCAAGCTTACGGTATAACATAATCTCAAGCTACGGTATAACATAATCTCAGCCTACAATATGGCTCAATATGCGGAAATTATAAGCTGGCTTTTAAAACAGCTACGACTTCATCACGTGTCAATACTTTGTAGCCGCCTTTAAGAATGAAAGTAGCATCGGCAATGCCTTCAATCATGTCAGGCGTAACGCCAAGTTCGGTTAAGTTCATAACCACACCGATTTCACGCATGTAATCCGCCATAGCATCTAAACCGGCCAGCGCAATTTCTTCATCCGTTTTACCGGTTGGATCTACATTCCATACATTCAAGGCATAGCGTTTAAACTTAGGCAAGCCGTCCTGTAAAATATGTTTGTAGTACGGAATGGAAACAGCGGCCAAGGTCATACCGTGAGTAGCATCGGTATACGCACCTACCGCCTGACCAAGCATGTGAACCATCCAGTCGCCCGGTTTTCCCATATGAGTGAATGTGTTCAGTGCCCAAGTGGCTGTCCACATAATATTACTGCGTGCTTCATAGTCCTTAGGATTTTTCACGGCAATGCGCGCACTGTGAATCACGGAACGCAAGAGCCCTTCAATTACATAATCCGATGTATTATCATCGGTACCGGAGAAGTATTGTTCCAATAGGTGAGACATGATGTCAAAGAACCCGGCTACCATCTGATACGTAGGCAAAGTATAAGTGTAAGTAGGATCTAAGATAGAGAATTTAGGAAATACATTAGCACCGAATACATGGCCGATTTTTAATTTTTTAGCCGGGTTCGTAATAACAGAGCCACCGTTCATTTCAGAGCCTGTGCCTACCATTGTTAAAACAGTACCTACCGGTACGATTTCACAATCTACATCCTCCATGCGTTCAAAATATTTTTCCCATGGGTCTTCTTTACAATTAACCGATACCGACACGGCTTTCGCATAGTCAATAACGGAACCACCGCCGACAGCCAAGATAAAATCTACATTACCTGCTTTAGCTCGTTCTACGCCTTCATATAATTTATCTACCGTAGGATTAGACATAACACCGGCATCTTCAGTTATCGTCTTGCCGTTGGCTTTTAAAATCTCAACCACTTGATCATAAAGTCCCGATTTTTTAATAGAGCCGCCACCATATACAAGAAGAACATTCTTACCAAACTTCGGCAGTTCCTGATTCAATGATTCCAATGCATTTTGACCAAAATGAATTCGAGTCGGATTTTCAAAAGTAAATGTACCTAACATAACGTATCCTTTCCTTTCTTTTACACCACGTATTCCAAATTATAAAAGTAATTCTGCCTTGGATTGCCGACTGATACTACGCCGGTCCACGGGCAACAAAAGAAATATATAGTATTACACGGCCAAATAGCTTTTATTTACATGCTAGCTATCAACGCCTATATTTATATTTTACTCCTTAGAGTTGACTTCAAGTCAAGCAAATAAAAAAGAATTTGAAAAAGTGAACCTTGTAGTGACCCCAAAAAGTTAGACTTTTATTTCCGAGAAGCCTGAATAGGTTTCT
>NZ_JALKIG010000080.1 GCF_023051165.1 Veillonella sp. KGMB01456
ATCTATCTAGGTTTACAGCACTTTTTACACACACTTTTTGTCCTATAACTCTTTAATAAGACTTCTATTCTATTATTAATCCTCTATTACTCTACATACTCTAACGCTACACACTCTACATATTCTACTAATCCACATCTTCACTGAGACTACGCTGCCCCAAGTTCGTTTTCAACATATCGCGGGTATATTTATATAACGGAGATGCTAAGCTATTGGTTTCATCATAGTGATTAGATTTTATGTTGAGAATGCCGCACACCAATTCATAGGCCAAGTCATTGGTGAAGTATTTATTTTTATTGTCCAATAAGGCTTGATACGTTTCAGGATATTTTTCAATATAATTATCTGAAAAATACGTAAACATCGGAATGCGCACGGTCCCAAAACCGCCGAAGTCCGGTGAACGTCTTTTATCCGGAATCGTGGCATGATCGGAAAAATACAGCATAGCCTGCATATTGAGCTTTTCCTTACCGTATTCCCAAATCTTTTGCAAAATATAGTCCGTATAGGCAATCGAATCAATATAATTATTAATCAAATCATATTTACCCGGTTCGCTAAATTTGGCAAAGCTTTGCGGATAGCGATTAATAAAATTGAAGTGATTTCCCTTTAAATGAACTACTACAAAGTTATTTTTAGTAGGATCAATTTCATCAAGATACTCTAAGAGCATTTCATCATACTGAACCTCATTGAGATTCTGTTTTGTCCATTTGGCAGTCCCCGATGTATTAGCCACCAAGGTTACTGGTGTATCAGCACAGCCCAAGTGCCCCTGATTGCTGTACCAATGCGTCGTATAGCCTGCTTTATGAGCAATATCAATAATGGAACACGAAGTGTAAAACTGTTTATCATTGTATTGATTAAACTCAGTTAAAGCGCGCTCCAAAGAAGATACGGTATGAGGAATACTGGAATAGCTGTTAGGGTACAAAATAAAGTGGGAATCCTGTTTTTTAGCCGACAGCCAAGGCGTTGTTTCATGCTCGTAATCCGTAAATGCCGACATATAATCACGCGATGCGGATTCACCGATGACTAAAATAATAGTGGATGGTTCCTTAAATTCAGGCACCGATGGAGTTACTTCCAAATCCTTAATGCGCTCTTTCATATTCGTCTGATACAACATCGTGGTTTCAAAGTATTCTTTAATATCAAAATATAATTCCACAATACCCGTACGAATGAAAACACCCTTGCGTTTTTTCCACAAATAAATGCCAAGAACTAGGCTAAGGCCGGCCAAAAAGATAATTTGCCATAAGGCCAGCATCACACTCGTATACTCCAAATTAGCCCAAATAAATAAGGCGTAGAGCCCTGCTACTAAGGCAAAGGTTATAATGTTAAACCCAACGGAAAACGACTTAAAATACTCAATAATCTCATTATAATGAGTTTCCTGTATCATCATCATCCCATCTTCGGTCACACAGGTCCGATACAGGTAGTAATAGACCCATTGAGCAAACGGAATCATAAAAATTAGAAACTCAACCGTTGCCAACACCGGCATGAATACATTCGGTAACAAGTTTAAAGATATTACCAATAACTTCAAACTCATCATCCAGCCGATAATGTACATGCCAAACACGGGATCAAAGTGAAAACCGAAGTCTGTTGAACTCTTACGGTATGTAATGAAATATAATAACGGATACGTCGTAATCCAGAGGAATCCCGTAAGTAAACTGGTGCTCAAATAAGGGGCTGTCAGTGGTACTTGCCCCATCATAATAGGAAGTACGGCTACAATCGCACAGGGTAAAAAACGACGCAATTGTAAAAATGTGGCCTTATTTCCCAATCCATGAGACACACTTAAATAATAAAAATAAGAAAAGAAGTATAAGCCAGGGGCTAAATATACTGAGTTTATATCCAACGTCCCTCTCCCCTTTCTATATTGTGTTGCTATCTATTAAATATTTTTTGACTGTAATTATCAATATTTATTAACGCTTGATAACCTTGTATATTTTCTTTGCTAATTGCAATATCAAATGCGACAAAATTTTAATCACGAATTTATATGTTT
>NZ_JALKIG010000081.1 GCF_023051165.1 Veillonella sp. KGMB01456
AGTATTTATCTAAGTTTGCAGCACTTTCTACACACACTTTTTGTCCTATAACTCTTTTTTTGTCCGCATGCCTTTGAAATCAAAAAATAAAAGACCGATAAGACTAGATAAATACTAATCCTATCGGCCTAAAGACCAACTCAAAATGTCCTATAAGTTTATAATTAATTATTTAATATGTTTGCTGCCGCGTTCGGTCATTGGCACATGATCTTTACAAAGTGGGCATTCTTCCGGCTGGTAGGTCGGTACGGTAAGGTTCAATAAAGCCTGCACTTTGTCGTTTGGAATACCGAAGTCCGCTTTGCCGCCACTGCGGTTAACCAAGAGGCCTACGCCTACGATTTCACCTTGAGAAGCTTTTACTACGTCAACTACTTCGCGAACGGAACCGCCGGTGGTTACGATATCTTCAACGATGAGTACGCGTGTGCCCGGTTCAATGCGGAAACCGCGACGCAAAGTCATAACGCCTTTTTCACGTTCGGTGAAAATAGCACGGGTACCTAACGCTTTACCAACTTCGTGAGCCAATAAGATACCGCCCGTCATAGGTCCGATAACGAGTTCAACATTCTGATCCTTGAAGCGTTCGGCCAATTCTTGGCAAAGACGTTCCGTATATTTCGGATGTTGCAATACGTTGAATTTTTCAACATACATAGGGCTGTGAAGTCCGGAGGTCAAAAGAAAATGGCCTTCTAAAATCGCTTTGGTGTCAATTAATAATTGTTTTACTTCTTGTTCTGTCATCATGGGTGAACAGCCTCCATTTCTTCAACAATTAAACGAACCGCTTCCTGCGGATTGTCGGCTTTGGTAATAGGACGACCGATTACGAGTTTGGATGCACCGTCCGCTAAGGCACTCTTCGGTGTAGCAATGCGTTTTTGGTCATTGGCAGCGGCAAAGCTTGGGCGGATGCCCGGCGTTACGATGAGGAAGTCCTCGCCGCACGCTTCGCGAATGGCTTTGGCTTCCAATGGGGATGCGACAACGCCGTCCATGCCGGATTCTTTAGCGAGTTTGGCTAACCGGATTACCTGATCGCGAATCGGTAATTGACCGCCGATGGCAGTCCAAGCATCATCGTCAAAACTGGTGAGTACGGTTACGGCCAAGAGTTTAGGTCGTTCTACCTGTAATTTCTCAGCTGCTTCCGTAGCTGCTTTGGCCGCAGCGGCCATCATAACGGGACCGCCTTGGCTGTGCAAGGTGATGAGCTTGGCACCGAGGTGCGTCAAAGAGGTTACCCCCTGCGCTACTGTGTTTGGAATATCATGTAATTTCAAGTCGAGAAATACGGTTTTTCCCTGCTCTTGTAAATACGTCACCGTTTCGGCACCGGCGGCATAAAATAATTCCATGCCCACTTTGTAATACGATACGGAATCACCTAAGGTAGTCACCAAGTTTTTTAACTGTTCCATGGTGGCCACATCAAGGGCTACTATAAGTCTGTCGTCTGCCATCGTAAGCCTCCTTTGATAATATATTCAAATAATTTTTACACAAAAACGAGGTAAAGTCAATTCTAAATTATTTGGGTTCATAGTATAATCAAATGCGACAAATAAATAAGACACAATATTGTTCCTGT
>NZ_JALKIG010000083.1 GCF_023051165.1 Veillonella sp. KGMB01456
GAAACCTATTCAGGCTTCTCGGAAATAAAAGTCTAACTTTTTGGGGTCACTACAAACACCTAAATCCCAAAATACCTAATCACAATACAAAAGAGCAACTAATCCACCTAATTCAAAAATACTTTGTAACTTCATCCTTTCTTATAAATGATATTTTTAATATTTACCCCTATCAAAACAAAACTCAAAAGGCCACACACAATACCTATATACACACCGATTTGCCCAAATAGAGGTAAAAATAAATAACCACAGTTTAAAATAAAAGTTCCCCAACCAAACGAATAACGATTGTTCATAACGATCTGTACACGTCTAAGCGGTTTTATGAATAATAACAGCAATAAAGCACAACTCAAGCCTAAATAAATAAGCCATATGATTTCTAACGCCGGATGCCCATGATTCTTAAAATGTAAATCCACCCCTACTGCCAAAATACTCATATACCATGGTGGCGAGGTTATGTAAGAAATAAACTCCGAACTCTTATAAGCCCACACCCACAAATCGTCAGCCACAAAATATCCCTGATATGCATTTTGTAATTCAGACTTATCAATCAAACGCAGGTGATAAGTACTTGTAGCCGGCTTGGACAAATCCTTTCCGGATGGAATATCTAACGATAAAATCTCTTTATCCGGGTACTTATTCCTTACTAAGTCAAAAATGTCCAAATACGTATAAACAGATTCCGTATTTTGCTGTGACGCAAAATACGCTTCTGCCCCTGCCGCACTATCAGCATAATAAGCCCGTGAAAAATAAGAATGACCTATCAACAAAATGCCTGAAATAAATAAAATAATGCAATAAGGCGAGACTATAATTCCTAGGAATGTATGTAGCGAATACGTGCCTCGTTTCGGCGAAAGATTAATTTTTTTATAAATTTTATAGCCTGCAAAACACGTTACTAAGCTAACCAAACTAAACAGCAATAATAAAATACGACCCATATCGCCCAATAAAAAATTACTGTGGAATCTGGCTAAGGTTCTTACAATTACAGCCGTATAGTCCATATCAACATGGCGTGGTACCATCTGATTATTTGCCGGAATGAACCGACCATCTCGAATATAGTAATGATAACGAATAATTTCCTTATTATTCTTTTCGGTAAAACGAAAAGAAATTAAAGAGGTCTCCGGTCGAATTGCCATAGATCGCAACGTGTAATTAGGATGTTCGGCCAATATTGTATTAATCTGATTTTGGCTATTATTCCACATGGAAATCTCATGGGCAGAGTACATTTCTTTTTCAATATTTGAGAAAGAAAAGCCTCTAAGCATAATAACTAACCCGGAAAAGCATAGTAAGAAAAATACAATGCCCCCTATATAACCCGTGTATTTATGAATCTTATACCATTGTTTCATATAAAACTCCATAAAAGACCCTCGATCTGTAGTGACCCCAAAAAGTTAGACTTTTATTTCCGAGAAGCCTGAATAGGTTTC
>NZ_JALKIG010000085.1 GCF_023051165.1 Veillonella sp. KGMB01456
AAGAAGTTTTCCATAGGCGAATTGTCATAGCAATTTCCTTTTCTGGACATACTCTGGAAGATATTATTATTCTTTAAGAGCCTTTGATATTCTTTCATTTGATACGCCCAGCCTTGATCAGAGTGAAATGTTCGTCTATATTTAGCATCCTCTGTTATTTTAATAGCTTTTCTTTGTGCCATTAAAATACCAGATGCTGAAGGTGCCGGTGAAATACTGAAACTTAGTATTTCAAGATTATATAGGTCCATAAATGGATCTAAATACAATTTTCTTGTTATTAATTCTCCATCAGCTCCCACCTCATAATACTTGAATTCAGTTGTATCTGTTGTGATTTTTTGATGGGGGTATATACATTCAAATTTACGGTGAATTCGATTGGGAGCAACCGTACCTTTTTTGCCTTTGTAGGAGTTGTATTTTCTGCTTTTGCGAGAATATGTAGTAATTTGAAGTTTAAACTTTTTAATGATACGCTGCAGTTTCTTTTTATTAATTACTATCCCTTTAAGTTTTAATAAGGGTAATAACCGTCTATATCCATAATTGGGATTGGTTTTTCGAATCTCTTCAATTTCTATTTTTATTGCTAAATCTGGATCTTCACGAGTGAACCTCTTTTGCCAATACATATAAGTAGCCTTAGGAAAATTTAATGCCGCAAGAATCTCCTTTAATGTGAACTCTCTTCGGAGGCCGTTGATGATTCTTGCGATTTTTTCATTTCTCGAGCTTCCTCGAGTCGCAGCCTCCTCAGTTCTTTTAAATAGGCATTCTCTATTTGAGCATAGCGCAATTGTTTTTCCAGTTCTAAAATTCGTTGTTGCTCAGGTGTTAATTTAGATAGTTCTTTTTGACTAATACGTATAGGTTTCTTAGGCTTGGATTGCTTAGTCTCAGATTTCTTCATAGTGGGTGGCCGTCCTTTAGGTCGTTCAACAAAGGCATTTACACCATCTTTTATATACTCTGATTTCCATCGAGCAATTAATGTTGGATTATTAATTCCGTACTGTAAAGCTATTTGTTGATAAGATAAGATACTTGTTAAGTACAACTCTACCACAGATTGCTTAAACTCAGAAGTATATTTAGTCTTAGATTTTCTTTCTTTAAGTCCTTCCACACCAAATGCTTGATAATTTTTTATCCATCTTTTGACCTGAGAATATGATTTGACTCCATATTTTTTTGCTAGAGTTCTGCCACCGCCTTCTCCATTTAAATATGCTGTAACAACTTTTAGCTTAAATTTAAAACTATATTTTGACATGAAAAAACCGACCTCCTTA
>NZ_JALKIG010000086.1 GCF_023051165.1 Veillonella sp. KGMB01456
GGTTCATAGTATAATCAAATGCGACAAATAAATAAGACACAATATTGTTCCTGTGTTAGAATATTTTCACCACAAAAATTTCGCAAAGGAACGATATCATGTCTTACGATTATTCTAACACACAAAAAAGAACTTTCAAACATCTTACGCCAATTCAACGGGGCAAAATTGAAGCACTTCTTAAGCAAAAGGTTTCAGTGGCTGCTATTGCCATTGAATTGAAGGTACATCGTTCTACTATCTATCGCGAGATAAAACGCGGTACTGTAGAACAATTAGATTCTAATTTAAAGAAACACACAAAGTATTTCGCTGAAACAGGCCAAATAGTTTATGAAAAGAACCGGATTAACTCAAGACCACCATTGAAGTTACTTAATGCATACGATTTTGTCAGCTATGCCGATAACCTGATGTTAAAGCATTTGTGGTCTCCTAATATGGTTTGTGGTCGAGCAAAACTTGAAGGTATCTTTTCAAAGATGGTTTGTGCTAAGACTCTATACAACTATATTGATCAGGGGCTTTTAAAAACCAAAAACATAGATCTTGCTAATCGTGTATCACGTAAAACAAAGCAAATCAGAGTACGCAACAATCGAAAAGTCCTTGGGAAAAGCATCGAAATGCGCGATATAACGCGTGAAGAATTTGGACACTGGGAAATAGATACCGTAATTGGTAAACGAGGCGCTGAACCGGTTTTACTCACCTTAGATGAACGTAAAACACGAAAACGTCATATAATTAAAATCGCTAGCAAGACAAGCGAAGCTGTAAGAGCTGGTCTCCAACAAATTATAGCTAGTTATGGTGATTTAGGTCCTAGCGTCTTTAAAACGATTACATCTGATAACGGTAATGAGTTTTCTGCTTTAACCCTAGATTTTCCTACAATTGATGTGTATTACTGTCATCCATATGCTTCGTTTGAACGCGGCACTAATGAAAAGCACAACTCACTTATTAGACGTTTTATCCCTAAAGGAAGGTCTATGAATAGCTATTCTCCCGAAGCCATTGAACACATTGAAAATTGGATTAACGATTTACCTAGAGAGATATTTGGCTTTGTTACAGCTAAAGAAAAATTTACACAGGAACTAGAATTATTAAACATATAAATTCGTGATTAAAATTTTGTCGCATTTGATATTGCAATTAGCA
>NZ_JALKIG010000087.1 GCF_023051165.1 Veillonella sp. KGMB01456
TGGTGGATTTGCCTGCCACTTCACCTACACGCTTAAACACGAATTTCCATCCTCGTGCTGACCTATCTTACTGCGTCACTCCATCGATCAAACAATTCATACTAGTACAGGAATTTCAACCTGTTGTCCATCGCCTACGCTTTTCCGCCTCGGCTTAGGTCCCGACTTACCCTGAGTCGACGATCGTTGCTCAGGAACCCTTAGGCTTTCGGTGGAAAGGATTCTCACCTTTCTTTTCGCTACTCATACCGGCATTCTCACTTCTTACCAGTCCACAGCTCCTTCCGGTACTGCTTCAATCCAATAAGAACGCTCCCCTACCCAAATGCATTACTGCATTTGCCACAACTTCGGTTCTGTACTTTAGCCCCGGACATTTTCGGCGCAGAGTCTCTCGACCAGTGAGCTATTACGCACTCTTTAAATGGTGGCTGCTTCTAAGCCAACATCCTGGTTGTTTTAGAAATTCCACATCCTTCGCCACTTAGTACAGCATTAGGGACCTTAGTTGGTGGTCTGGGCTGTTTCCCTCTTGACTATGGGCCTTATCACTCATAGTCTGACTCCCATGTATAAGTATAGCCATTCGTAGTTTGACTAGGTTCGGTACCCGGTATGGGCCCTAGCCCGATCAGTGCTCTACCGCCTATACTCTCTCCATGAGGCTAGCCCTAAAGCTATTTCGGGGAGAACCAGCTATCTCCGTGTTCGATTGGCATTTCACCCCTATCCACAGCTCATCCCAAAGCTTTTCAACGCTCACGAGTTCGGTCCTCCACACAATTTTACCTGTGCTTCAACCTGGCCATGGATAGATCACTACGGTTTCGGGTCTACTATCACTAACTATTCGCCCTATTCAGACTCGCTTTCGCTTCGGCTCCATGTTTTCCACTTAACCTCGCTAGTAACAGTAACTCGCCGGTTCATTCTTCAATAGGCACGCCGTCGCGCTGCAATTATACGCGCTTCGACTGTTTGTAGACATACGGTTTCAGGTTCTCTTTCACTCCCCTCCCGGGGTGCTTTTCACCTTTCCCTCACGGTACTATGCGCTATCGGTCCATACTGGTATTTTGCCTTGGAGGGTGGTCCCCCCTGCTTCCCACAAGGTTTCACGTGTCTCGTGGTACTCTGGATACTGTCCC
>NZ_JALKIG010000088.1 GCF_023051165.1 Veillonella sp. KGMB01456
GGGTTATAGGACATTTTGAGTTGGTAATTTAATCCCATAGATAGTTAGGATATGGATCTGAGAAATGAAAATCACTCCATACAATAGCATCGCCCCAGGTTGGAATAGAATCTTCTAATTTTTCTCTGGAATTCATGGTATCATATAGTTTAGAAATACTTTTGTTGGTCGGCATAACCTCGAGTATTTCAGCGGGTGAAAGCGGTTTCGGTGAGTGCATGTAGCACCACCAGAAAACCGCTTTTATTCGCCTTTCAATATTCATTCCTCTATGGTTACGAAGCATAGCTCTTAATTGAGCATTTATGCCACCTTCAATACGGTTATTAGTAGATGGACAGTTAAAGTCTAATGTATCATCTAGGTAGGTAAATAAGGTACCAGATTTAATTAATACAAGAAGTGATTGCTCTGCTTTTAAAAGTCTTTCATGTTTTAACCTAGGTTTTCCATACTCGTCATAAGATACTTCGTCTAAAAAGGCTTTATGCTTAATTTTCCAGTCTGTTAAACTTCTAATCCAATGTAATGCTGCAGTCGTAGAATTTACCTTAAATAAATCATTTGAAAGCCCATATAGCTCTGCACCGGCAATTGTTTTAGGACGAGTTGTTGTATACCTTTTTACTTGTTGAAAAGCATGAAAAATACATCTTTGAAGTTTGGCCTTTGGCCAAACTTTTTTTAATGCCTTCCGAAAGCCGGGACCACCATCAGATACAACGACCGTGGGCGTAGCAATACGGCTCATCAAAGCCCCCCAAGCCCTCGCTCGCTCAGCTCTGCATACATACCAACCTAATACATGCTTTTCATCACAGCAGATTAATATACAGGCTTTCCTTCCTAGGTGAATACCATCAATGAATACAATCGAGCTTTGAGTTTCAATTTTAGGTGGTAAAGGCCAAAGTTCCCAAAATTTAGCTGTTTTTCTGCGAAAATTACGACCGGCACCGGGCATATCTTTTTGTACATTTTTACTGAACAACCATTGAAGAAAAAGGCGAAAATCCGAGTTTGTATGATCATAAGGCTTAGTAAAAACTTGATGACATTCTTTACAACGCCATCGCTGCCTACCTATTCGAGTTTTTCCATACTTTATACAGTCAAAACCACAATAAGGACATCTAATTTTTT
>NZ_JALKIG010000089.1 GCF_023051165.1 Veillonella sp. KGMB01456
CTTTTCAATTAAAACAAGGATATTTCCAAAATCAACAATTCTGAAAATATCCTTGTTTTTTTGTTTTTTAGCGCACTTAAATAAGCCTTTAGCTTTTGGCTTTTAATTACGCAGCAGAATTAGTTTCGAACAACCGTTGACCTAATCGCTTCTTCTGTATTCGGTTATGCAGCTTCAGTAAATTGTATCCAAAAGCTAATAGTAATAAATCTTTTTCTACGTTAACTTTGCCTCGGTGCCTGAACCTGGTGTATTCAAAATCTTCTTTTGTTATGCCAAAAGCACCTTCCACCTGAATAGAACGGTTTACTCGAAGTTGTAAGCCATAGTCACTATCAAATACAGCCTTGTTTTTGGCTAATAATTCGCGGTAATCAGTAGCAATATATATCGTCTTATTCCCCTTAGGAAGTTTTCCGAACTTAAGTTTTTGGCATTCCTTACGTAAGCCACAATAATTGCAGTTTTCACACCGGTATACTCGGTTTTGCTTAATGAAACCGGTCTTACTTTTGTTTCTGCGTATGTATTGGAATCGTAATGTACGGCCTTTGGCACAAGTAAATGTATCGGTCGCCTCATCATATACCATGTTATCCGCTCGACCAATATCTTTCTTATACTTTTTCGTTTTACTCAATTCATATGTACTTGGTTTAATACAAGTTTTGTAATCATGAGCCCATAACCATGCCAGATTTTCGTTGCTGTCATAACCGGCATCAGCTACCACATATTGAAAGTGTTGTTTGTATTGTCCTTCTAATTGTTGCATAAATGGAATTAAGGTGTTCGTATCTGTAGGATTTGGAAATACGCCAACGCCCATAATATATTCACTATGAACAGCTAGTTGAACATTGTAGGCCGGTTTTAATTGGCCGTTTAACATATGATCTTCTTTTAGTCGCATAAACGTAGCATCATGATCAGTTTTAGAGTAACTGTTGCGAGAGCCTAGAATAGCTAACTTTTCATCATATTCATTTCGCTTGTCACGCAAGGCTAAACAGGATTCAAAAGCTCTTTGCAATGGATGTTTTCGTTTACCGGTACCGTGTACAAACTCAATTTGCTTTTCGC
>NZ_JALKIG010000090.1 GCF_023051165.1 Veillonella sp. KGMB01456
TCTTAAAAAAATTAGACGAAATAGAGAGGAGGCGGGGCTAAGCCAAGTAAAATATCTTCATATTTACTTGGCAATAAAAGAAGAGCACGCAGAGCATCACTATGCTATTTCAGCTTTATGTAAATTAGGTAACGTAACAAGAGCAGCTTATTACAAATGGCTTCATAGACAACCATCTTTTAAAGAACACGAAAACATAATGATTGCGGAAAAGATAGAATCCATTCACTCAGAAAGCCCGGATAAAGGATACCGCAGAATTCGAGATGACCTGGATCGCTACTATGACATACACGTCAATGATAAGCGAGTACTGCGAATTTGCCGGATACAAAACATTAAATCTACTATTAAATATTGCAATAAGGGATGCACTCGACATGCGTCAAGACCACAATATGTAGCAGAAAACCTTCTTGACAGAGACTTTACTGCTACGGCTCCTAATGAAAAGTGGCTTACAGATGTGACCGAGTTTAAATATTACTTGGGCTCTGAAGTGCATAAAGTATATCTCAGTGCAATTCTTGATTTA
This sequence comes from Veillonella sp. KGMB01456, assembly GCF_023051165.1. Taxonomy (GTDB): domain Bacteria; phylum Bacillota; class Negativicutes; order Veillonellales; family Veillonellaceae; genus Veillonella_A. The sequence continues at coordinate 536 of NZ_JALKIG010000090.1, forward strand.
TATGACCGCAGAATTGTTTCATTTGCAATTCGAGACAGAAATGACAATATATTAGTATTTGATACTTTTACCAAGGCAGTAGCTTCTAATCCAGATGCACATCCACTACTTCATAGTGATAGAGGATACCAATACACTAGTCGAACATTCCATACAAAGTTAATAGCAGCAGGAATGATACATAGTATGTCTAGAGTAGGAAAATGTATTGATAATGGTCCTATGGAAGGCTTTTGGGGTATCTTAAAACGCGAACGGTACTATGGGCATCGCTTCACAGATAAAGAGTCTTTAGTTAAAATGATAGAAAATTATATTGAATATTACAATACAAAACGACTACAAAGAAAGCTTGGTGTTTTAACACCTATGGAAAAACATGCTAGATATTGGTTTGTAGCATGAAAAAACTGCCACCGGAAATCGGTGGCAGAAACAAAACTAATTTTATTTTTTCGAGTGTCTACTTGACGGGTAGCAGTTCAAA
>NZ_JALKIG010000091.1 GCF_023051165.1 Veillonella sp. KGMB01456
CCCCCCTGCTTCCCACAAGGTTTCACGTGTCTCGTGGTACTCTGGATACTGTCCCGTGCATGCAGGATTTCGATTACAGGGCTTTCACCTTCTACGGCTGTGTGTTCCAACACGATTCTTCTATCCCATTTACACTTGATGACAGTCCTCAACCCCGGTTCGGTTTCCCGATCCGGTTTGGGCTCTTCCCCGTTCGCTCGCCGCTACTAGGAGAATCTCGTTTGATTACTCTTCCTCTGGGTACTTAGATGTTTCAGTTCCCCAGGTGCCCTCCTCATACTCTATGGTATGGGTGACAGAACATAACTTCTGCCGGGTTCCCCCATTCGGAAATCTACGGGTCAAAGGTTGCTTGCACCTCTCCGTAGCTTATCGCAGCTTACCGCGTCCTTCATCGGCCAGTATAGCCAAGGCATCCACCGTACGCCCTTAAAATCTTTACTTAGATTTTTAAGTCTTGCGTCTCGCCTGTAGCTTAACCTACTCTTTATAAATCAGAGAATTTTTTCCTAATGTGCTTGGTCAACCCTTGGATTACTCCAAGAGGCTTACCTTACATATTATTATCTATCTTCTATGCAGTTTTCAAAGAACAAGTCATTTATTACTCATTGTCGCCAATCAGTAGTAAATGAATGGTGGAGACGAGGAGAATCGAACTCCTGACCCCCTGCTTGCAAGGCAGGTGCTCTCCCAGCTGAGCTACGCCCCCATGTATGGTATAAATTTAAAGAATGGTGGGCCTAAGTGGACTTGAACCACTGACCTCACGCTTATCAGGCGTGCGCTCTAACCAGCTGAGCTATAGGCCCATTCTTTTTGAGAGTCTTACAGATCTCTCAAAACCGAACAATGTAGGTTACTGTACAAAGTACAGCGCCAAAGTGTCGACCTAAGTGACATCGAAGAACTTGTCTTCGTGTATGTCTCCCTAGAAAGGAGGTGATCCAGCCGCACCTTCCGATACGGCT
>NZ_JALKIG010000092.1 GCF_023051165.1 Veillonella sp. KGMB01456
GCGGAATTAGCTGTATCTTGAGCACCTTTAATGGAATCATTGAGATCTTTTTGCACGCCAAATAACTGACCACCGGTTACAGCATCAGTGGAACCTTCAGCCACGGCACCTTCACCAACATTAGATACTTTTTTGCCGCCTGCATCAATACCGGCTGTAGTTACGGACGGGCCACCGGCAACAGTCAAACCGTCTGCTGCAACAACGGTGTTTCCAAGAACCAAACCACCGGCAGTTAAAGCAGTTTTACCAACCAATATACCATTAGCTTTAACTTTGGTTTCACCGGCTTCTAAACCTGACTTGTCTAGTTTGGTATTACCTACAGTAACAGACCCATCGGCAGTAAGATTAACTTTTTTATTCAAATCAACACTAAAGGATTTAGTACCATCAGCATTTTCACTTTCAGCAATTTTGATATTTTCGCTACCTGCAGTAAGATTCGTCGAGCCGGTCTTAATCCCTTTTACCAAATCACTCAGCTTCTTTTCCCCGGCTTCAGACAAATTATCGAGATCACGGTTCGCCTTATTTTTTAATTCATCAATAGCGGTCTGAGAGTTTGAGCTGGAATCATTAATCTTTTTAAGCGTGGCGGCATCTAAACCGATTTTAAGTACTTGGTAGCGGTTTTCAATAGGCGCATCGCCACGTTGAGTTCTAGTAGCTACTTTCTTGTCGCCACCACTCATATAACTCCCCATCTTAACTTCAACGCCACCATTCTCAGCACCTTTTACCAAGAGTTTATATTGAACTCCATGACCGGAGTCCCAGCCTATACTATCGTAAGCTTGTCTAGTATCACCATATCTCATATCCATCTGACCTTCATCAGTGGTAATCAAACTGGCATCCGCTGTTCCCAAAGCGCCCAATAAAAAAGCACCCACTAAACCGGACAATGTAGTGACCCCAAAAAGTTAGACTTTTATTTCCGAGAAGCCTGAATAGGTTTC
>NZ_JALKIG010000093.1 GCF_023051165.1 Veillonella sp. KGMB01456
CAATTTATTGGGATTAATTTAAAAAAGCCACACACACTTTTTGTCCTATAAGCCCCTTTTTGTGTGTCAGAATTCATGGTAAATTCACAATATAAGTCAGTTTTACATGAAAAATTCATGGTAAATGATGAAGAAGATGAAACTGAAAAACTTATTTAGGTTTTTTAGTTTTGTGAATTTTCGGAGATAAAAATAATCCAAAAGGGTATAAATCCCTTAATAACAGGCTTTAGAGGTTGTTCAATATACCTTTATATCTAATATCATAGATTTAAACATCCGTTCCTTGAACGTGAAGTTTTGGTACTTTCATTTTGAATTTAGTTTTCATTGGTATTATGAGTCCATAGGTTAGTTCAGACGATGAAACAACTGAGTTAACGAAATAATAAAACTACATTGTGAGGAAACATGGACACTCCAATCGAAACTATTATTTCTTAATTCCTTCTGTTTCGGAAGTTGACAACCTAAAAGATATATTTTAGTTGTTTTATTCCGAAAGGGGTAATAATTATGAAAAAACGCTTTGCAGCAGTATTTGCGGCTACAGCCGTACTTGGCGTAACTACAGCGTTCGCCGCTAACCCATTCTCCGATGTAACACCTAATGACTGGGCTTACCAGAGTGTAGCTCAATTAGCAGCAGCCGGTGTTATCAACGGTTATCCTGATGGTACTTTCAAAGGCCAGAACAACATCACTCGTTACGAAATGGCTCAGATGGTAGCTA
>NZ_JALKIG010000094.1 GCF_023051165.1 Veillonella sp. KGMB01456
CCGCCTCCTCTCTATTTCGTCTAATTTTTTTAAGAAAGATGCCTCCATTTCAGCCTTCATTCGGCGAGCACGTTCTATCTTAAGTTCGGCGCGTAATCGTTCTACCTCAGTAAGAGTATCCGGTGCTTTTCTTTTCCCGCGGTTATCTCGTAATGCGTCTAGCCCACTAGATTCATACTTTACTGTATAATTACGGGCTTGCTGGTATGAAACATTGTATTTATTTGCTGTTTCTGCGTAATTGTGGTTATGAGCTATGCAATACTGTACTATTTCAACACGCTCATCGAATGTTGTTTTTCGGCCTTTAGTCATGGTAGAAAATCCTCCTATTCCGGATGCTTTCAATTCTTCATGACTATTATACCGCTTAATCCAATCTCGTAGTTGTGTTTTTGTCCGTAATCCAAATCTTTGGCTTATAGAGTTCAAAGAGCCTTCTCCGTTTAGATAAGCTAATACTGCTTCTATTTTCTCTTTAGAAGAATAATGCTTATTTTTTACATGGGTAAATGCATCTGGTCCATTGCCTTTATAACTGACAATCCAATCTCTAATAGCAGTTCGATCAATTCTTAACCGCTCAGCAGCTGTTAACATAGATTCTTTTCCTTCAAGGATATTTTCTACGGTCTTTATTTTTTCTTCTGCACAAATTTTCTGTCTAGGCATAAAAAATACTCCCTTTCAAGTAACACAAGATTTTATTATTTCTTGTGTCTACCTAA
>NZ_JALKIG010000095.1 GCF_023051165.1 Veillonella sp. KGMB01456
GCTAAATTGCAATATCAAATTGAACACTTTGTAAATCCACTAACTTCTTAACTTCTTCAACAAAGGCTTCTTGCGGCGTACGGTAATTTAGGATCTTACGAGGTAAGGAATTACACCAGTCGGTTGCCCGGCGAAGTGTTGTTTCGGATACGTCACGAATTGGTGTTCCTTTAGGAATAATGCGGCGTAATAAACCATTATGTCGTTCATTAGAGCCACGTTCCCATGCGGCATATGGATGAGCAAAAAAGATCTGTAAATTCTCTGTTTCAAGTTCAGTAATAGACGCAAATTCAAGGCCATTATCAGCTGTAATTGTCTTGCAGAGTTGCTGTAATGAAATATCGGTACTAAAGCCTAATAGCCAGTTGTGTAGCGTGTTTTTTATGTCAACTGCTTTAGCGGAAGGTGACCGTAACGTTACATAAATTCGTGTTTTACGTTCTAATAGAGAGATAATTACTTCATCATGCTTATCTTTAATGCCTCGAACGGTATCGAGTTCCCAATTTCCAAATTCCTCGCGAGTCAAAACAGATTCATCACGTAGTTCAATAGACTTACCTAGATTTTTCTTGTGCTTACGCGTAATAGCTTTACGCATTGAACGGCGTAGCACTAGCGGTAAATCCATTGGTTTAACGCAGAGAAGGTCTTCATGAAGGTAGTTATATAAAGTTTTAGTAGACACCATTTCATTACGTACAAACAAGCACTTAC
>NZ_JALKIG010000096.1 GCF_023051165.1 Veillonella sp. KGMB01456
CGGTATTATCTATTGATGAATTTAAAGGCAATGCAGCCGGCCAAAAATACCAGGTCATCCTTACCGATCCTACTGACCATAAAATACTGGATATTCTGCCTAAACGAGATACAGTCAAGCTAATACAGTACTTTTTGCAATTCCCAAGACACGTACGAAACAACGTAAAATACATCACAATGGACATGTCCCTCCAATTCCGCTCCGTCATGAAGCAATGCTTCCCTAAAGCTCATATTGTTGCTGACAGATTCCACTTAATCCGGCTGGTGACCTTTGCCCTTGAGCGAGTGCGTAAAGCTGAGCAAAATACCTTAACTAATGCAAGCCGAACCTTCAAAACGAATAAGCGAATATTGACTAAACATTTTAAGGATTTAACTGACAATGAATATGCAAAACTGATGGATATGTTTCACTATTCATCGAGATTACACCGTGCCTATATGCTAAAATATACCTTCCATACAGTGTTGAAATTTAAACGGAGGCGCGATATTCTAAGGTCCATAAATGAATGGCTTTCATTAGTTTTTGACTCTGAACTATCTGAATTTCAATCCCTCTTAAAAACGTTCTCCTCTTGGAGCGACGAAATTATTAATGCCTTAACCTTACCATATTCAAACGGCTTTACCGAGGGTTGCAACAACAAAATTAAAGTTTTAAAACGTTGCTCTTTTGGGATACGGAACTTCCACTACTTCCG
>NZ_JALKIG010000097.1 GCF_023051165.1 Veillonella sp. KGMB01456
TGCAAAAAGATCTCAATGATTCCATTAAAGGTGCTCAAGATACAGCTAATTCCGCTCTTCAGAGTGTAACCGTAACCGACACTAAAGGCCAAACTCTCGTTGTTAATAAAGACAATGCAGGCTTTGGTATTGTTGGTGCTAAAGATGGCATGGTTGAAAGTAAAGTATCCGGTCAGAATTTGGTAGTAGATTTAACCGATGCAACGAAAGAAAAAATCAACAACGCCGCCGGTAAAGACTTAGGCAACTTGGATGACAAAGGCAAAACAGTTATTAAAGAAGTCGTTCAGGAATCCGTTAATGTAGACGGTGGTAATAACATCAGTGTTGTTGATGCAACCGATAAAGACGGTGTTAAAACATTCACTGTTAACTTGGATAAAAATATTAATCTTGGCACAGACGGTTCCGTTGCTGTAGGCGATACCAAACTAGATAAGTCTAGTTTAGAAATCGGTGCAACTAAAGTCGCTGCTGACGGCGTGAGTGTTGGCGATGCAGCGTTAACAACTGACGGCTTAGCAATCGTTGGTGGCCCATCCGTAACTAAAGATGGTATCGATGCAGGCGGTAAAGTTGTTGGCAACCTTGGTGAAGGTGCTGTAGCTGAAGGTTCCAAAGATGCTGTAACCGGTGGTCAATTATTTGGTATGCAAAAAGATCTCAATGATTCCATTAAAGGTGCTCAAGATACAGCTAATTCCGC
>NZ_JALKIG010000098.1 GCF_023051165.1 Veillonella sp. KGMB01456
AGTCGGTAGAGCAAAGGACTGAAAATCCTTGTGTCGACAGTTCGATTCTGTCCTGAGGCACCATTTAATAACAATTCCATGCGGTTGTGGTGGAATGGCAGACACGCCATCTTGAGGGGGTGGTGAGCTTACGCTCGTATGGGTTCAAGTCCCATCAACCGCACCATATCAGTAAATAAGCGCCTTGCGAGATTTCGCAGGGCGCTCTTTTTGTTTATTTTTTGTTTGTAGATTTCTTTTGTTCGTCTTTAGATTCGTTGACATTAATAATCACATTTTTCTCCTGCCAACTGCGTACGGCATCATTGACATACGAATTACGCAACTCATCAGCTTCTTCCGGAGTCATGATGATTTTTTTACGTGGGATAATGATTTCACGATTTGCAGGTACATCTTCACTATACGAATAACCATCATCAGGATCCCACTGATTGATGGTTGCGCTGCCGTCAGGATGGCGAATTACTTGCGTTTGCAATTCTGCAAAGACTGTTGTAGAACTGATTAATAGTAACCCCGAAAGGGCCATTAGCATCTTTTTCATAAAAACCTCCACAAATACAGATATAGAACCTGCAATTCTGAATAAACTTCAAAGATATAAACGAGCCTTCGAAATGTAGTGACCCCAAAAAGTTAGACTTTTATTTCCGAGAAGCCTGAATAGGTTT
>NZ_JALKIG010000099.1 GCF_023051165.1 Veillonella sp. KGMB01456
ATCTATCTAGGTTTACAGCACTTTTTACACACACTTTTTGTCCTATAACTCAAAAACTATTGGTATAGCCAATAAAAAACCCCGGCAACCTTTCGGCTACCGGGGTTTAATACTTCATATCAAGCTATAAAGTATTATTCTGCTGTGAATGGCAACAAAGCAATAGCGCGAGCGCGTTTGATTGCTAATGTTAATTTACGCTGATGTTTAGCGCAAGTGCCGGAAATACGACGTGGAAGAATTTTGCCGCGTTCAGTCGTGAAACGACGAAGTTTAGCAATATCTTTGTAGTCGATTTGATCTACATGATCAACGCAGAAGTTACATACTTTTCTTCTTGGTTTTCTGCTTCTATCTCTTCTCATTATGTGAATCCTCCTTTTCGAATTAGTAGGAGTCCTAAACACTAGAACGGAATGTTTTCATCGTTGCTGCTACCGAAGTTATCAAAATTAGAAGACCCACCACCGAAGCTATCGGTGTTCTGAGTATCTAAGGATGTACCAACAAAGTTGGCTACTACTTCAGTTACATAGCGTTTTTGCCCATCCTGAGTTTCATAAGAACGGGTAT